>JAKFUS010000074.1 GCA_021732605.1 Betaproteobacteria bacterium | reverse complement strand
CGCACCCGTGTTCCGGCCACCGCCCTGTTGACGCTGGCCGTGCTGCTCGGCGCCAGTCTGTTCATCCGCGAACTCGCCGTCACCGAAACCGCGCGCTTCCAGATCGGTTTTTATGCGGCTGCGGCGCGGCTGTGCGCGGTATTCCTCGCCAGCCTCTACGTATTGGCGAGTATCAGCCGCGAATTCAACGACAAGGGGCTTGAAGTACTGCTCGCGCTCGATGTACCGCGTTCTCATTATATCTGCGGCAAGCTTGCGGGATTCATGCTGACGACATGCGCCATTGCCGTGCTGCTCTCGCTGCCGCTATGGGCACTGGCGCCGGCAACCGCAGCGGGGATGTGGACGGTCTCGCTGGCCATTGAGCTGGCATTGATTACCGCGCTGTCCCTGTTCTGCATCGTCACCTTCAGCCAGTTGCTGCCTGCAGCGGGTTTCGTCGCGGCCTTCTACCTGCTCGCGCGCAGCCTGACCGCGATGCGGCTGATGAGTGCCAACCCGGTTGCAGGGCAGGATACGCTGTCGCATCAGGTCACCCGCGGACTGGTCGACGGCCTGGGGTATCTGATGCCGGCGCTGGACCGCTGGACGGACACCGCCTGGCTGGTGAATGCCGCACCCGATCCCTCTGCCCTGCTTGCCATCGCTGCGCAGGGAGTGATCTACATCGGATTGCTGGCAGCGGCCACCCTGTTCGATTTTTACCGGCGGAGCCTGTAATTGCTGAAACTGGCAGGCTTTACCGATGAGCGGAAGCTGCGTGCCGTGCCACCGGTCGTCGCAGCGTTGCTCGTTGTCGCGTTTGCCCTGCAGCTGTTCTGGCACGGCCTGCAGCCGGCGCCCGCAGCGCGTGCCGAAGCCCTGCCCCCGGCGCCCGATATCACGGGGCTGCGCGCCGCGAGTTTCGGCGAACCCGTCGCCAGCGCGCAAATGCTGCTGCTCTACCTGCAAGCCTTCGACAACCAGCCCGGCATCAGCATCCCGTTCAAGGATCTCGATTACGACCGCGTAGCCACTTGGCTGGACGCCGCGTTGCATCTTGATCCGCACAGCGGTTATGCCTTGATGATGGCATCCCAGCTCTACGGCCAGGTGCCCGACACCGTCAAACAGCGCGCGATGTGTGATTTCGTGCATGCCCGATTTATAGAAGCCCCGGATCAACGATGGCGCTGGCTCGCCCACTGCGCCATCATGGCCAAACACCGTCTCCGCGATCAGCCCCTGGCACTGCGCTATGCCGCCGATATCACCCGTTATGCCGGCCGCGCCTCCGGCTGGGCGCGGCAGATGCAGATTTTCATTCTCGAAGACATGGGCGAAACCGCCAGCGCCAAAGTGCTGCTCGGCGGTCTGCTGGCAACCGGCGAAGTCACTGACCCGAGCGAGCTCAATTTCCTCACCGAACGGCTGCAAGCCCTTGAAAGCGCCGGAAAACCGTCGCCAGCGTCGAAATCTCGACAGTGATTCGCGGGATCAGACTGCGGCTGGTTCAAGCCATCCTCGGTGCGTGATTTTGATTACCCAGGGTAATTACAATTATTCAATAAAATCAATAACTTATAATAATAGGCCCGCCGCCGCCCATTCACCCATGCAGTACAGGCTGCTGGCGGCTGCCCTCACCCCTGTGGTACGAACCTTGCAATATTTACCACACCAAAATTTCCGCCTTCAGGCGGCGAGGGGAAGACAATGAAACGCCAACAAGGATTTACGCTGATCGAGATCGCCATCGTGCTGGTCATCATCGGCCTGCTGCTGGGCGGCGTGCTCAAAGGCCAGGAACTGATCACCAGCGCCCGCGTGCGCAACCTGATTTCCACCCAGGATGGCATCAAGGCCGCTTACTTCGGCTTCCTGGACCGCTATCGCGCACTGCCCGGCGACTACACCGCGGCGACCGTTAACATTACCGGCATATCGACCACAGCGTGTAACGCTGGCAACGGCAACGGCAATGGACGCATTGAAACCACCAACCAGGAAAACGTGCTGGCCTGGGAACATATTTCCAAAGCAGGTTTCATCAACGGCACCTACACCTGCGCCGCGCTTGAAGGCACAACCACCACACCGGTCAACCCGTATGGCGTGCGCATGCAACTGATTTACGACGGCGTCTACGGCATCGCCAGCGCCGGCGCCGCACGCCACAACCTGAAAACCGGCCCGCAAATTCCGGTTGAAATCGTTGCCGAAGTGGATCGCAAGATTGATGACGGCGCGCCGTACACCGGTGGCTTCCAGTTCTCGGTTTACGCCGGCGGCGGCACTGCACCGACCGAAGGTTCGGCAGCCACACCGGCCTGCACCAGTGGCGCAACCACTGCAGCCACCTGGAACGCGACCAACGGCAGCACCAACTGCGGCGGCACCAGCACCTTCTGATACTGCACAGCACGACAAAAAGCCCGCTCACGCGGGCTTTTTACTTTGTTCACCTTATTTTTGTCCACCACTGGTTAGCCGGCTACCCCTGCAGCAATTTCATTTCCGCTGCCGCCACTGCCGTCTCTGATCCCAGCAATACCACCACATCGCCCTCCTCAATGCGCATCTCCGGCGCCGGCGTCGTGGTCCGCACATGGCGCCGTCGAACGGCGGTGACTTCCACGCCTGAAAGCGCCAGATCAAGCTCCAATAACTGACGACCGATGGCCTTCGCGCCGGAAGTCACCAGCACCGAATGCAAACGCTGCTGCAACGCCTGGTCGTCGCTGTCGGCCTCGTCGGTAATGCCGCGAAAAAACCCGCGGAACAATTCGTAACGGTGCTCGCGGGTTTCGCGGATGCGGCGCAGCACGCGGGTCAGCGGCACCCCCACCAGCATCAGCGTGCTGGAAGCAAGCATCAGGCTCGCCTCCATCAGATCGGCCACGACTTCGGTGGCGCCGGCGTTTTTCAGTTTCTCGACGTCGCTGTCGTCGAGCGTGCGCACAACGATCGGCAGTCCGGGTCTGGCCTCCTGCACCAGCGCAAGGATGCGCAGCGCCGAAGCGGTATCGGTGTAGGTGACGATCACCACGCGCGCCCGCATCAAGCCCGCAGCCAGCAGCACTTCGCGGCGCGCGGCATCGCCAAATACTACCCGCTCGCCTGCCGCCGTCGCTTCGCGGATGCGCTGCGGATCGTTGTCGAGTGCAATAAACGGCACCGCTTCGCGATCAAGAAAACGCGCCAGATTCTGCCCGCTGCGGCCGTAGCCGCAGATCAGCACGTGCTGATCCGTGGCCATCGACTGCACGGCGATGTTGTGCAACTGCATCGCGCGGCTCATCCACTCCGTTGCGCTCCAGCGGCGCACGATGGCTTCACTGCGCTCAATGACGAAAGGCGCAATCAGCATCGACAGCACCATCGCCGCCAGCACCGGCTGCAGCACGTCCGGCGCCATCAGCTCGCTGTTTGCAGCGTGGGCCAGAATCACGAACCCGAACTCCCCACAGGCGC
>JAKFUS010000002.1 GCA_021732605.1 Betaproteobacteria bacterium | reverse complement strand
ACCGACGGCAAGCAGGACATCATGCTGTTCTCCGATGCCGGCAAGGCGGTGCGCTTCAATGAGACGGAAGTGCGCGTGATGGGGCGTGCGGCGGCGGGCGTGCGCGGCATGAAACTCCAGGCAAAACAAAAGGTTATATCGCTGCTCACGGCTGGCGAAGAAACCCAGTCGGTGCTGACGGCGACCGAGAACGGATATGGCAAACGTACCCCGGTTTCCGAATACACGCGTCACGGCCGCGGCACGCAGGGCATGATCGCGATCCAGGCCAGCGACCGCAACGGCAAACTGGTCGGCGCCCAGCTGGTGACCAAGGAAGACGAGATCATGCTGATTGCCAGCGGCGGCGTGCTGATCCGCACCCGCGTGTCCGAAGTGCGCGAGCAGGGTCGTTCGACGCAGGGCGTGCGCCTGATCAACCTTGACGACGGTGAGCGCCTGGTCGGCATGGAAACCATCGTCGATACCGGTGACGAAGAAGAGTGAGCTGCAGGATTGAGGATCGGGGATTGAGGATTGAGTAAATCCTCTTTTAAACGATCCTCATCTCATCGAGCCACCCCCTCAATCCTCAATCCTCAATCCTAAAATGTCCAGAGTATTCAATTTCAGCGCCGGACCGGCGGTGTTGCCGGAACCGGTATTGCAGCAGGCGGCGGCAGAAATGCTCGACTGGCACGGCAGCGGCATGTCGGTCATGGAAATGAGCCACCGTGGCAAGGAATTCATCGAGATTCACGCGCAGGCCGAAGCGGATCTGCGCGAACTGATGAATGTACCGAAGAACTACAAGGTGCTGTTCCTGCAGGGCGGGGCATCCGCGCAGTTCGCGGTGGTGCCGATGAACCTGCTGCGCGGCAAGACCAAGGCCGACTACATCAATACCGGGCAGTGGTCGAAAAAAGCCATCACCGACGCGAAAAAGTACTGCAAGGTCAATGTTGCGGCCAGTTCCGAGGCTGACAACTACACCCACGCGCCGAAGCAGGCGCAATGGCAGCTCGATCCGGACGCGGCCTATGTGCACGTCACCACCAATGAAACCATCGGCGGCGTCGAGTTCCACTGGGTACCGGATACGGGAGCAGTGCCGCTGGTCGCCGACATGTCCTCGCACATCCTGTCGCGGCCAATGGATGTCTCGCGTTACGGGGTGATTTACGCCGGTGCGCAGAAAAACATCGGTCCGGCGGGCGTGACCATTGTCATCGTGCGCGATGACCTGCTGGGGCAGGCGCTGCCGGTGACGCCGACGGTGTTCGATTACAAGGTGCAGGCGGAAAACGATTCGATGTCGAACACGCCTTCGACCTACGGTATTTATGTTGCCGGACTGGTGTTTCAGTGGCTGAAACAACGCGGCGGTCTGGCGAAGATGGAGCAGGTCAACCGCGCCAAGGCCGCGCTGCTCTACGATTATCTCGACCAGACCGAGTTTTATCATTCGCCGGTGGCGAAGGACGACCGTTCGCTGATGAATATTCCGTTTACGCTGCGCAGCGCTGATCTCGACAAGGCTTTTCTCCAGACCACCGAAGCCGCCGGCCTCACTCAACTGAAGGGGCATCGTTCGGTCGGTGGCATGCGCGCGTCGATTTACAACGCAATGCCGATCGAGGGAGTGCAGGCGCTGCTGCAGTGCATGCGCGAGTTTGAGCGCAAGCATGGCTGACGGGATCTGGAAGTGCGTGAACAGTTGAAAATCCTCACACTGAACTCGATCGCCGGCGTCGGCCTGCAGCGTTTTCCTGCGGAGCAATACAAGGTCGGTAACGATACTGCTGCCCCGGATGCCATCCTCGTGCGCTCGCATGACATGCACACGATGGACATCCCCGCCAGCGTCAAGGCCATCGGCCGAGCGGGCGCGGGCACCAACAACATTCCGGTCGACAAGATGAACCTGCGCGGCGCGCCGGTTTTCAACGCGCCCGGAGCCAATGCCAACGCAGTGAAGGAACTGGTACTTGCCGCGTTGCTGATGGCGGCGCGCAATCTGCTGCCGGCGGCGCGTTTTGTCGATGGCTTGCAAGGTGATGACAAGGCACTGCACAAACTGGTCGAAGACGGCAAAAAGCACTTTGCCGGTCTCGAACTGCCGGGCCGCACGCTGGGCGTGATCGGTCTCGGCAAGATCGGCAGCCTGGTGGCGGATGCCGCGATCAAGCTCGGCATGGATGTGCTGGGTTATGACCCGGAAATCACCGTCGATGCGGCTTGGAGTCTGCCGTCTCAGGTGCGCAAGGCTCACACCATTGAAGAAGTGCTCAAGGCATCGGATTTCATCACGCTGCATGTGCCGCTGGTGCCGGCCACACGCAATCTGATCAATGCAAAACGTGCGGCCCTGCTGAAAAAAGGTGCAGTGCTGCTGAATTTTTCCCGTGACGGCATTGTCGACAACGAAGCAGTGCTCGAAGCGCTGACCGCCAAACGCTTGCGTACTTATGTCTGCGATTTTCCCGCACAGAAACTCCTTGGGCACCCACTGGTGGTGGCCTTGCCTCACCTCGGTGCATCGACGCGCGAGGCGGAGGACAACTGTGCAGTGATGGTTGCCGACCAGGTTCGTGATTTCCTCGAACACGGCAACATCCGCAATGCGGTCAATTTCGCTGACGTGGTGATGCACCGCGAATCGGCCTGGCGCCTGGCGATTGCCAATGCCAATGTGCCGAACATGGTCGGGCAGATTTCCACGACCCTGGCTCGCGCCAGCCTCAACATCCACAACATGCTGAACAAGTCGCGCGGCGACCTGGCGTACACGCTGGTGGATGTCGACAGTGCGGTGCCGGATGCGGTGATCGCGGAACTGGCAGCGATCAAGGGCGTGCTCGCGGTAAGATATCTGCCGACCAGTTAACGTGAACCCGATTTTGAATCCAACCCTCGCCCATGGCTGATTCGCTGAAGGACATCCGCGGCAAGATTGATGCGCTGGACGAGCGTCTGGTGCAACTGCTGTCGGCGCGCGCCAAGCTGGCGCAGCAGGCCTGGCATGCCAAGGGCAGTGCCGCAGCCTACAAACCCGAACGCGAGGCGCAAGTGCTGCGCCGGGTGCGTGAACTGAACCAGGGTCCGTTGTCAGGCGCCGCGCTGAGCCGGCTTTTCACCGAAATCATGTCGGCCTGCCGCGCGCTCGAAGAGCAAATGGTGGTGGCCTATCTCGGTCCTGAAGGCACCTTCAGCCAGGAAGCCGTGGTCAAACATTTCGGTGCGGCCACCGGATCGCAGCCGCATGCCTCAATCGATGAAGTCTTTCGCGCCGTCGAAACCGGCGCAGCGGGATATGGCGTTGTTCCCGTTGAAAATTCCACCGAAGGCGCAGTGGGACGCACGCTGGACCTGCTGCTGAACACCTCGGCGCGCATCTGCGGTGAAGTGATGCTGCCGGTGCGGCAATGCCTGATGAGCGTGGCGCCGCGGCGCGACAACATCAGCAAAGTCTATTCGCATACCCAGAGCCTCGCGCAGTGCCAGCAGTGGCTGTTGCGCAACCTGCCGCAGGCGGAACGCATCGCCGTGGTGAGTAATGCAGAAGCCGCGCGTCTCGCGAGTAAGGACCGGCGTTCGGCGGCGATTGCCAGCCGTACCGCAGCGACTTTGTACGGCCTCAAGCTGCTGGCGCGCAATATCGAGGACGATCCGAAGAACACCACACGTTTTGCGGTGATCGGCGCCGAAGAAGTCTCGCCCTCGGGCCGCGACAAAACATCACTGGTGCTGTCGACCCGCAATGAGCCGGGTGCAGTACATGATCTGCTGAAGCCGCTGGCGAAACATGGCGTCAGCATGACGCGGCTGGAGTCACGGCCTGCACGCACCGGGTTGTGGGAATACGTGTTCTACGTCGACATCGAAGGCCACCAGCAGGAGCCGCGCGTGGCCCGGGCGCTCACCGCGCTGGCGCGCAAGACCTCGTTCCTGAAAGTGTTGGGTTCCTATCCGGCAGCGCGCTGATCCTTAGCCGCCTTGATTAATAAGTATTTGTTTTTATTGGTAAATAATTGAAAACTGCACAAATAATGACAAAAACATACCTCTGGCGAGGTTGTCATGTTTTTGGAAAAAACCAATAACATGAGTGTCTGCGACCTCGCGCCCGGTTATATCCGGGCCATTGCACCCTACCTGCCGGGCAAACCGACTTCCGAACTGGCCCGCGAACTGGGGCTCGA
>JAKFUS010000028.1 GCA_021732605.1 Betaproteobacteria bacterium | reverse complement strand
GCACACCTCGCTGATTTGTCTCGACAACAAAAAGCGAAGCAACACAGTGTCGTGCATGCACTGTTTTTACCGCAACGCTACACGTAACTCATTGATTGTACAAGTCGATTCGTGGGGAAACCTCAGGGACGGAGCCCAATTTCTTTTCTGCCAAATAATGAAATAAACAATAGGGCTCCGTCCCCATATGACTGCACCAGCGGCATCGTTGCGGGGACCCGTGCGCCGGCCGGGTACAGCTAGACAAATGGAGTCGGAGTGAACTGATCCGGAGTTAGCTCACACTGACAAGTTTTCTATAAGCCGCTGCGCCCTAATTCGCCGCAGCGGCCACGTCTCCGCTTTTTTTCCGGGCCACACGCGCGGCCAATGACGGCCCAATCAGTTCTGCATACAGTTCGGGGTCGGTATCGGCCTCGGTGCCGATCACGAGAACGCGGCTCGCAGCATCCATTCCCAGCGCCGCGCGTATGGCCTGATCACCGGCAACGGCCAGCAGGCCGGCGAGCCCCGCGACACCGGACTCTCCCGCAACCACGCACGGATCACCCGCTGGCGGCTTTGCAAGCAGGCGCATGCAGGCCACGGCGTCGGTGTCACGGATACTCATGAATGCATCCGCGGCCTTGTGCAACATCTCCCAGGCAATTAACGACGGTTCGCCGCAGGCCAGTCCGGCCATGATGGTGTCGAGTTTCCCACTGACAATCTGCAAACCACCGGCACGACAACTGCGCAACAGGCAATCGGCCTTATCGGGCTCAACAACAATCACACGCGGACGATCTGCACCGCAGGTTTCCCATAGATATGCCGCCAGTGCCGCCGCCAGGCCACCGACACCGCCCTGCACGAAGACATGGGTTGGCACATCGGCCGAGGGCAGATGTTGCAATGCCTCGTCCATCAGCAGCGAATAACCCTGCATCACCTGTCTCGGGATTTCGGTATACCCCGCATATGAGGTGTCGGAGACGACAATCCAGCCATTTTTCTTCGCTGCAGCCGCGGCATGATGCACGGCATCGTCATAGTTGCCCGGCACACGGCGCACTTCTGCGCCATAGCGTTCCATCGCTGCCACGCGCCCGGCACTCACCAGCTCATGCACGAACACCACGCATTTGCACCCGACCTGGCCGGCCCCCCATGCCACGGCGCGACCATGATTGCCGTCGGTTGCACAAGTTACCGTCAGTTGCGAGGGATCACGGCCATCGCGCAATTTCCATTCATGGGCGAGGCGATTCACCGCATAAGCGCCACCCAGTGCCTTGAAGCTCCCGAGACCAAATCGCGGCCCTTCGTCCTTGTAGTACAACGCACCGACACCTGCACCCGCCGCAATACCCGAAAGCGACAGCAGTGGCGTCGGCGCATAACCCGGCCACGACGTAATGATGCGTTTTGCCTCGGCATACGCCTTCCCGCCAAGAACGGCGAGTTCAGCACCACCATACGGCCTTGAACGATCAACCCGTGAATTGAGCAGAAAATCCACGGGTAAACCTACTATGGCGTTCGACATCAATCCGCTTTCACTCCGATAGCCTTAATCACTTGGCCCCACTTCTCCTTCTCGGCTTTGACGAAGTCCTGAAACTGTTGCGGAGAGCCCGCATTAAAGGTGAGTCCCTGCGTGGGCAATTTGGCCTGCACGTCGGGCAGACGCATGATGCGCATGATTTCGGCATTGAGCTTGCTCACGATCGGCGCCGGCGTCCCCGCAGGGGCAAACACGCCGGTCCAGTTGCTCACGTCAAAACCCTTCAGCCCCGATTCGGCAAGCGTTGGAATATCCGGTGTTGCCGCGGAGCGCTCAATGCCAAGGACCGCGATCCCCCTCAACCGCCCGGCCTGCACCTGCGGCAACACAGTCGGCAATGTCGCGAACAGCATGGTGGTCTGCCCGGACAACAAGTCGGTGATCGCCGGCACGTTGCCCTTGTACGGCACATGCGTGATATCGAGCTTGGTCATGCTTTTGAACAATTCCCCCGCGAGATGGCTGGTGGTACCGGCGCCTGCGGAGGCATACGTCAGCATGCCCGGCTTTGCGCGTGCCAGTGCGGTCAGTTCTTTCACCGATTTGGCAGGTAATGACGGGTGGGCGGTGAGCAGTCCGTCCGCACCGACGACAAATGCGACTGCGACAAAATCGCGAATCGGATCGTACGGGAGCTTGCTGAACAGGGTTACGTTGACGGCATGCGTGCCGATGGTGCCCATCACCAGCGAGTAACCGTCCGGCGCACTCTTCGCGACGATGTCGGCACCGATATTGCCGCCAGCGCCGGGACGGTTGTCGACGATCATCTGCTGCCCCCAGGTCTCCTGCACCTTCGCCCCGATGATACGAGCATAGGTATCGGAGAATCCGCCGGGCGGAAAAGGCACGACCATGCGTATCGATTTCGCGGGATAGTTCTGCGCCTGGACATTCCCGCCGAAAATCAAACCACCACAGGCCAGCAGGCAGCCGCATACGCCTGCGCTCCACTTCAATTGCCGAAAGCGATCAACATTGGATACTGCGATTGCTGCATTCATCCGAGTCTCCTGGACAGATCAAAAGTGAAGTGCATTGCGGAATGGGCAGCAACCTGCAGCGGCCCCTGTCACCTGCGTTAAATCGCCATTTCCGGCAGCGGTACCACGCGGATGCCGTTTTTTTCCAGCTCTGCCCGTACCGACGACACCAGCCCTACACCGGTGGCCTCGTCGCCATGGGTGCAGAAGGTGTCAATGCGGGTCGGGATGCGCTTGCCGCTTTTGCTGATGACCGCGCCCTCTTCAATGAACGAGATCACCTGTTTCACGGCTTGCGCAGCATCGTGGATCACCGCGTCGGGAAAGCGACGGGACGTCATGTTGCCGTTGTCTTCGTAGGTGCGATCGACATAGGCCTCCTGGGCAACGCGCAGTCCCTCCTTGCCGCCGGCCTTGACCATTTCCGAACAGACGTTCGCCACAAAAATGATGTCGCGGTCTACCGATTTGATCGCGCGCGCGATCGCCATTGCGTAATCGGGGTCTTCGTGCGCCATGTTGTTGAGCGCACCGTGGGGTTTGACGTGGGTGACTTTTGCGCCGATGCCATGGGCGATTCCTTGCAGCGCACCGATCTGATACGCGACCATGTATTCGAGATCCTTGGGATTCATGCTTATCTGCCGGCGCCCGAATCCCCACAGGTCATTGAACCCGGGATGCGCGCCGATCGAGACGCCGTTGTCGTGGGCCAGCCGCACCGCATTGGCCATGACCGTCGGGTCGCCCGCGTGAAACCCGCATGCAATGCTGGCCGACTTGATGACTTTCATCAGCGCTTCGTCATTGCCGACCTTGAAGCGCCCGAAGCTCTCGCCCATATCGGCATTCAGATTAATCATGGTCATAATATTTCTCTTTATAATCAATTGGTTATAATATAACAGCCATTTTGATACCGGAACGCCGTATTTCGTTATTTTCTACCTCATTAATGATTTTTTTCGTCTATGTATTGCATTTTTTCGTTAACTTTCTTTGTTATCTACGATATAAATGATTTATTTCGTCATTACAAATTGAGCCACGCCTTCCATGAAAATCGATGCGTTTGATGCCAAGATCCTGAGCATCCTGCAGGAAAACAACCAAATCCCCAGCCACGAACTGGCCCAGCGCGTAAACCTCTCGCCAGCTTCGTGCCTGCGTCGGGTCAAGCGACTGCGCACGGATGGCGTCATCGCCGCCGATGTATCCATCGTCGCGCCGGAAGCGGTGGGCAAACGCATGAGCATGATCGTGCTTGTGACCGTGGAGCGCGAACAGCCCCAGCTGCTCGACGAATTCCGCCGATCCATGATGCAGATACCGGAAGTGACGCAGTGCTACTACGTGACCGGGGATGCCGACTTTGTCTTAATCGTGAACGTCGCCGACATGCAGGAATACGAAGCCTTCACCAATCGCTTCCTGTTCGAGAACCGCAATGTGCGGCGGTTTCAGACCATGGTGGTTATGAACAAGGTCAAATTCACCTACCAGACACCAGTGGTCGTGGATTGATTCATCGGGATTACGGGGACCGGGCGCTATTAATCCGCTCGCGTAGGCTCTAGATGGATTTTCTCGAATGATCGGCGGCCCCGGTCGTTCACGCCGTTGCGATTTACGACACTAAGAATCAGAGTCAGCATTGTTTTCATGGGCGGAAAATAAAAGAAAATAAAAGGGGCCAGGCACGATATATTTGTCCATTCCCTGAAATATCCAACCCGGCCCCTTTTTGCTTTCTTGGTCCCTTTGGTACCCTAACGCCCCCCCATCGCCTGCCCGATGCGCTCGCGCAGGCCATCAATGTCCTTGCGCTCGCCGCGCACGCGGAAGTGCGCCCCCTCCGCGTCGGCCCGCTCCTCCAGCACCTGGCATTGCGCAAACAATTCGCCGCGCAACTGCTGCGCCGACCAGGGCAGGAACAACTCGGCCTTGACCAGCCGCCGGCTGAAAAACGCACGGATCGTCTTGTGCAGCTTCGCCACGTCATCGCTGTCAACGGCGCTTAACACGACGCACTTGGGGTATTGCGCGCGCAAGGCCTTGGTGCGTGCGGCCTGCGCCTTGGCATCGCCGACCTGATCGATCTTGTTGAACACGCGCAGGCGCGGCACCTTGTCCGCATCGATTTCCTCGATCACCTTCTCGGTCACCGCGATCTGGCGTTCGAAGCCGGGGTCACTGGCGTCGATCACGTGAAGCAGCAGCGACGCTTCGGCGGCTTCTTCCAGCGTCGACTTGAACGAGGCGACCAGGTCATGCGGCAGGTTCTTGATGAAACCCACCGTGTCACTCACCAGCACGCGCGGCACGCCCTCGGGCACCA
>JAKFUS010000072.1 GCA_021732605.1 Betaproteobacteria bacterium | reverse complement strand
GCTTCGCAATGGTGAACGTGGGCGGATATGCCGGTGTTGATGTGTACCAGAACAATCAGCTGATTGCCCGCACTGACGAAGCCGGCAAAGCGCTGCTGCCGCGACTGCTGCCCTATCAGGAGAACCGCATCCGGATCGATGCCGGCGAACTGCCGCTGGATGCCGAAGTAAACCAACTTGAACTGATCGCGGTTCCCTATTTTCGCAGCGGCATGACCGTGCGCTTTCCCGTGCGTCCGGGCAACAGTGCGCTGCTGGTGCTGACTGATGGAAAAGGGCAGCCGGTGCCTGAAGGCGCCAAAGTGCGCATCCGCGGCGGGACGGATGAATTTTATGCGGCGCGGCGCGGCGAAGTTTTTGTAAACGGCCTGAAAAGCGGTGATTATGTCGATGTCTCGTGGCAACAGGGGGCGTGCACCGTGCAGGCCGTTATCCAGCCAGGCGCCGCATCGATTCCACGCATCGGCCCATTGACCTGCGTGACAACCACGCCATGAAACGCATCATTATTACGCTGTGTCTCGCGCTGTTTCCCGCAATCGCCGGTGCCGCAAGCTGCGGTGTCACCGCAACCAGTGTTGCGTTCGGCGCCTACACCTCTCCCGGGGGAGCACAGATCAACAGCACGGGAACGATTCGCGTCACCTGTACGCCCGACCTTATCCTTCTTGCCTGCTCGACCAGCTACAGCATCGGCCTGAGCACCGGCGGCAGCGGCACATACAGCACGCGCAGAATGACCAATGGCGCGCACAATCTCGACTACAACCTGTATACCGATAGTTCGTATGGCACGGTATGGGGTGATGGCATCAGCGCACCAGCCGTTCCCGGCACGATAACGTCATCCATACTGGGTCTGGTATGCCTGCCGGCAAGCCAGAACACCACGGTTTACGGCCGGGTTCCCGGCAACCAGAACGTTGGCACCGGGGCCTACTCCGACACCATTGTCGTTACCGTCACGTTCTAGGCAACCGCAGCCGTCGACAACCCGCCGCGAACACGTCAGGAACCAATAACTCCGCCGTCGTTCTTGCGAATCACCACCGTCGCCGAACGCGGCCGCCCGCCAGCAGGACCATCAGGCCAGGAACTGACGATCTGCGGACTCTTCGGATCATTGCGCTCGGATGAAGTCTCACCGGGATGCTGGATGTTGACGAACATTGTTTTAGCGTCCGGCGTGGTGGTCACCCCCGTGACTTCCGCGCCATTGGGTCCGGTCAGGAAGCGGCGGATTTCTCCGGTGCGGATGTCGGCAGCGAGCATCATGTTGTTGCCCAGCCGCTCGTAGGGGCCCTTGTTCAGCGTGCTGGTCGATACATCGGTTTGTATCCACAACAGGCCGCCGTCGTCGAACCACAAACCATCGGGACTGCCAAAGGCATCGCCCTTGATATTGCCGCGACGCGCCGGGTCGGGATGCTGCGGATCGCCGGCAATCGCAAACAGGTCCCACTCGAATTTCATCCCCGCCGGGTCATTGCCCGCTTCACGCCAGCGGATGATCTGACCAAAGACATTGCTTGGGCGCGGATTGGCACGATCCGTCCCCGCACGGTCCTTGGCGCCGCGCTGACTGTTGTTGGTCAGCGTGCAATAGACTTCATTGGTGGCAGGATGTACGGCGATCCATTCCGGCCGGTCCATTTTGGTGGCACCGACGGCATCACCGGCAGCACGGGTGCGGATCAGCACATCGGCCTGGTCGGCAAACCCGGCTTCCTTCGTGAGTTTGCCCTTGCCTTGCGTCAACTCAATCCACTCGCCAGAACCGTCATCGCTGAACTTCGCGACATAAAGCGTGCCGTGATCAAGAATATGTCGGTTGGCATTGCGATCGTTGCGGTTCCACACATCACGCGACACAAACTTGTAGATGTATTCGAAGACACGGTCGTCGCCCATGTAGATCACCAGCCGCCCGTCGCGTGCCGTCGCCGGCCATGCACCTTCGTGACTGAAGCGGCCGAGCGCCGTGCGTTTCACCGGCTGCGACTGCGGATCGTACGGATCAAATTCCACCACCCAGCCATGGCGGTTGGGTTCATTGGGATGTTTGCCGGCGTCGAAACGTTCGTCGAACTCATTCCAGCGATAACCGCGGCCTTTGGCTGACACACCGTTACGCCGGTGGTCGGCCGTCAGCGTGCCGCTGTTGACGAAATAGCTGTCCCAGTTTTCTTCGCAGGTCAGGTAGGTACCCCAGGGTGTGTAACCGTGCGCGCAGTTGTTGAAGGTGCCCAGCACTTCCATACCAACAGGATCGGCAGCGGTTTTCATACCGGCGCTGCCCGCTGCAGGACCGGATACCTTCATCGCCGTGCGCGCAGTCACACGCCGCGCAAACGGCGAAGGCCGCAGCACTTCCCATTTACCTCCGCTGGCGCGGACCTCAACCACCGAACAACCATGCGCGTTTTGTGCCTTGCGCACCTTGTCGGCGCTCCAGTTGGCAAAACCGTCGCTGTGCAGCAGTCCGTCATCGCTGTATTCGTGGTTCATCACCAGCAGGCCGTTGCTGGAATTGTCTGAACCATAAGGCAGCGGGAAATAATGGATGCCGTCGTGGTGCATGCCCGCCTGCAGCGCCTGCTCATCAGCCGTGTTGCTGGCGTCCTGCTTGAACGCCGGGGACGCTGAAGGGTGGCCGACGGGATCGCCCCAGGCATACAGCACGTTCGCTGCATACCCCTCGGGGACTCGAACCGCATCAGCCGTGGAAACGGAAACACTGTTGAAGCCGAGTCGGCCTTCGCGGCGCAGACCGGTGGCGCAACCCGTCAGCGACAGCGGCAATGTTCCGGCAACTGCCAGTGCGGCAGCACCTTTCAGCAGGCCGCGGCGTGACAGCCGGGCTTCGAGGATCTGGTCAAACGTGGCATTCGGCGACTGATTGAGAGACCGACCGTCGCTGTAACTGTGGCTCATGTGCACTCCCGGGGATGGAAGCCGGCTACCTTAATGCCAGATGGTTACAGGCTGGTGACAAGGCCGGCGCAACAAACTGATCTGTCCAATACAAAATACACCTGATCGCCGCAGGGTTTTTTGATCGCTATGTTCGGTATCACACAGACAAGCGGACAGTGGGCGTTAGGCGTAAAGTTAAAATTACAATAAACACCGGGGTATGTCGTGAATCAATGCCATGAGATCTTGCATACCGGTTCGCCCGGATAATGGCGTACGGACTGCACATTCGCCCCTCCATGATCATCGGCACGATTGTGCTGCTGATTGCTGTTATCACCCTGCTCGGCTGGGTCACCCATACCCCGGCACTGGTGCAGTCCCTCGGCGGGCCGGCCATGGTGTTCAACACCGCATTGTGCTTTGTGCTGCTGGCGCTGGCGGTGATGCTGGACAAGCCGGAATCACCGCAGAAATCACGCCTCCAGCAAGGGCTGGGCGGTCTGGTGATCCTGATTGCAGGCGCGGTACTGAGCCAGCATCTGTCCGGCATCAACATCGGCCTGGACTGGCCGTCGCTGCACCGCTGGCTGGAAACCGACAATCCCCATCCAGGCCGCATGTCGCGGCCAACCGCCCTTGCCTTCATGCTCTGCGGTACGGTCCTCCTGCTGATGCACCGCGTGCGCAGCCTGCGCCAAGGTCTGCTGGTTCAGGCGCTGACGGTGATGCCCGCGTTCATCGCCGTCATGGTACTGGCCGGCCTGCTGCTCGAACTCCGCCTGGTCTACGCGGATTACCTGCTCGCGCAGATGGCGGCGCTGACGGCAGCCGGTTTTATCGGCATCAGCGTCGCGCTCTGGTTGTGCTGGCGCAAGACAGCCTGGTACCGCTCCCGCTCGATTCTGAAAAACGAAGGCCAGCGCATCGGCCTGATCGGGGCCCTGACCCTGGCCGTGGTGACCTCCTTCGCCGTGCTGGCCGGATTCAGCACCGCGCAGCGCGAGATCGAAGCCACCATCAGTGACGGTTTATTGCAGACGCTGAAAAACAACACCAACATCGTGATGTTCAACATCGATCAGCGCATCGGACGGGCGACAACCATCTCCAGCCGCCCCCGGGCCGTCGAGTACCTGCTCACACTGAAGGCCCGGGATGATGACCGGGAAGCGACGATACGTCTCGCGGAACTGGCAGGAAGTTTCCTGCCGCTGGGTTTTTCGGGAATTGCGTTTTTCGACGACAGCGGCAGGGAGTTGCTGCGGACGGGGCGGTTCACTGAACAGCCGGAATGGTCGGTCCGGCTGGATCTTCCGCACGCACCCCTTCTGTTGTGGAGCGACGGCGGCCCCGTGCTCAGCACGCGGCTCCCCATCTTGAGAGATGGCCAAGTCGTCGGCACGGTACTGGCTGAACAGCCGATGCCGGCACTGTCCAGGGCGCTGAGCGATATCGAAACCCTGGGGCAAACCAGCGAACTCGGCATCTGCAAGGTGCAGGACGCCATGTTCCACTGCATCCAGCAGCGTTTCATGCCGAAGGTGTACCGCATTCCGTACTCGGAGACGCTGCCGATGAGCCGGGCCGTCGCCGGCGAAACCGGCATCATGCTCACCCGCGACTACCGCCGGCAGAACGTGATCGCCGCCCATGGTCCGATCGGCGGCCCCGGCCTCGGCATGGTGGTCAAGGTTGACACCGTCGAGCTGTATGCGCCGGTCCGTGAATACCTGAACATCGCGCTGCCGCTGTCCTTGCTGCTGGGCGCGGGCGGCGGCCTGTTCCTGTATGCACGACTCAAGCCGCTGGTCGGGGAAATTGAACGCTCCCGCGAAATCGTCCGGGAGCAGGGCGCGCGTGCGCTGCAGTTCAGCGAAGACCGGCTCTCCAGCATCGTTTCTTCGGCAAAAGACGCCATCATCTCCATCGACGAAAGGCGTTGTGTCCTGATCTTCAACGCAGCCGCCGAACAGATGTTCCAGTATGCCTCCTCAAAAATAATCGGCCGCCCCTTTGACATGCTCGTGCCGCTGCGCGTCCGCGCTGAATATGAGCAGCTTATCCGGGATTTCGCAGCATCCGGCCCGGCTGCGCAATCAATAAACAAGTCAGGCATTTTCTTCGGCCTGCGCGCGGACGGCGAAGAGTTTCCGGTCGAAACTTCGATCTCGAAGACCGGCACACCGCCTGACCAGTTGTTCACGGTCATCCTGCGCGACATCACCCGGCGCTTACAAACCGAACGCCTGATTGCCGGACAGAAAAATCTGCTGGAAGGCATCGCCGTTGGCCTGCCATTGCCGCACACACTCAATGAAATATGCCGGCTTGGCGAGTCCGGGAACAAGGATCTGTTGTGTTCGATCCTGCTGCTTGAAACCGACGGCCTGCGGTTGCGTCACGGCGCGGCGCCCAGTCTGCCGGCAGAATTCATCCGGGCGATTGACGGCTTAGCCATCGGCCCCGCAGCCGGTTCCTGTGGCACCGCCGTGTTCCGGCAGACGCCCGTCGTCGTCGAGGACATCGCAGCTGACCCCTTGTGGAATGATTACCGGGCGCTGGCGCTGGCGCACGGCCTGCGCGCTTGCTGGGCCACCCCGATCTTCGATGAGCAGCAACACGTGCTCGGCACGTTCGCCATTTATGCCCGACAGCCACGCAAACCGCTGCCGCAGGAAAACCGCGCAATCGAAGCCGCCACGCAGATTGCCACCATCGCCATCCAGCGCGACCGCACTACCAGAAATCTCCGTGAAGTCTCGCAACGCCTGCTGATCGTTGAAGAAGCCGAAAGACGGGCGATCTCGCACGAGCTGCATGACCGCATCGGCCAGGATCTGTCGGCGATCAACCTCAACATCGATCTGATGCGCATGCAGTTGCCGGTCGAGGTACAGAAAATCCTGCAGACCCGCCTCAACGACATCCAGGATCTGACGCGTTCGTCGATCAACAATGCGCGCGACATCATGGCCGACCTGCATCCTGTCGGCCTGGAAAACGCCGGTCTCCGCGTCGCGCTGCAGCATCATGCCAAGAGAATCTCGCAACGACTCCAGCTAGCGATTACCGTGGACGGCAGCTGGTCCGGGGCGCGACTTGCGCCCTCCGTGGAATTGGCGCTGTTCCGCATCGCCCAGGAAGCCATCAACAATATTGCCAAACATGCCGCTGCCGCCAACATTCACATCACGCTCGCAGAGATCAGCAATACGAACCTGCTCACGTTGGGCATTGCCGACGACGGACGCGGCTTCGACGTGGCCGCCATCTCCGTCAAGAGTTACGGCCTGCGCACCATGCGCGAACGCGCCCAGGCCATCAATGCCGAGCTGCAGATTGATTCGGCGCCGGGCAAGGGCGCCCACATCATCGTCACACTGACGGGCGCCCTGTCATGAGCATCAAAGTGCTGATCGCCGATGACCACGCCATGATGAGCGAAGGCCTGAAAACGCTGATCGAGACCGGGGCTGCGGCCACCGTGGTCGCCATCGTCGGCAACGGACGCGAGGCAGT
>JAKFUS010000056.1 GCA_021732605.1 Betaproteobacteria bacterium | reverse complement strand
AAATCGAATGCCGATTGATTTTGCCGCCGACCGCGAGGCCGAAACGGATCGCGCGTTCGACCGCGCCGGTATTGAGTACCGGCAGCACACCCGGCAGCGCGATGTCGACGCCGCAGGCCTGGGTGTTGGGTGCCGCGCCAAAGGCCGTTGCCGCGCCGGAGAAGATCTTCGACACCGTCGACAGCTGCGTGTGGGTTTCCAGCCCGATGACCACTTCCCATTTCATGGTGAAACCCTTTTCACCGCCAAGGCGCCAAGAGCGCCCAGAAGATCTTTAAACAAAAGTAAACAAGCCCTTGTACGAGACTGGCTGCTGTGGTTTGCTTTTGCCTTTAACACTTGTGTATCGGTTTTTCTTGGCGCTCTTGGCGTACCCGTCAAGCGGGTATTAAAAAGAATCTTGGCGGTAAACCGCTTTTCGTTCCGGTTCATGCTTTTTCCCGACCACCGATGCCCTGCGGCGCGCGCTGGTGCCAGTCGGTCGCCAGCTGGTATTGATGCGCGACATTGAGCATGCGCGCCTCGTCGAAATAATTGCCGATGATCTGAAGCCCGACCGGCAGGCCACCGCCGTCAAAGCCGCAGGGGATCGACATGCCGGGCAGCCCGGCCAGGTTCACCGCGATGGTGTAAATGTCCGACAGGTACATCTGCACCGGATCCGCGCTTTTTTCGCCGAGCTTGAATGCCGTGGTCGGGCTGGTCGGCCCCATGATGACGTCGCATTGCTTGAAGGCTTCGACGAAATCCCTGGCGATCAGCCGCCGCAGTTTTTGCGCGTGGATGTAATAGGCATCGTAGTAGCCGTGCGACAGCACATAAGTGCCGATCAGGATGCGGCGCTTCACTTCCGCGCCAAAACCTTCGGCGCGTGACCGTTTGTACATGTCCATCAGATCGGTGTATTCCGCTGCACGATGGCCGTAACGCACGCCGTCAAAACGCGACAGGTTGCTCGAGGCTTCCGCCGGCGCCAGCACGTAATACACCGGTACCGACAATTCCATGTTGGGCAGACTGATATCGACCACGGTGGCGCCGAGTTTTTTATATTCCGTGATTGACGCTTCGACCGCGCGTTGCACGTCCGGCGTCAGGCCCGTGGCAAAAAATTCTTTCGGCAGCCCGATGCGCAATTCCTTCAGCGGTTTTTCCAGCCCCCTGTTGTAATCTTCGGCAGGGCGTTCGAGGCTGGTCGAGTCACGCGGGTCAAAGCCGGCCATCACGTTCAGCAGCAGCCCGAGGTCTTCCGCGGAACGCGCCATCGGTCCGGCCTGATCAAGGCTGGAAGCAAAGGCGATCATGCCGTAACGCGACACCAGTCCGTAGGTCGGCTTCAGTCCGCAAATGCCGGTCAGTGCAGCGGGCTGGCGGATGGAGCCGCCGGTGTCGGTGCCGGTGGCGGCCGGAGCCAGACGCGCTGCAACCGCGGCCGCGGAGCCGCCCGAACTGCCCCCAGGCACTACATCACGGTTCCACGGATTGCGTACCGGACCGTAGTACGAAGTCTCGTTGGACGAACCCATCGCAAATTCATCCATGTTGGTTTTGCCCAGCGTCACCATGCCTGCGGCGTTGCAACGTTCAACCACATGTGCGTCGTAGGGCGCGACAAAATTCGACAGCATGCGTGAACCGCAGGTGGTCAGCCAGCCCTCTGCGCAGAAAATGTCCTTGTGCGCCAGCGGGATTCCCGTCAGCGGACCGGCTCGGCCGGCGGCCCGCTGCACGTCTGCCGCCTGTGCCTGTGCCAGGGTGCGTTCCGTGTCCACCGTGATGAAACACCCGAGGTTTTTATTTAACCTTTTGATTTTATTGATAAATTCACGTGACAATTCAACACTGGAGCAAACCCCGGTGGCGAGTTGTGCGGATAATTCTTTGAGGGTGGCGTTGGACATTACGGCACTGCGGTTTCGCGGAGCACAAAACAACGGGCTCCGTTAATTGTTGATCACCTTATTCAATCACCTTGGGTACGAGATACAGGCCTGCCTCAACTTCCGGCGCAATGGCCTGGAAGTGATCGCGCTGATCACCCTCGGTCACCGCATCGGGACGCAAACGCAAGACCAGATCCTGAGCATGGGACATCGGCGTAATGCCGGATACATCGACAGCCTGCATCTGTTCAATCAAGCCGAAAACACGGGTTAGTTGCGTCAGCGCAGCGCCGGCTTCCGCATCATCAACTGCGATCCGCGCCAAGTGTGCAGCGCGCCGCACATCGTCAAGCGTCAAGGCCATGATCGGATTGAAAAAACCATTAAAAATAGGGCTGTGTAGGTTATCATACTGGCGCGTCTGACGGCATCAAAACATGTGGCATAACCTGCAGCAAAACCCGCATCAAAACTGCCGCATCAAAAAACTGAATTAACACTTGTTATTACGAAGGACCTTATGTTCGGTTTCCTGAGCAGTTACTTTAACGACGATCTCGCCATCGATCTGGGCACGGCCAACACGCTGATTTACGTGCGCGGCAAAGGCATCGTGCTGGATGAGCCCTCGGTCGTCGCGATCCGCCAGGAAGGCGGTCCGAACGGCAAAAAAGTCATCCAGGAAGTCGGCCTGGCGGCGAAGCAGATGCTCGGCCGCACCCCCGGCAACATCACTGCCATCCGGCCGATGAAGGACGGCGTGATCGCCGACTTCATCATCACCGAGCAGATGATCAAGCAGTTCATCAAACGCGTACACCACAGCAAATTTTTCTCGCCGAGCCCCCGCATCATCATCTGCGTGCCCTGCGGCTCGACCCAGGTCGAGCGCCGCGCGATCCGCGATGCAGCGATCGGCGCCGGCGCCTCGCGTGTCTACCTGATTGAAGAACCGATGGCCGCGGCGATCGGCGCCGACCTGCCGGTGGGCGAAGCCACCGGCTCGATGGTGGTCGATATCGGCGGCGGCACCACTGAAGTCGGCGTGATTGCACTGGGTGGCCTGGTCTACAAGGGTTCGGTGCGCGTCGGCGGCGACAAGTTCGATGAGGCGATCATCAACTACATCCGCCGCAACTACGGCATGTTGATCGGCGAGACCACCGCGGAACACATCAAGAAGGAAATCGGTTCCGCATTCCCCGGCTCGGAGGTACGCGAAAAAGAAGTCAAAGGCCGCAACCTCGCCGAGGGCATCCCGCGCAGCTTCACCATCTCCAGCAATGAAATTCTCGAAGCACTGACCGATCCGCTGAACAGCATTGTCTCGGCGGTGAAATCGGCGCTGGAACAAACCCCACCCGAACTCGCCGCCGACATCGCCGAAAAAGGCATGGTGCTGACCGGCGGCGGTGCGCTGCTGCGTGACATCGACCGTCTGCTGATGGAAGAGACCGGCTTGCCGGTGATCATCGCCGAAGATCCCCTGACCTGTGTGGTGCGCGGCTCGGGCAAGGCGCTGGAGAAACTGGAGCACCTCGGCAGCATCTTCGCCAACGACTAGGTTCTGTTTCAGTACCCGGCGACCCAGTTTCACCGAATGATTGACGCCGTTCCCCTCACCCCCGGCCCCTCTCCCGACGGGAGAGGGGAAACATTTGTGATAAATGGTTTGATAACCATTTATCACGCATCGGCTAACGTCTGATGGAGCACACGCCACCGCCGCTGTTCCGCACCGGACCCACGCCGCTCGCACGGCTGATGATTTTCGCCATGCTGTCCACGGTGCTGCTGATCGCGGACGCCCGCTTCAACTATCTGACCACGCTGCGGCAGATCACCGCTGTCATCGTCTATCCGCTGCAGCGGCTGGCCGCCGCGCCCACTGCGATGGGCGGTCGCATCGCCGATTTCTTCGTCACCCACAGTTCGTTGCGTCGTGACAATGAGCGCCTGATCGAGCAAAGCCTGGAACTGGCAACCGCCGCGCAGCGCACCACCGCGCTGCACAAGGAAAACGCCCATCTGCGGGGTCTGCTCGGCGTACGCGAACAGGTGCCGGTGCCGTCGATTGCCGCGGAAATCCTTTATGCCGCACGCGATCCGTTTGCGCGCAAAGTGATGATCGACCGCGGCCTGCAGCACGATATTGAGTCCGGTCGTCCTGTGGTCGATCATGTCGGCGTCATCGGCCAAGTCACCCGAGCCTATCCCTGGCTGTCCGAAGTCACGCTGATCACCGACAAAGGCCACCTGGTACCTGTGCTCAATGTGCGCACCGGATTCCGTGCCGTGCTTGCCGGCACCGGCGACGACGGCAAACTGGAATTGCGCTTCATTCCGCTAAGCGCTGATTTCCAGATCGGTGACCAGCTCGTGACCTCCGGCATCGACGGGGTTTATCCGCCCGGCCTGCCGGTGGCGCAAGTCACCCAGGTCGAACGTAACACCGCCTATCTGTTTGCCGGTATCACAAGCAAACCGCTGGCCGGCGTCAACGCCGGTACCCAGGTGCTGGTGCTGGGACCGTTGCCCGCGCAACCCGAACGGCCGGCCGATACACCGGCAACTCCACCCCAGAAAAAAAGAGGGCGCTCCTGATGGCCTCAAGCCCGATGTCGCCGCAGGAACTGCTGCTGCCGGTGCGGCCGGGGTTCATCGTATTCACACTGGTCGTGGCGCTGCTGTGCAATCTGCTGCCCTGGTCGGGCTGGGCGATGTGGCTGGCCCCGGATTTTGTCGCGCTGATCGTCCTCTACTGGTGCATTCACGAGCCGCGGAAAATCGGCTTCCTCACCGCCTGGTGCCTCGGCCTGCTGATGGACATCGCCGACGGCAGCCTGTTCGGCCAGCATGCGCTGGCCTACATCATCCTTGCCTACGCCGGCATGGTGCTGCATCGCCGCGTTCAGCGATTCGCAATGACGCAGCAGATCCTGCATGTGATTCCATTGCTGCTGTTCATCGACTTCATTGTGCTGCTGGTGCGCGCGTTGTCCGGCGCGGATTTTCCCGGTTACGCCTATTTCCTTGGCAGCATCAGTGGCGCCGCGTTATGGCCGGTGATGACCCATCTGCTGAGACTGCCGCAGCGTCCACGCCCAGATCCGGACCGTGTCTGAGCTGTCGATCAATCCGGGCATCGAGATCCGCGACTCCGAGCGCGAGCTGGATCGCTTCCGCCGGCGTCTGGCCATCCTCGGCTTTTTTGTGCTCGCCGCGTTCGGCCTGCTGTTGCTGCGCTTTTTTTATCTGCAGGTGATTCAACACAGTCACTACAGCACGCTGGCCGAAGCCAACCGCATCTCTATCCTGCCGATTGCGCCGCACCGCGGCATCATCGTCGACCGCAACGGAATCCAGCTCGCCCACAACTATTCGGCGTACACGCTGGAAATCACGCCGAGCAAAGTGCAAAGCCTAGAGGGCACCATCGACGGCCTTGCCGGAATCATCGACATCACGCCACGCGACCGCCGGCGTTTCCGCAAACTGCTCGAAGAAAGCAAAAGCTTCGAAAGCCTGCCGATCCGCACCCGTTTGTCCGACGAGGAAATCGCGCGCTTTGCCGTTCACCGCTACCGCTTCCCGGGCGTGGAGGCCAAGGCGCGGCTGTTCCGCCAGTATCCGCAGGGGGAGATGTTTTCACATGTCGTCGGCCACATCGGCCGCATCAACCAGCGTGAAGTCGAGCAGCTCGAAAAGGACGAACGGCTGGCCAACTACCGCGGCAGTGATTACATCGGCAAGACCGGTCTTGAGCAGAGTTACGAAAAATTCCTCCACGGCACCACCGGCGTCGAAGAAGTCGAAGTCGATTCCGGTGGGCGCGCGGTGCGCACACTGTCGCGCACGCCGCCGGTGTCGGGCAACAACCTGGTGCTCAACCTTGATGCAAAACTGCAGGAAGTCGCCTACAACGCCTTCGGCGACCGGCGCGGCGCGTTGGTCGCCATCGATCCCGCGACCGGCGGCATCCTGGCTTTTGTCAGCAAACCGGGCTTCGACCCCAATCTGTTCGTCGATGGCATCGACCCGCAAAGCTGGAGTGAGCTCAACAGCTCCCCGGACAAGCCGCTGCTCAATCGGGCCAGCGCCGGGACATACCCGCCGGGCTCGACGTTCAAACCGTTCATGGCGCTGGCCGCGCTGTTTTACGGCAAACGCACGCCGCAGCAGACTATCAGCGACCCGGGTTATTTCATGTTCGGCGGCCACCGCTTCCGTGACGACAAGGTGGACGGCCACGGCCTGGTGGACATGTACAAATCCATCGTTGTGTCCTGCGACACGTATTACTACGTGCTGGCCAATGACCTGGGCATAGACCCGCTCGCCCGCTTCATGGCGCTGTTCGGCTTCGGCAGTCGCACCGGCATCGACATCGCCGGCGAAGCGACGGGTGTGCTGCCGTCGACGGAGTGGAAAGCGCGCCGCTTCTCCAAGCCGGAACAGAAAAAATGGTATGCCGGCGAAACCATCAGCGTCGGCATCGGCCAGGGTTACAACAACTACACCCCGCTGCAGCTGGCTTCAGCCACGGCAACGCTGGCCAACGACGGCGTGATGTTCA
>JAKFUS010000001.1 GCA_021732605.1 Betaproteobacteria bacterium | reverse complement strand
CGCCGTACGTCATCTGGAGATCATCATGAAACGCAAGCGCTACGCACTTGCCGTGATGGCTGCCGCGGTACATGCCGCGGCAGCCCAAGCGCAGGTCAGCAATACCAATGCAACACCGGCGACATTGCCGGAAGTCGTCGTCACCGGCAATCCGCTGGGCAGCGAACTGTTTGATCTGGCGGCACCGGTTTCAGTGTTGGGTGGTCAGGAGTTGTTCCTGCAGCGCAAATCCACGCTGGGTGAGACGCTGAATCAATTGCCCGGTGTCAGTTCCACCAGTTTCGGTCCCAACGCCAGCCGGCCTGTAATCCGCGGCCTCGACGGTGATCGCATCCGTATTCTGCAGAACGGCGTCGGCACGCTCGATGCGTCATCGCTCAGTTTTGATCATGCGGTCAGCATCGACCCGCTGGTGGTCGAGCGTGCCGAGGTGGTGCGTGGTCCGGCAGCATTGTTTTACGGCGGCAGTGCCGTCGGCGGCGTGGTCAATGTCATCGACAATCGCATTCCGCAATTTTCGGTAAATGGCGTTACCGGCCGTGCGGAGACGCGTTACGGCGGTGCGGATCGCGAAAAAGCGACTGGTCTCGTGTTCGAAGCCGGCAACGGCAGCCTGGCCTTGCATGCCGACGTGTATACGCGTGATACCGATGACCTGCGCATCAAGGGTTTTGCGCGCTCGGCGCGGCTGCGTGCTGCCGATCCGCAAGCGGTGGAAGCGGCGGGCACACTGCCCAACAGCGCGGCCAAGTCGGACGGCGGTGCATTCGGCTTGTCGCATACCTGGGCCAATGGTTATGTCGGCATCTCGCGGTCGGGATTCAATACCCAGTACGGTACGGTGGCCGAGCCGACAGTGACCATCGACATGCAAAGCAGCCGCTGGGATGTCGCCGGGGAAATTCGTGAGCTGGGCAGCGTCATCAAGGCGCTGAAGTTCAAAGCAGGCAATACCGATTACGAGCACACGGAGTTGGATGCCGGCGTGCCCGCGACTGTTTTCCGCAACAAGGGTAAGGACCTGCATTTGGAGGCGACCCACGGCAAGCTCGGCCCCTTGCAGGGCGCCGTCGGCCTGCAGTTCACGACCTTTGATTTTTCGGCACTGGGGGCCGAGGCCTTTGTGCCGTCGACCAGCACCAACGCCAAGGCCGGATTCTTCTACGAGGAATTGCCGCTGGGTCCTGTGAAGCTGACCTTCGGTGGCCGGCATGAGCGCACGGAAGTGCGCAGTGAAGGCGGCGGACCCGTGCCCTTCGGTGCGGTGGATCCGCGTTTTGATCCGGCGCAGACGCGGAGCTTCAGCGGCAACAGCGGCGCGCTGGGTGCGGTGTGGAGTTTCACGCCGGGCTTAGCACTGGCGGTCAACGGCGCCTACACCGAGCGCGCGCCGACCTATTACGAACTGTTTGCCAACGGCCCGCATGCCGCCACCGGCGTGTACGAAGTGGGTAGCGCAGCGTTTGGCAAGGAGAAATCGAAGGCGCTGGATATCACGTTGCGCATGAAATCCGGCAAACACTCGGGCAGCATCGGGGTGTTTGAAAACCGCTTCGACAATTTCATTACGCTGTTCAACTCCGGAAACACCCGCGGCGCTGATGGCGAGCTGAATCCGCAAGATGCCGGCGACGGCACCTCGCTGAACACCGGCGAGGAAATCCTGCCGGAGTTCGCGTATCGAGCGGTGCCGGCACGCTTCCGCGGCGTGGAAGGCGAGGGGCGCTTCCGCATGCTCGAGCGTGGCGGCAGCCTGGATCTGCTGGTCAATGCGGGTTATGTCCGCGCCAATGACCGCAGCACCGGGCAACCCTTGCCACGCATCGCACCCTGGCGTTATGGCGTTGGACTCGATTATCGGCAGGATCGCCTGGGTGCAAGGCTGGATGCGACCATCCACAGCGATCAGGACCGCGTCGCCGCCGGAGAACGGCCCACCGATGGTTACACCATGCTCAATGCCGCGGTGACGTACCGCCTTCCTGCTGCAGGCCTGCGGCTGGAGGCCTTTTTGCGCGGTGTGAACCTGTTGAACGAAGAAGCGCGCAATCATGTGTCGTTCCTGAAGGACATCGCGCCGCTGGGCCGGCGCAGCGGGCAGGTGGGCGTCCGCGGGCAGTTCTGATCTGCAGTGTGCAAACGGTCGCGGCAGGCCCGCGGCCGTTTGTGACGCTGCTGCGATCTGCCGGATAATGCATGCCCTTAATTGCTCGCGACATCAGCGGTCACAAACAGCGAACCATGCGCATCGGCAACAAATATTTATGGACGCCACAACGCCTGCTGGCGGGCTTCGTGCTGGTCAGCATCGCCGTGCATGTCGTGGTGTTCGTGTGGTTGCCGGGCTGGCAGAGTCGAAGGGCCGAAGCACCGATGCCGGTACTGGAAGTAGTACTGGTGGCTGCCACACCGCAGGCGGTTGTGGTTGCCGAGCCCGCGACTGTTGTACCAGCCCCTGCTGCAAGCCCGCGACGTCGTCTCGAATCCAAACCAGCAGAGGTCCTGCCGCGTACGGTTTTACCGGCGCCCATTACGAGCGAGGCTGTGCCACCGCTTGCCGCAGCCAGTTCTGAATCGCCACGCGCTGTTGTGGAAGCCAAAGCGCCGCCGGCATTTACGGAGGCAGCGGCTACACCACCGCTGTTCAATGCGGCATACCTGCGCAATCCCGCACCGGTGTATCCGGCCATCGCGCGCCGCAGCGGTGACCAGGGCACAGTAATGCTGAAAGTACTGGTCAGCCCCGAAGGCGCACCGTTGCGGGTTGAACTGGATCAATCCAGTGGTTCAAAGTCATTGGATGGTGCCGCGCTGGATGCGGTCAAAGGCTGGCGTTTTGTGCCGGCGCGGCGCGGCGCGCAAAACATCGAAGGCTGGGTGCGTGTGCCGGTGGTTTTCAAACTGGAGTCCTGAAGCCAGCTCCGGTTTGACGGCGCTGTCCTGCGCCGCGTAACATCGCCGGCGATGCGACTTCACGCACAACGCCGCTTTATCGCAGGAACAGCACTGCTGGCTTTTCTGTTTGCCATCGCGTTTCCCGCGCTGGCAGTGGCGCGTCAGGCCGTGGATCCGCTGGCTTACGCGAAGATCTGTCGCATCGATACCGGCGCTGCGGGTGACAGCAACGCGATTCCTGTTTCACAACAAAACAAAATAAAAAATGCGCACTGCGTGATGTGTGCAGGTTCCGGCACGCCGCCACCGGCCATCCTGATTGCGCCGGTTGTTGTTTCGCTGATACCCGAACTGCTGCTGCCCGTTGATCGCCGCCCGCTGGTGGTCAGCGAACCCGCCGTACTTCAGCCGCTGAATCCGCGCGCGCCGCCGCGCGCCTGACCTCCTGGCTTTGTCCCCGCGTTCGAGTCGGACGCAGCGAGGTCGCGCTGCTTCAATCGGCGATTATATTATAAGCATTTGATTTATAAGGATATTTTATGTTTTCTACTCTATTCGATCAGAAGTTTTATGGCGTAATACTGCTCGCGCTGCTGTGCGCGGCCCAGACGCAAGTGCAGGCGCAGGCGCAAAGCGTTACCGTCAAAGACGCGTGGATTCGCGGCACGGTGCAGGGTCAGACGGCGACCGGCGCGTTCATGGAACTCACGGCTAAATCAAACGCCCGCCTGATCGGCGTAAGTACTCCATTGACCAAATCCGCTGAAGTGCACAGCATGAAAATGGAAAATGGCGTGATGAAAATGTTTCCGGTCAACGGCATTGATATGCCGGCAGGAAAAACCCTGCGGCTGGCGTCCGGCGGTTATCACGTGATGCTGACCAATCTGCAAAAACCCCTGAACCCCGGCGACAAGGTGCCGCTGCAACTCACCTTTGAACTGGCGGATAAGCTGGCAAATAAAAAGCGCGAGACTGTTGATCTGATGGTCGAGGTGCGCGACATCAAAGGGCAGCCTGCGGCACACCAACATCACCACTGACCGGGAGCAGCGTGATTAACGGTTGACGACGACGGGCTTGGTGCCCAGTACCTGGCCGGCGCGCTCTGCTGCTTCGCGCGCCGCCGTTTCGCTGGCGTAGGGGCCTGCCTGCACGCGATAGAGGCCAGCGCTTTGCTCGACCCGCAGCGTACCGGTCAGCCAATCGGCCTGGGTTTGCAATCGCGCGAGATAACTCTCGGCATTGGCCTGGACACCGAAGGCGCCGAATTGCAGGTAGCTGCCGCCGGTTGCGGCACTGCTTGCCGATGTCGCGGCAGGAACGGCTGCAACAGCTGCTGGCGGCGGTAACGGTATGGCGGTTATCGGCGTCGTTTCGATGGCGACCGCTACCGGCGGTGCAGGCGCGACAGGCGCCGCTGCGGCTGGCTGCGGTGCGGCCAGGGACTGGCCGGGGATGATGCTTTCCACTTCAACCATGCCGCTGCCGCCGCCGAGGATGCCGAGTTTGTACGCTGCGGTATACGACAGGTCGATCAAGCGGTTGTCGATGAACGGCCCGCGGTCATTGACGCGCAGAACCACCGATTTGCCGTTGCCGACATTGGTGACCCGCACATAACTGGGAATGGGCAGCACCGTGTGCGCCGCGGTCATCGCATACATGTCATAGATTTCACCCGAGGACGTCTGCTTGCCGTGATAACGCCGGCCATACCAGCTGGCGATGCCGCGTGCCTTGTACGGCTCCAGCCGGGTCATCGGCGTGTAGTTGCGGCCCATCACCGTGTACGGGCGCATGGTGCCGCGGCCCAAAGGCTCGATTTTCGGCACGGCGTCGGGGATGGCCTCGATGTTGGCGGGTGCGTTGGCGCCGGGACCGTCGTCGAGGTAATAACCGCCGCCGGCACTGCTGGCCGGCGGCCGCTCTGTCGGGCTGCTGCGTTTGGGCGCACTGCCGCAGGCGGTGAGAAAGGCGGCAAGCATCAGGACCGCCGCCCATCGAGGAGTGAGGATTGAGGATTGAGGAGTGGCTCCCTCGGTTTCTCGATCCTCACTGCTTCGCTTCAAGTGTGCCCTTGTCCTCAATCCACATTCCTCGCTAATCATGTCTGCACCAGTTTTTTGTGGGTGTTGATGCTCATCAGGATGCCGAAGCCAAGACAGATGGAAACCAGCGAAGTTCCGCCATAACTGATCAGCGGCAGTGGCACACCCACCACCGGCAGGATGCCCGACACCATGCCGATGTTGACGAAAGCGTAGGTGAAGAAAGTCAGCGTGATCGCGCCGGCGAGCAGCCGGGCGAACAGCGTCGGCGCGTTGGCGGTGATGACCATCGCACGACCAATGAGGAACAGCAGCATCACCAGCAGCACCGAGTTGCCGAGCAGTCCGAATTCCTCGGCGTACACCGCAAAAATAAAATCGGTGGTGCGCTCCGGAATGAAATCGAGATGAGTCTGGGTGCCGTTCATCCAGCCTTTGCCGAGGAGTCCGCCCGAGCCCACGGCGATGGTCGACTGTATGGTGTGATATCCGGTGCCCAGCGGATCGCCGGTCGGGTCGAGCAGCGTCATGATGCGCTGACGCTGATAGTCGTGCATGGCGGACCACAGAAAAGGCAGGCTGCCCAGCCCGGCGACGAACAGCGTGGCGATTATCCGCCACGACAGGCCGGCGAGAAATATCACGTAACAGCCGCTGGCGGTGATCAGCAATGCGGTGCCGAGGTCGGGCTGGCGCGCGATCAGTGCGGCGGGAAAAGCCAGCAGCAGCGACGCAATCAGGTAATTGCGCAATTTCAGTGACGCTTCATTGCGGTTGAAATACCACGCCAGCATCAGCGGCAGGGCGATTTTCATCAGTTCCGACGGTTGGATGCGGGTGACGCCGACGTGGAGCCAGCGCCGGGCGCCATTGACGACATCACCGAACAAGGCCACGCCGATCAACAGGGCGCAGCCGAGCACAAACAGTGGAAGCGCCATCCGCATCAGGTAGTGCGGCGGGATGTTGGCGAACAGCCACATCACACCCAGTGCGACCAGCATGTTCACCAACTGGCCTGATACCCGGACATAACTGCCGTTGGACGCGCTGAGCAATACCACCAATCCGGTAAACATCAGCAGCACTATCCCGCACAGCAGGATGCCGTCGATGTGCCCGGTCATGAACCGGTAGAGGCGCCTGAGGATGAAGGGCATCAGCGCTTCACTTTCTCGTCCACCGCTGGCGCCGGCAGCCTGCCCAGCAAATAATAATCGAGCACCTTGCGCGCAACAGGTGCAGCGGCACGGGCGCCGAACCCGGAGTTTTCTGAGATCACGGCCAGGGCGATGGTGGGTTTGTCAGCGGGGGCGTAGGCGATGAACAGCGCATGGTCGCGGTATTGTTCAGCGACCCGGCTTTCGACGTATTTTTCGCCTTGCTTGATGGCGATGACCTGTGCAGTGCCGGTCTTGCCGGCACTGACATAGGGCGCGTTGGCGAATGCCCGCGCCCCTGTGCCTTCCTTGTTGACGCCGACCAGCGCCTGCTTGATGACCTGGATGTGTTCCGGCTTGATGCCCAGATTGCGCAGCGGCGTCGGCTCAATCAGCTGTTTGTCGCGGGTGCGGATGTCTTCGATGTAATTGACGATGTGCGGTTTGAACATCACGCCGTCGTTGGCCAGCGTTGCCGTGGCTGAAGCCAGCTGCAGCGGGGTGTAGTTGTTGTAACCCTGGCCGATGCCGACGCTGATGGTTTCGCCGGCATACCATTTTTTCTGTTCCGG
>JAKFUS010000004.1 GCA_021732605.1 Betaproteobacteria bacterium | reverse complement strand
GTGTTGGCGATGAACAGCTTCTCCACAAAATCATCGTCCTTGGTTGTCGTCGCCTGTTTACCGCGGCCACCGCGTTTTTGCGCGCGGTAATCCGCCACCGGCTGCGATTTCATGTAGCCGCCGTGCGACAGCGTCACCACGACGTCTTCCGGCTGGATCAAGTCTTCGGTATTCAGGTCCTGGGTGCTGGTGACGATTTCGCTGCGGCGCTCGTCGGCGTAGAGCTTTCTGACGTCGGTGAGTTCCTGCGTGATGATCTTGGTCACCCGACCCGGCTTGTCGAGGATGTCGAGCAGATCGGTGATCTTGTCCATCGTCTCACGGTATTCGGCAACAATCTTGTCCTGCTCCAGCGCGGTCAGGCGCTGCAAACGCAGTTCGAGAATCTGCTGGGCCTGGGCGTCCGACAGCCGGTAGCCCTTTTTCTGCAGGCCGAACTCGGTGGACAGTGCTTCAGGCCGGTACAACGCGCCTTCTGTGGCACGTTCGAGCAATTCCTCGACCAGCTTGGAACGCCAGAACCGCGCCATCAGTTCGCGCTTGGCGTCCGCCGGGGTCGGCGCCGCCTTGATCAACGCAATGACCTCGTCGACATTCGACAATGCCACCGCGAGACCTTCGAGCAGGTGGCCGCGTTCACGCGCCTTCCGGAGTTCGAATACCGTGCGGCGGGTGACCACCTCGCGGCGATGGCGCAGGAAGGCTTCGAGGAACTGTTTCAGGTTGAGCACGCGCGGCTGGCCATCGACCAGCGCCACCATGTTCATGCCGAAACTCTCCTGCATCTGCGTGTTTTTCCACAGATTGTTCAGGACGATTTCCGGCACTTCGCCGCGTTTCAGCTCAATGACAGCCCGCATGCCGGACTTGTCGGACTCGTCACGGATATCAGAGATGCCTTCCAGCCGCTTCTCGCGCACCAGCTCGCCGATTTTCATCAGCAGGTTGGCTTTATTGACCTGATACGGCAGCTCGTCGATGACAATCGCCACGCGACCGCCCTTTTCCGCCTCTTCGAAATGGGTGCGGGCGCGCATGATCACACGGCCGCGGCCGGTGCGATAACCGTCGCGCACACCGGATACGCCATAGATGATGCCTGCGGTTGGGAAATCCGGCGCCGGCACGATCTCGATCAGTTCGTCGATGGTGATTTCAGGTTTTTTCAGCAGCGCCTGACAGGCGTCGATCACTTCACCGAGGTTGTGCGGCGGTATATTGGTGGCCATACCCACCGCGATGCCCGAAGAACCATTGACCAGCAGGTTCGGCACCTTGGTCGGCAGCGTGACCGGCTCTTTTTCCTTGCCGTCATAGTTGTCGACGAAATCGACGGTATCCATGTCGATGTCGGCCAGCATGTCGGAGGTGATTTTTTCAAGCCGGCACTCGGTATAACGATAAGCCGCAGCGGAATCGCCATCGACCGAACCGAAGTTGCCCTGACCATCGACCAGCATGTAGCGCATTGAAAAATTCTGCGCCATGCGCACCAACGCTTCATACGTGGCGCTGTCACCATGCGGATGGTATTTACCAAGCACATCACCGACCACACGGGCACATTTCACGTAGGGACGGTTCCACACCGTGTTGGACTCGTGCATGGCGAACAGGATGCGGCGATGCACGGGCTTTAGGCCATCACGCACATCGGGCAGCGCGCGCCCGACAATCACGCTCATGGCGTAGTCCAGATAGGAGCGGCGCATCTCCTCTTCGAGACTGATGTTCAGTGTTTCTTTGGCAAATTGGTCCATGGATTCCGGGGCTTGTTTTTATGATCAGCAGGCTAATCGCGACGCTGTTGCGACGCTGTTTTAGGTATTGTTACAAAGCGCGGAATTCTATCATGCTGCAATGCGAGTCACACCCGCGGGGAACCCCCGCTCAGCACAATATCAGCGCAACAATCGCCACATGGACTGCCTCCGAATACGCTGCCTGGCGCCCCGGTCAGGACTCACCCCGTCTTCGCCAAACCTTTGTCAAACACGATGCCTTAAGAGAATTTTGCGTCCGTAACCCGCCCCATACCCATGTTCCACAAAGTGAAATATAGTCCTTGCGGCCAAGGCTTAAGAACCACAGTTCTATGCTTTTTTTTTAAAAAACATGCTAGTATTCGATTCAAGGTTTACTCGGATATCGGGGATGTGGTATCTAGTGGCCTCGGGGAGCTCCAAATTTTCATTTTTACCGGCTATCCGGCACGTCCCTATTTTTTGCAAAACAGGAGGATCAAAAACATGCGTTCAGCACTCAGAATTACTTTAGCAAGCGCCATCATTGCAGCCGCGCTTGCACCCGCCCTCGCTTCGGCGCAGGCCAAGGACGGCTATCTGACGGACACCGCGGGTGGTGTCGTCAAAGCCCCCGGCGCCGGCGTTTGCGTCCGTACCAGCCAATGGACACCGGCTCTGGCCATCGCGGAATGCGATCCGGATCTGGTGAAAAAACCGGCACCGGCAGCAGTTGCGCCGAAAGCAGCTCCGCAAAAAGTCGCACCTGCACCGCAAAAAGCAGCACCGAAACCGAAACCTCCCGAGCCGCTCAATATTGAAGAGAAAATTGAGTTGCAAGGCATGGAGTTCAACAAGTCCGACATGACTGCTGACAACAAAAAGGATCTCGATGAGTTCCTTGGCAACCTGCGCAAAGCCAACAAGCAGCGCGCTGCAGTCGAGTTCGGTGCAGTCATCGTAACTGGTCATACCGATCGTATTGGCAGCATGAAATACAACATGAAGCTGTCCGAGCGTCGTGCGATCACGGTTAAGGACTACATCGTCGCCCAAGGCATCGACCAGAAGCTGATTTTCTGGGAAGGCAAAGGCCCGAAACAGCCGATTCCGGTCACCAAGTTCTGCGACAACAAGATGAAGCGCAAGCAACTCATCGAATGTCTGGCGCCGAACCGCCGTGTCACCGTGGAAGTGGTTGGCCGTGCGATGCCCGTCGTGAAGCCGAAAGCCGCACCCCAAGCTGCCAAGCCGCAAGGTGCCAAACCGGCAGCCAAGCCGTAAGCAACAGCACTGTAAAAAAGCCCTGCTTCGGCAGGGCTTTTTTTTTGCAATACAATCGGTTCTTCACCCTGAGCAACCTCACCCCGCAACATGTCATCACCGACCGTCATTGAGCCGCGCTGGGTAGTCCCGGTCGAACCGTCCACCACAGTGCTCGAAGCGCACGCCGTGGTGATTGATGGCGATCGCATCCTGGCCGTGCTGCCCGTGGCCGATGCCGCGATCCGCTACCCCGTCGCCCCCCGTATCCATCTGCCCGAGCATGTGTTGATTCCAGGCCTGGTCAATCTCCATACCCACGCGGCCATGACCCTGATGCGCGGGATGGCTGACGACCTGGCCCTGATGGACTGGCTGCAGAACCATATCTGGCCGGCGGAAGCACGGTTGGTTTCAGACGAATTCGTCTACGACGGCGCTCTGCTCGCCTGCGCCGAAATGCTTCGCGGCGGGATTACCTGTTTCAATGACATGTATTTTTTCCCGGAAGCCACTGCCCGTGCAGCACTGCAGTCCGGGATGCGCGCCATGCTCGGCATCATTGCCGTCGAGTTTCGCTCGGCCTATGCCAGCGACGCCCAGGACTACCTGGCCAAAGGCATCGCCCTGCGTGACACCCTGCGCGACGAACCGCTGCTGACGTTCTGTCTTGCGCCACACGCGCCGTTCACAGTCTCGGACGCCACCTTCGCGCAAATCGCCACTTATGCCGGTGAACTGGAACTCCCGGTACACATCCATATCCACGAAACAGCGCAGGAAGTCGCCGACAGCCTGGCGCAATATGGCATGCGGCCCCTGGCCCGGCTTGAAAAAGCGGGGCTGCTGGGTCCTGGACTGATCGCTGTGCACAGCGTGCATCTGGATGAACGCGAAATCGCGCTGTTCGCCCGCCACGGCTGCTCGGTGGCGCACTGTCCGTCGTCGAATCTCAAACTCGCCAGCGGCATCGCGCCCGTGACGAAAATGCTGAAGGCCGGAATCAACATCGGGCTGGGCACTGACGGCGCCGCCAGCAACAACCGGCTCGACCTGTTCAGCGAAATGCGCCTGGCTGCGCTGCTCGCCAAAGGCAGTTCGGGAGACGCGACCGCCATGCCCGCGCACAAAGCGCTGGAATGCGCCACGCTGGGCGGCGCACGCGCGCTGGGCCTGCAGGACCGAATCGGATCCATCGTTCCTGGCAAGCTCGCCGATCTGGTTGCGGTGAACCTGACGGCCAGCGAGTTGTCCCCCTGTTACGACCCGCTTTCGCATCTGGTGTACGCTGCAGGGCGCGAACATGTCAGCGATGTCTGGGTCGGCGGCGAACGGCGGCTGGTTGACGGTAAACTGCTCAATCTCGATGAAGCCGCGATCCGTGGCAAAGCCCGGCAATGGCAAATGAGAATACGGCCTTCATGAACACCAACGTCGATCCGGCAGAACTGGAAAAATTCAGCGAGCTCGCCCACCGCTGGTGGGATCCCGAGAGTGAATTTCGTCCGCTGCATGAAATCAATCCGCTGCGGCTGGATTACATCGACGGCATCGCGAAGCTCCGCGGCAAAATGGTCCTGGATGTCGGTTGCGGCGGCGGCATCCTCACTGAAGCCATGGCAGCACGCGGCGCGAAGGTGACCGGCATTGACCTCGCCGACAAGCCGCTGAAAGTCGCGCAACTGCACCTGCTGGAATCGAAGCTCGATGTGAGTTACCGCAACATCGCCGTTGAAGCCCTGGCTCAGGAAGCGCCGCACAGTTTCGATGTCGTGACCTGCATGGAAATGCTCGAACACGTGCCCGATCCGGCATCGGCTATACGTGCCTGCGCCGCGCTGCTGAAACCGGGCGGCCATGCCTTTTTTGCGACGCTGAACCGCAATCCAAAGTCGTACCTCTACGCCATCATCGGCGCAGAATATGTGCTCAACCTGCTGCCGCGCGGCACCCATGATTACGCCCGCTTCATCAAACCCTCGGAACTGTCGGCCACCTGCCGCAGTGCCGGCCTTGAGATCAGCGGCATCACCGGCATGACCTACAACCCGTTCAGCAAGATCTATGCGCTCGAAGCCGACACCAGCGTCAACTACATCCTCTGCGCCCGCGCGCCGCAGTCATGACCGCTGCTGTCCTGTTCGATCTTGACGGCACGTTTGCCGACACTGCACCTGACCTCGGCCGTGCCGTCAATGCCATGCGCACGGCGCGCGGCCTGACACCGGTACCCCTGGCCGACACTCGCCGTGTGACCTCGATGGGCGCGCGCGGCCTGCTTGGGGTCGGTTTTGGCATCACACCTGACCACGCAGACTATCCCGCCATGCGCGATGAATTCCTGCGCATTTACGAGAACAATCTCTGCTGCGACACCGCGCTGTTCCCCGGCATGGCGGAACTCATCGATCGCCTGGAACAGCGCAGCATCCTCTGGGGCATTGTTACCAACAAGGCGGAACGTTTCGCCCTGCCACTGATGCAGCAACTGGGTTACGCCCAACGCGCGGCATGCATTATCGGCGGCGACACCACCCCCCACATGAAACCCCATCCAGCACCGCTGCTCGCTGCGGCAAAGCTTGTCGGCTGCGCGCCGGAGCAATGCATCTACGTCGGCGACGATGAACGCGACATCCAGGCAGGCAGAGCAGCCGGCATGCAGACCATTGCCGTGCGCTTCGGTCACCTCAATGGCAGCAATCCGGATGCATGGGGCGCCGGCAGCGTGGTCGATTCGCCCACAGAGATTCTGAAAAAAATAAACTAGCTACTGTTGTGTTTATATTTTCGCAAGTCCTGAGTGTGTGACATTCGGTCATGAGTCAATAGTTTGACTGGCCCAGCCGTGGGAACATACGTGCGTTATGCGATACCTTCCGTGGCAATTTGCCATTCATTCCATTCTGTTCGTGCTGGCCAGTTCCATTTCGCAAGCGGCCACACTCGAACCGCCAAGAGTCTCTTCACCGTCCATACACGCCAGCGCGTCGATTATCCATGTCGTCACTGATGTCGCTGATGGCCAGGCCGGTTATGTCCACTATTTCCTGATCACACATCCGGACGGCACGCCCGAAGACCAGGTGGGCATCGAACTGGAAGACCAGCGCATTGCGTGGTCATTTCCAGGCGCCGGCGTAATCGTTTCTGAGTTCGTCAAAAACGGCATCCTGGATATCGCCGGCAAGACATTTTTTATTGAACATCTGCACGGCATCCGCCCCCTCCGGACCGCAGGCGAAATGCAAACCCTGCGCAATGACCTGTCGCGCCGGGTGGCGTACTGGGTGGACGAGGAAACGGCCTACTGCATTTTCCGCCAGCCCGGCGAGCGACCCTGCTTGAACTGCGGCGACTTTGTGGCGAGCATACTGTTTCCTGCCACCAATTCACTGATGATGGGGCTGCCTGAAGAATTAACCCGTAATTCGGGAAACATGGCCACCGCGGACGACCTGCTGATGTATATGCTCGGCCTGCACACGCTGCCCGACGCAAAATCCAGACTGCAACAGCTTGCCACCCTGGACCTGCCCTACAGTCTTCGTCTGGATGTCACGGAGATGCTGGAATCCGTTCACACGGCTCTTGCCGCCGCGACAGGCGAATCCACCGCCGGGTCGGCGGCCGCCAGGAAACCCGTTTCCCGCATCGCCATACGGCGAACCCAAAGCAGACGGCTGTAAGCCCGGGGATCACCCGCATCTGGAACTGATTGGTATGCGATAATGTCTCAGCAGTATGAAACCGGGGGCGACTTGGTTTCGACGTGGGTCACAAAGCAGCACAGGGCATGCCAAGGTCCAGTCACCTTGTAAATCCGCTGGAAATTCTTTACACGCCAACGACGAGCGTTATTCTCTCGCCGCCTAATACCGGCGAGACGCTGCACTGACCTGCTGATGGGTCAGGCTCTCGAATAAGGAAAGCGCAAGCTGACCTTGCTAGAGGGTGCAGTGTCATTTACATCAGCCCCTCTGCAGGGTTTGGTCGCTTAGCCCTGCGGATCCGTCGAAGCGGCTAGCCAAACACCAGCCTGCCGGCTGGCGGGTGCGAGGCGAAATCCAAATAACCAGGCTAAGCATGTAGTCCTGACTGTGGAGG
>JAKFUS010000063.1 GCA_021732605.1 Betaproteobacteria bacterium | reverse complement strand
CGCCGGCCGTCGATGCCGGATTCGACGCCGGTGATCGGCGCGGCGACGCGTTTCAGCAATGTGCATTACGCCTTTGGTCATGGCCACGTCGGTCTGGTTGGTGGCGCGCCCACCGGTCGCCTGGTTGCCGACATGATTGCCGGGCGTGCGCCGCGTATCGACCTGCAGCCCTACAGTCCCGGGCGGTTTTCCCGCTGAAGTCCGGGTCCGGGCAGGCGCGTGACGTAAAATAGCGGTCTTCCCACACGCATTTTCCTGACTTCCCATGGTTCGCACCCGTTTCGCTCCCAGTCCCACCGGTTATCTGCATATCGGCGGCGCCCGCACTGCACTGTTCTGCTGGGCTTACGCCAAACAGCAGGGCGGCACCTTCATCCTGCGCGTCGAAGACACTGATCGCGAACGCTCCACCGATGCTTCAGTGCAGGCGATCCTCGACGGCATGCAATGGCTGGGTCTCGATTACGAGGGCCCGTATTTCCAGATGCAGCGCCTCGAACGTTACAAGGCGGCGGTGGATCAATTGCTGCGCGACGGCCATGCCTATCATTGTTATGCGACACGCGAAGAGATTGATGCCTTGCGCGAGGCCCAGCGTGCGCGCGGCGACAAGCCGCGTTACGACGGGCGCTGGCGGCCGGAGAATGTACAGCGCCTCGGCCTGAAGCCGCCGACCGGCATGCAGCCGGTGATCCGTTTTCGCACGCCGGACAGCGGTGAGGTGACATTCAACGATCTGGTCAAAGGCCCGATCACGGTGGCCAATGCCGAACTCGACGATCTGGTCATCATGCGCGCCGATGGTATTCCGACGTACAACTTCGGCGTGGTCATCGACGATGCCGACATGAGCATCACCCATGTCGTGCGCGGTGACGATCATGTCAACAACACGCCGCGGCAGATCAACATCTACCGCGCGCTGGGCGCGAACCTGCCGTTGTTTGCCCATCTGCCGATGATCCTCGGCGCTGACGGCGAGCGTTTGTCGAAACGCCACGGCGCGGTCAGCGTGATGCAGTACTTTGAAGACGGTTATCTGCCGGAAGCGCTGAACAACTATCTGGCGCGGCTGGGTTGGTCGCATGGCGACGCCGAAAAATTCTCGCTGCAGCAGATGGTGGAGTGGTTTGATCTGGCGCATGTCAGCCGTTCGCCGGCGCGTTTTGATGGGGAAAAACTCGGCTGGCTGAATCAGCAATACCTGAAAGAGGCGGATGACACGCGGTTGGCTGCGCTGACGACGCCATTCCTGGAGCGCGATGGCTGCAAAGTGGCGACAGGACCAGATTTGCCGCGGGTGGTTGCGCTGTTGAAAGAGCGCGTCAGTACGATTGAAGAACTGGCCGATGCCGCGGTGTATTTTTACCGGCGGCTGGAGCCGTCAGCTGAATTGCGGCAAACGCACTACGCGGCCACGGCCAAACCGGCGCTGGTCGCTTTCCGCAAACAGCTGGAGACCGTGGAATGGCGGCGCGAGGCGATTGCTGCCGCGTTAAAAGTGGTATTGGCTGACCATCAGTTGAAAATGCCAAAAATCGCCATGCCGCTGCGCGTCATGGTCACCGGTGAGCCGCAATCACCGTCGATCGACGCCACGCTGGAGCTGATTGGCCGCGATGAAGTGCTGGCGCGGCTGGAGCAGGAATTAAGGGTATTCCCCGATTGAGTTTTGCGGTTTATTGCGGTTTACAGTGTCAGAATGCCTCGGTATAATCCGCCGCTCTCGTGGGGGTATAGCTCAGCTGGGAGAGCGCTTGCATGGCATGCAAGAGGTCAGCGGTTCGATCCCGCTTACCTCCACCAGCAGAATACAAGCAGCATACAGATCCACGCGCTGTAATCAGACGTAGTCCCTATCGTCTAGAGGCCTAGGACACTGCCCTTTCACGGCGGTAACAGGGGTTCGAATCCCCTTGGGGACGCCAGAAAAGCAGGGGGGTTACGCGCAAGCGTAACCCCTTTTGTTTTTGCGCCAAGCTCTCCGCACTCATCCCCTGGTTGTTGTGAGCGTTATTGCCGGCAACCATGCCGCCGCAAATTGGCCCAGATCCCGACCCTGACCGTGGCTCGCATGCGGTTTACGCATTGCGGTGCAAGTTGATACTGCCGGCTGCGCTGTAAATTATTGCAATGCAGGATGTTCGGTTGATCAAGTCTGGACGATGCACATTATTCGCGCGCTTGTCATGGGCATCATGCTGCGCCGGTGAGTGTCTTAATGCGGCCGTTGCATCGCAGCATCCGACACGAAAATCGTGAGCAATGATTTTTTATGCTCAATCATCCTGGCCGCAACGCGGCAGATGGGGCGCGACTTCTAATTGACTATATGCGCATAGACGCATACAGTAATTTCATTGATGAACTTATTCGGGTGATCATTCATGGACGAACTGGATCCGGTATTCGATGCGGTGGCTGCTTATTTTTCAGTGTTGTCGGAGCCGACGCGCCTGAAAATCATGCATGCGGTGTGTGATCACGAACAGTCGGTGTCGCAGATCGTTGCGGCCACCGGCGGCACGCAGACCAACATCTCGCGGCATCTGGGCCTGATGCATCGTTACGGCGTGCTGACGCGGCGGCGTGACGGCAATCAGATTTATTATCGTGTGGCGGATGCAACGATGGTCGAGCTGTGCCGCTCGGTGTGCAACCGGATTGCCACCACGATTGATGATAATCGTCCGCTGAAGAAGCAGTTGTTGAAGCTCCTGCCGGTCCCGAACAAACGCGCGGCATAAGCAATGACCCGTATTGGCAACATACCGATGGGGCGCGTTGTGCCGGCGGTTGAAAATCGCCGCGGCTTCCTCAGGAAATCCATTTCGCTGGCCGGTGGCGCAGCGATGGCATTGGGTGGTGCAACTGCAGCGCGGGCGCAGGGTGATCCCGCCATTCTTGAACTGCCGGCCCACTCCAAAGGCCTGGGCAAAGGGGTCGCGACTTCGGCTTATGGCCTGCCCTCGGAACATGAAAAAAATCTGCAGCGCCGCGAGAGCCCGGGGCTGACGCGGGTGCCGCAATCGTCGGTCGCGTTTACACCGTTGCAGGGGCTGTTTGGCATCATTACACCCAGTGGCGTACATTTTGAGCGCCATCATCAAGGCTGGTGGGATATCGATCCGCGTCAGCATCGTCTGATGATGATGGGCATGGTGCGCGAACCACGGGTCTACACCATGGATGACCTGATGCGTCTGCCTGCGGTGTCGCGCATTCATTTCATTGAATGCGGCGCCAACACCGGCATGGAATGGGGCAATGTCGCGGTGCCGACGGTGCAGTACACCCACGGCATGTTGTCCTGTTGCGAGTTTACCGGCGTGCCGCTGTCGAAATTGCTGGAGGATTGCGGCGCCGATGTCAAAAAGGGCCGTTATGTGCTGGCTGAGGGCGCGGACGGTTCCGGGCTGACCCGCACCATCGGCATGGAGCGCGCGCTGGATGACGTGATGGTGGCCTGGGCGATGAACGGCGAAATGCTGCGCCCGGAGAACGGCTATCCGCTGCGGCTGGTCGTGCCCGGCGTGCAGGGCGTGTCGTGGGTGAAGTGGCTGCGCCGCCTGGAGGTGGGTGACCAGCCGTGGAATACGCGCGAGGAAACGCTGCATTACATTGATCTGCTGCCGGATGGCAGGCACCGCCAGTACACCTCTGTGCAGGAATGCAAATCGGTGATCACCACACCGTCGGGTGGGCAGGTGCTGCTGAACAAGGGTTACTACAATGTGACCGGCCTCGCCTGGTCGGGTCGCGATCGCATCCGGCGTGTGGATGTGTCCTTTGACGGCGGACGCAACTGGAGTCAGGCGCGCCTGGAAAACCCGGTGCTGCCCAAGGCGCTGACACGTTTCAACATCGATTGGGTCTGGGATGGCCGGCCGGCGATCCTGCAAAGCCGTGCTGTTGATGCCACGGGTTATGTGCAGCCGAAAATCGGCCAACTGCGGGCGGTGCGCGGCACACGGTCGATTTATCACAACAATGCGATCCAGTCCTGGCTGGTGGCTGCGAACGGCGAGGTGTCCAATGTCCAGGTGGGTTAAATGGATGAGTGTCGCCGCAGCCATGCTCTTCTGTACGCAGGCAGTTGCGCAGTCGCGCTATCCGGGTGTCGGGCGTACCGCGACTGCGGCGGAGATCACGGCCTGGGATATCGATGTGCGCGCCGATTTCAAGGGGCTGCCGCCGGGATCGGGCAGCGTATCCAGGGGCGAGGCGGTGTGGGAGGCCAAATGCACGTCCTGCCACGGCAGCTTTGGTGAATCGAATGCGTTTTTTCCGCCGATCATCGGCGGTACCCGCGCCGAAGACATCGTGCGCGGCCGTGTCGAGGCGCTGGCCAGACCCGGCGAGCAGCGCTCGACCATGATGAAGCTGTCGCAGATCTCGACACTGTGGGACTACATCAATCGCGCGATGCCGTTTAATGCACCAAAGACGCTGACGACCGACGAAGTGTATGCCCTGACGGCGTACATACTGAATCAGGGCGATGTGGTCCCGGCCAATTTTGTGCTGACCGAGCGCAACATTGCCGAGGTGCAGAAACGCCTGCCCAACCGCAACGGCCTGTCGCGCGATCACGGGCTGTGGGAAACCCGCGGCCGGCCCGATGTCCAAGCCTTTGCCTGCATGGCCAATTGTGGTCCGGAGCCGCGCATTGTTTCGCAGCTTCCCGATCATGCGCGCGGGTCGCATGGTGATCTGGCGGCGCAGAATCGTCTGATCGGGCCGGTGCGCGGCGTCAGTCTGACGCAGGGCGCCACTGCGGCTGCCGTCGTCGCTGCAGCGCCCGTCGCCCGCGATCCCGCGCGGGACCTCGCCGAGAAATCCGGCTGTCTTGCCTGCCATGGCGCGAAGCAGCGTGTGGTCGGCCCGTCGCTGGCGGAAATTGCTGCCAAATACAAAGCAGACGGCGGGGCGGAAGCGAAGCTGGTGGCTAAAGTGAAATCAGGTGGTCAGGGTGTCTGGGGCAATGTGCCGATGCCGCCCTCGTCATTGCAGGAGCAGGACTTGCGCACAGTGGTACGCTGGATTCTTAATACACATTAAACAGGAGGCTGTATGAATCATTCGCGCAGAAAGGCAATAAAAACGGGCGGTGGCGTGCTGGCAATGCTGTTCGCCGCAGGCGTCATCGGTCCGGAAGTGGTGCTCGCGCAGAATCTGGGCGAGTCGGCGTTTTCGATGAAGACCCTGGCGGAGGTGATGCGTGCCGTCGGTGCGCAAAGTCCGGCGACGTCGGATGCCATAGTCATCAAGGCGCCCAGCATCGCGGAGAACGGTGCGGTGGTGCCGGTTTCGATTGAAAGCAAATTGCCCGGCACCGAATCGATCACGCTGCTGGTTGAGAAAAACCCGACGCCGCTGGTGGCCAGTTTCGGTATTCCTGCCGGCACCGAGGGCAATATCTCGACACGGGTAAAGATGGGGCAGACCTCGGATGTCTACGCGCTGGTCAAGGCCGACGGCAAGTTTTACATGGCCAAACAGGAAATCAAGATCACGCTTGGCGGCTGCGGCGGCTGATGATTGAAAATTGCATGATTAGTGACAAAAACATGTCCCCGGCGAGGCTGTCATGTTTTTGGACAAGATCAACAAACCAGGAGAAATGACATGGCAGATCCGATGAGAATCCGTGCCGCCGTCCGCGACGGCGTGGTCAATGTGAAAGTACTGATGAGTCACGAGATGGAAACGGGGCAGCGCAAGGATGCAGCGGGCAAGCTGGTGCCGGCGCACTACATACGCAGCGTCAGTGCCACCTATCAGGGCAAGACCGTGCTGTCGGCGCAGTGGGGGCCGGCGATTTCGAAGAACCCCTACCTTGAGTTCAATTTCAAGGGCGGCCAGAAAGGCGACAAAGTCATCGTCATCTGGGAAGACAACAAAGGCGAAAAACGCAGCGATGAGGCCACTATCGCCTGAGGCCAGTATTTTCTGTAAGTTATTGATTATAAATAATATTTTAAATAAACAGAATAACGAAAAATCCGCCTGCGGGCGGTGACGAGGAGGGTCTGGTGATGTCTATTTCTATGTTCATGTCTGAATACAAGTGTGTCGCAGTGGCGATGGTGATGGTGGCGTCTGTCTTCGATGCCTCGGCGCAGAGCAGCGCAGTGGACGAAATCGCCCGCTATCGCGCGCAGTTGCAGGACGGCAATCCCGCCGAGTTGTGGGAGGCGCGCGGCGAAGATTTATGGAAGCAGAAGCGCGGGCCGAAGAATGTGTCGCTGGAAGGCTGCAACATCGGCAAGGGCGCCGGCGTGGTCAAGGGGGCTTATGCGCAATTGCCGCGATACTTCGCCGACGCTGACCGCGTGATGGATCTCGAGACGCGGCTGGTGCATTGCATGGTGACGCTGCAGGGCTTCAGCTACGCGGACGCCACCAGGCGCGTGTTTGGGTCGGGCAGCAACCGCTCCGACCTCGAGGCACTGACGGCGTGGATCACCTCGGAGTCCAAGGGTGTTGTGATGAACGTCGCGCTGAATCATGACAAGGAAAAAGAAGCCTATAACCTCGGCGAAAAAATGTTTTTCTTCCGCGGCGGGCCGCATGATTTCGCCTGCTCGACCTGCCATGCCGAGAGCGGCAAGCGCATCCGTTTGCAGGATCTGCCCAATCTGACCGAGAAAAAAGGCGCGCAGCTGGGTTACACCACCTGGCCGGCTTACCGCGTGTCGCAAGGCGAATTGCGTACTTTCCAGTGGCGGCTCAATGACTGTTTCCGTCAGCAGCGTTTTCCGGAGCTGGTATTTGGCTCGGAAATCTCCATTGCGCTGACGACATTCCTCGCCAACAACGCCAACGGCGCCGCGTTCAATGCGCCTGCGATCAAACGCTGAGGAGATCACCATGAGCATATTAAAACTGGCATTTGCATCGGTTTTTGTCTGCGCGCTGGTCGCCGCAGGTTGCGCCACGGTCAGTGACAAAACCGTGACCCAGCAAGATCTGAAAACCATCAAGGCATCGTTCAAGGAGAACGGGCAGGCGAAGCTCGACCGGCTGGATCAGGATGAAGCGCAGCGGCTGTGCAGCATTGCACCATCGGTCACGATTGCCAAAGCCGACGCTGCGCGCGTCGAAAAGATGAATCTTGAATCCATCAAGTATCCGGCCGACGGCAAGCTGATGGGGGACTGGCAGCAGGGCGAGCGCATTGCCCAAACGGGAGTCGGCAAGCAGTATTCCGATAACCCGGCCACGCCGTCCGGCGGCAACTGCTACGCCTGTCACCAGATGAGCAAGGCGGAGATCTCCTTCGGCACCATCGGGCCCAGCCTGTACAACTACGGCAAACTGCGCGGCACCAGCGTGGAAATGCAGCGCTATACCTATGGCCGCATCTATAACCCGCAGGCGTACTCCGCGTGTTCCAACATGCCGCGTTTTGGTCACAACGATATCCTCACCGAGCAGCAGTTGAAGGACGTCACCGCCTTGCTGCTCGATCCGAAATCACCGGTCAATCAATGAACCGGCGCGAATTCCTCGGCACACTGGCCGCCGCCGCGGCCTGCGGCGCACCGCTCGGTGCGGCGCGGGCGCAGGTGACGCAGGCCCTGTACGACCTGCCGAAGTTCGGCAATGTCAGCCTGCTGCACTTCACCGATTGCCATGCGCAACTGCTGCCGGTGTATTTCCGCGAGCCCAGCGCCAACATCGGCGTCGGCGAAGCGGCGGGGCGATTGCCGCATCTGGTGGGTGAGCATCTGTTGCGCAGTGCCGGCATTGCGCCGGGCACGGCCGAGGCCCATGCCTTTACCTCGCTCGATTTCGCGGCTGCCGCGAAACGCTATGGCAAGGTCGGCGGCTTTG
>JAKFUS010000070.1 GCA_021732605.1 Betaproteobacteria bacterium | reverse complement strand
CTCGCGGAGCCTAACCCATGGCCAAGCAGTCCAAAGCACCCAAATCCAAGGCAAAAAACGCGAAGGCGAAAAACGCTAAAGCGAAAAACGCAAAACCGGGCGCTGCACGCGCCAAAACGGGATCCGCAAAAAACGCTGCCAAGTCGAAGCTGCGCGCAGCCACCAAATCCAAAGTTGTGAAAGCGAAAGCGCCGCAACGCGCAGCCAAGCCGCGCGCTGCAGCCAAGGGTACGACCAAAGCCAAGGGCAAGGCCGCGCCGAAAGCGGCAGCAAAATCGAAAGCGGTGTTGCGCAAGGAACAGCAGCGGCTGGCGAATTTCAAGGCGGTGGCAAAGCAGGCGCTGGCCAAGGTCAAGGCGGCTGCGCAGAAATTCGACAAGGTCGCACCGCAGCCGGCGGCGCCGGTGGCAGCCGTCAAGGCCGGCGGCAAGCAACGGCCCACGCGCGGGCTGACGGCGCGCGAACGCGCGCTGGTCAAGGAATTCGAACGGCGTGAACTGTCTCCGGCGGATGCCGAAGCACGGCGCCTGCGGCTGAAAAATCTGGTGGTGCTCGGCAAGGAACGCGGTTACCTGACCTACGCCGAAATCAACGATCACCTGCCCGACGACATGCTCGACGCCGAAGCGATAGAGAACATCATCGGCATGATCAACGACATGGGCATCCAGGTCTACGATGAGGCCCCGGATGCAGAGACGCTGCTGATGTCCGAATCCACCCCGGCGGTGGCGGACGAGGATGCGGTCGAGGAAGCGGAAGCGGCGCTGTCCACGGTGGATTCCGAATTCGGCCGTACTACCGATCCGGTGCGCATGTACATGCGTGAAATGGGTTCGGTCGAACTGCTGACGCGCGAGGGCGAGATCGAGATTGCCAAGCGCATCGAGGACGGCCTGCGCCACATGATCCTGGCGATTTCCGCCTGCCCGACCACGATTGCCGAAATTCTCAATCTGGCCGAAAAAATCGAGAAGGAAGAAATCCGCGTCGATGATGTTGTCGACGGACTGGCGGACCTCGAAATGAAGGCGGCCATCGTCGAGGAAGTTGCCGAGGATGATGCCGAAGAAGCCGAAGATGTCGATGCCGATGAAGCCGAGGACGACGACGGCGCTGCCAGCGCCGCTGCCGCAGCGGCAGACTTGGCACGGCTGAAGGAAGCCGCCCTGGTGCACTTTGCCGACATCCGCGGCAATTACCAGAAAATGATGCGCGCGCTGCAGAAGCATGGTTCGCGCGGCCGGCCGTACATTCAGGCACGTGAAGCCATTTCCGAAGAGTTGATGAAAATCCGCTTCTCGGCCAAGCAGATCGAAGGCCTGTGTGACGGCGTGCGCAAGCTGGTCGAAGAGGTGCGCACCAATGAGCGCACGATCATGGCGCTGTGCATCGACAAGGCACGCATGCCCCGCCAGCATTTCATCAAGGAATTCCCGGGCAAGGAAACCAGCGCGCGGTGGATCCGTGGTGAAGTGGAATCCGCCAAGCCGTGGAGCGAGGCGCTGTCGCGTTTCGAACCCGCGGTGATCGAACAGCAGCAGAAACTCCTCGACCTGCAGAGCCGGATCGGCATCCCGATCAAGGAACTGAAGGAAATCAATCGCCAGATGACCACCGGTGAAGCGCGGGCACGTCGTGCCAAGCGTGAAATGACCGAGGCCAATCTGCGGTTGGTGATTTCGATCGCGAAAAAATACACCAACCGCGGCCTGCAGTTCCTCGACCTGATCCAGGAAGGCAACATCGGCCTGATGAAGGCCGTGGACAAGTTCGAATACCGCCGCGGTTACAAGTTCTCGACTTATGCGACGTGGTGGATCCGCCAGGCGATCACGCGTTCGATCGCCGACCAGGCGCGCACCATCCGTATCCCCGTGCACATGATCGAAACCATCAACAAGATGAACCGCATCTCGCGGCAGATCCTGCAGGAGACCGGCTCCGAGCCGGATCCGGCGACGCTGGCCGAGAAAATGGAAATGCCCGAGGAGAAGATCCGCAAGATACTGAAGATCTCCAAGGAGCCGATTTCGATGGAGACGCCGATCGGCGACGACGACGATTCACACCTCGGCGATTTCATCGAGGATCAGTCAACAATGGCGCCCAGCGACGCTGCCGTTTACGGCAGCCTGCGCGATGTCACCGGCGACGTATTGGATACGTTGACGCCCCGCGAAGCCAAGGTGCTGCGCATGCGTTTCGGCATTGAAATGAACACTGATCACACGCTCGAGGAAGTCGGCAAGCAGTTCGATGTTACGCGCGAGCGCATACGGCAGATCGAGGCTAAGGCGCTGCGCAAGCTGCGCCATCCGTCGCGCTCCGAGCGGCTGCGCAGTTTCCTCGATAACGAGAGTTGAGCGACGCGAGTTGAGCAATCAGGGCCGGGACCGGCGGCCCGCTTGCACACCGGGCGAATTCCGGAATGCGGGTCGTTAGCTCAGTCGGTTAGAGCAGGGGACTCATAATCCCTTGGTCGTTGGTTCGAGTCCAACACGACCCACCAGTACTGCTGCGGGCCGGCTTGATCCCCACAAAAATCGGGGGCATACGGCTGCGGAGTTTTGCAACACGATGGAGGAGGGCTGCATGACGGACACCGTTACCGCAGAAAACCCGGTAAAAGCGATGATGCGCGAGGGCAAGGTCGCCCTTGGCATGAACGTGCGGCTGGCGCGTTCCGGTGACATCGCGCGAATTGCCAAGTCCAGTGGCCATGATTTCATTTTCATTGACGCCCAGCATTCGCTGTTTAATCTGGAAACCATCGGCCATATCGCGCAGGCGGCACTCGGCTGCGGTATTGCACCGCTGGTGCGGGTGCGCAGCTGTGATGATCCCGACACCTCCGTGCTGCTCGACAACGGCGTCACCGGCATCGTATTTCCTGACATCAGCACCGCTGAAGAAGCCAGGCGTGCGGTGAACCGCGCGAAATTTCCGCCGCTGGGCCGGCGTTCGGTGTCCGGCGGTTACGCGATTTTCGATTATCGCCCGATGTCCACCGCCGACGCCGTGCCGGCGTTGCAGGAGAACACGCTGGTGGTGTGCATGATCGAAACCCGCGCCGGAGTCGAAAATATCGACGCCATTGCCGCGGTGGAGGGTGTTGACGTGATTCATGTCGGCGCCAATGATTTGCTGACCGCGCTGGGCAAGCCGGGACAGTTCGGTGATCCGGAGGGTGCTGCTGCGATCGAGAAAGTGATTGCATCCGCAGTCCGCCACGGCAAGATCGCCGGCGTCGGCGGCGACCGCAATCTTGGGCGGCAGATGGAATACATTCGCCGCGGCGCGCGCTTCATCACCACCAACAGCGAAATTGCTTTCATCATGGCGGAAGCGTCTCGTGTCACCGGTGAGTTGCGGCGGGCACTGCAGTCCGCTGGAAATTGATCGCGGATTACATTTAACTTATTGATTTTATTGAAGTTTTTAGGAGAGCAAAAATGACGCATTCTCTGAAACCGGCACTGGCCGGCATGATCGTGGCAGCGCTGGCGCTACCGGTGCTGGTGCAGGCTGCGGAATGGGCGCCGACCAAACCGGTGCGGGTGATCGTGCCGTTCCCGCCGGGCGGCAGCAACGACATTGTCGGTCGCCTGGTCGCCAATGATCTGAGTCCGCTGCTCGGCCAGCAGGTGGTGATCGACAACCGCGGCGGCGCGGGCGGCATCATCGGTTCCGAAATCGCCGCGAATGCGCAGCCCGACGGACATACCTTGCTGATCGCTTCGGTGGCCTTTGCCTACAATCCCTCGATCTACAAGTCGCAAGTGCGTTTCAATCCGGAGAAGTCGTTTACGCCGATCGCGCTGATCGGCACCGGTCCCAGCGCGCTGACGGTTAACCCGAAGATGGCAGCGAAAACAACCAAGGATCTGATCGACATGGCGAAAGCCAAGCCGGGCTCGCTGAACTATGCGACCGCCGGTATCGGCAGCTTCCAGCATCTGAGCACCGAGCTGCTGAAATTGCAGGCAAAGATCAACATCGTTCACATCCCGTTCAAGGGCGGCGGTCCGGCGATGTCGGATGTGATTGCCGGCAACACGCAGATCACCATGGGCTCGCTGCTGCAACTCGTGCCGCATATCCAGAGCAACCGGCTTCGGCTGCTCGCCGTCGGCAGCGCCAAGCGCAACGGCGCCTTCCCCAACACGCCGACCGTCGCTGAAACCGTTCCCGGTTACGAGGCGAACAACTGGTGGGGCATCCTTGCGCCGGCGGGCGTGACGCCAGCAATGGTGCGCACGCTGGAGGCGGCGGTGGCGAAAGTGGTGAATACACCCGACATGCAGAAGAAGTTCGATACGCAGGGTGCCGAGGTTGCGTATATGAATTCCGTGACTTACGGCAAGTTCATCAAGACTGAAACGACCAAGTGGTCAAAAGTCGTCAAGGATGCAGGTATCAAGGACGAATAATTCGGCAGGGCAGTACAAAGCCGGCCCGCTTCTTCTTTCATTGCCCGTTTTTATCCGTTATTTCTGGAGACTTAAATGCCGCACGTCATACGCATACATCAGAACGGTGGTCCGGAGCAGATGCGCTGGGAGGAAGTCACCGTCGGTGATCCCGGCCCCGGCGAAGTCCGTGTCCGCAACACCGCGGTCGGTCTGAACTACATCGATACCTATCATCGTTCCGGGCTTTATCCGATGCCCTTGCCGCTGGTGCTCGGCTCCGAGGGTGCGGGCGTGGTCGAAGCGGTCGGTCCCAGGGTCAGGGAGTTCAAGGTCGGTGATCGCGTGGCCTACGCGCAGCCGATAGGGGCCTACGCCGAAGTGTTGCTGCGCCCGGTGGCGCGACTGGTAAAAATCCCCGCCGGCATCAGGGATGAAACGGCGGCGGCGATGATGCTGAAAGGCATGACGGCGTGGTACCTGTGCCGGCGTACCTATCGCGTCAAAAAAGGCGACACCATCGTAGTTCAAGCTGCTGCGGGCGGCGTTGGCCAGATTCTCTGCCAGTGGGCGAAACATCTGGGCGCCACCGTGATCGGCACCGTAGGCAGCGATGAAAAGGTCGCGCTGGCGAAAAAAGCCGGCTGTAAACATGTGGTGGTGATGTCGCGTGAAAAACTGTCGGAACGCGTCAAGGCAATTACCAAGGGCCGCGGCGTGCCGGTGGTCTACGATGGCGTGGGTAAAGACACCTTCGTTGAATCGCTGGATTGCCTGATGCCGCTGGGCCTGTTGGCGAGTTTCGGTAATGCTTCGGGGGCAGTGGCGCCGGTCAACATCGGCATCCTCGCGCAGAAGGGCTCGTTGTATCTGACGCGGCCTACGCTGGTCAATTACACGGCGACGCGCGAAGACCTGCTGGCGGCAGCACGCGACCTGTTTGCCGTGGTCAAAAAGGGCGCCGTCAAAATCGCCATCAATCAACGCTACCCGTTGCGCGAGGCGGCGCAGGCGCATCGTGATCTTGAAGCGCGCAAGACCACCGGTTCCACGGTGTTGCTGCCATAGTTGATGCCATGAACCTGCGTCGATGGACATGGGTTGCGCTGTTGTTCGCGGCGGGCGTTGCCCAGGCTCAGGCTCCCGTGGAGGAGCGGGGTAATACGCTTCAGCAGGGCCAGTACCGCGCCGGCGTTGCCTGGCGCGAACTGGAACAGGCGCGTTATGACGCAAAACTCGCGGAACAGGATGTGTTGAATCTGCGCGATGCGCACGTGGCTGCGCAGCAACAGGCCGACTTGCGCAAGCGCGAGCTGGATGCTGCGCAAAAAGCCTGGGATGCCGCGCGCAGCAAACTGGCTGCGACGCAGAAAACCTATGATCAGGCGGTCAGCGCCGTCGATGCTGTCCCGCGCGCCGCGCAGCAAGTCCCCTTGGGGGGCGCCGCGCAGCAAGTCCCCTTGGGGGGCGCCGCGCAGCAAGTCCCCTTGGGGGGCGCCGCGCAGCAAGTCCCCTTGGGGGGCGCCGCGCAGCAAGTCCCCTTGGGGGGCGCCGCGCCCGCAGCGCAACCCAAATAAATTAAAGCCGGCAGTTCAGGCGCGGCGGTTGCTCGCGCCGCCATCCACCGTGATGATGGTGCCGGTGGTGTATCCCGACAGCGGCGAACACAGGAAAGCCACCAAAGCGCCGATCTCTTCGACGGTGGCCATGCGGCCGAACGGCGATTTGCCGACCAGTTCCGGCCAGCGGTCGGCGTTGCCCAGTTCCTTGCTCGCGCGTTCACGCAACCGTTTCACCGCACGGTCAGTGGCGGTGCCTCCGGGATTGATGCCGACCACCCGTATGCCGAATTCCGGGCTTTCGGCGCCGAGAGCGCGGGTCATGGCCATCAGTGCGGCATTGCCCATGCTGCCGGCGATATAACTGGCGACCGGTCGTTCGCCGGCGGCACCGATCACGTTGACAATGACGCCGCTGCGCCGCTCGCGCATGCGCTTATAGATTTCGCGGGTGATGTCGATAAAGCCGAAGACCTTGAGATCCCAGGATTGCTTCCACGTCGCATCGTCCAGCGTATCCAGCGTGCCCTGCGGAATGGCGCCGGCATTATTCACCAGAAAGTCGACATTGCCGCATTCCCGTGCCAGCGCTGCAGCATTGGCGCTATTCGACAGATCCACTGCGTGGCAGCTGATTTCAACCGCGTGGTTGCGCAGAATGCCGGCTTTTGCAGTTTCCAGATCGGCGGCGCTGCGTGCGGCCAGATGCAGATGACATCCTTCCCCGGCCAGCAATTGCGCCGCACCCAGGCCGATACCGCGGGAACCGCCGGTAATCAACGCGTATTTGCCCTGTAATCCCAGTTTCATGGTGAGTTTCCTCTGAATCGTCGTGATTTGGCGACGTAGTCTTGATGTTAACACCGCGATATCGCCGCTTCGTCAACCGGGATGCGGCGCCGGCGTTATGGGCATACGACCCGAAAATTTCGGGACGAATCGCGCAACAACGCGAACTACAAATTCAGAAACTGGAGAAACCATGAACAAACTGCTGACCACCCTGCTTGCCACCGCCTTTGCCGCGGTAACTTTCAACGCTGTTGCCCAGACCGCACCGGCGACCCCGGCAGCACCGGCCAAAGCCGACGCGACGAAAGCGACCCCGGCCACTCCGGCGACGCCTGCTGCCAAAGCTGATGCGCCGAAGAAAACCAAAGCTGACAAGCCGAAAAAAGCCAAAGCCGACGCGCCGAAGAAAGCCAAGTCGGAAAAGTCGAAAAAAGCCAGCAAAGCTCCGAAAGCGGAAGCTGCCCCGGCTCCGGCGAAGTAAGCTGTAACGCAGCCGCCGGTTTCGGCGGCACGCTACAATCAAGAAGGCAGGCGCATTGCGCCTGCCTTCTTTTTTTGTTGAACAGCGTCAGGTAGGCGCGAAAGTTGGTACTTACTTTTCAGATGTCTCTCGCAGCAATAAAAATTTGTCAATAAAATCAATGGACTATATAGACTCTCAAAGCGGCATCCATTATCCATCCAGTGCTGCGAGATGGTGTGGTGACAGCGGCGCTTATCTGAATCTCGCGCCCGGTTCGGGCATGACGCGCGAGGCGATCAATTTGAAAGATCGCTCGGTGTGGCGTTATGCGCAGGCCATCGGCGTGGATGCACAAAGCGCGGTGTCGCTGGGCGAAGGCGGCACGCCGTTGCTCAGCCGCGCATGGCACAACATACCGGTTCGTTTCAAACTCGAATTCATGATGCCCACCGGTTCGTTCAAGGACCGCGGCATGACGGTGATGGTCAGCTACCTGAAAAGACGCGGCATTGACCATGTGCTCGAGGATTCATCGGGCAATGCAGGCGCGTCGCTGTCGGCGTATGCCGCGGCGGCGGGCATGCGCTGCCGCATCCTCGTGCCGGAAACGGCGTCGTATCCGAAGATTGCGCAGATCGCTGCCTGTGGCGCCGATGTGGTGACGGTGCCGGGAACACGCCAGGATGTCGCTGATGCCGCGCTCCGCATGAGCAGTGAAATTTTTTATGCCAGTCACAACTGGCAGCCGTTTTTCATCGAAGGCACCAAGACGCTGGCTTACGAATTGTGGGAAGAGCTCGGTTTTCGTGCTCCGGGCAATGTCATCACGCCGCTGGGTTATGGCAGTAATGTGCTGGGCTTGGATCGTGGATTTGATGAGCTGCTGCGCAACGGTGAAATCAAAAAACGCCCGCGAATTTTCGGTGTGCAGGCGGCGAATTGCGCACCCTGTCATGCTGCCTGGCAGGCCGGCGGTGAGTCGCCGGTGCCGACACTCATCAGTCCGACGGTGGCCGAAGGCATCGCTTCGTCTCATCCGACGCGCCTGCGCGAGGTTGTTCAGGCGGTGCGCCGGAGCGAGGGCGCGATCGCGGCGGTCAGCGAAACGGAAATCATCGCCGCGCTGGGCGGGCTGGCCGCTATGGGGTTATATGTGGAACCAACCTGCGCGGCCGCTGCGGCTGGATTGACCCAGTTGCTGGCGTCCGGCGCCATCCGCCGCGATGAAGAAACCATTGTCGTGCTGACGGGCAGCGGCCTGAAAAGCTCGGAACGCATCGGTCAGTTGCTGAAACTGCAGCCGCGCACGCTGTAATTGCACGCGGTATGCGGTCGCATGTTGGACCTGTGCGTTGCATTCTTGACACTGCGAATGCTGGGCGCATAGATTCAGGCCCTAATTTTCAATTTGATCACGAAGGGTAGGCGCCGCCATGAAAATCACTGCTGTCAAAAGTTATGCCGTACATCCCGGCTGGCGCAAAAATCTCATTTTCGTCAAAGTCGAAACCGACGCCGGCATTCATGGCTGGGGTGAGGCCTATTCCCAATATGACCGTGATACTGCGGTGATGGCGCAGCTCA
>JAKFUS010000047.1 GCA_021732605.1 Betaproteobacteria bacterium | reverse complement strand
GCCTGGTAAATCGGCACCGTGCCGATGGGCACCGGCGAATTGCGGATGATCCACTCGCGGGTTTCGTGGATGTGCTGCCCGGTGGACAGATCCATCACCGTGTCGCCGCCCCAGCGGATCGACCAGGTCATTTTCTCGACTTCTTCCTGAATACCGGAGGAAATCGCCGAATTGCCGATGTTGGCGTTGATTTTCACCAGGAAATTACGGCCGATGATCATCGGCTCGATTTCCGGATGATTGATGTTGACGGGAATGATGGCGCGGCCGCGGGCGACTTCATCGCGCACGAACTCGGGGGTGATGATTTTCGGAATTGATGCGCCGAAATGCTCGCCGGGATGCTGGCGCGTAAGCAGTTCACTCAAGCCTTCGCGACGCTGGTTCTCGCGGATCGCGATGTATTCCATTTCCGGGGTGATCAGGCCTTTGCGCGCGTAATGCATCTGCGTAACATTGCCACTGAGATTCACGCCGGTTTTTGCGCGGCGCGGCGGGCGGCCGAGGTTGAAGCGCAGACTGGCGAGTTTCGGATCCTCCAGCCGTTCACGGCCGTAACGCGAGGTCGGCCCGGTCAGCGCCTCGGTGTCACCGCGCGCCTCGATCCACGCCTGGCGCAGCGGCGCGAGCCCGGAACGGATATCGATGCTGACGGCAGGATCGGTGTACGGACCCGAGGTGTCGTAGACGAGGATGGCCGGATTTTTTTCCGCGCCCATCGACGCGGGAGTATCCGACTGGGTGATTTCGCGCATTGGCACGCGCACACCGGGTTGCGAACCTTCGATGTAGACCTTGCGCGAATTGGGCAGGGGCTTGACTGCGCCGGCATCGACTTGCGCAGTGGCATTCAGAAACTTGGGATTGGCATTCATGGCTCGCTCCGTGTGTGCAGGACCGACGGGGAGGAGCGGCGAGGGGTAGAGGAAAAAAACCAGAGAGCACTCTTCGCCACGCTTCCCTACGACGGCATTACCCGTATCAGGTTATGAGGGTTTGTCTCACCCTGCAGCCGTATTATTCAAACTACCCGAACGTGTTCGTAAGATCGGACTGCTCGAACGGCGACCGCAAGGACCCCTACGTGTGGTGTTTACGCTAATGGAAATATGGGATAATTGCAAGCAAGCAGCGGCGTTTTTCAAACAACGCTCAAGACTCGAAATCCCCTTTTTCAACAAGCAGTTATCGGCCATGAACTCTTCCGCCAATTCAGCGCCCCGCATGGATATCGAACACGCCCGCTTCAACATGGTCGAACAGCAGATCCGGCCCTGGGATGTGCTGGATCCGATGGTGCTTGATCTGCTGATGCAACTGCATCGCGAAGAATTCGTGCCCGAACAGCACCGCGCACTGGCCTTTGTCGATATGGAAATCCCGCTGGGCCATGGCGAAACCATGCTCTCGCCCAAACTTGAAGCGCGCATGCTGCAGGAACTCGGCGTGCAGCGCGGTGACTCGATACTCGAAATCGGCACCGGCAGCGGTTACATGACGGCGCTGCTGGCCAGCCTCGGCCGCCATGTCTACAGCGTCGATATCGCGCCCGACTTCACGCGCAGCGCTGCCGCACGACTCGCCGCCCACAACATCAGCAATGTCACGCTCGAAACCGGCGATGCCGCGCGCGGCTGGGACAAACACGGCCCGTACGATGTCATCGTGCTCACCGGCTCAGTGCCGGTGCTGCCCGAAAATTTCCAGCAAAGCCTCAGTCCCGGCGGCCGCCTGCTCGCCGTCGTCGGTGTCGCGCCGGCGATGCACGCACGACTGCTCACCCGTGCCGGCGGCGGCGCCTGTCACGCCGTCACCCTGTTCGAAACCTGCACGACGCCGTTAAAAAACGCGCTGCAACTGCAACGTTTCGTCTTTTAGGGCGTCGAACCGCCATGCGCCGCGCTTTTTTCAGTGCCGGGTTTCTTCTTAGTACGCTGGGTATCTTCGTCACCTGCACCGTGCTGGCCAGCCAGCCGGTGACCGCTGCGGATTTGCTGAACATCTATCGCGCCGCAGTGGATTCCGACCCGGTGTACAGCGCGGCACGCGCCAGCTGGACAGCCGCGCAGGAAAAGCTGCCGCAGGGCCGTGCCGGCCTGTTACCGCAGGCGACACTGTCGGCATCGACCCAGCATAGCAACCGTGACCTGACTTTCCGTGATCCGGCGCTCACCGGCAGCCGCGCACAATTCAACTCCAACTCGGCCTCGGTCTCGGTCACGCAGCCGATTTATCGCCAGCAGAATTTTGTCGCTTACGAACAGGGCAAAACACAAGTCGCGCTGGCCGACGCCCAGCTCGCCACCGCCGCGCAGGACCTGATCCTGCGCGTCGCCCAGGCTTATTTCGATGTGCTGCTCGCCAGCGACAACGTGGCCTTCGTGCAGGCGCAGAAAACCGCCATCGGCCAGCAGCTCGAACAGGCCAAGCGCAATTTCGAAGTCGGCAATGCCACCATCACCGACACCCATGAAGCGCAGGCCCGCTTCGATCTGGTCACTTCACAGGAAATCGCCGCGCGCAACGACCTTGAAGTCAAAAACCGGGCGCTGGAACAACTGATCGGCCGCAGCGCACCGGGACTGGCGGCATTGGGCAGGAGCTTTGCGCCGTTGCCGCCGACACCGGCTTCCATGGAGCAATGGGTGGAACAGGCGCGCACCGTCGGCCTGCCCGTACGCATTGCCCGGGAAAACCTGACTTTTTTCTCGCAGGACGTCAAACGCAACCGTGGCGCCCATCACCCCACCCTGGATGCGTTTGCTTCGGTGACGGAGTCCGGTTCGGGATCCGGCATACAGGGCGGCTCTGGCACCGAAACCGGTTCCAAAGTCATCGGCCTGCAATTGGCCATTCCGCTGTATCAGGGCGGCATTGTTAATTCCCGCGTGCGCGAAGCCGTCGCCAACGAAGACAAGGCGCGGCAGGATCTGGAAAACGCACTGCGCAGCGCGGAACTCGCGGCACGTCAGGGTTATCTCGGCGTCACCAGCGGCATCGCACAGGTGCGCGCGCTGGAAGCCGCATTGGTTTCCAGCCAGAGTTCGCTGGATTCGACGCGCCTCGGACAGGAAGTCGGCGTGCGCACGCAGGTGGATGTGCTCAATGCGCAGCAGCAGCTGTTCAGTGCGCGCCGCGACCTGGCGCAGGCGCGTTATAACTACATCCTGTCGTCGCTGCGATTGACTGCCGCCACCGGCCAGCTCAGCGAAACCGACCTGCAACGCGTCAACAGCTGGCTTGAAAAATAGCGCGGTAGTTTGTACGGGCGAAATGTAAGAGCGAAAGTTCCCGCTCGGCGAGCATCCTAAATATTAAATAAAAACAATTACTTACTGATATTCAGCAAGGCCAGCACCCGCTGCGTTGCGCCTCGGTGTGCCGCAGTAAAACGCAATCCCGCCGCACCCATCTGCTGACCCCGCGCCGGATCTGCCGTGAGCTGCAACGCCAACAGCACGGCCTCGTTCATCGTGTTCACCCGCGCCGCCGCGCCCGCGGCAACAGCAACATCCGCGGCTTCCGCAAAGTTGTAGGTAGACGGCCCGATGATCACCGGCCGGCCCAGCGCGCAGGGTTCGATCAGGCTGTGCGCGCCATAAGGCAGAAAGCTGCCGCCCATCAGCACCACATCACAAGCCGCGTAGTACATGAACATCTCGCCCATGCTGTCGCCGAGCAGCACAGCGGTATCAGCGGCCACCGCATCACCCGCACTGCGCCGCTGCAGGCGCAGACCGCGCGCCGCAATCAGCGCGGCCACTTCGTCAAAGCGCTGCGGATGCCGCGGCACAATGACCAGCAAGGCATCGCGCAGACCGGCACGCTGTGCGGCATCGAGCAACAAAGCTTCTTCACCTTCGCGCGTACTAGCCGCCAGCAACACCGGTCGCGTGCCGAGCGATTGGCGCAGCGCCGTGCCCTGCTCCACCTGTGATGCCGGTATTTCGAGATCAAATTTCAGATTGCCGGTGACACTGACCCGTTCCGCGCCCAAGGTCTGCAGGCGCCCGGCATCACCTTCCGACTGCGCGGCAATCGCACGAAAACCGCGCATCGCCTCACGCGCCAGCGCCCCGCTGCGCTGATAACCACGCAGCGACCGCGCCGACAGGCGGGCGTTGACCAGATACAGCGGTATGTCGCGACGCACCGCGGCGTGGATCAGATTGGGCCAGACCTCCGTTTCCATCAGCACGCCGACCGCCGGTTGAAAACGATTCAGAAACCGCGCAACCGCGCCGGGATAGTCGTACGGCAGATAACAGCGGGTCACGCGGTCACCAAACAAGTTGGTGCCGGTTTCGCGCCCGGTTGGCGTCATGTGCGTCAGCAGGATGCGATGCTGCGGATAACGCTGCTGCAAGGCACTGATCAGCGGTTCAGCCGCGCGGGTTTCACCGACCGACACCGCGTGCACCCACAACCACGGCCCGGCCGCATCCGCGGCATCATAAAAACCAAAGCGTTCCCGCACATGCTGCAGATACTCGCGCTGGCGACGCGCGCGCCACAGCAGGCGCAGCGCTATGAGCGGCGTCGCCAGGTACCAGAGCAGGGTGTAGAGGAAGCGCATTTGGTTAATGGTAATTGGTAACTGGTGATTGGTGACTGGTAAGTGCGTAGGTGGCTCGGCGCTGGTTTTACCAGTCACCAGTTACCAATTACCAGTCACCGAATCAATCAGTTTGTCCAAAGCTGCCACCACATCCCCCACAGCCGGCACCACACCAACACCCCCCAAATTCACCCCGCGCGCGCAGCCATGCAGCCCGGTCGCCGCCGGATCTGTGGCGACATAGAGTCCAATCGTCGGCACACCCAGCGCGCCGGCGAGATGGGTCAGTCCGGTGTCGGTGCCGATAACGATCCGCGCCTGCGCCAGCAGAGATGCCAATGCCCGCAGTTCCAGCCGCGCTGGCGTCACCGCATGCGGAATATGCTGCGCCAGGCGCGTGCTGCGTTCTTGTTCCGCCGCCGTACCCCAGGGCAGCACGCAGGTCATGCCACGCTCCGCCAGCGCGCGGCCCAATGTGATCCAGCGCTCTTCAGGCCACAACTTGCGGTCAGCGCTGGTCGCATGCAGCAACACGGCATGCGGACGTTCCGGTGCCAGCCAACCAAAAGACTTGGGCTCGGCACTGATCTCGTATTGCACAGGACCGGAATGCACATAACCCAGGGCATGTGCGGCAAGGCTGCGATTGCGTTCAACCGCGTGCTGATGCCATGACACGCGATAAGTGCGGTCATAAAACCAGCCCAGCGGCTCGCGCGAACTCTGCCGGTCCAGGCCGTGCCGCATGCCACGGGCGGCACGGGCAATCCATGCACTTTTCAACAAGCCCTGCGTATCGATCACCGCATCGTATTGCTGATCGCGCAAATGACCGATGAATGCGCGGATCTCGCCCCACACCACCGGACGCCATAACGCGCGCCGCCAGCGCCGCACGGCGACCGGCAGCACCTGCGACACGCGCGGATGCAGGCGTGGAATCGCGGCAAAAGCTTCTTCAACCACCCAGTCGATGGTCACATCCGGGCGCGCCGCGGCAATATCCGCGACCACCGGCAGGTTGTGCACGACATCGCCCAGCGAAGAGGTTTTGATCAGCAGGATGCGCGGCATTTCTTTGTATTTATAGGTTTGTTAGTGCGGAAAATGCAAATCCGGGCAGCGAAGCAGCGTCCCGCCGCACAAAAACAAGATACTACCTGCGAAGCGGACCAATCTGCCGCGCACTTTCAGGATGCAGGAAATTCTCCGTGGTTTATGAGCAGCCGGTGGAATCGTACAATCCAGTCCGCGTAGTAAAGTGTCGCTTTACGGGCTACAATTCGCCATGATCAGGACTTTTCGTCACAAAGGCGTCAAGGCTTTTTTCCTGAGCGGCGCCAAAGCCGGCATTCAGGCACATCATGCGGCAAAGCTGCGGATCATACTGACGGCGCTGGATCATGCGAAAAAACCGGACGACATGAACGCGCCCGGCTGGCGGTTTCATCGATTAAGCGGCGACTTGAAGGGATTTTTTTCGGTCACTATCAACGGCAACTGGCGACTGATCTTCCGCTTTGATGGCAAAGACGCTGAACTGGTTGATTACGTCGATGATCACTGACTAGGGCCTGTTAACAATCATTTCGTGAGATGCGTTGTGACCAAAATCGTCAATGGCAAGGCGCGTGCCGCGGCCCATATCGAGAATATGGGCGAGGCAAGCAACGCCGCCAGTGGCGATTTTGGCCACAACCCGAAGGGACGGGACGAATTGGCCTCAGTGCGTTGTCGCGCCTTCGCTTGTTTGCCAACAGGCAAACCGCGCTCGACGCTCCTAGCTCTGAGGCCAATTCGTCGCAGTCGCACTCATGAAATGATTGTTAACAGGCCCTAGGACTTGCAAAATGTCTCGTATGCACAATCCCGCACACCCCGGCGAAGTACTCCGGGAGTATTTGCCGGAAACGCTGGGCGTCACGGAAGCCGCCAAACGTCTCGGCGTAACGCGGCAAGCGTTATCGGCCCTGCTCAACGGACGCGCCGGCATCAGCGCAGGAATGGCGCTACGACTCGAAACTGCACTGGGAACAAGCGCAGAAATGTGGGTAGAGATGCAGGCGGGCTATGACCTGTGGCGTGCGCGGCAATCCCCCCGTCCCAAAGTCATCAAAATTGCAGCCTGATGCTGCTCGAAAAACCGTGATGGGCACCATGCCCGCGGCAGACTGCGCCAGCGCCGTAATCGATCTGCTGCACGCGCGCGAGGTCGTACACCCGACGCTGCAGCGCAAAACCAAGTAAAAGAGAGGCTGATGTGATTCTGGTAACCGGCGGCGCAGGTTTTATCGGCGCCAACTTCGTCCTCGACTGGATAGCCACTGAAGGCTCGCCGGTCGTCAATTTCGACAAACTGACTTACGCTGGCAATCCGGCGAATCTCGCATCGCTCAAGGGCGACAGCCGTTATGTCTTTGCGCAAGGCGACATCTGCGACCGCAAGCGGGTCGCCAGTCTGCTGCAAACACACCAGCCGCAGGCCATCGTGCACTTCGCCGCGGAAAGCCATGTCGACCGCTCAATCCACGGCCCGGGCGAATTCGTACAGACCAATGTCGTCGGCACCTTCAGCCTGCTGGAGGAAGCGCGCTCGTACTGGAGCGCATTGCCCGAGCCGGCAAAAAGCCGCTTCCGTTTTCTGCATGTCTCCACCGACGAGGTGTACGGTTCACTCAGCAGCAGCGATCCCGCGTTCAGTGAAACCACGCCGTACGCGCCGAACAGTCCGTATGCGGCATCGAAAGCCGCATCCGATCACCTGGTGCGCGCCTATCACCACACCTACGGCCTGCCGGTGATCACCACCAACTGCTCCAACAACTATGGCCCGCTGCAGTTCCCGGAAAAACTGATCCCGCTGATGATCCTCAACGCGCTGAACGGCAAACCGCTGCCAGTGTACGGCGACGGCAAAAACGTGCGCGACTGGCTGTACGTGGGCGACCATTGCGCCGGCATCCGCGCCGCGCTGGCCAAAGGCCGGCCCGGCGAAACCTACAACATCGGCGGCAACAGCGAAAAAACCAATCTTGAAGTCGTGCACGCCGTATGCGCGATCCTCGACGAGTTACGCCCGAATTCACTCATCACTCATTACTTATCACTCATCACTTACGTGAAGGACCGCCCGGGCCACGACCAGCGTTACGCCATCAACGCCGAAAAAATCCGCCGCGAACTCGGCTGGGAACCGCAGGAACGTTTTGAAAAAGGCCTGCGCAAGACGGTCGAATGGTATTTGTCAAACAATGAATGGGTGGATTCTGTGCTGACCGGTGATTACAGGAAGTGGATGGACTCTAACTACGCCAAACGGTGATGGGTGACTGGTGACTGGTGATGGGTAACTGGTGACTGGTGACTGGTGACTGGTAATTGGTAACTGGGGGGGTATGGGGAGTGGAGTGGGCATTGCGTCTGGTCATGCGCACCACGGGTTGGAAGCGTGGAAGCTGTCGCGAAAACCGGATCAGTAACCACCATTCACCACTTACCACTTACCAATCACCAGTCACCAGTCACCAGTCACCAGTCACCAGTCACCCAGTAGCATTTGAACACGCCCGGATATACAATATGTGATGTATATCAATTGCTGCGGGGGTGATCATGCAAGTCTCTAAATGGGGTAACAGTCTGGCGGTGCGCCTGCCCGCGTCGGTCATCGAGGCCCTTGGTCTCAAGGAGGGCGATGACATCGAAATCCAGATCGCCGGACGTGGTGCGTTCGAGATCGCCAAGAAACCTGGCGCGCGCGCGATGCTGGCGCGCTTGAGGAAATACCGGGGTCGTCTGCCCGCGGACTTCCGCTTCGACCGGCTGGAAGCGCAAGCGCGTGGCTGAGCGTTTTTTCGACACCAACGTATTGCTGTATCTGCTTTCCGCCGATGCGAAGAAGGCTGATCGGGTGGAAGAAACCCTTGCCGCAGGAGCCACCATCAGCGTCCAGGTCCTCAATGAATTTGCTGCGGTTGCGCTGCGCAAACTCGGCATGACCGTGGCCGAGGTGCGTGACGCGCTGGACCCGATCATGACCATCTGCAAGGTTTTACCGATCACTGTCGAAACCCATAAACGCGGTTTGCAGATCGCCGAGCGTTACCGGTTCGCGGTCTATGATGCGCTCATCATTGCCGCCGCGCTCGACGCGGGTTGCTCAACGCTCTATACCGAAGACCTGCAGGACGGCCAGGTCATTGACGATGTACTGACGATCAGGAATCCGTTCCGGGGCTAGGTGGTGACTGGTGATTGGTTACTGGTAAT
>JAKFUS010000073.1 GCA_021732605.1 Betaproteobacteria bacterium | reverse complement strand
GCATCACCCATCTCACCGGCGAACTGTTCAAGAAATTGAACGGCAATCTGAATATCGTGCACGTGCCGTACAAAGGTGCCGGTCCGGGCCTTGCCGATCTGGTGGCGGGTCATATCCCCATGTACACACCAACCATCAGTCCGGCGCCGCTGGAATATCACAAGTCGGGTCGCATTCGTATGCTCGCCATTTGTTCCGAGGAACGTCTGTCGGAAGTAGCGGACGTGCCGACTGCAGCACAGGCCGGCATGCCGGAACTGGTGGTGCAGGCCTTTAATGCGATCTTCCTATCGCCGGGTGTGCCGCGGCCGGTACTGGATGTACTGGCACAAGCCAACCAGAAAGTGCTGGCCAATGCCGGCATGCAGGAATTTCTGCGCAAGGCGGGTGCTGAACCGGTGACGAATTCATCGCCGGAACGTGCGACACAATTCATCCAGAAAGAGCTGCAGCGCTGGGGCCCTATCGTGCGCGAGACGGGTACTGAATAAGCGGCGTTCGCGCTACAACGCCTTTTAAATTTAAGTATTTGATTTTATTGTATATTTTATGAAATCCTGCTGGATCATCACCAAAGATCACAAGAACATTCTTGAATATCGCGATATTCCGCAGCCGCAGCCCAAGGCTGGCGAGCTCGTCATCAAGGTGCATGCGACGGCGCTGAATCGCGGCGAACTGTTTGTCGGCGGCGCCGTGCATGGCGGTCCGGAGAAACACGGTGGCGGCGAAGCTTCCGGTGTGGTGCATGCGATCGGTGAAGGTGTCACCGGCGTGAAAGTAGGCGATGCGGTGTTCGGACGTGTGCGCGGCGGTTTTGCCGAATACGCGGTGATGGATATCAATCAGATGATGCCCAAGCCGGAGCGCCTGTCGTGGGAACAGGCCGCCGCGGTGCCGGTGAGTTTCATCACCGCCTGGGAAATGATTTATCAGTTCGGCAAACTGCAAAAGGGCGAGACCATGCTGATCATGGGCGCCTCATCCGGTGCAGGCGTGGCGAGCATCCAGCTGGCGAAACTCATCGGCGCGCGTTCGATCGGTACTTCGGGTTCACAGCAGAAACTGGATCAATTGAAGGCCATCGGTCTCGATTTCGGCATCGCCACGCGCAAACCTGATTTTGCTGAGAAAGTGAAGGAGCTCAATGGCGGCAAAGGCGTCGATCTGGTGATCAACGGTGTCGGCGGTTCGGTGTTTGCCGAATGCATGCGCACACTCGGATTTCGTGGCCGCCTCGCCACTGTCGGTTATGTCGATAACGTGTTCAAGGCCGAAATCGACCTCAATGCCGTGCATGTGCGGCGGCTGGAAGTGTTTGGCGTGTCCAACGCCCAGTTGTCCGTGGAGGGCAAGAACGAGGCCGCGCGCGGTTTCAAACGCGATGTGCAGCCGGGATTGGTCGACGGGCGCATTGCGCCGCTGGTCGACAAGGTCTACAGCTTCGACGAACTGCCCGCGGCAAAAGAGCGCATGGACAGCAGCGCCATGGTCGGCAAGATCGTCGTGCGCGTTGGCTGATTGCGTACAACGATTTTTTAATCCGCTTTCGCCCCGGAGGCTTTGACCACCGCCGCCCATTTCGGGATTTCCGCTTCGATCAGTTTGCGGAATTCCTCCGGGGTCCCGGGATTGGTTTCGACGCCGGATGCGGCCAGCCGGTTTTTCACATCCGGCTGCGCCAGCGAGTCGTGTGCCGCTTTGCTCAGCGTGGCGACGATCGGTGCCGGAATGCCCGCCGGTCCGACGATGCCGTACCAGGCCACCGCGGCATAACCCGGCAAGCCCGATTCTGCGATGGTCGGCACATCCGGTATGGCTGCGACGCGCGTCGGTGACGTCACGCCGAGACCGCGCAGTCGTCCGGCCTTGATCATCGGAATGGCGGACGACACGCTGGCGAACTGGATGTCGGTCTGGCCGGAGATCAGTGCCGTCAGCGCTTCCGCTGCGCCCTTGTAGGCCACGTGCACGGTTTTTACACCGGCCATACTGTTGAACAGTTCGGCTGACAGATGCACTGAAGTACCGGCGCCGGAAGTGCCGTAGTTCAGTACGCCGGGTTTGGCCTTGGCCAGCGCGATCAGTTCCTTCACTGATTTCGCCGGCACGGTGGGATTGAGCACCAGTACATTCGGACTGTCGCCGACGCGCGCGATCATGGTGAAGCTGTTCAGCGGGTGATAGTTGAGTTTCGAATACAGGCTGTAATTGATGGCCTGGGTGCCGATGGTGCCCATGAAAATTGTGTAGCCGTCGGGCGCGCTTTTCGCCGTCAGTTCGGCGGCAATGTTGCCGCCGGCACCGGCACGGTTGTCGATGACCAGCGGCTGGCCGAGGCGTTCACGCAGGGCGGGCTCCATGGCGCGGGCGATGACGTCGGCGGCGCTGCCCACCGTGAACGGAATCAGCATGCGCACCGCGCGGTTGGGGTAGGTCTGGGCCGTGACAATATGCACACTACAGACAGTGAGGGCGGTGGTCAGGGCGATGTTCAGGACAGCGCGCAGCATGGAAACTCCTCCATTTTTTATTGGCTTGGCAAGCAGCCTAGCATGTCATCGCGATGTGCGCGGAGAGAGGTAAACTAGTCCTTGTCACCGATGCAACAAGTCATCACGTTCAGGGAGTCTGTCATGAAAACAAAAATTGCCGTCACCACCCTCACTGCTGCAGTCATTGCCGCCATCGCGCCCGCTGCGCTGGCGCAGCAAAAGGTAAACCCGCCGATCGCCACCTACTGGATGAGCATCGACACCAGTTCCGGCATGCCGATGGGCGGCGCCGGTGGCGGTGGCCCGTCGATGATGGATATCGGCCGCATGATGCTGGGCGGCGGTATGGGCGGCGGGGGCGCCAATCGCAGCATGCTGCTTGAACTCGGTTCGCAGCGCAGCGCCAGCGGCACGCCGGCGGCCGCGCATGACATTCCTGCCGGACTCAACATGGGCGCCAGTCTGCCGCTGGAGACGCCGCCGCGCGCGCCGCGCCCCGAGCCACGCGAAGACGGTGTGCCGGAGAATTTCGAAAAACCGCGCGGCCGCATGCTGATTTTCTGGGGCTGCGGCGAACAAGCCGGTGCCGGTCAGCCGTACGTGATCGACTTCGCCAAAATGGCACAGGGTCAGGTACCGCAGGGCCTGTTTAGCCGGCGGGTTGCCGTGCAGCGCGGTCCTTCGCAATCACGCAGCAAAACCTACGGCGACTGGCCGAACCAGCGCGACAGTACGCGGGTCGCCGGCGACGGCAGCTTGCGCGGCGACCACATGGTCAAGGGCAACTACTCGCCGGACATCAAGTTTTCAATTGCAGACAAATACGATTTCATGGAGCCGGTGAATCTGTCCTCACGCAAATCCTCCGGCGGCGGCATGAACATGTCGTGGAACAGCGTGGCCAATGCCCAGGGTTATTTTGCGACCGCGATGGGCGGCGGCAAAAGCGGCAGTGAGGATGTGGTGATCTGGAGTTCCAGCAGCGCGCGCGAATTTGGTGAATCGCTGATGACCTGGCTGCCGCCGTCGGAAGTGGCGCGTCTGATCCGCGAAAAAGTTGTGCTGTCGCCCTCAACCACGGAATGCACGGTGCCGGCGCAGTTTGTCGCGGCGGCGCCTTCGGCGTTTATCCGCTTCATCGCCTACGGTGAAGAAGCCAATTTTGCACAACCGCCGCGGCCGCAGGATCCGAAGCTGGCGTGGAGTCCGGACTGGGTGGTCAAGGTGCGCCTGAAATCGACGACGTCTTCCATCCTCGGTGAAGAAAGTATGTCGGGCGGCGGCGCAGCGCCCGCGGCTAGCGGCAGCAGTGCGCCGGCAGTGGATCCGTTGCAGGAAGGGTTTAAAGCGCTGAAAGGTCTGTTCGGAAGATGATTAGTCGCTAAGGACTCATCGATCTACATCATCACCCGGCCGCCGTTGACATCGAGTATCACGCCGTTGATGTAAGCGGCGGCGTCCGAGGCGAGGAACAGCATTGCCTGGGCGTGGTCTTCGGGCACCGCCAGCCGGCGCAGCGGTACCTGCGATGCAATGCGTTCGATGTCGGCTTCGGTGCGCAATGCCGCGACGCGTGGTGTCAGCGTGGTGATCGGCGCAATGGCATTGGCGGTGATGTTGTCCGGCCCCAGCTGGTAAGCCAGAAAGCGCGTCAACTGCGTCACGCCGGCCTTGGCCGCACCGTAGGCCGGCGAAGACGCGGCGTGCACCGTGCGCCCGGAAATTGACGATACGTTGATGATCCGCCCCGCCCTGGATTTTTTCAGCAGCGGGATCGCCATTTTGCAGATCAGGAACACGCTGCGCAGGTTCAACGCCACCGTGCGGTCCCATTCCTCGATCGACATGTCCTCCACCGTGGCGAGCTGTTTGTAACCGCCGGCGCAGTTGATGACGATGTCGATGCCGCCAAAGGCCTGCACGATGCCGGCGATGGCCTGCTCCACCGATGCGACGTCTGTGATGTCGGTTTTAAATGCCTGAGCCTTGCCGCCATTGCGGATGATGGCCGCCGCGACCTTGCCGCCATTGTCGGCGTCGATGTCGACCACCGCGACCTTGCAGCCCTGCGCAGCGAAGAGGCGTGCTGTCTCCGCGCCGATGCCCTGCGCCGCGCCGGTGATCAGCGCGACGCGGCCGTTCAATTCGGGGTAATTCGCCATTGGTAATTCTCCTGGTTAGCTGTTGCGGCGCGCGTTGCCGCGGTTGATCCACGAGCCGCCGCCCATGATCACCGCGCAGGTCCAGAAAATCGGCGCGACACCGCCGATCGCAGCACCAATGACGCCGAATACCGGCGGCACCACGACGTGCGCGCCATAACTGACGGCGAGGCGCATTGAAATCGATTCGGCGGATCGTTCCGGCGGGCCGGCGTTGAAGGCGAGGATCATCGACAGCGGCTGGCCGCAGCCGAGGCCCAGGCCGAGCACGAAAGCAGTTGCAGCGAGCAGCACCGCGCTGGTGGTCAGCGGGAAGGTCATGAACGCCAGCGCCGAAACCAGCAGTGCGCCGGCGAGCATCGCGCGTTCGCCGTAGCGTTTGGTGATCGGCGGGATTGCCAGCCGGGTGATGAAGGCCGCGGCGCCGAACGCGCCCATGATCAGGCCGATGGTGGTGGCGTTAAATCCGAGGCTGTGGCCGTAGATCGGCATATAGAGATTGAACAGGTCGAGTCCCGCCATCACAGCAGCGTTCGACAGCAGCGCGTTACGCATGGCCGGTAGCGCCAGCAGGTCTTTCATGTTGCGCGGCGCCTGCGTGCCGGTATTTGTCGGCGCGGTGTAGGGCAGGGTGTGGCGCCTGAACACGACCACCAGACCGCACAGCGCCGGAATGGCTGCCATGATCAGGAATGTCGGCTGGTGCGACAGCGTATCAATTGACAGTCCGACCACAATCGGCCCGATCACTGAACCGGTGGACTCGCCGAGACTGTAATAACTGAAGTTTCGTGTGCGTGTATCTGTCGTCGATAGTTTGCCGACCAGGTTCTGCGTCGCCACCACCCACAGCATGCTGGTGAGACCCCACAGCGGCGCGACGATGAAGAGGGTGCTTAACGATGGCAGGAAAAACGGCAGCACCAGGCAGACGGCGTAGGTGCCGAGGCCCCAGTACATCAGCAGGCGGTTGTCGAAACGGTCGGCAATACGCCCGGCGGCAATGGCGAGCAGGAAGGGAAACAGTCCATATAGCGCGAACAGGATGCCGGTTTCAAACGGTCCCGCACCCATGTCGACCGCATACAGCGTCATCAGTATGCGGCTGCCCTTCATCGTGATGAAGGTGATGCTGCAGAGGGAAAGAATCAGGACGAGCGGCATGGGCGTGCGCCGATTATAACGGCGTGCACGCGCACAATCGCTGCGACCATATGGCGGATTGGCGGGGTGAAGTGCGAGCCCGAACCAGCCGGCAGCACTTCAGGCTGCGTAATTCAGGCGAAGTGTTTGGTCAGCTCGAATGAGGAGCGTGTGCCAATGTGGCGGAAGTTGCGGCGCAACCAAACACCGGCGCGTTCACGGCCTTCCTTGTGCAGCGCGGCGATGAACCCGGAATCGGTGTTGAGACGACTGCTGACATCAAGCCGGTTCATGTAATCCTCGGCGTCGATCATATGCAGGTTGAGGCGTCGCAGGCGGCGGTCGAGGCGGCCCAGCGACCAGCGGTCGCGCTCCGCTTCTTTTTTTGCGAGCGCGATGCCTTCCAGTTCCGAGGCCGCCGCCGCATTGAAACTGATTTCCGTCAGGCGCTGGCGGATTTCGTCGGCGGTGGTCGGCGCATCCTGACGGCGGCGCGGGTTGACGGCGACGATCAGCATGTCCGGCGCATCACAGTGGTAAATCAGCGGACGCAGCGGCGGGTTGGCGGTGAGTCCGCCGTCCCAGTAGGCCTCATTGTCGATGACCACCGGCTGGTTGAACGAGGGCAGGCAGGCCGAGGCGAGCAACACGTCGAGTGACACTTCTGGCGTCGCAAAAATCCGCGCGCGTCCGGTGGCGATCTGGGTCGCGGCGACAAACAGCTTGATCGGGCTGTCCTCGCGGAACACGCTGAAGTCGACCTGCGCGGCGAGCACGTCGCGTAACAAGTTCAAGTTGAACGGGTTCATCTGCCCCGGCGTCAGGAAGCGTGACAGGAACATCAGCGCATCCATGGTCGGGCCGGCCTTGCGTCCCGCCGGGTCGAAGGTCCAGCCGCCAGGAGGGGTTGTGGAAACCATGCGTTGCCAGAAGTCCTCCAGCGCGCGGATGCCGCCGTCGCGGCCGCCTGCGGCAAAACCATGGGCGAGCACCGTGGCATTGATCGCGCCAGCGCTGGAACCGCTGATGCCTTCGATGACGATGCGTTCGTCTTCCAGGAGGCGTTCCAGCACCCCCCAGGTAAAGGCACCGTGGGAGCCACCGCCCTGCAGCGCGAGGGTGATGCGTTTTTCAGGCATGGTCTTCCCCGACCGGCGTTGCCGGCATGCACCGTGAGGGCGAGGGGTGGACGATCAGCCCGTCGGGCCCAGGCGATGCGCTGCGGAAGTCTGCGTCTTGATCTTGACACTGCCGAACAGACTGCGCACGGCGTTGGTCGCTTCCAGTATCAACTCGGCGATGTATTCGCCACGGCGGATGGCAGATTCGGCGAGCGCGCGGTCGAAGGCGGTCATACGGATCCGGTCCAGCGGGTTCTCGGGAAGGGTGACAATGGGTTTAGTTACGTTCATCTGAGTCTCCTTTATGTATTGCTTGGCAATAATTACAGTTATATGAAAATATAAATATATTTCATATGCTTACGATAAATATTAGAGCACATCAATCATTTAATGTTGCATAGCAATAGCTGTTAAATTTTGACACCTTCAGCTGAGAAATCTTGCATACCGTGCCCGGATTTGGCGCACAGGTCGTGTCTGGTGCGCCAGCGTACGGACAGGTGTGCGCAAATTCACAGCCTTGCGCTACAGAAGGGTAGCTGCGTATTAAAAAGTGCGGCAGCGGTGCGCGTGGAGGCGGAGGGTGGCCGGCTGCGCCGGTGCCATGCATGATTGCGTTTATGACCGCTAATCAGGAATTCGCCACCATCCGCGGCTGGGTTGATGCCGCGCAGCGTATCGTGGTGCTCACCGGCGCGGGGATTTCCACCGATTCCGGTATCCCGGACTTCCGCGGCCCGCGCGGCGTGTGGACGCTCAACCCGAAGGCGGAAAAAATGTCGGACATCCGCTATTACGTATCCGATCCCGAAGTGCGTCGCTTGTCCTGGCAGTCACGCCTCGCGCATCCGGCGTGGACTGCGGCGCCCAACGCCGGCCATCGCGCGCTGGCTGAACTCGAAGCGCGCGGCAAACTGCACGCACTGATCACGCAGAACATCGACGGCCTGCACCAGCGCGCCGGTGTTTCAACAGAGCGGGTCATCGAAGTGCACGGCACGCTGCACACGGTGATGTGCCTCGGCTGCGGCTGGCGCGGGCCCATGCAGGAAACCCTGGACCGCGTGCGCGCCGGCGAAGAAGATCCGGCTTGTCTTGAATGCAGCGGTCTGCTCAAAAGCGACACCATCTCCTTCGGCCAGCAACTGATTCCCGAAGTGATTGAGCGTGCCATGACGGTTGCCGCCGAAGGCGATTTGTTCATCGCCATCGGTTCCACGCTGCAGGTTTATCCGGTGGCGGCTGCGGTGCCGCGTGCACTCGATGCCGGGGCGCGGGTGTTGATCATCAATGCCGAGGCTACGCAGTTTGATGAGGTGGCGGATGCGGTGGTGCGGGTGCCGATTGGGGAGGTGTTGCCGCGGTTGTGTGAGGCGGTAACTTAGAGAATATGCAATAAAAACAATGGATTGCAGAAATTAGTCATCGGGGAAAACGATTTAAATCAAACGGTTGCGGAATGTTCTGCGGGTTTGGCGTTTTTTTGTTATTTCGGCTTGAGCGTAATTCGCGGCCATGTAACGATCTGAAAATATTCAGAAAATTTCCGGGGGAACGGATTGGAAAGCGTGCAAGGAGCGGGATGTTATACGGCAGTTTTGCGGTCTAAATCACGTTAGGCCTCGACGAATGCGCCGATACACATTGCTCGCCGTTGCCACCACGCTGCTAATGGCGGGTTGTGAGACCATTTCCAGAGACGTGACTGATTCGCATGAATTGATCGCGTCCGGTTGGATCAAGGGCGCAATATACGAAGCAAAGCAGCCTGTCTTTCTTCTATATGATCGAGTCAACAAGCGACATCTGATCGCCCGGTCAAATGCCAATCATGTCTCTGCCCGTTCATCCTATCAGTGTTGGACGTTCTTCGAACTTCCGCGCAGTTTGCAGCAATATGAATCGAATCCTGGTAAATGGCCGGAAATAGTAGGCCTTCTTCCTGCCGGAACCAAACTGCGCTTCGACAGTGCATACAATCACGGAAGACTCGATTGGAGTCTTTACGACTTAGATATGCGCGCGTCAATTGAGGACGGTTCTGGATTGTTCGTCAATCTTGCGTGTGTTTCGATTCCATCCCGGAACGGAAGGCAATGGGTTCGAGACGAAGCTTGGCTACGATGACGATGCCTAACCTCGCGTTCGAGAGCGGACGCGCCAAAAGCGGCGCGCCCGCTCAACTCGAACGTTAGGCTGCATATGAATCGGCTACTCTGGGCTCTAGCCGTCCTCGTGGACACCCTTGCTATCTGCTCAACATGGCCGTTCTTCACTTCCGAGCCCACACTTATGTCCGTTGGCATTGGAGTGTTGCTTGTCATTCTCTTTGGAGCACTCCTTCTCGTATTGATCCGGCCACAAGTCTTTGGCCATCGCGTTAGGGGCAGCACCAAGTTCCTGTGTGTCGCTGTGCCGACCATTGCGTTCGTAGGCTCGCTGGACAGCGGTAGCATTTCCGGCCACGAAATGTACGCAATCGTCTTTGCTGGCCTGGTCGGGTGGCTGAACTGGGTTGCTTTCCGCCGGCGTGTAGCAACTGTGGCGCCAAATGCAGCCTAACCCTGCGCCGCAGGCCGGCGCCGTGAAGCGCCCCACTTCGAGTTCACGCCTCACGCGGCGCGGCTGGGCTCTACGTTAGACCGGGCATCAAAGCAGCCCGATTTCACGTGGCTTGCTTTTCTGTATATACGTATATACAATAAATAGATGGACAAAGATCCAAAGAAAGAGCGCCGAAACATTGCAGTGCGCGGTCTTTCACTGGAACTTGCCGAACAACTCGACTGGGCGACAGCCCTCATCTGGGAAGACAGGCGCAAAGATTATGGAGAACG
>JAKFUS010000043.1 GCA_021732605.1 Betaproteobacteria bacterium | reverse complement strand
TGATGAGTGATGAGTGCGGAACTAACCCCGCCATGCCCTTCATTCCTCAATCCTCACTTGGTTATAATCCCGCCTCGCCTCGCGCCCCGAAGGAAGTCCCCTTGGGGGGCATCCCGCGCAGCGCCTAAAAGCGAATCTCTTTGAATACCCTGTCGTGACCACATTAAGCTGGATCATCCTGGCCACATTCGCCGGCGGCATTTTGTCCGCCGTCGTGGCCGGCCTGTTCGCGATCAAGGCCAAGGCCTCGCAGGTGCCAATGCTGGTCAGTTACGCCGTCGGCGCACTTCTCGGCGCCGCGTTCATCGAAGTACTGCCGCACGCCTTCGAGCAGAGCGAAAGTATCCAGGCCACCGCGGCCACCGTGCTATTCGGTATTTTGGGATTTTTCATCCTCGAAAAACTGGTGTTGTGGCGGCATTGCCACATTGAGGAATGCGAAGCCCACGACCCGCACACCCTGCCGCAGCCGAAACACGACAACAAGCATGGCCACAATGATCACGGCCGCAGCGGGCTGATGATTCTGGTCGGCGACACCTTTCATAATTTTGTCGATGGCGTGCTGATCGCCGCCGCCTTCATGGCCGACACCCAGCTCGGCATTGTTACCTCCATCGCAATCATTGCCCATGAAGTGCCGCAGGAAGTCGGCGACTTCCTGATTTTGCTGCACTCCGGTTACAGCAAAAAGAAGGCGATGCTGCTCAATGTGATCGCCAGTGCGGCCATGGTCATCGGCGGTGTACTCGCCTATTTCACATTGCAGGTCGCGCAGGCCCTGGTCACGCCACTACTGGCACTGGCCGCGGCGAGTATGCTGTATGTCGCTGTCGCCGATTTGATACCGGGACTGCACCGCCGGCCCGAATTGACGGCAACCGCGCAACAGGTGCTGCTGATCGGGCTGGGCGTCGCCACCATCTGGCTGGTCGGTGCCTGGGCGCACGGCCACTGATCCACCTCCAAAAATAGCAGCAGGACCGCGCCGGCGTACGCAGAGTGGTATGTTATTGTTGTCTTCAGCGCCGCACCCCGGTCCCGCATGCAGCTGATTGCCCATGACTGAATCCACCTCCAAACCCGCGCCCGAATTTACGTTGAACAACCCTGCCGCCGCATTTGCCGAACTGAACCGCATGCTGTTCGCCGGCGCCGCCGGCAAACTCGATGCCGCCCAGACCACGCCGGACATGGCGCAAATGATGCAGTTATTCTCCGCCGGCATGACGGAAGACAGCGAACGCTGGCTGGAGCGGAACAACCAGTATTACCGCGATCATTTGGCGCTGTGGCAGGCCTGTGCCAATTCGTCGGCCGACGGTGCCGCCCTTGTGCCGCCGACCGACCGCCGTTTCCGCGCACCCGAATGGCGCGAACCTTATTACAACTATCTCGCCCAGTCCTATCTGCTGTCGGCACGCTGGCTGGAAGAGCTGACCGCCGCCGCCAAGCTCGAAGCCCATGCCAAACACAAGCTGGAGTTCTATACGCGGCAAATGATTGACGCGCTGTCGCCGGCCAATTACCCGTGGACCAACCCGGAGGCGATCAAGCTCGCCGCGGAAACCGACGGCGCCAGCCTCAGCCAGGGACTGAAAAACCTCGCCGCCGACATCGACCGCGGCCTGGTGTCGATGACCGACGAGACCGCCTTCGAAGTCGGTCGCAACCTGGCGATTACGCCGGGCGTGGTGGTTTACGAAAACGACTTCATGCAATTGCTGCAGTACGCGCCGCTGACCGCCGAGGTCCATCAGCGGCCGCTGGTGATGGTGCCGCCGTGCATCAACAAGTACTACATCCTCGACCTTCAGCCCGACAATTCCTACGTCCGCCATGCTGTGGCCGCAGGCCACACGGTATTCATGGTGTCCTGGCGCAACATGCCGGCGGAGATGGGCCATGCCACCTGGGATGACTACCTCGAACACGGTGTAATGCGCGCCATCAGCGTGGCACAGGACATCAGCGGCGCGCAGCAGGTCAATGCACTGGGCTTCTGCGTCGGCGGCACGCTGCTCGCCTGTGCACTGGCTGTCTTGCGCGCCCGCGATGAAGACCCGGTCGCCAGCGCCACCTTCCTCACCACCATGCTCGACTTCAGTGACACCGGCGAACTGAGCGTGTTCATCGATGAACCGTACGTGGCCGCGCGGGAAGCCGAATTCGCCCAGGGCGGCGTGTTGCGCGGACGTGAACTGGCGCTGACTTTCGCCAGCCTGCGCGCCAACGACCTGATCTGGCCGTACGTGGTCAACAATTACCTCAAAGGCCGCACGCCCGAAGCGTTCGACCTGCTCTACTGGAACAGCGACAGCACCAACCTGCCGGGCACCATGTACAAGTACTACATGCGCCACACCTATCTCGAAAACAACCTGCGCACCCCCGGCAAGCTGACCATGTGCGGTGTGCCGGTTGACCTGGCGAATGTCGACATGCCGGCTTACCTGCTGGCGGCGCGGGAAGACCACATCGTTCCCTGGCGCACCGCGTACGGTAGTGTTCCGCTATTGGGTGGCCCGCTGCAATTCGTGCTTGCCGCCAGCGGCCACATCGCCGGGGTCGTCAACCCGGCAATCCGCAACAAGCGCAATTATTGGGTCAACGACACACTCCCACCGGCGGCAGAAACCTGGCTGGATGGAGCGACATCGCAACCCGGCAGCTGGTGGCCGCACTGGACCGATTGGCTGGCACAATTCAGCGGCGAGCAGGTCGCTGCCCCGGTGGCGCCCGGCAATGCCCGGTACCCGGCAATTGAGCCGGCACCAGGCCGTTACGTCAAAACCAGAAACACATAAACCGGTTCCGCACCTGATGCGGCACGGCCGTTTGCTGTTAAATTAGTATCAAATCAGATTCGGCATTCAACCAAGGAGGTGGTCATGTCACGAGTTGCAGTAGTCACCGGCGGTATGGGAGGCCTTGGCGAGGCCATCTGCATGAAACTCTCGAAAATGGGCTACCAGGTGGTCGCCACCTATTCGCCCGGCAATACCAAACACGCGGCCTGGGTGGCCGAAATGAAACTGCAGGGCCACGACTTCCGCGCCGTGCCGGTGGACGTTGCCGATTACGAATCCAGCAAAAAAGCCATCGCGCAGATCACCAAGGATCTCGGTCCGGTCGACGTGCTTGTCAATAATGCCGGCATCACCCGCGACACCACCTTCCGCAAAATGGAAAAAGAAGGCTGGGATGCGGTGATGAAAACCAATCTGGACAGCGTGTTCAACATGACCAAGCCGGTGATCGACGGCATGGCCGAACGCGGCTGGGGGCGGGTCATCAACGTGTCTTCCGTCAATGGTCAGAAAGGCGCCTTTGGCCAGACCAACTATTCTGCAGCCAAGGCCGGCATGCACGGCTTCACCAAGGCCGCCGCACTGGAATACGCGCGCAAGGGCGTCACCGTGAACACGATTTCGCCGGGCTACATCGGCACCAAGATGGTGATGGCCATCCCTAAGGAAGTGCTGGATTCGAAAATCATCCCGCAGATTCCCATCGGCCGGCTCGGCAAGCCCGAGGAGGTCGCGGGTCTGGTCGCCTACCTGTGCTCGGAAGAAGCCGCCTTCGTCACCGGCGCCAACATCGCCATCAACGGCGGCCAGCACATGCAGTAAGTTCACCCGCAAATGCAGCATCGCATTATTTGATAAGTTATTGATTTATATGTTTTTTTATATAAATGCGGGTTGCGTTGCAGCATATCGTGTGAAATAATGCCGGACCACTACCCCCAAAGGTAAGCGATGAGCGCACAGGCCAGAACCATCAAGAAGTACCCGAACCGACGGCTCTATGACACGGAGACCAGCAGCTACATCACGCTGGCTGATGTCAAAAAACTGGTACTCGAAAATGTTGAGTTCAAGGTCGAAGACGCCAAGACCAAGGATGATCTGACGCGCAGCATTTTGATGCAGATCATCCTTGAAGAAGAATCCTCCGGGTCACCGATGTTCACCAGCGACTCACTGTCGCAAATCATCCGCTTCTACGGCAACGCCATGCAGGGAATGATGGGCGGTTACCTCGAAAAAAATATCGAAACCTTCATGCAGATCCAGAACAAGCTGCAGGATCAGTCGCGCCAGGTCTACGGCCAGAACCCGATGCTCAACTCCGAGACCTGGAGCGAATTCGTCAAGATGCAGGCTCCGGCCATGCAGGGATTGATGGGCCGTTATCTTGAGCAGAGCGCACAAACCTTTCTCAGCATGCAAAACCAGCTGACGGCGCAGACGCGCAACCTGTGGGGCAACTTCCCCTTCCCTGGATTCCCCGGCGCACCTGGCGAAGCGAAAAAAGAAGACGGCGAAGAACCGAAGGCTTAAGGTCACCCCAAGGCCGCAGTTCGAAACCCGTTTTCTTTTACTTCGCTTTTTTTACTCGTTTTTCACTCGCTCTTTACCCGCTTTTCTCTCGTTCCTCACTGCATCTCCGCTGTGCCCATTTCACCTCCCCGCAAGGTCGGATTCGTTTCGCTCGGCTGCCCCAAGGCCACGGTCGACTCCGAACACATCCTGACGCAATTGCGCGCCGAGGGTTATATCGTCGCGCCGAGCTATAAAGACGCTGACCTCGTGGTGGTCAACACCTGCGGCTTCATCGACGCCGCGGTCGAGGAATCGCTGGATGTCATCGGCGAAGCACTGGCTGAAAACGGCCGCGTCATCGTCACCGGCTGCCTCGGCGCCAAGGGCGACATCGTGCGTGAGACGCACCCGAAAGTACTCGCTGTCACCGGCCCCCATGCCACCGCCGCGGTGATGGAAGCGGTGCATATCCACCTGCCCCAGCCGCATGACCCGCATATGGATTTAATCCCGCCGCAGGGCATCCGCCTGACGCCGCGGCATTACGCCTACCTGAAGATTTCCGAAGGCTGCAATCACCGCTGCACCTTCTGCATCATCCCGTCGATGCGCGGCGATCTGGTCAGCCGGCCGATCGGCGAGGTAATGAAAGAGGCGGAAAACCTGGTCAATGCCGGCGTCCGCGAACTGCTGGTGATTTCACAGGACACCAGCGCCTACGGCATCGACATCAAATACCGCACCGGGTTCTGGAACGGGCGGCCGATCAAAACCCGCATGACGGAACTGACCCAGGCGCTGGCCAGCCTCGGCGTGTGGGTGCGCCTGCATTACGTCTATCCCTACCCGCATGTCGATGAAGTCATCCCGCTGATGGCCGAAGGCAAACTGCTGCCCTATCTCGACGTGCCGTTCCAGCACGCCAGCCCGCGCATCCTCAAACTGATGAAACGACCGGCGAACAGCGAAGGCACCCTTCAGCGCATCCGCGACTGGCGCGCGATCTGCCCCGAGCTGACCATCCGCAGCACCTTCATTGCCGGCTTCCCCGGTGAGACCGAAGCCGAATTCGAATCGTTGCTCGAATTCCTCGAAGAAGCCCAGCTCGACCGCGTTGGCTGCTTCGCCTATTCCCCGGTTGAGGGGGCAAAAGCCAATGCGCTCCCCGATCCAGTGCCGGCGGAAATCCGCGAAGAACGCCAGGCGCGCTTCATGGCGGTGCAGGAAAAAATCAGTGCGGCACGATTGAAGAAAAAGGTCGGCCAGACCATCACCGTGCTGGTTGATGAAGCCGGCCCCGACGGTGCCATCGCGCGTTCGACCGGTGATGCGCCGGAAATCGATGGTCGCGTAATCATCGCCAAGGGCGCCAAACTCAAGGTCGGCGAATTCGCCCGCGTCAAAGTCACCAAGTCCGATGCCCACGACCTGTGGGCCACACCGTCCGGCCCCCGAGTCGCGTAAAACCAATGTGGCAGACCCTGCGGCGCTGGGCCAAGCTGCTGAAAGGCGATGTGGTCATGCTGTGGTTCGCCTACCGCCACCCGCAGACACCGCTTTACGCCAAAGTTTTCGCCGTACTGGTGGTCGCTTATGCCTTCAGCCCGATCGACCTGATTCCGGATTTCATTCCCGTCATCGGCTTGCTCGACGACGCGCTGCTGCTGCCCATCGGCATCTGGCTCGCAGTGAAGATGATGCCGGCCCTGATCGTCGCCGAATGCCGGCAACAGGCGCAGGCCTGGCTGGACGCGCATAAACCGAAACCGCAGAATTACATCGCCGCGGCAGTGTTTGTTGCGCTGTGGATTTTGGGCGCCTGGCTGCTGTGGCGCTGGCTGGCCAACTGACGGATTCACCATGACTGCCCCGATCACCAAAAAACCACCCACCCTCTGGCTTCGCCTGCTGCGCAGGCTGGGCTTACGGCGCAAAAATGATGTCGAAGCGACGGAAGTCTCGTACCGCGAACTGTCGATTGTCACGCTGATCGCGGCGCTGATTATTGGTGCAGCTTTTTTGATTGCCTATCGTTTCGTGCGGCCCGCACCGCCGGGCACATTCGTCATTTCCACCGGCAATGAGGCCGGCGCCTACCACCTCTTCGCCGGACGTTACCGTGACCTGCTGGCCAAGGAAAAAATCCGCGTCGAGTTGCGCCCTTCTTCCGGTTCACTCGACAACCTGAAGCGCCTGATGGACGCCGAGTCCGGTGTCGATGTCGCACTGGTGCAGGGCGGCGTCACTTCGCCAGACCGGGAGTACGACCTGGTATCCCTGGCCGCACTGTATTACGAACCGTTATGGATTTTTTACCGCGCCGACGACAACCTGACACTGCTCGGGCGGTTGTCCGGCAAACGCATCGCCGCCGGCCCCGAAGGCAGCGGCACGCGCGTATTGGTCACCAACGTGCTGCAGGCCGGCAATGCGCTGAAGCCGGGGGTACCGCTATACCCGCTGACCGGCATGGCCGCGGCCGAAGCCCTGATTGCCGGCCGTCTGGATGCCGCGCTGTTTGTCGCCGCACCCGACGCGCCGGTGGTGCAAAAACTGCTGAAAACACCGGGCATCCGCCTGATGAGCCTGAGCCACGCCGAAGCACTGGCGCGGCGCTTCCCCTATCTCTCGGCGGTCAACCTGCCGCGCGGCATGATCGACCTCGGCGCCGATATTCCATCGAGCAATGTGCGCATGGTCGCCGCCACCACGCATCTGGTCGCGCGCACGGATTTCCATCCGGCACTGGTATCGGTGCTGCTGCAGGCGGCGACCAAGGTGCATGGGGGGGCCGGTGTGTTCCGCAAGGCGGGGGAATTCCCGGCAATCCGTGAGGGTGATTTCCCGATCAGCGAGGATGCACAGCGCTATTTCAAATCCGGCCCGCCATTCCTGCAGCGATACATGCCGTTCTGGCTCGCCAACCTGCTTGAACGAATGCTGGTGCTGATCGTGCCACTGATCGCGGTACTGATTCCGGTGATGCGCATCATGCCGGCGTTTTACGACTGGCGGGTCAAGCGCAAGATTTTCTGCTGGTATGGCGAACTCAAAAGGGTTGAACTCGAAGTGCGCAGCAAACCCGATGCCGCCGACACCGCCCGGCTGCTGGCACGCCTTGATGAAATCGAAGACGGTGTCGATGCGACCCGTGTACCGCTGACCTACTGGGATTATGTCTACACGCTGCGCGGTCACATCCAGATGGTGCGGGGGCGGCTGACCAACAGCACGGTCACACCAGTGGCACTGCCGCCACCACCGAACTGAACCACAGCGCGAAGTGATGAATGAAGATTGCCCCCCAAGGGGACTTCCTGCGGGGCGCGCAGTGAAAAACCCGTGACGCGTAGATTTCCGTAGCCCGGATGGAGCAACGCGTAATCCGGGGGAAGCAAAGCTCACAACACTCCCCCAAGGGGACTTCTTTCAGGGCGCACAGCATCCTGCGCAAAAAACGCTGCCACATCAGCCACATCGCGTGTGCGGGTCATCGGCGGCAGGCTGCGCCAGATGCGTTTGCCGTAGGCTTTTGAAATCAGCCGCGGGTCGCAGATCATCAGCACGCCGCGGTCGGTTTCATCACGGATCAGCCGCCCTGCACCCTGCTTCAATGAAATCACCGCGCGCGGCAACTGATACTCCATGAACGCGTTGCGGCCCTCGGCATTGATTTTGGCGATGCGCGCCGCCAGCACCGGATCATCGGGCGGCGCAAACGGCAGCTTGTCGATCATCACCACCGACAAGGCATCGCCGCGCACGTCCACACCCTCCCAGAACGACTGGCTGCCGACCAGCACCGCGTTGCCGAGGCTGCGGAAACGCTGCAGCAGTTCCGTGCGCGAACCTTCGCCCTGCACCAGCAGCGGGTAATCCCAGCCGCGTTTTTTGAATTCGTCCTGCAGCAAACCATGCGCCTCGCGCATCGCGCGCAGGCTGGTAAACAACAGGAATGCACGGCCACGGCTGGCCTCGACCACCGGCAGCGCCGCCTCGACCACGGCCGCGGTGTAATCGGGGGTATTCGGATCCGGCAGATTCGGTGGTACGTAGAGCAAGCCCTGCTTGGCAAAATCAAAAGGACTCGCCCAGTTCGCGGTCTGTCCCGACTCAATGCCGAGTTCGTTGACGTAATGCTTGAAATCGCCGTTGACCGACAAGGTCGCCGAGGTAAACACCCAGGCCTTGGCCTGCGCCTCGACCTGCTTGCGGAAAATCTCCGCAATCGACAAGGGCGTGGCGTTGAACTGAACCGACTGGTGAAACACCTCCACCCAGCGCACCAGGCTGGTATCGGTGTCTTCACGCCAGCCGCTCAATTGCCCGCGCAAGGCATCGGCACGTTCAAAACACTGCTGCAAGCCATCGCTGCGTGCGGCCTGGGTGTGCAGGGTTTCGGCGAGGATCGTCAGCTTGTCGCAGGCGTCCGTCAGCGCTTCAGTGAGCAACTTGCGCTGTTTCAACGCGGTGGCCGGCATGCGCGTACCGCTGTCGTCGAAGGCCAGGCGCAGATCGCGCGCCGCCTTCTCCAGCCCATTGGCAGCGACCGGTAGCGTCGGAAAATCCTTGGCACTGGTCGCGGCCTCAATGCGCGCATCACGCGCGAGGTCGGTCAGCTGTGTCGTCGATACCGACTGCCCGAAAAACAGGCTGGCGGTTTCCGGCAACTGGTGCGCCTCGTCGAATATCACCGTGTTGCACGCCGGCAGCAACTCGGCAACACTGTCTTCGCGCAGCATCACGTCAGCGAAAAACAGGTGATGATTGACTACCACCACATCGGCTTCCAGCGCCTGCTTGCGCGCCTTCATGACAAAACATTTGTCGTAGTGTGTGCACTGCGAACCGAGGCAGTTGTCGCGGGTGGAGGTGACCAGCGGCCACACGCCGGCGTTCTCCGGCACTTCGGACAAATCAGCGCGATCACCCGTCAAGGAGATGCGCGCAAAACTTTCAATCCGCGCCAGGTGCATCACATCATCACGCGTCGGCAGGCGTCCGTCGTCCTTGGCGCGCTCAAGATGATGATGGCAGACGTAATTGGCGCGGCCCTTCAACAGCGCCACGGTCACCGGCACTTTCAACGCATCACGCACCGTCGGAATATCGCGCCCGAACAACTGGTCCTGCAGCGTCTTGGTGCCGGTGGAAATGATCACCTTGCCGCCGGAGAGTAACGCAGGCACCAGATAGGCAAAAGTCTTACCTGTGCCCGTGCCTGCCTCTGCAACTATAACTTCTTGATTATTAATAACTTTTTTGATTGCCTCGGCCATTTCCAGTTGCCCTTGGCGGGCACGGAAGCCGGGGACTACCTGCGCCAATGCGCCGGTTAAGGAGAATACGGATGCGAGATCAGACACTAAGCGAGTTTAACGGGCGCGACCCTTGCTGGCTATTGCCAATCCACTGCTCACAGCGCATCCAGCGGACTGCGCACACCGCCTCCACCAACCTTCAGCACATGGGTGTAAATCATCGTCGTCTTCACATCGGCATGGCCAAGCAACTCCTGCACCGTACGGATGTCGTAGCCGGATTGCAGCACCTGGGTTGCAAACGAGTGCCGCAAGGTATGCGGCGTAGCCGGCTGATGCACCTGTGCCAGATGCAAAGCACGTTTGAACGCACGCTGAAACGCGGTTTCATGCGCATGATGCCGCCGCACAATACCGGTGCGCGGATCGGTCGACAGCGAATCCTGCGGAAATACCCAGTGCCAACTCCATGATGCCCCGGCACGCGGATATTTGCGTTCCAGCGCATGAGGCAAATACACGCCGGGGCATCCATCAGCACGGTCGCGCGCCCATAACACATTCGCCCGCGCAAGCTGGCTGCGCAAAGGTTCCACCAGTGTCGCAGGCAGCATTACCGCCCGATCCTTGTTGCCTTTTGCCTCGCGCACAAT
>JAKFUS010000017.1 GCA_021732605.1 Betaproteobacteria bacterium | reverse complement strand
ATCGGCCCGAATGATCTCGCCGCCGACATGGGTTATCTCGGCAACTGGCAGCATCCGGAAGTGTGGAAGGTGATGGAAGACGCGGCGAAGCGCATCACCAAAGCCGGCAAGGCACCGGGCATCCTCGTCGGTGAAGCCGATGGTATGCGCTGCCTCGACATGGGTTATCTGTTTGTCGCGGTGGGTTCGGATCTGGTGATGCTGGCGCGCGGCACAGAAGCGCTGGCGGCGAAATTCAAGAAATAAAAATATCAATAAAAACAATTACTTAATAGGGTATCCGGGCTTAATCGCCGTCCTCCAATGGTGATGCCTAAACCTGCAACGCTGCTGACTGCGCTGATTGTCAGTGCGGCGGTGGCGATTTTTTTCTTGCCGCCGCCTGCCGGCGTGTCTGTCAACGTGATGCACACCGGTGCGCTGCTGGTGCTGGTGATGGGTTTGTGGGCGATCGGTTCACTGCCGGAATATTTTGTCGCGCTGATTTTTTTCACGCTGGCGGTGCTGCTGGAAGTCGCGACGCCGACGGTCATTTTTTCGGGGTTTGCGTCTGGCACGCTGTGGCTGGTGCTGGGCGGACTGGTGATCGCCGAAGCAGTGCGCTCGACCGGACTCGGTGAGCGCATCGCGCGCCTTGCGCTGGGCGAGGGAACACTGAGTTACCGGAAACTGGTCACAGCAGCGGTGCTGGTGTCGCTGCTACTGTCGTTCCTGATGCCGGCGACGGTCGCGCGTATTCTGCTGCTGGTGCCGATTTTCGCCGCGGTCGCCGAACGCCACGGCCTGGCGCGCGACAGCATGGGTTACGCCGGTGTGATGCTGGCGACCATCCTCGCCACCTTTCAGTGCGGCACGGCGATCCTTCCCGCCAACGCGCCGAACCTGGTGCTGGCCGGTGCTGCGGAAACGCTCTACGGCGTACAACTGATCTACGCCGAATATCTGTGGGCGCAGTTTCCGGTGATGGGCCTGGTCAAGGGCTGGCTGATCATCGTAATGGTGTGCCGGCTGTGCCCGGCAGAGACGCAGACGGCAAGCACTGCGGCGGCATTGCCGCCAATTAGTGCTGAGGAAAAACGCCTGGCAGTGATCGTGTTTGCATCCCTAGCACTGTGGGCCACCGATTTTCTGCACGGTATTCGCCCCGGCTGGATCGCGCTGGCTGCGGCGGTGATCGCGATGATGCCGCGCATCGGGGCGGTGCCGGTGACCATGTTCCAGGAGCGTGTGCGCTTCGGCACTTTTTTCTACATCGGCGGCATCCTCGGCCTCGGTGCGGTGATGATTGAGACGGGACTCAGCGTTGCCATCGGCAACGCGGTGCTGAGCCTGTTCCGGCTTGAACCGGGTGCGGATGCCGCCAATTTTGCAGTACTCAGCCTGCTCTCGACTTTCGCCGGCCTGATCACCACCAATCCGTCGCAGCCCGCGTTGCTGGCGCCGCTGGCCGGGCATTTTGCCGAGGCCACGGGCTGGTCGCTGAAAACGGCACTGATGACATCGGCCATCGGTTTTTCCACTGTAATCCTGCCCTACCAGGTGCCGCCGGTGGTGGTCGGCCTGCAGGTCGCGCATTTGTCGGTGCAGACCGCCATGCGCGTCACCGTGCCGCTGGCCGCGGTCAGCATCGTGGCGCTGATTCCACTGAATTATGTCTGGTGGCGGGTGATCGGATACTTTGGCAACTGAGTTGGCAACTGAGTTGGTAATTGAGTTGGTAACTGAGTCGGCAACTGAGCTGGCAACCCCGTTGGAGGCTGAATGACATCACAACTGTTTACGCCGCTGCAGATTGGCACACGCACACTGTCCAATCGCATCACCGTGGCGCCGATGTGCCAGTACAGCGCCATTGACGGTTCAATGACCGACTGGCACCTGATGCATCTCGGTTCGCTGGCGATTTCCGGCGCATCAATGCTGGTGATAGAAATGACCGGTGTTACGCCGGCAGCGCACATCACGCCGCATTGCGTGGGCCTGTATTCGGATGCCAACGAGGCGGCGATGAAGCGGGTGGTGGATTATGTGCGCGGCATTTCACCGATACTGCTCGGCGTGCAATTGGCCCATGCCGGGCGCAAAGGTTCTGCGCACCGGCCGTGGCAGGGTCATGGCCCCTTGCAGGCGAACGAGGGCGCATGGCAGACGCAGGCGCCTTCAGAAGTGGCGCTGGCAGCCGGCTGGCCCGCGCCGCAGGCGATGAGCCAGGCGGAGATGCAGCAACTGACGGAGGCCTTTGTGCAGTCGGCAAAACGCGCGGCGCGCATCGGTCTCGATTTCATCGAAATCCATTCGACGCACGGCTACCTGCTGTCGGAATTCCTGTCGCCGCTGTCGAACCGGCGCAGCGATGAATACGGCGGCAGCCTGGAAAACCGCATGCGCTATCCGCTGGAAGTGTTCCGCGCGGTGCGTGCTGCGTTTCCCGCGGAACGTGCGGTGGGAGCAAAAATTTCCGGCACCGATTTTGCCGATGGCGGCTTCACACCCGACGAAGCTGTGATTTATGCGCGTGCACTGAAAGCCGAGGGTTGCGCCTATGTCACGGTGTCCGGCGGCGGTGTGGTGCTCGACGCGAAGATACCCGTCGGACCCGGTTACCAGCTGCCGTTCGCCGAGCGTGTCAAAAAGGAATGCGGTATCACCACCGGCGCGGTGGGGATGATCACCGATCCGCAACAGGCCGAAGCGATCATTGCCAATGGTCAGGCCGATTTCATTTCACTGGCGCGGGCGATGTTGTTCAATCCGCGCTGGCCGCAGCATGCCGCCGTCAGTCTGGGTGTTGAATTGCCTTATGCGCCGCAATACGAGCGTGCAGCGCCCAAGTTCTGGCGGCCGGGCCGGACGCTGGGCAGGATCGCCTAGGGGCAGGAATTACCGCGGGTGCAGGGCGCGCGACTTATAATGCGCCCCATGCAAGCCGTCGCCACCAGCCCGAAAGACATTTTCAGCCACCGCAAGTACTGGGCGGCACGGTTCGGTACGGCCCCGTTTCTGCCGATGTCTCGCGCCGAGATGGACCAGCTCGGGTGGGACGAATGCGACATTATCCTCGTCACCGGCGATGCCTATGTCGATCACCCCAGTTTCGGCATGGCGATCGTCGGCCGGCTGCTCGAAGCACAGGGTTTCCGTGTGGGCATCATTGCCCAGCCGGACTGGCACAGCGTCGATGCCTTCCGAGCCCTGGGCCGGCCCAAGCTGTTTTTCGGTGTCACCGCCGGCAATATGGATTCCATGGTCAACCGTTACACGGCCGACCGTCGCTTGCGCAGCGATGACGCTTACACGCCCAATGCTGAGCCGGCGAAACGTCCCGACCGTTCGGTGATCGTCTACAGCCAGCGCGCGCGCGAAGCCTATTCCGATGTGCCCATCGTCATCGGTGGCATCGAGGCCAGCCTCCGGCGCATTGCACATTTCGATTACTGGTCGGAGAAAGTGCGGCGTTCGGTGCTGATCGACGCCAAGGCCGACATCCTGGTGTACGGCAATGCCGAACGCGCCATTGTGGATATTGCGCACCGATTGGCGGCGCGCGCGACCGTCGACAGCATTACCGATATTCGCGGCACGGCCTATGTGCGTGCGGCGACACCAGCGGACTGGATTGAAATCGATTCGACGCGCATCGACATGCCCGGGCCGCTGAATCCTCCGGTGGATCCGTATGCGATGGAAGCCGATATGGCGAAAAACGCGCCGGCTTCAGGTGGCGCACAGGTCGTGCGGTTTATCCGCGAAGTCAAAAACGCCGATCGCGCACGCAGCGTGATTCGCATGCCGTCGTACGACACGGTGGCGCAGGATCCCGTGCTGTATGCCCATGCCTCGCGCATCCTGCATGTGGAAGCGAATCCCGGCAACGCGCGGGCGCTGGTGCAGCGACATGGGGACAGGGAAGTGTGGATTAATCCGCCGCCGATTCCGCTGACCATGAAGGAAATGGATGCGCTGTACGAACTGCCCTATGCGCGGGTGCAGCACCCGACGTACGGCAAGGCGAAGATTCCCGCCTACGAGATGATCCGCTTTTCGGTGACCATCCAGCGCGGCTGTTTCGGCGGCTGCACCTTCTGCTCAATCACCGAGCATGAAGGCCGCATCATCCAGAACCGTTCGGAAGATTCGATCATACGCGAGATCGAGCATATCCGCGATGACGCGCCGGGCTTTACCGGGGTGATTTCGGATCTTGGCGGGCCGACCGCGAACATGTATCGCCTCGCCTGCAAGAGTAAGGAAATCGAGTCCGCGTGCCGCCTGCCGTCCTGCGTGTATCCGGGGGTATGTTCGAATCTGAATACCGACCATGCGCCGCTGATCGGGCTGTATCGTCGCGCCCGCGCGCTGCCCGGTATCAAGAAAATTCTCATCGGCTCCGGCGTGCGTTATGACCTGGCTGTCGAGTCGCCGGAATATGTGAAGGAGCTGGCGCAACACCATGTCGGCGGTTACCTGAAAATCGCGCCGGAAGCGATTGGCGAAGGCCCGTTGTCGAAAATGATGAAGCCCGGCGTCGGTACCTATTACAAGTTCAAGGAACTGTTCGACAAGTATTCGAAAGAGGCCGGCAAGGAGCAGTACCTGATTCCGTATTTCATCGCGGCCCACCCCGGCACCACCGACCAGGACATGCTGGAGCTGGCGTTATGGCTGAAGCAGAACGGTTTTCGTGCCGACCAGGTGCAGGCCTTCCTGCCCTCACCGATGGCGACTGCGACGGCGATGTACCACTCGGGCAAAAATCCGCTGCGCAAGGTCACGCGCGATAGTGAAGAAGTGATCATTCCCAAGGGATTGCGCGTGCGCCGGCTGCACAAGGCGCTGCTGCGTTACCACGACGCAGAAAACTGGCCACTGCTGCGCGATGCCTTGCGGCGCATGGGGCGACGTGACCTGATTGGCAGTGGCAAACACCAGCTGGTGCCGACGTTCCAGCCTGCGGGTACGGGGCTTAAACCGGAAGGCGCGCGCAAGCCGAGCAAGTACCAGTCCTTCCGCACCCAGCACACCGGATTGCCGCCCGCACCGGTGGCGCACGACCGCAAGGCACCTGCCGCAAAAGCCAAGCCGGCCAAACGACCGGCGCGCGCTGCCAAATCGCGCTAAGTGGTTTTTAAATCAGCGGTTTTTAACTAAGCGGCTTCCAGCGCGGTTTTGCGCCGACGGCGCAGCGAGTTCATCGTGGTCACCACCAGCATGTCGAGCATGCAGTAAAAGGTGCCGGCCGCCAGCGGCGGATTCATCGTGGTCCAGTCCACCACCGGTACGTCGTGCAGCCAGACCCAGTTGCCGACCGCAGTGCCGTAGATTTCCAGGCCCAGCGACAGCATGAACATCACGGCATACAGTTTGCGGCCGTTGCTGAACACCATGCACAGCACCAGCAGCGAGTAGAGGATCAGGCCCATCGTGTCGGCGCCGATCCACGCCAGCGCAATCACGGGGGGGGCGGCGGCCAGCGGTACGGCCCAGATGATCGAATCGGGCATGCGTTTGCAGATCGCGATCCCCAGCACGAACACCAGCGCATGCGCCGGCGGCACGAACAGGGGGATGTTGTGCAACCGGTATTCGTACAGTCCCCAGCCCAGCGACAGAAAGATTTCACCGGCGGTGGCGTAGGCCACGCAGATCATCATGCTGGTGCGCGTTTCCGGTGTGGAATGCGCGAGCCAATACAGCAGCACGCCCCAGGTCACGATGCTGACGGCATCCTGCCCCCATACCGGAACATGTTGATCGACGAGCAGCCCGATGGTGATCAGCGCGACGATGGTCCATGCCGGCGCGGGGGAGGTCGCCGTGGTGTTGAGTGTGGGCAGCGTGGCGGAATTCATTTATAAGTATATGTTTTTATTGACTATTTACCGCTGAATTTAGCTTTGCGTTTTTCCTTGAAACTGGCAATGCCTTCCTTCGCGTCGGCGCTCTGGCGGATGCTCTGGATCGCGGCGCGACCCTGCGCGGCGAGTTCCGATGGCCCTTTGGGAATGATGCGGCCGACGTACTCGCGCAGCACCGAGAGTACCAGCGGCGCATTGTCGGCGAGCTGGCGCGCCCACACCAGCGCGGCGTCGAGTTGTGCGCCGGGCTTGACCAGCTGATTGACCAGTCCGACCTGGTACATGCGTTCCGCGGTGATTTCATTGCCGACCAGCATCAGTTCCATCGCGACTTTGTGCGGAATGCGTGCGGCGAGCCCGGCAATGGCGGCGCCGGTGAACCCGACCTTGGCTTCGGGAAACATGAACTTCGCGTCATCCGCGGCGATACAGAGGTCGCACATCTGCACGATCACCACGCCGCCGCCGACCACCCAGCCGCCGACTGCGGCGATCAGCGGTTTTTGCATCATCACGCCGATGTTGGGCACGCAGCCCGGAAAATCTTCGGGCGGGCCCTTGATGTCGGCGCCGCCGGTGAAATGGGCACCGGCATGGGTTAACACTCCGACACGGTCATCGCCGTCGTTCAGCCGTTCGAGTGCCGCGCGCAACTGTGCGGCGACATCGTTGTCGATGGCGTTGCGTTTATCGGGGCGGTTCAGCGTAATGATTGCAACACCGTCGCGCGATTCATAAGTCACTACCGATGTGGTCATACGGGCTCTCCTGGAAATTTATGCGGTGCTTGCCGCGAGTGTGGCGCGCGCGTCCAGCGCAATGACGCCGGCGCCGGTTTCAAGCACCAGCAGGGGATTGATGTCGAGTTCCGTGAGACGCGGGCCCAATGCGGCAGCCAGCGCGCTCAATTTTGCAATGCTGTCTGCGAGTGCGCCAATATCCGCTGCAGGCCGGCCGCGTGCACCGGCGAGCACCGGCGCGATGCGCAGGCGCGTGATCAGGCGTTGTGCGTGCGCGGGCGATATTGGCGCCACGGCCATCTGTACATCGCTGAGAATTTCGACCAGCACACCACCGCTGCCGATAATCACCACCGGGCCGAACTGCGCATCCCAGCGGCAGCCGACGATCAGTTCGATACCGTCGCGGAGCATCGGCTGCACCACGCAACCGGCCAGCGTTGCGCCGGGGAGATGCGCGGCCAGTCCCGTTTCAATTTCGCGCCATGCCGTGCGCAGGGCGTCTGTGTCCGCGATGTTGAGTTTGACTGCACCGGCTTCGCTTTTGTGGACGAGGTCGCGGCAGACGCCTTTCAGCACCACGGGGTAACCAATGCGTTGCGCCTGCTGGATCGCGGCGTCGGGAGTGGGCGCCACAACATCATTGGTAGTGTGAATACCGCCGGCGCGCAGCAGCGCTTTGGCTTCCGGTTCGGTCAGGCGGCCGTCGGGCAATGACGCCGCATGTGCGCGCACGGCGGCTGAAAAGCTTGAGTGGGATGCAGGTGGTGATGGATTGCGCAAGGCCTTGCCGTAATCCACGGCGGCGCGCAGCACGCGCAGTGTGTCATCAAGCCGGTTGGTGTACGGACAGGCAATTTCTTTCAGCGCATTGCGCGCGCCGTCGACCAGCGTGCCCGGCGTTAGCAGTATTGCCGTGGGTTTTTTGCCGGCCAGTGCAGCGCGGCCCCACTGTCGTACCTTGTCTTCGAGTTGCGGTGTGGTGGCGACGGCGATCAGGATGGCGCCGACCGCCGGATCTTTTGCGAGCAATTCGTAAGCCGTCAGCGTGCTGTCGAGTCCGCTCGCCCGCGGCAGGCCGCCGACATCCAGCGGATTGATGGTGCGGCCGGGTGGCAGCAGCTTTTGCAGTTCCGCCGCAGTTGCTAATCCGGGCTTTGCCAGCGCGAGGCCGGCGGCAACCACACGGTCGCCGGTTACGGCGACAGTGCCGCCCGAGGGTGACATCACCGCAATGGTGGATGCAGCCGGTGCGCCGAAGCGGATCAAAAAATCAGCGCAGTAAATCAGTGCTTCCGGATCGTCGAGCAGACACACGGCGTGATCGCGGCAGGCGGCTTCCCACACCGCGTATGAACCGGCGAGGCTGGCAGTATGCGACTGGGTGACTTGTTGTCCGGCGGCGCTGCGTCCGGCCTTGACCGCGAGTATGGGTTTGCCGGCGGCACGCGCGCGTTGCGCGAGTTCGAGAAAACGCGCGCCGTTTTTCAGTCCTTCGATATAGAGGCAAATGGCGCGCGTGATGTCGTCATCGATGAAATATTCCACGAGGTCGCAGAGTTCGACATCGGCCTGGTTGCCGACGGTGGCGGCGACACTGAAGCCAGTGCCGAGGTCCTGCGCATGCGAAATCAGTGACGCCATCAGCGAACCGCTCTGGCTGGCAAGGCCGATCGCGCCGCGCGGCATCGGTTCCACCGCCAGCGCCACCGATGAGGTCAGCGCGAGTTGCAGTTGCGGGTTGATGTAACCCAGGCAGTTCGGGCCGATCAGGCGCATGCCGTGCCTGCGGGCAATCTGCAGCAATTCGTCCTGGCGTGCTGCGCCCGCGGCGCCGGTTTCGGCGAAATCGGCGGTGATGACCACTGCACCGCGCGCCCCGGCGCGGCCGCAATCCTCCAGCGCTGCAGGCAGATGTGCTGCGGGCAGGGCGAGGATGCAGACATCCACTGGATCGCCGGCTGCAGAGAGTTTGGACACGGCCGGTATACCGAGCACCTCGGCGGCCGTCGGATGCACGGGCACGATGCGGCCGCGATAGCCGTGTTTGACGAGGAAGTGCATTACCCGTCCGCCGAATTTGGCGGGGTCGCCCGAGGCGCCGATGACAGCGACGCTGCGCGGGTTGAGGATGGCCCGCAGTGTGGAAACCGCTGGATTCATGAGTCGGTGCCGAGCATAACATTGCCGTCCAGGGCCGCCAGCTGATGAAGTTGCCGTCCTATAATCGCCGCTGCAAAACGTAACTCTGAGGGAACACACTATGGACGGCGTAGCGGTAGTAACAGGGGCCAGCTCCGGCATCGGCGAAGCGATTGCGCAGGATCTGCTGGGTCAGGGTTTGACCGTGGTGACGCTGCAGCGCCGCCCGCCGCGCATCAAGCATGCGCGCATCCTGTTCCATGAAGTGGACTTGGCCGACGCGGCGGCGACGACCGCCGTGGCCAAAGAGGTCGCAGCCAAATACCCCGTGCGGTACCTGGTCAATAACGCTGGCGCCAACCGGCCGGGGTCGCTGGAGCAGGCGACCATCGACGACATGGATCATGTTTATGCGCTGAACGTCCGGGCTGCGATGATCCTGATCCAGACCCTGGTGCCAGGGATGCGCCAGGCCAGGTTCGGCCGCATTGTCAGTATTTCCTCGCGGGCCATTCTGGGCAAAACCCAGCGCCTGGCTTACGCTGCCGGCAAGGCGGGACTTGTCGGCATGACAAGGGTACTTTGCCTGGAGTTAGCGTCAGATGGAATCACGATCAACGCAGTTGCTCCAGGGCCGGTAGCCACCGAATTGTTCGATAACGGGCATCCCAAAGGTAGTGCCAAGCGGCAGGCGGTGATCGACAGTATCCCGGTGAAGTGGGTGGGCGGACCCAGGGATGTGGCGCGGGCCGTCAGTTTTTTCCTGAGCCCGGACAGCGGGTATATCTCGGGTCAGACCTTGTTCGTCTGCGGTGGCAGCAGCGTCAGCGGTTCAGGTGGAAATTAATATAAGTATTTGTTTTATTTATATTTTAGTGCATTCCGCCGAACTTGGAATGTCAGTATGCGCTTACATTGGCGCCAGGCACCGCTTTAAAACGGCGGGCAGAGCCGTTGTCCAGCACCCTTTGCCGGAAAACTTGGCAGCAAACATTCACCATTCACGATCCTGGGTTTCATGTGCCGCCGATTTCGGTGGCGGATCGTTGCAATCCGGCCAGGTTTCCAACGGTTTGCGCTTTGCCGATGCTGATCGCCCCCCGACCGATGTTCTCCAGCATTTTTCGTGCCCAATTCGTTGACACTACTGCGGAAGCTCGCCATAATTATCGGCTTCGTTCGGAGGGGTTCCCGAGCGGTCAAAGGGGGCAGACTGTAAATCTGTTGGCTCAGCCTTCGAAGGTTCGAATCCTTCCCCCTCCACCAGGTTTTTTGCGGGCGTGCTTGGAAGTTGTGGAAGTTGTTATTGCAGCAGTAGCGCAGCAGCGGTATGCGGATTCTCGGAATGGTGTGGCAGTTAGTGAGTGTTTGAAGGTGCCATAGGTGCCGGGCGGGTGTAGCTCAATGGTAGAGCAGAAGCCTTCCAAGCTTACGACGAGGGTTCGATTCCCTTCACCCGCTCCAGTAACCGCTTCCGAAGGGACGCTTTTGACGGGAGTATTGCAGCAGCGCGATTTTGCGCCCATGTAGCTCAGTGGCAGAGCACTCCCTTGGTAAGGGAGAGGTCGCGTGTTCAATCCACGCCATGGGCACCACTAAAGTAGCTGGTTTTCAGTAGCAGTCGGGTTTCTAACTTTTTTTCTAACCCTCAACAGTAAACACGGTAGGGAAAAGCAATGGCCAAGGGTAAATTTGAGCGGACGAAGCCGCACGTGAACGTGGGTACGATTGGCCACGTTGATCACGGGAAGACGACGCTGACGGCGGCGATCACGACGGTGCTGTCGAAGAAGTTTGGTGGTG
>JAKFUS010000060.1 GCA_021732605.1 Betaproteobacteria bacterium | reverse complement strand
GAAACCGGCATGATCGGGCTCGCGCTGATCGGATTTTTCAACATGATCGGCAGCTATATGTGGGGCTGGCTGGGTGGGCGGCACACCAAAAAATATCTGCTGTCACTGCTCTACTTCACGCGCTCGGTGGTCATCGCGATCTTCATCATGCTGCCGGTGACGCCGCAGTCGGTTTATCTGTTTTCTGCCGCCATCGGCTTCCTGTGGCTGGGGACAGTGCCGCTGACCGGCGGTTTGATTGCGCATGTGTTCGGCGTCAAATACCTGTCAACGCTGACCGGCATTGCGTTCCTGTTTCACCAGATCGGCAGTTTTGCCGGCGTGTGGATCGGCGGCTATGTGTTCGACGCCACCGGCTCCTACATGGTGATGTGGCTGCTGACCATCGGCATGGGCATTCTTGCCGCCCTGCTCAATCTGCCGGTCGATGACCGCCAGATCGACCGCGCCGTTCCCAAACCCGCATAAGCAGGCTAAGCCGACGAGCTGCTAGTCGGCGTAAGCCTGATCAGGCTGGCGGTGCAACGACGGCCGCATCCTTCACCGCTTCGGCAATCAGCCAGTCGCGGAATGCCGCCACGGCCGGCCGCGTTTTCGCATGCGGCTCGCACACCAGGTAATACGCCGACTGCAGCGGCACCCTGAGCGCAAACGGCATCACCAGCCGCCCGGCGGCGAGATCCTCCGCCGCCAGCGCCGGCATCGACGCCACCACCCCGACAGCGTCCATCGCCGCCTCGAATGCCAGCACGGCATGGCTGAAGCGCGCGCCGCGCTTGGCATCAATACCCTTGACCTCGGCTGCTTTCAGCCAGACGTCCCAGAACGATTCGCCGTCATACATCTCACCAGTGTCATCGTGCAGCAGCATGTGGTGTTTCAAATCCTCGGGCGTGCGCAGCGGATGGTCTCCGGTCAGCGCCTGCGGACTGCAAATCGGTGTAATCGTCAATGGCAACAACTTGTATACGTCGAGATCCGGGTAATGGCCATGCCCGTAGATAATCGCGACGTCGGAATCATCCAGCCAGTTCTCGATGGTGGCGCGCTCCGCGACATCAGCCTTGCCATCAACGCTGGCGCGGCGCATGCGGGCTGATATCCGCACATCGATTTCATGGTGAGCGGCGATGAAGCGGTGCAGCCGCGGCATCAGCCAGCGCGCGGCAAACGACGGCGCCGCACTGACGGTCAGCATGCCGCCGCTGGTATGCGTGCGCAGCCGGTCAACGGCCTGCGCCAGACAATCAAACCCTTCCCGCAGCTTGGGCAGGCAGGCCCGCGCGGCATCCGTCAGTTCCAGGGCACGGTTGTAGCGGTGGAACAACTGGACGTTCAGGTATTCCTCCAGCGTGCGGATCTGGTGACTGACCGCGGCGGGGGTCACATTGAGCTCGACCGCTGCTTTTTTCACGCTCAAATGGCGGGCTGCGGCTTCAAAAGCCTTTAATGCGTTCAGAGGGGGCAGGCGCTGGGTCACAATGGGTTTCAGCTTAGCATAACTTAATCGACTCCTGACAAACTATCAGGTGGTGCGACGCAACAAACAACCTGCTCTCGGGTCTATACTTCAGTCCGAACTCATTGAGTTATATAGCAGTGAGGCTTCAACGCCGGGACGGCGAACTACTGGAAAGGTCAGGATAAACACCATGAACAAAAATATTGAAATCAAATTTGGCTCAGTCATTTATGACAAAATCAACGCCGTGCGCATGAGCCCAAGCGAGCGTCTGGTTGCCATTAACGCGATGCGGGATGCAGACGCGATCGTCGATGCCATCCTCTGGCTCACCCACAAGGTTGAGCAACTGGGCGCCCTGTTGTTCCTGAAGCCCGGCATCAAACACAACTGATCTGATCCGCAACTTCGATCTAAGCGTATTGCGCATCTCCGGCCAGGGCTCCCCGGTCTGGTCATTGCGGTACCCCAGCGGTACCACTGAGTAAACGCGGTGGCAGGTTTCCCAACCCCGCCGCCGCGTTTTTCTTAAAAAAGCCGCCGCCGAATCCGGCGCGTCGCTCTGCAACGACCATAAACATTCCTTTAAAACAAGGCATTAAGTAATGACCTGAAATCTCTGTCTCCGGGTAACGACGCATTTAAGCCTGAATATAGTGTTGTTCTTGAAAGAAATGTATAACTAATTGTTTTTATTAATGTTTTTTTCTGGCCCTAATGTTGCTTATGTAATCTGCGTTGCAAACCTTTGATTTTCCATGCGTCCCAGGCCGGGCGTACCACTTCCAGGAGCTTCCATGATGAATCGAGATACCTTCTTCAAAAAACGCGACGAGCCCGCCCCGCGCAACGTCAATGTCACCCCCGCCCTGGGCACACTCGGACACCCCGCTGAAACCCCTGCCCGCCCTGGAAGTCCCCTGTTGACACCGGCGCGCAGTGAAACGTCACTGCCGCAGGAACGCGCCAAAACCGAAGGTGGCACCGGCAGCAAATTGATCGTCGGCCCGGACATCAAACTGAAGGGCGCCGAAATCACCGATTGCGACACCCTGGTGGTCGAAGGCACTGTCGAAGCATCGATGGACAGCCGTGTCGTTCAAATCGCCGAGCATGGGGTGTTCAATGGAACGGTCAGCATCGACATCGCTGAAATCCACGGCCGCTTCGATGGAGAACTCACTGCACGCGAACAACTGATCATCCACGCCACCGGGCGCGTGTCAGGCAAAATTCGCTACGGCAAGATCAAGATCGAGGAAGGCGCGGAACTCACCGGCGACGTGGCCCGGATCGACCGCTCTGAAGCACGCCCCCTGCGCTCGACACAGACGATGCTGAAAAGCGCCGGCGCAAACGACTGAAGCAGCGGCAATAGCCGCGGCGAAAACGCCGCTATTGCGCCGGGGCAGCTAGCGCCCCGGCCACCCGTTGCACGGTGCTGAATTCAGCAAGAATCAGGTCGCTGAGGTCGCGCGGGATCGGCGCCACGCGCGCCTGCAGCAGTTGCAGCATCTGTTCGCGCTCCTGCAGCGGCAGGCGTTCATACTCGCTGCGCGCATCCACGGCAATTGCGCGTTTCTCGGCCGTTGTCAGCGCGCTCAGGCGCTCATGCGCGCCGCGCACCGCTGCGGCCTTCAGCGCCAGTTCTTCGATGATCAAAGGACGTGCCAGCGCGTTTTGCGGATCAGCCAGCATGCGCATCACGCTCGCATGAATTTCAGAGCGCTGTGTCGCCGTCAGATGCACAAAGCCGGCATCGACCAGCATGCGCAGTTGTTCTTCACTGACACCATATACCCCCGCCAGAGCGGATGGTGCTGAGGGCTTGGCCGCCGCCGACGGCAGGCTGTTGACGGCGGACTCCAGAACCGAGGACGCCAACTGGTCGCGCAGCATTTTCAGCAGGAACAGTGACAGCGGATCCGCGGCATGCGCCGGCACCGCCGCTGTTGCCAGCAGCAGAGTGATGAAGACACCTCGCCTGACGCGCTGCATATTGAACATGAAAGGGTTGCCCTGTGGAGGACAGGAGTGCTGCGAATGCCTTCATCAAACCGCCGTACGGCGCGCAGTGTCAAGGCAGTGTCTGACGAGTATTCACGGGGATAGCATAAGTTATTGTTTTTAAACAATATTAAATAGACTCCACACGCCACTGCTGGTCGCACTTTTTGCAGGACACGCGCATCCACTGCGGATGTTCGTCGGCCTCGACAACCCCCATCTCGAGTACCCGGATCAAGCCGTAAACAGCGCAGCCGGGACAGACACATTGTTCCGCGAGCATTTCGGCGCGACCCAGCATGCGCAGGTAACGGTGGATGGACACAGCGCCGATCAGCAAGGCCACGACAATCATTGCCAGCGATGCCCACGACATCGGCTCCGGTCGACGCAGGTTCAAATCCTCCATCAGCGCCATGATCAGCACCGCGCACAGGAAGCCGGTGATGAAGTGAACATGGCTCTGGATGAGCTGCCGCTCATACCAGGTACGGAATCCCAGCCGGGCAATGCCTTGCGCGGGAGTCGCCATGAATATCTCCGTGTCAGCGGAGCGGTCGCGCGCGACCGCTCACCGCCGCCGGAAATCCTCCACTGATTTCGCGAGCTTGCCATCCGCCGTTTTCAGCGCACGCGTCACCGGCAGCGTCGCGCCGAACGTCGGCACATACGCGGAATGCTTGCCTGCCCCGCCGATCACCGCAATCAGCAGATCTTCGGGGCGCTGCACCGCGTAGATCACATCATCCGGCTTGGGATTGGCCAAGCGGTCCTTGAACGTGATCTTGACGCGGCGGTCGATGTTTTCCTGCGAGAGCTTGCCGACCGCGACATGTGCGCGCTGCTGGATGAAGCGCTTGGCCTCCGCCTTCGTATAACCCGCGGCGGCCATCTTCGCGTGCTCCGGTCCCATGATCACCAAGGGGTGTGACTGATAATAAATGTCGTTGACGCCGGCAATGCCCATGGTGCCGGCGATCGTCGTCAGCACACCCTCGGCGGTCAGGCTTTCGTGGTCGTTGACGTTGTGCGGACACTCGGCGCCAATCACCGTCACCGCACTCGCCTCCAGCGGCAGACCGCGCTCGACATGCAGCGGCTCCCACGGACTTTCCGCTTCGTTCTCGGCGACCAGATAACTGTACTTGGCCGGCGAGCCAAAGGTCGACATGTCGCCCAGCGCCGGAATCGCGCCGCCGATGTTGACCAGCGCCAGCCGGATCGCGCGGCCGATGGTGGCATTGGCCTGGTGTCCGGGCCCGAACGCGTTGTGGCCGCAATTGATGTCGAGCTCGCGCGCCACCGGCCCGTTGACGATCACCAGCGGCGCGCAGAGATGCGTCGTCGCCTGCACGCCGTAAAGATTCAACGGCTCCTCGCACATCGCCTCGATCGCCAGCATGTAGAGCGGGAAATAACGCGGCTGGCAGCCCGCCATCACTGCATTGGCAGCGAGAAGCAAGGGCGTCGCCTCGCCCCAGCGCGGCGGGATTTTTGCGATCGGCTGGTCCCACGGCCGGTCACAGTATTCGAGCATCGCCGCCACGCGCGCCTCGGTCGGCGGCACGATGGGCAGGCCGTCGCTCCAGCCCTTTTCGCGCATCAGCGCATTGATTGCCTCAAAGTCGTCATCGGCTTCAATGCTTGCACCCGACGCTTGCAGCATTTGCGCGAGGCTGCTCATTGCATGTGCTCCGTCGAAATCAATCCGGCAAGAGTGTGGGACACACGCTTGCCGCCAATATCTCCCCTCTCCTTTTGGGAGAGGGGTCGGGGGTGAGGGAAACTGGCGTTGCCCGACTCCAAGGTCTTGAAAAGAATTTGCGGCATGCTAGGCACCGGCTCTCTCCTGCACCAGTTTTACAAACAGCGGCACTGCGACTTCAGCGCGCGCCTGCACCTGCTCGATGCTCACGCCACCCAGCGGATGTGGAATCAACAGCAAGGGCAGATCGGGCACACCGAATACCCGTGCCTGAGCCTGCCCCAGCTTCATGAAGGGGCCCGAACAGATCACTGCAGTCGTCAGACCGCGCTTCCGGAGGTTCGCCATGTCGTGGACACTCCACGACGTGCACGACCCTCAATCAGCCATTGCGGTGATGACGTAATCCGATTCCGCAGCGAGTTGATCAAGAATGGCGCCGGGCGCCGGCAGGCTGACGCTGTCCTTGCGCAGCGACACCACCGAGGCCACCGGCAGCAGCGCCTTGACGCCATCGACAATAAAACGCAGCAGATAGTCGGCATTGCCCTTGCTGTTGTCGAGCACGCCGAGACGAATGCCGCCCTTGGCAACGACGCGAGTCTCGGTGACCGCAACAGCCTGCGGCGACGGCGCTTCGGGCACCACCAGACGAACTCTTTGATTCATGTTGAACTCCTGCGGAAGATTAAAGCGCTGCCGTCATGATCAATTTTCGGGGCGCGACAGGACTTTAGCGCATGCGCATGGGCGTCGCAATGCGACAACACCGCCGCCCGGCCGCGACATTCCACGTGCTGGAGGACAAGCGCACCAGTGCTGCCGCCGGCAACCTTGATGACGACTGAGGCACAAGCTGATCGACCCTCCTGTCTCCGCCTGCCGGTGCTTGAACGGGTGGCATTGCGCTGGACAATAAGACAGCTAAGTACGACAGCGCACAGTAATCTTTGCAGGCGGCCATTATCGTTTTTAGCTGCCGAAGCCCGCCTGCGATCCAGTTACCGTCACACCAGCAGCACATCCCGCGAAAGCTCAATGAAAACCTGGCCCTTCCTGTTTGTCATACTCGCCACGATTGCGTCGACGCTGTTTATCGTGCTGGCGGTGGTCAATCTCGACAGCGGTGAGAAAAAAATTGAGCAATCCGTTACGCGTCTGTATGCTGCCGGCGATCCGGCTTTTGCACGCGCCATGGGCGTGCTGCTGGGGCCCGGCATCCTGCAGGGCAACCGTTTCGAAGCCCTGCTTAATGGTGACCGGATCTTCCCGGCCATGCTTGGAGCCATTCGTGGCGCGCAAAAAACCATTACGTTTGAGAGCTACATTTATTGGTCGGAAACCATAGGCAAAGAGTTCGCCGACGCACTGGCCGAACGCGCCCGCGCTGGAATCAAGGTGCATGTGCTGCTGGATTGGGTCGGCAGCAGCAAGATGGATGAGGCACATCTCGCCGCCATGGAGCAGGCGGGGGTTGAGCTGCGTAAATTTCACAAACCCGCCTGGTATAACCTGGCGCGCATGAACAACCGGACCCACCGCAAGGTACTGGTTGTCGATGGCAGGATCGGCTTCACCGGAGGTGTAGGCATAGCCGACGCCTGGCTGGGTGATGCACAGGATCCGCAGCACTGGCGCGACACCCACTTCAAGGCCGAAGGCCCGGTCGTGGCGCAGATGCAGGCGGTGTTTCTCGACAACTGGATCAAGGCCACCGGCGTGGTTCTGCACGGCAACGATTATTTTCCGCCCTTGCAGTCTGCGGGCAAGGACGATGCCCAGATGTTCAGCAGTTCGCCTTCCGGCGGCAGCGACAGCATGCATCTGATGTACCTGCTCGCGATCACCGCGGCGCAGCACTCGATCCACCTGTCCAGCGCCTACTTCGTACCCGATGCGCTCACCGAAAAGACGCTGGTCGATGCGATCAGGCGTGGCGTCAAGTTACAGATCATCGTGCCGGGCGAACACTCAGACGCCTCAGTCGTCCGGCGCGCCTCACGCGCCCGATGGGGAAACCTGCTCGCCGCCGGCGCCGAGATTTACGAGTATCTGCCCACGATGTACCACTGCAAAGTATTGATCATCGATGCCCTGATGGTATCGGTAGGATCCACCAATTTCGACACTCGTTCCTTCCGCCTCAATGACGAAGCGAATCTGAACATCTATGCCGCCGATTTCGCGCGCCGGCAAATCGAAGTGTTTAATGCTGATCTGGCGAGTTCACGCCGGGTCAGCCTGCAGCAATGGCAACAGCGACCGATGACCGAAAAGCTTCTCGAGCATGCAGCGTCTCTCATCGGGGCCCAGCTATAAAGAATACTTTATAATCAATAACTTATATTTTATGGTTTTTTATATCCCGCCGCTGTCCTGACTTGAGTGGGGACAGCCTATTGCTCATTTTGAGACGCCCGCCCGCGCTTCAAATAGCACCCATAACCCCATGCCGGCCAGCATCGCCACCACAAACACCAGGGCCTTCACCTCGCCCATGCCCAGCGCGACCAGGCCGGGACCCGGGCAGAACCCGGCGATGCCCCAACCGATGCCAAACAACAGACTACCGCCGACGAGGCGGCGGTCGATGGCGCGCGAGGTCGGCAACTGCATGGGAGTTCCCAGCAATGAAACAAGCCGATTCCGCGCGATGAAAAAAGCGATGGCGCCAACTGCAATCGCGCCCCCCATCACGAAAGCCAGTGACGGATCCCAGGCGCCGGCAAGGTCGAGAAAGCCCAGCACCTTCGCCGGGTTCGCCATGCCGGACACGATGAGGCCGAGCCCGAAGACCAGGCCGGCGAGTAAAGATGCGAAGACTTGCATGGACAGGCTCTTCAAGCGTTGATCAGGTGACGAATCACGAACACAGTGACAAAACCCGCAGCCATAAACATCGCTGTGGCAACCAGCGAACGCGGCGACAGTCGCGACAAACCACAAACACCATGGCCGCTGGTGCAGCCCGAACCGTAGCTCGTGCCGATACCGACCAGAAGGCCCGCCAGAATGAGTGCGCCGTAGCCGGCGTCGATCTGCGGCATGGGTAATGTCGCCATCAGCGCATAGACCAGCGGTGCAATCAGCAGTCCACCGATGAATGCGATGCGCCACGCCGCATCACCCTTCGCGGGTTTGAGCAAACCGCCGAGGATGCCGCTGATGCCGGCTATGCGGCCATTGAACAGAACGAACATCCCCGCGGCAATGCCAATCAACACCCCGCCGGCGAGTGCTGACCATGGCGTGAACGTGCTCCAGGCGATGGTCATCCTGAATCTTTGCGGGAATTGTTACTGTTGATCAAGGCCGCAGATAAGCGTAGCCCTGACGCTGCTGCAAGCGTGCAATTTCCGCGACGCCGGAAGGCACGTAGGTGGCCTCCTCGATGAACTGATTGCGCTCGAGCTTGCGATTGCGCAGGGTGATCAGGCACACGTCAAACTGCACGCCCTGGCTTTTGAGTTCCTGAACCGTCACCTCGAAGGGATTGCCATTGGCGTCCTTCTTGTCCTTCATCAGAAAATCAACCCCCTGCGCATGGGTGACCACCACGATTTTCGCCTGCGGGTTCACTTCCAGGTGATTGCGCACATTTCTCAGGCCGTTGCTGGCCTGATCGAGGCCGGCATTGATGTGGTAGACCACCTTGTCCGGACCGGCAGCGTCGCTGGAGGCGCGGCCGCCCGACGTATTTCCTCCCGTTGCGCAGCCGCCGATGGCCAGCGTGGACAACACCAGCACTGTCAGAAAATTTCGATTGAAATAAGCGTTCATATAAGCGTTCATTTGTCATCTCCTTGGATGCGGATATACGTGTTGTATGCGTTGCGCCTGTTTGCTTCGTGAAACGCCGGCAAATGCGAAAAGCGGGACCAGTCGGTTTTATTGTAGGCCACATCAAAGTCTTCAAGCGCATCGGCCGCTGCACCCATTTTTTCACGCAGATAGACCAGATATTCCCGCGTCAGCCGCAGGTCGGTGGCGGCATCGCGCGACACATCACCGTGTCCACCGACCATGACCTTCGGATTGAATTTGACGATGCGGTCAATGGCGGTGATCCACGCCTTGCTGTCGGCCTCGCCAACGAAGGGCAGCCGCCCACCGAACATCAGATCGCCCACGAACAGCACGCCCTCTTCTTCAACGATCATCGCCAGATCTTCGGGCGTGTGCGCCGGACCCACCGGAAACACGCGAAAGGTAAGGCCGCCCTGCTTGAAAGTCACTTCGCGATCGACCCAGCGATCCGCACTCACCAGCCGCATATCCGGGCCCACCCACTGCGCAAGTGTAGTGCGCCGTTCGGCCAGCCGCTGCTGCGCCGCATCCGATTTCAGATAAAGGCCGGCCGCGGGATGCGCCCAGATTTCCGCACCCAGCGCCTTGAACGCGGGCAGTCCGTAAAAATGGTCGGCATGGTAATGGCTGACAATCACGCGGCGTATCGGCTGTGACGTCACTTTGCGGATCGCCGCGATGAACTCCTGCCCAAGCACGGGAGTCCCCAGCGCGTCGAACACCACCACGCCATCGCTGGTGACCGCAAATCCCGCATTCGATGTATGGCCACGGTTTACCGGTGACGGCACTCCGCTTTCGCCGCGGATGTAGTACACGTTTTGCGAAACGCGTATTGGCTCCAGCGCGGCAGCAATCAGCGCCGGGCAACATAGCAACGCCAGAACGAGCCTAATGAAATATGACTTCACACCAGCCCCTGGTTTTTTTCCATGCCGACCAGCTTCGGCACATTCAGCGCCCGCGGCGTGATGGTTTTGCGGTCCTTGAGGTAACGCTCGACCACGTCCCAGGCCGGCTCCCCCTTGGCGCCTTCCGCCACCGGCGCCCAGCCGACCACCTTGTAACGTTTGTCCGCCTCCAATACTTTGCCGCCGAGACGCATGTCGGAAATGCGCTTGCCGATCCCCGCATTGGGATCACAGGTGTAGGCCATGCCTCCCACGCGCACCATGTCCCCGCCCTGCTGCAGATAAGGGTCGGGGTTGAACAGGTTGTCGCAGACATCTTCGAGGATGGCCTTGATTTCACTGCCAGTGAGTTCATTCAGCGTCACGCTGGGATAGGTGATCGCGGTCTGGTCCATCAGGTGCTCGCGCAGGATGGTCTGGCCCGGCAGCAGCGTGGTACCCCAGCGAAAGCCAGGTGAAAACCCGATCTCGGCACCCTTTTCCGTCATCAAGGCATCAAGTATCAGCTGATCGAAAGTACCGTTGAAGTTGCCGCGGCGATAGAGCAGCCCCTCGGTGACCGCCAACGGCTCCTCAAGCTTTGCCTTGAATGGTGCGCGCACCCGCTCGATCAACGCCTGCATTTGCGCATCCGCCGGCAGCAGATTGGCGAACACCGGCAGCAGCCGGTAGCGAAAATCGGCAACACCGCCGGTTTTCACATCGAGATCCAGCACGCCCAGAAATTTGCCGTTGGACCCGGCATTGGTGACCACCGTCCTGCCGCCGGCGTTATTGACTATGACCGGCACCGGCACGCCATCGTGCGTGTGGCCGCCGAGAATGGCATCAATGCCGCGCACGCGACCCGCGAGTTTCACATCCACGTCCATGCCGTTGTGCGACAGCAGCACCACGGCACGCACGCCCTTGGCGCGCACTTCCTCGACGATTTTCTGTAATTCTGCTTCCTGGATGCCGAAGGTCCATTCCGGGACGAAATACCGCGGATTGGCGATGGGCGTGTAGGGAAACGCCTGCCCGATCACCGCAACCGGCACGCCGTTCATTTCGCGGATGACATAGGGCTTGAACACCGGATCGCCGAAATCCGTGGTCTTTACGTTCTGCGCCAGAAATTCGGTGCGGCCCAGCGACTTCACGGCCTCCAGCATTCGCTTGTCGCCATAGGTGAATTCCCAATGCGCGGTCATCAGGTCCACACCCAGCAGCTGGCAGGCATCGATCATGTCCTGTCCACGCGTCCACAACGACGTTGCCGAACCCTGCCAGGTATCGCCGCCATCGAGCAGCAAGGCGCCGGGGCGCGTCGCGCGCAGTCGTTTGACCAGCGTCGCCAGATGCGCAAAGCCGCCGACCTTGCCATAGCGTTTCGCGGCAGCCGCGAAATCGAGCGAGGTAAAGGCATGGGCCTCGGCCGTGCCCGGCGCAATGCCGGCACTGCGCAACAGATGCTCACCCACCAGATGCGG
>JAKFUS010000069.1 GCA_021732605.1 Betaproteobacteria bacterium | reverse complement strand
ATGACGAAAGGCGCAATCAGCATCGACAGCACCATCGCCGCCAGCACCGGCTGCAGCACGTCCGGCGCCATCAGCTCGCTGTTTGCAGCGTGGGCCAGAATCACGAACCCGAACTCCCCACAGGCGCCGAGTGCGAGACCGGCGCGCAGTGCAACACCGCTGGGCGCGCCGAACAGGCGACTCAGGCCGAAAATCAATGCGGTCTTCACCAGCACCAGCGACACCAGCAGCACGGCGACCCAGACATTGTCGACCACCACCCGCGCATCGAGCAGCATGCCGATGGAAACAAAAAACAGCCCGAGCAGCACGTCGCGGAAGGGCTTGATGTCCTCTTCAACCTGATAGCGATACTCGGTTTCCGAAATCAGCACGCCCGCGACAAAAGCGCCGAGCGCCAGTGACAGCCCCGCCAGCTCGGTCATGTACGCCACGCCGAGCGTCACCAGCAGCACATTGAGCACAAATAATTCGGATGATTTCTGCCGGGCTACAACATGAAACCAGGCGCGCATCAGGCGCTGGCCGACGACCAGCAGCACCGTCAGCAAAACCGCGGCTTTGAGCAGCGCAAAACCCAGCGTGGGCAACAGATCCTCCGGCGGCGCACTGAGGGCCGGGATCAGGATCAGCAAGGGCACCACGGCGATGTCCTGGAACAGCAGAACGCCGATGATTTGCTGCCCGTGCGGCGAGTTCAGCTCAAAACGTTCGGCCAGCAGCTTGGCGAGAATCGCGGTGGACGACATCGCCAGTGCGCCGCCGAGCACGATGCCGCCCTGCCAGGAAATACCCACCCCGGTGGCAACGCCGAGCACCAATATCAGGGTAATCAACACCTGGGCCCCGCCCAGGCCGAATACGATGCGGCGCATGGTCACCAGGCGCGACAGGCTGAACTCGAGCCCGATGCTGAACATCAGGAACACCACGCCGATTTCGGCGAGATCGCGCACTTCTTCGGTCGAAGTTACCCAGCCCAGCGCATGCGGGCCGATCAGCACACCGACGATCAGGTAACCCAGCAGCGGCGGCAGCTTGAGCGAACGGAATACGACCACCACCAATACGGCGGCAGCCAGCAGTACCAGCACGGATTGCAGGGAATTTTGCATGGGTCAGAAGGGCCGAGGACGCTCTGAATATTGCCTTTTCCTCAATGAATTGCAAGCAACATCCCCTCGGGGACGTGCTCATCCCTTTGTTATAATTTCAGCGATGAACACTCCCTCCAACGGCACTGCATCTAGCCCTGTAGCCAGTCCTGTAATCAGCCCGGCGATTGCGGCTGCCCGGGAAGTCCTCGCGATCGAGGCCAGGGCCATCACCGACCTCATTCCACGGGTTGATGCCAGCTTCGAACAGGCTATTCAGATCATCCTGCAATGCCGGGGGCGCGTCGTGGTCAGCGGTATCGGCAAATCCGGCCACATCGCGCGCAAAATCGCCTCGACCCTCGCCAGCACCGGAACCCCGGCATTTTTTTTGCACCCGGCGGAGGCCAGCCATGGCGACCTCGGCATGGTCACCCGCGACGATGTATTCGTGGCGCTATCCAATTCCGGCGAAAGCGCCGAACTGCTGACCCTGATTCCGGTACTCAAGCGCCAGGGCGCAAAACTGCTCGCCCTGACCGGCAATGCCAAATCCACGCTCGGTCACGAAGCCGACGTCCATCTCTACGCCGGCACCGCACAGGAAGCCTGCCCGCTCAACCTGGCGCCCACCGCCAGCACCACAGCGGCACTGGCGCTGGGTGACGCCATCGCGGTGGCGCTGATGCGCGCGCGCGGTTTCACGCAGGACGAATTCGCGCTGTCCCATCCCGGCGGCACGCTCGGCCGCAGGCTGCTGACCCTGGTGCGCGACGTGATGCGTTCCGGCCCGGATGCACCCCGCATACTAACGACAGCAACGCTGACTGACGCCCTGCTTGAAATGTCACGCGGCCGGATGGGCATGACGGCCGTGGTTGACGGCAGCCAGACCGTCAAGGGCGTTTTTACCGACGGCGACCTGCGCCGGGCGCTTGAAAAAGGTCAGGACCTGCGCAAAATGGCGATCACCGAGATCATGTCGCCGGGTCCACGCACCATCGGCCCGGAACGATTGGCCGCTGAAGCCGTCGAAATCATGGAACGCGTCAAAATCAACCAGTTGCTGGTCGTCGATGACGGCAACAAGCTGCTCGGTGCTTTGAACATCCATGATCTGTTCCGCGGCAAAGTAGTCTGATCGCCGACCGCTCTTCGGACCGCCTTTTGGATAGCGTTCTACACATTCCCCTGAAAACACGGCGCATCCGGCTGGTCGCCTTCGACGTTGACGGTGTGCTGACCGACGGCCGGCTTTATTATTCGGAAACCGGTGACGCCATGAAGGCTTTCGACGTACGCGACGGCATGGGCATGAAACTGCTGCAGGATGCGGGCATCAAACTCGCCATCATCACCAGTCGGCGCGCCCCGAGTGTACTGCTGCGCGCCGCAGATCTGGGCATCAGCCATGTGCAGCAGGGCGTTTCAGACAAACGCATCGCCTTTGACGAGCTAATTGCCGGCATGGCCATTGCTCCGGAGGAAGCCGCATTCATGGGCGACGACCTGGTTGACCTGCCGGTCTTCCGCCACTGCGGTTTTGCAGTCACCGTAGCTAATGCGCCGGCGTTGCTGAAGCGTCACGCCGACTACGTGACCCGCGCCGCAGGCGGACGCGGGGCAGTTCGCGAATTCTGCGAAATGCTGCTGCACAGCCGCGGTGCGCTGACTGCGCAAACCCGCCGTTTCATCGATACCGACCCGCACTGAGTTGAGCTGATCTCAACTGAACTGGTGATCATGACGCGATTTTCACAACTCTTCCCGCTGCTGCTGCTCGCCGTACTGGCCGGCCTGACGTTTTGGCTGGATCAGGCGGTGCAACAGGGGACAAAAGGCAACGCGACGGAACGACACGACCCGGATTACATTATCGATAAAATCGTGGCTCACCGCATGGATGCCAACGGCGACGTCAAACACACTTTGTATGCAGAGCGCATGACCCATTACCCGGATGACGACTCCACACACCTGATATCGCCGCGTTTTGTCAGCAATGCTTCGGCGCGCGCCCCGATGAGCATCACTTCGCGCACTGCCAGGGTGTCCAGCGGCGGCGAGCATGTTTACTTCGAAACCGACGTGCGGGCCACACGTGCCGCCTATGCGGACCACAGCGAGATGGTGATGGAAACAAGCTTTCTCCACGTCACCCCGGATGACCACATCGCCCGCACCGACCGGCCGGTGACCGTCACCGACGCCCATACCGTTGCCCGGGCGATTGGCTTAGAATTGAACAGTGAAACCCGCATCGTCAAGTTCCTGTCGCAGTTCAAAGGCACCTACCATGACCCCGAGCGCGCAGCGGCCCGCCGTTAACCGGCTGCAGCCACGGCTGCACGCCTGTATTACTGCAGCATCCCTGGCGGTACTGATGTTCGTGGCTGGCCCCGCACTCGCGGAAAAAGCCGACCGCGAAAAACCGATCAACCTTGAGGCCGACCGTGTAACGGTTGACGACGCCAAACAAGTCTCCACCTTCGTGGGCAAGGTCGTGCTGACACAGGGTACGCTGATCATCCGCGGCGATCGCATGGAAGTGCGGCAGGACAATGAAGGATTCAAGAACGGCATCACCTGGGGCAACCTTGCCTACTTCAAGCAAAAGCGCGAAGGCTACGACGAGTACATCGAAGGTTGGGCGGAGCGCATTGAATACGACAGCCGAGCCGACAAAATGCAGATGTTCAATCGTGCGTCGATGAAAAAAGGCACCGACGAAGTCCGCGGCAATTACATCTCCTACGATGCGAAAACGGAATTTTTCCAGGTCACCGGCGGCGGCGCCAAAACGGCTACCGCGCAAAACTCCGACGGCCGTGTCCGCGCCGTGATTCAACCCAAACCCAAGGAAAAACCGGCCGCCCAGCCGCCGGTGCCGCTCAAACCCGACGCCACCCTCACCACGCCGCGCGGCGAACTGCAAGCGCCGCCAAGCTGAGTCGCCTCTGGACACCGTTTTGCATTCACCGAACACTGAAACCGCGCCGGGTATCACCACGCCGGGCACGTTCGTACTGAAAGCGGAACGTCTCAGCAAACGCTACCGGGCGCGCACCGTGGTCAAGGATGTGTCGCTGGAAGTGCGCAGCGGTGAAGTCATCGGTCTGCTCGGACCCAATGGCGCCGGAAAAACCACCTGCTTTTACATGATGGTGGGGCTGGTGGCGATGGACGGCGGCGAACTCTATCTTGACCAGATGCGGCTGACGCATACACCGATCCATCAGCGGGCACGCCTTGGCCTCAGCTACCTGCCGCAGGAAGCATCCATATTCCGCCGGCTGTCGGTCGCCGACAACGTGCGCGCAATCCTCGAGCTGTACCACGATGACGAAGCCGCCGTCGAAGCACGCCTCGATGCGCTGCTGCAGGATCTGCATGTCGGGCACCTGCGCAACAATCCGGCGATCAGCCTCTCCGGCGGTGAACGGCGGCGGGTGGAAATCGCCCGCGCGCTGGCCACTGAGCCGCGCTTTATCCTGCTTGATGAGCCCTTCGCCGGCGTGGATCCGATTGCGGTTATCGAAATCCAGAAAATCATCGGTTTCCTGAGGGCGCGCGGCATCGGTGTGCTGATCACCGACCATAACGTGCGCGAAACCCTTGGCATTTGTGATCGCGCCTACATCATCAATGACGGCATGGTGCTCGCCTACGGCAAGCCCGACGAGATCGTTTATAATGAAAGCGTCAGAAAGGTCTATCTCGGTGAGCATTTCCGCCTCTGAGATGGCCGCTTCAGGTTGACAATGCGCGCGTAACCACCGGCGCGCGAACCCGGGAGGCGATTCCCCTGTCCGGACCCCGATGAAACATTCGCTACAGCTCAGACTCTCGCAGCACCTGACGTTGACACCGCAACTGCAGCAGTCGATTCGATTGCTGCAGCTGTCCACGCTCGAACTCAATCAGGAAATCGAAAAACTGTTGCAGGACAACCCCCTGCTCGAGCGTGAGGATGTGGAACCGACACCACCACCGCCTCGCGACAGCGCGGAACAGACCGCAGCCGGCGAATCCTCGGCAACGACCGAAGCCGAGGCTACCGCCCCCGGGGAGGATGGCGGCGCGTTCGATGCGATGGACGGCATCTCCTACGGCGGTAGCGGTGACGCCGAAGACGATGATTTTTCACCACTTGCCGAACAGCCCGCGAGCCTGCGCGCGCACCTTGCCGCGCAACTGTCGCTGCTGCACCTCTCGGAACGCGATAAACAGCTGGTCGCCATGCTGATCGATTCGCTGGATGACGGCGGTTATCTGCCGCAGACTCTCGAAGAAATCGCAGCCATGCTGCCACCGGAACTCGAAGTGGAGCCGGAAGAGCTGTCGATCGCGCTGCAACACCTGCAGCATCTGGAACCTACCGGCATCGGCGCGCGCAGTCTCGCAGAATGCCTGGGTTTGCAACTTGCCGCGCTGCCCGCGGACACGCCGTACCGCGACGAAGCGCAGGAAATCGTCCTTCATCACCTCGACGCCCTTGCGACCCGGGACTTCGCGCGATTGAAGCGCGCGCTGAGATGTGACGACGCCTGCCTGCGCACCGTGCAAAAATTGATCGTCAGTCTTAACCCGAAACCGGGGCGGGATTTTTCATTCGAAGAAACACGCTTTGTCGTCGCTGACGTGATCGTGCGCAAAACCAAGGGCGTGTGGGTAGCCGCCCTCAACCCCGATGCCATGCCGAAGCTGAAGATCAACCGGCTTTATGCCGACATCCTGCAGCGCAACCGTGGCGGCAATTCGCAACAGATCAGTGCCCAGCTGCAGGAAGCCAAGTGGCTGATCAAGAACGTGCAGCAGCGTTTCGAAACCATCCTGCGGGTTTCCCAGGCCATCGTTGATCGCCAGCGCAACTTCCTTGAGCACGGCGAAGTCGCGATGCGCCCGCTGGTGCTGCGCGAAATCGCAGATACGCTGAGTCTGCACGAATCAACCGTGTCGCGGGTGACCACGCAGAAATTCATGCATACACCGCGCGGCATTTTTGAACTCAAGTATTTTTTCGGCAGCCATGTTGCCACCGAAGCCGGTGGTTCGGCCTCCAGCACCGCCATCCGCGCCCTGATCAAACAGCTGGTCAGCGCCGAAAACACCCGAACCCCGCTGAGCGACGGCCAGATCTCCGAATTACTCGGACAGCAGGGTATAGTGGTGGCAAGGCGAACGATCGCAAAATACCGGGAATCAATGCAGATCCTCCCGGTAAATCTGAGGAAAACCCTTTAACAAAGGAGACGCCATGAATTTGCACCTCACCGGACACCACCTGCAGATCACCCCGGCCATCCGCGAACACGTCGCGCACAAGCTGGAAAAAATTACCAGTCACTTCGACCATGTCATCGATATCAACGTCATCATGACCGTGGAAAAACTGCAGCACACTGTAGAAGCCACAGTGCATCTCAGCGGCAAGGAAATTTTCTGCGAAACCCACGGCGAGGATATGTACGTGGCCATCGACCAACTGATCGGCAAGCTCGACCGTGCGATCCTCAAGCACAAGGGTAAAAACATCGCGCATCGCCACGACGCCGCGCCGATCAAGCACCAACCCGTCGACACCGAGTAAGTCCTGGCGGTACGCCGTAATTCGTCAATCTCATCCAATATATCCATGAACCTGATTGCCAAGCTGCTGCCTGAATCGAACATCCTGGTTGACGCCGACCTGACCAGCAAAAAACGGGTGTTTGAACAGGCCGGTCTGCTGCTCGAAAACAACGAGAGCATTTCCCGTAATCTTGTTTTCGAAAGCCTGTTTGCCCGTGAAAAACTCGGCTCGACCGGACTCGGCCAGGGCGTGGCCATCCCGCACGGCCGCCTCAAGGGGTTGAAGGCGGCCACCGGCGCGATGATTCGCGTGCAAAGCGCCGTACCGTTCGATGCGCCCGACGGTCAGAACGTCAAACTCATTTTCGTGCTGCTGGTGCCAGAGCGTGCCACCGATGAACATCTGCAGATCCTGTCGGAGCTGGCGCAGATGTTCTGCGACAAACCGTTCCGCGAACGTCTGCTCGAGGCTGCCACGCCGCCAGAACTGCACCAGTTGATTACCCAATGGGAACCCAATGCCGCAGGTCAGCATAGCCCGGCTGTTTGAAGACACGCGGGAAAAACTGCAGCTTACCTGGGTCGCCGGGAGGAACGGCGGCGACAAAGGCATCGACAGCGAGTTCACCAAGGACTCGTCCAAGGGGCTCGTCGGCCACCTGAACTTCATCCACCCCAACCTGATCCAGGTTCTCGGCGACTCGGAAGTTGATTACCTCAACGGCCTGGCCCCTACCGAATGCCACCAGGTGCTGGAGCGCGCCGCGATCCGCGAACTGGCCTGCTTTATTGTCGCCGGCGCCAAGTCCATGCCCGCGGCACTGGCGGAAGTTGCCGAATCCACGCACACGCCGCTGTTCTCGTCACCGATCCCCAGCGTGGAGCTGATGTGGATCATGCGCCCCCACCTCGCCCGCGTACTCGCCGAATCCATCACCATCCACGGGGTGTTTCTCGACGTGCTGGGTGTCGGCGTGCTGCTCACCGGTGATTCAGGTGTCGGCAAAAGCGAACTCGCCCTCGAACTGGTCAGCCGCGGCAGCGGACTGATCGCCGACGACGTGGTCGAACTCTACCGGCTCGGCCCCGAAAGCATTGAAGGCCGTTGCCCGGGACTGTTACGCGATTTTCTCGAAGTCCGCGGACTGGGCGTACTCAACATCCGTACTATTTTCGGCGAATCGGCGCTGCGTCCACGCAAAAACGTCAAGCTGATCGTGCATCTTGAGCGCCCCTCCGGTTCTGACATCACCCATCTCGAACGGCTACCGCTGAAACCCGGCACCGAATCGCTGATGGGTGTTGAAATCCATAAAGTCACCATCCCTGTCGCCGCCGGGCGCAATCTCGCGGTGCTGACTGAAGCCGCGGTACGCAGCCATGTACTGCAGATGCGCGGCATCGACAGCACGCGCGAATTCATCGAACGCCAGGAGCGGTCGATGAGCGATCCGGGCGAATAAGCCACAGCACCCACCGACATGCAGCTGATTCTTATAACCGGGCTTTCCGGCTCGGGCAAAAGCGTGGCCCTCGCGGTGCTGGAGGATGCGGGGTTTTACTGCGTCGACAACCTGCCGGTGGAACTTGTCGGCCTGCTGGTCGAAAATCTGCGCGCATCCGGCAATGAACGCGTGGCGCTGACCATGGACGCCCGTACCGGCAAAGCGGTTGCAGGCCTGCCCGCGGAAGTCCAGCGGCTGCGCGCGGAAGCCATCGACGTGCGCGTCATGTTCCTCGAAGCCAAACGCGACACGCTGATCAAGCGTTATTCGGAAACCCGCCGCCGCCACCCTCTGTCGCCGCTGGGGCTGACACTCCCCGAATGCATAGACCGCGAACGCGAACTGGTCGCCGGCATTTCCGACATGGCGCATCACCTTGATACCAGCGACCTCGCACCGAATACACTGCGCAGCTGGGTCAAGGGTTTTGCCGCACTGCCCGCGGCCGGGCTGACGCTGCTGTTCGAATCTTTCGGTTTCAAACACGGCATCCCGCTGGATGCCGACTTTGTGTTTGACGTGCGCTGCCTGCCCAATCCGTACTACGACCTCACATTGCGCCCGCTGACCGGTTGCGATGCGCCGGTTGCAGAATTCATACGCGCGACGCCTGACGCCGTTCGCATGCTCGACGATATCCACCGCTTCATCACCGACTGGCTGCCAGCGTTCGAACGCGACAATCGCAGCTACCTGACCATTGCCATCGGTTGCACCGGCGGCCGTCATCGCTCGGTATTTTTTGTCGAAACCCTTGCTGAAAAATTCCGCACCAGCACCCGCACGCTGGCGCGGCACCGCGAACTCGGGGCATGAGCGCCAATTTCGCCGACGAATTACCCGCCAAAGTACCCGGCGAAATACCGCTGTTCCCGCTGGGTACGGTGCTGTTCCCCGGCGGCCTGCTGCCACTGAAGGTATTCGAGCAGCGCTATGTCGATATGACCAAGGCCTGCCTGCGCGACAACACGCCTTTTGGTGTGTGTCTGATCAGAGAGGGGCATGAGGTCGGCCTGCCTGCGGCTTCGCATGTCGTCGGCTGCCTCGCGCATATCGCGCAATGGGATGTGCCCCATCCCAATCTGTTTGCGGTGCTGGCACGCGGCAGCACGCGTTTCCGCATTCTCGACACCACGGTTGCCGGCAATGGCTTGATCACCGCGCGGATCGAAACCCTGCCCGAGCCGACGCAACCCGACAGCGTTGACAGTGCCTGCCAGGAAGTGTTGCGGCTGGCGGTGGAGCGCGCCGGCGTGGACAGTGTGCCGGGCCCGGTGCGCCTCGATGATCCGGTATGGGTCAGCTACCGGCTTGCAGAAATTCTGCCAATCTCCGCGCAGCAGAAACAGGCGCTGCTGGAACTCACCGATACCGAAGCGCGACTGGCGCAGCTGCGCGAACTGCTGCTGGCCCACGGCATTATAGAAAATATAAATAAAAACAATTAGTTACTGAATTATTTCCCGCTATCCCGCGGCAACCCGCGCTGCCGCAACAATGTCTGCACCCGCGCAGCACCTGCAGCAGCATCCAGCAGCACCAGCTGTTCTCCGGCACCTCCATCCAGCAGTGCCTGCGCTTCTCGGGCACCTCCATATATCCCCGCCTCCGTCACCACCAGATCCATCGCAATGTCGTGTGCCTGCGGAAAAATGCTGGTCACGCGGCATGCATCCCAGGTCACGCCGATCGCCACCACACGTCGCTCCAGGGCAGCCAGCGTGCGATCAAAATAACCGCCGCCATAACCCAGCCGGAAACCGCGGCCATCAAAGGCATTCATCGGCACGATCGCAATGTCAGGCAGCACGTCGGGCGTGCCGTCGGGCACAGGAATATCGTACACACCGCGCTTCATCCGGGCACCCGGCCACCACTGGCTGAAGCGCAGCGCTTGACCCTTGCCGGTGACTTCCGGCAAAGCAGCCACCGCACCCTGCCCGCGCCAATGGTGTACCGCATGGCGGGCATCGAACTCGGCCTTGAACGGCCAGCAGAAACCGATCACGGTTTTTTGCGGTGCCGGCAGCATGGCGCGTAAGGACGCGGTCATCAGCTCTCCCCACGCCATGCGCTGCGCTTCGGGCACAGCACTGCGCCAGGCAATCCACTGCTCGCGCTGCGCCTTGCGCCATGCGCTGATGTCCTGCCAGTTCATTGAAGCCGGTTCATTCATCCGCAACCCTGTCCGCTAACTGTTATCACTGATCAATTGTTCGATGATGCCGCGCACCGGTTTAGGCACCGCAGCACGCAAGGCATCATCCGGTGTAATCCACAACCGGCCCGGTTCCTCCGCGCGCTGCGGCCATGCCGACACGGTAGCCAGTTGCGGCAGGATATCGAGTTTGAAATGCGTGAAGCCGTGCGCGATCACCGGCAAAGGTTCTTTCAGGATCACATCCGCGCCATAACGCCGCGCACAGGCTTCGACTGCATTGGCATCTGCATGCTCTTCCGGGAATGACCACATCCCCCCCCAGATTCCCGTTGCAGGCCGTTTCTCCAGCAGGATCTCACCGGCGCGCTGCAGTACCAGCATCATGGTGCGCCGCTGCGGCAGTGCCTTGCGTGGCTTGGGTGTCGGCAGTTCAGTAACACGATCCGTCTTATACGCAACACACAGACTCTGCACCGGACACTCCGCGCAGCGCGGATTGCGCCGCACGCACAGCGTCGCGCCCAGATCCATCAATCCCTGGGTATATGGCCGCAAACCGGTTTTAGGCAGCAAGGCTTCGGCCTGCTGCCACAGCTGTGCAGCCACTGCCGTTTCACCGGGATAGCCCGCAATGCCGCAGACGCGGGCCAATACACGTTTCACATTGCCGTCGAGGATCGCACTGCGTTTGCCGAAGGCAAATACCAGGACGGCAGCAGCCGTCGAACGGCCGATGCCCGGCAACTCCATAATGGTTTCCAGCGTCGCCGGGAAATTCCCGCCGTGCTGTGTCATCACCATCTGTGCTGCACGGCGCAGGTTCCGCGCGCGCGAGTAATAACCGAGCCCACTCCATGACGCGAGCACATCATCAAGCGGCGCCGCAGCAAGCGCTTTTAAAGTCGGGAACCGGTCGAGAAACCGTTGATAGTAAGGAATGACCGCAGTCACCTGCGTCTGCTGCAGCATGATCTCCGACAACCACACGGTGTAGGGCTCACGCGAGCCCTGCCACGGCAAATCGTGTCGGCCGTGGTTTTTCTGCCAGGCTGTCAGCGCAAGGGCAAAATCATCAGTCGCGGCGGTCATATAGGGTTTGGAGCGGGTGAAGGGAATCGAACCCTCGTATGCAGCTTGGGAAGCTGCCGTTCTGCCATTGAACTACACCCGCGTGAGCGGAATTTTACGCTACTCAGACAACGGCGCGTGACACCCGACACAGCAGCACCTTGAGATTGGTCTGGTCCGACACCGGGTCACGCTGCGTTTTGTCGGTGAGGAAATTCACCGAGCGCCAGGGGTTGTACGGCTGGCGTTCGCCCCAGCCGATCGGTATGAACACGGCGGTCGGCCGGATGCCGGCATGCACCCAGGCCATGGCTTCAATTTTTCCGTGCGCCGATTCGACGCAAACGCGCTCCCCGTCCTTGATGCCCAGCGCCGCAGCTTTGTCAGGGTGAATCTGGCAATAGAGGTCGGGCCACATTTCCTGCGATTGCCAGAAATAATGCGTCCAGCTGTGGAAATGCGCAGCCGAAGGGCGGCCAGTGACCAGTTCGGTGTCGAAGCCCTGCGCGCGCAGTTTTGCGCCGGGGTGATTGGCATCAGGTGCGACGATACGGCCGCGTGAACTGCCGGTCGGCGGCGAACAGAACGGCGAAATCACGCCCTCCTCGGCATCAGTTTCCAGCAACTCCATATATGGCAGATCGACGAGCTGCTCGCGCTCCGAATAAAACTCCGGCAGCGCCGACAGGCCCAGCGTGTTGAATTTGGCTTCGAGTTC
>JAKFUS010000026.1 GCA_021732605.1 Betaproteobacteria bacterium | reverse complement strand
GGCAAGCGCCGCATTGTGCGTGAAGGCGGGCATACCTTCCCGGTGTTCGAGGAGTTCTCCGACCCGGCCGTGAAGATTCGCGGCATGGACCGCAAAGGGATCGATATATCGTTCATCTCGCCGGCGCCGATGGTGTTTTTCTATTGGCTGGACGCCGATGCGGCACTGGCGGCGTCGCGCATTGTCAATGACGGTATTGCGAAAATGGCCTCTGCGTACCCGGACCGTCTGCGCCCGATGGGCACTATTCCGATGCAGAGCCCGGATGCGGCGATTGCCGAACTGGAACGCATCGTGCGTGATAAGGGATTTCGCGCCATTGAACTGGGAACCTCGGTGGAAGAGGCGGCACTTGCTGATCCGAAATTCCGCAAGGTTCTGCGTCGCGCACAGGAGCTGAAGGTGTTCATCTTCGCTCACCCGTATTCGTTCGACGCGTCCTGCGGGCTGGAAGGTTATTACCTGCGCAATCTGATCGGCAATCCGCTGCAATCGACCATCATGGCGGCCAACCTGATGTACAGCGGCGCCCTGGACGAGCTGAAACAGCTAAAGATCTGTCTCGCGCACGGCGGTGGTTATGTGCCGTACCAGATCGGGCGGTTTGTACACGGCCACAAGGTGCGCAAGGAAACCCGGGCATTGACCAAAACCTCCCCCTACAAGCTGATGCGGCGTTTTTACTACGATGCGCTGATCCACGATCCGAAAGCTTTGCGTTATCTGATCGACCAGGTTGGTGCGGACCGCGTTACGCTGGGAACCGATGCGCCGTTTGACATGGGCGAGGAGGCGCCGCTGGCCATGCTCGACAAGGTCAAGGGGCTGACGAAGCAGGAACGCGAGCAGATTTGTCACTACACGGCGATGGATCTTCTGGGCGGAAAGCTGTAAGGCTCATGCAATGAGATTAACCTGGAGGAGGAATACAACATGAAGCACATCATCGGTTTCCTCGTAGTACTGGTTGCAACTGTCCTTGCCCCCACGGCACAGGCACAGTCCGGGTATCCGGCGCGCCCGATCCGGTTGATCGTGCCGCTGGCCCCTGGCGGTCCGAGCGACATTCTTGCGCGCAGCATGGCGCAGCAGTTGACCGATCTGATGAAGCAGACGGTCATCGTCGATAACCGCGCCGGCGCTGGCGGTGTCATTGGCACCGACATTGCCGCAAAATCACCGGGTGACGGCTACACCATGTTGCTGCTGGCAGTAGCGACTTACAGCATCAATGCCGGACGTTACGCGAAGCTGCCGTACGACCCGATCAAGGATCTGAAGCCGGTGTCCATTCTCGCCGGTGCCCCGTATGTGCTGGTGACGCATCCGGCGCTTCCGGTGCGCACGCTGAAAGAACTGATCGCGCTCGACAAAAAACGTCCTGGACAACTCAATTACTCGTCGGGTGGTGCCGGCACCGGGCCGCATCTGGCGACCGAGGTACTCAAAGCGGCGACAGGCATGACCGCTGTGCACATTGCCTACAAGGGGGCGGGGCCGGCGATGACGGACCTGATGGCAGGTCAGGTGCAGTTTCAACTCGCCAACATGATCGCAAGCCTGCCCATGGTCAAAAACGGGCGGCTGCGCAGCATTGCAGTCAGCGGTTCCAAGCGCTCGCGAGCGCTGCCCGATGTTCCGACCATCGCCGAGTCCGGGGTATCCGGCCTCGATGAAGTCGGCGGTCATATGATCCTGGTTCCGGGCACCACGCCGCAGCCTATCGTTGCACGTCTGCATCAGGAACTGATCAAGGTGCTGCAGCAGCCGGATGTCAAGGCGCGACTGGAGGGTGAGGGGGCAGAGATTTTCGGCATGTCACCGGAACAGTCCGCGATCGTGGTGCGCGCAGAGATTGAGCGCACGGGAAAGATTATCAAACAGCTGGGATTGCAGGCGGATTAGGGGTGAACATGTCGAATCAGATCAAATCCATCCGCCGGGTGGTGACGGGCAATGATGAAAAAGGCCGTTCCTGTGTGTTGTTTGACAGTGCGGCACCCAACGTCAACCCCGGCGCCATCCGCCCGGGCACCTGCATGACCGATGTTTGGGTGTATCACAGTTGCCCGGCACCGATCGCAGGAGCACGCGATGACGGCAATCTGCCGTTCAGCTTCGAGCCTCCGGCAGCGGGGGGACATTTGCGCATCGTGCAGTCTCCGGGTAAACCGCCGGACTTTGATCCGGCCGCGGACAAGACGGCAATTCCGCTCCATGAACCACGCCAGCGCCATGGCGGTACCTGGGACAAGGGCGGAGCCAATGCCTATTCCTCCCCGGTACATAAATCGGAAACGGTGGACTACGGCATCATGCTGCAGGGCGAGCGTGTGCTGCTGCTCGATGACGGTGAACATGTGATGCACCCCGGTGATGTGGTTGTGCAACTGGGTAACTGGCATGGCTGGACCAATCCGCGCGAGGGCAGCCTGATGGCATTCGTGATGATGGGCGCACGTTATGAAGACTGAGGGAAATGTCCTGACGAACCAAACGAAACCGGTGCGCCGTCTGGTGACCGTCGATGACGCAGAGGGCTGGTCGCGCAAGATTTTTGATGGCCCGTCGCCTGATGTGCGTACCGATCCCGCACGCCCCGGCTACAGCGCTACCCGCATCTGGGTCACAGACCGTACGCCGGCTCGCATCGGTGGCATCACCGATACCTTGCATCTGCCGCACACGCTGGAGCCACCACCCGGCGGCTCGGTCTGTCGCGTGATCACGTTTCCGCCCGAGCGCGGTGCGCCCCGTGTCAGTGCCGGCGACGTGCAGGCATTTTTCGCGACCATGGGCTCGCCCGCCGCATCGACCGGGGGTGCCGGTGCGCCTCATCTCTACATGCAGCGTACGCCGACACTGGATTTGTGTCTGATCCTGGCCGGAGAAATCACGCTGGTGCTGGATACTGTAGAAGTGCAACTAAAAGTCGGCGATACGGTCGTACAACGCAGCACAAACCACGCCTGGAGCAATCGCTCGGACCAGCCCTGCACCATTGCTTTTTCATCGCACGACGCCACGACCTAGTTATTACGGCACTACCCTGGAGCAGATCGTCTCCGGGCGCACGCGATAAGTGCGTGTTTCGAGTCATTTTGCAGCGCGTGGGCGATTGGTGTCAGGTACGACATTTGCTCTATCCTGAGTGTCGTGATTTTTTCCCCATTTGAAAGGTGCTGCATGAAATCGCTTACATTCCTGGCGCGTGCCGCGCTCCCGCTGGCGTTGCTGGTTAGCGCTGGTGCCGCAAACGCGCAAAACTATCCAAGCAAAGCCCTGCGCATGGTGGTGCCATTCGCGCCCTCCGGTCCCAATGACATCCTCGCGCGTTTGATTGGCCAGAAACTTACCGAGGCCTGGGGACAGGCGGTTCTGGTTGAAAACCGCGGCGGCGCCGGCGGCACAGTCGGACTGGAAGCGGCATCGCGCCTGCCGGGTGACGGTTATGCGCTGGCCATGGGCGGCTCCAGCAACCTGGCAGTCGCGCCCAGCCTGTACGCCAAGCTGCCCTACGATTCGATCAAGGATTTCACGCCGATCATCAACGTCGCGATCGTGCCTTATGCGCTGGCCGTGAATCCGACGGTGCCGGCGAAAAACGTCAAGGAACTGCTCGCGGTCGCCGGCAGGAAGCCGGGTTATCTGAGTTACGGTTCGTCAGGCATGGGCAGCATTTCCAGCCTCGCGGCTGAAATGCTGAAGTCGATGTCGAAGACCGATATCGTGCATGTCCCGTATAAAGGCACGGTGCCGGCGCTGACCGATGTGGTCAGCGGACAAATCGATTTGATGCTGGCCGACTTGGCCGTGATCCAGCCGCATGCCAATACCGGTCGTTTGCGCGTGATCGGTGTTACTGGCAGCAAACGTTCCGGTGCTGCGAAAGACATTCCGACCATTGCAGAATCAGGATTGCCCGGTTATGAGTTGTCACCGTGGTTCGGTGTGGTAGCACCGGCAGGCGTGCCTAAGGATATCGTGACGCGTTTGAATGGTGCTATCGGCGGCAGTCTCAAATCAGCCGACATGCTGCAGCGGCTGGGTGTGCTGGGTTACGAGCCGCTGGGCGGCACGCCCGAGCAGTTCGCGGCGACGATCAAGACCGACATTGCCAAATACGCCAAGATCGTGAAGTCTGCTGGCATCAAGGCAGATCTCTAAGTGGCAGAATCGGTAGGGCAAAAACGGGCGGCCCATGCCGCCTGTTTTTTTAGTCTTTGACCGGCGCGAGCTGCGCAGCATGGCGGCCGGCGATCCTTCCCGTGACAAAACATTCGGCGATATTTCCGCCCGACAGGTAGAGGTGGCCGAAGGAGCTGCCGAGTTCGCCGGCGGCGTAGAGCCGCGGTATCGGCTGTCCATAGACATCGATCACCCGTGATTGTGTGTCGTGCACCGGGCCGCCCTGGGTGTTGGAAATGACGGCATACACCGGCGCGCCGTAAAACGGGCCCTGAACGATGGGCAGCATGCTGTTGGCGGGCCGGTTGTGCTCATCATCGCGGCCGGCGGCGCACTGCGCGTTCCAGCGTGTGACGGATGCTTTGACCGCGGCCGCATCAATGCCCAGTAGCGCTGCCAGCTCCTCCAGCGTGTCGGCACGTTTTAATATCCCGTTTTCCACTTCCTTCAGATTGTTGTCGCTCCAGTCGTAACGCAGGCCTTCGTCATTGGAGGTGGCCTTGCCCAGCGGATACAGTTGGCGGCCGATGTCGTCGCAGATCATATAGGCGGGGTTGCGCGTGGCGCGCTGCGTCACCGGATCGAAATGCGACAGCGGGCGCACGCCGGTGTCCTGGGTGTAGGGCTGATACTCGGACATGAAGCGTCGACCGGACTGGTCGAGCAGGATCCACGCCATTTTCAGCTTGACCTGGTCGTGGTCGCCTGGGAACCAGTCGGGGAAACGTTTGACGCGCATGCCATACGGATAGGCCGGGTCGGTGTGGCGGAAACCGTAGGCGCCGTGCACATGCCACATGTGCCACAGCGCGGCGCCGAGGTCCTGCGCCATGCGGATGCCATCACCGGTGTTACTGCGCGCAGCGGCGTTCAGTACGGGATGGGTTTCGAGGAACTGCGCCTTCATCGCCGCGTTGCCTTCAAAGCCGCCGCAGGCCAGCACCACGCCACGGCGTGCTGCGATGTTTTTTTCTTTACCATTGCTATCCATGACAGTGACACCGCGCACTTCGCGTGTCACCGGATCGGCGATCAGGCGCCGCGCGGCGGTGCCCATGCGTATTTCGATGCCTGCAGCGAGCACGTTGTCGTGCACGACTTTGAACAGCTTGGGGCCGTTGGGCGCGCCGTTGGCCCAGGGGTAGCTTGCGCGAGCGTCGAGACCGGGCACATCGACCACTGACGTGTGATAGAAGGTATCGGTGCCGGGCAGCGGGTAGTTGCCGCGAATCTGGCGACGGTAGGGGTCGCCGGCTTTTTCGCGTTCGGCGTTTTCCTCGACCGACGTGATCACCCGCGCATTGTTGATCAGTGCCAGTTCGCGGACATAGGTTTCCAGTCCGCACATGCCTTCGGCCAGCGTGCGCACCACGTCATCCGGCGTGCGACCGCCGTTGGTGGCCTGCAGGTAGGCGAAAGCCTGTTGCGGGTCATGCGCGCTGCGCACTGCCCCGTACGAACAGATGGAGAGGCCGCCGGGGACCGTGGATTTTTCGATGATCAGGGTTTTGGCCCCGGCTTGCGCGGCATTGAGTGCGGCGATGCCGCCGGCATGGCCGAAGCCGACGACAATGACATCGACTGTTTCCCCGAACGCTCGCTCGAATTTCATTAATTATCCAATAAAAACATATGCTTATAAGGCTTCCTTCAGCCCAGTGCAGGCAGCGCCGCGCCGGCTTGCTGGAAGAGCACGATGCCACCCACTGCGCCGGGCCAGCGCAGCAGCAGCCGGCCGGATTCAAATTCGCGCACGTCGCATGGCGTGGCGTTCAGCACATCGCGTGTCGCCAGCAGATTGTCGCTGGTCAGTACATAACCGGCGATCCACGGCAGCGCCGGTGCGCTGATGCCCAGTTGCCGTTCAACAGCCGCAGGTGAGATGAACAGCAACGCGCCGCGCTGGGTGTCGATGCGCCATTGCGCGCCGGTTACCTGTGCCAGCAACCCGGTGTAACGTGCGTAGCGCTGCGCGGCTTCCTGCGGATCGGCGACGCAGATGATCACTGCGGCGAGTCCGCGCGCGCGGTTGCGATGTTCCAGCCAGCGCGGTTGCCACAGCAGTTCCGGGGTGTGCTGCTGGCAGTACTGGATGCGGCCTTCGGCCATGGTGCCGGGCGGAACCCGCACTACCGTGAAGCGTGCGGTGTCATAGCCATCGGCGGTGCCGATTTCACGCTGCAGCGCGACGGGCGGCAGCGGCGAAAAACCCTGCTTCATCAACCGTGCATGGTCTGCCTCAGGCGCCACGGTACCGAGCGCGATCAGGTGCAGTCCGGTGTAGCGCTGGATCGCGCTGCGCAGTTGCTGTGCGATGGCGGTGTCGCCGGTGGGTGTCAGGAATTCGAGATAGCCCTCGCGCAGCATCACGCAGCGGTTGCCGGCACCGGCCGGGGTCAACGGGCCGCCGGGTTCAAGGCGGTGTGACTGTTCGGAAAACGGCGTCAATGTGAATCCCGCCTGTTCCAGTGCTGCGCTGGCCGCATCGATGTGCGGCACGAAATGCGCGATGTGATCGATGTTGAGCTTGCCCGAAGAAGGGGACTGAGAAGCGGGATTCTGGTTGACAGTGTTCATCAGTAACCCAGCTTCGGGTCAATGCGCCGTTTCAGTTTTTTCCCGGCAAGGAACAAGGCAAGGTTCTCGAACCACAGGTCGAGCGAAATGTCGATGTAGTGTTCGCCGTCGTCGCAGGAAATGTGCGGCGTGATGATCAGATTGGGTGTGCTCCATAGCGACGAATCTGCAGGCAGGGGTTCGGGGTCGACGACATCGAGCACGGCGCCGCCGAGTTTTCCTGCGCGCAGACGCTGTTCAAGCGCCTTGTAATCCGCGACCGGGCCGCGCGCGATGTTGATGACGCCGGCGGAGGGTTTCAGCAGGTCCATGCGCCGGCCGTCGAGCAGCTTGCGGGTTTGTGCGGTCAGCGGCACTGCGAGCACGACAAAGTCGGCCAGGGGCAGCACGCGGTCGAGCTGTTTGTAGGTAACGACTTTATCGGCATAACGATTCTTCTGCACGCTGCGCCGCACACCGATGACGTTCAGACCGAGTTTTTTCGCGGCGCGTGCGGCAGCTTCGCCGAGGTCGCCCAGTCCGACGATCACCGCGGTCTTGCCGGTGATGCTGGGCGAGAACAGGGCTTCCCAGTGTTTTTGATGCTGGTTGGCCGTGATCGCGGCCATGCGCGAGTTGATCAGGTTGTAGGCCATGATCATGTACTGCTCGGCCTTGCGCCCGTGCGCACCGCTGTTGTTGGTGAAACTTACGCCACGCGGCAGCCAGTCCAGCGGCAGCACGCCATCGACACCTGCCGAAGTCGAGTGCAGCCATTTCAGCTGCGGTGCGCGCGCAACGAGGTTGTCGCGCTGCGCCGGTATGCCGATCAGCAGGGTGGCATCGGTCAGCGCTGATTCCAGTGCATCGCCGTCCCAGCCGAAGCTGACTTCGCCAATACGCCGCGCCAGTGCCTTGTGGCGTTTGCAGGCCGCAGCCCAGTGCGCCGGCAGGGTGTGGAAAATGGGATTTTTTTTGCGCGTATTCTCGATATGCAGGCGCAGTTTTTTTGCGGCCATCTTGATGATTTGTTCTGCTTGTTTAATCGGCTTATTTAATTTGCTTCGAGCGCTGATAGGGCGCAGTCAGGAAAGCCGAATCCGGCACATCACTTTTGACTGCGCCGGCGGCCTTGGCGATGTCCTGCATGTTTTTCAGTGAGGCCACATCGGCGGTTTCGAGGCTGGCCATGTAGGCGCCGTCCCATTGTGCGGCATAGGCTTTGGCATCGACTGCGCTCATGTTGGCGGCTTTTTGCAGCATCTCCGCAACGCGATCCTTGTTCTTCGAGCCGTATTCCAGCGTTTTGCGCATCGCGGCGATGAACTTGGCGACGGCTTCCGGATTTTTGGCAACGTAATCGCTATGCACGATGGTCACGGCGAGGATGGGTACGGCAGTGCCCTTGGTGAGTTTTTTCCAGTCATCGACCACGCTGGCAAGGTAGGTCAGTTTGACGTCGTCGGTCATCTGCGCGATGGTCACCGAGCGGATCACTGCGGCGTCGACTTCCTTTTGCAGCAGGAATTGCGCGAGCCGGCCTTCGTTGCCGGGCACCACACTGTAGTCCGCCGGTTTCATGCCATAGACCCCCTGCAGTACGGAAGTGGCGATGGCGTGGGTGGCACTGCCGGGCGGCGACATGCCGATTTTTTTGCCTTTGAGGTCGGCAACGCTTTTGATCGGTGAGCCGGCGGGCACCACAATCTGCGCTTCGGCGATCTGCGAGGCGAGCACGATTTTCACCGGCACGCCGTCGGCGGCGATGCTCATCGACGCAGTGGAGGGTGCACCAAAGGCGAGGTCGATGGTCTGCGACACCATGGCGCGGGTCGGACCGTTGACTTCGGCAAACTTGATCCATTCGACGTCGAGGCCCTCCTTCTCGGCGAATTTCATCTGCTCCATGACTGCGCCGTAGCCGAGGCTGAAGCCGCTGGTCCAGTAACCGACCTTGATTTTCTGCGCATGCGCATTACCGGCGGCAAGCAGCGCCGCAACCAACAGGCTCATCATCAGGCGTAATGCAGTCATCGCGGTCTCCTTGAAAACATCAATTAAATCAGACTCTTAAGTTCATGTGACAGACGGGCAGTGGCGGGTTCGGTGGCGTCACGCGGGCGCGGTAATGCGATCCCGACAGTATCGCGGATGCGACCGGGGCGCGGCGCCATCACCACCACGCTGTCGGCCAGAACCACGGCTTCCTCAACATCGTGAGTGACAAAAACGATGGTCATCTTTTTCAGTTTCTGGATCTGCAGCAGTTCGTCATGCATCTGCGCGCGGGTCAGTGCATCCAGCCGCGAAAACGGCTCGTCCATCAGCAGGATGCAGGGTTCCTGCACAAGGCTGCGCGCGAGTGCGACGCGGCTGCGCATGCCGCCGGAGAGTTGATAAGGGAAGGCCTCAATAAAAGCTTCGAGCCCGACCAGTTTCAGCGCTTCGCGGGCGCGGGATTCGCGTTCGGCACTCGGCATGTTGCCGGTCTCCAATGCGAACTCGACATTTTTGATGGTGGTGCGCCACGGCAACAGGCGGTCTTCCTGGAACATGTAACTGACGCTGCGCCATTCAGTGAAGCGTGCGGCGGTGATGCCATTGATGCAGATTTCGCCGCGCTCCGGCGTGACGATACCGGAGATGATGTTGAGCAGTGTTGATTTTCCGCAGCCCGAAGCGCCGAGTATCGCGACGATGGATTGCGCAGGAATGGTCAGGTTGATGTTGTTGAGCACCTGCAGGGGCGTGCCTTCCGCGGTATTGAACCACTTGCTGACGCCGCGCACGGCAATCGCGCCGTTGTCGGCGATTGCGGGCATGGTGACGGTGGCGGTGGCTGCGGTCATATTGAGTTCAACCGCCCTTGACCGGCACTTTGGCGGCGAACTGTGAATCGCGCAGGCACATGCGGCCACGCGGGTCCTGCCACAGCTTGCCGTCTTCATGCAGCTTGCCCAATGCGCGGGCCACGGTCTGGAAATCGTAATCGGCGAACTGCTCGGCGAGCTCGGAATAATATTTCGGTGTTTTTTCAACCACGGCGACTATTTTGGCGGCGAGTTCTGCGACCGCTTTGTCGCCGGAGGCAACGGCCGGCTCGGCGTCGGCCTTGCCGGTGTAGTAATCGGCGATTTTGGCGCGGTCGGTGTAGGCGTATGAAATGCGCTCGAAACGTTCTTTCGGAATGCCTTCGGAAATCGTGGCATCGATGCCGACTTTGGCGCCCGTCGGCACCACGCCGTGAGGCATCACCGGCAGGCTGGGATCCAGCGGTTTGGCGCGGCTGCCGGGGATGATCATGATGTCCTTGTCACCCTGCACGCGGGTGGCGATCGCCCATTCGACGTCCATCGCATTGAATACATCGATGTCGTCGTCGACCACGACCACATGTTTCAAATCCATCACCGACAGTGCGGCGAGCAATGCGTTTTTGCCTTCACCGGCCTGCTTCTTGATCGAGATGATGGCGTGCCACATGCCGCAGCCGCCGAGCGTGACGTTGATGTCCTTGATCTGGATGCCGGCGGTTTTCAGCGCGCGGCGGATCTGGGTGTAACGCGTCGGTGCCATCAGCCAGGTGTTTTCCCAGGGCATGTGCAGGGCGTAGTAGATCGCGTCGCGGCGCATGGTGATGGCGTTGATGCGCACCACGGGGTTCCAGTGCAGGCCGCCCATCAGCCGGGTGAATTCGCCAAAGCGGCCTTCCGGCTGGGTCCAGCCGGTCGGCAGGATTTCGCCTTCGAGCACGATTTCGGAATCGGCGATGCAGGGCAGGTCGATGGTTTCGCATTGCGCGAGTTCGATGGCCGAGCCGCGGATGCCGCCGGCAATGCCCATTTCGTCGGTGCCCAGCGGCGCGCGGAAACCGGAACCGAGGTTTTCAAAGGGATGATTGCCGATGGAAATCGAAATCGGCAGCGGTTTGCCCGCCTCAAAGGCACGCTGCGCAAACAGGCGCATGTTGTTCGGCGTCACGATGTCGATGCCGGTCAGGTTTTTTTCCTTGACCATGAAACGGTAGATGCCGGAATTGAGGCCGAATTCCGGATCCCTTGCGATGGTGATGCCGGCGGTGATCATCGGGCCGCCGTCGTACACCGAAAACATGGGAATCGGCAGGCTGAACAGGTCGACGTCCTTGCCGATCTTGATGACTTCCTTCAGCGGTGTTTTTTCGATGTATTTGGGTGCAATCGGGTTTTCGATGCCGTTCTGCAGACGGAACTCGATTTCCGGATAGCTGTTGCAGCCCATCGACATGATCGCGCGCTTTTGCGAGCGGATGATACCGGACACCACCGGCATCTTGTAACCGATGACATTGTGGAACAGCAGTGCCTTGTCAGCCTGGTCGACCAGTGTTGCGATGTGCCGGCTGTCCACCGGCTGTTTGATGTCGACGAGTTCTTTTTCTGTGCGCAGGCGATCGAGAAAGCCGCGGAAATTTTCATCGGCGTAGGGCGGTTTTATCATTTTTGCTTCTTTTCTCCAGATTCAGCGGGGCCGGTAATGCCTTCCCAGCGTTTGATGGTTTCGTGTTCGACATTAAACAGGTCGAGCACGCGGCCGACCGTGTGATTGACCAGATCGTCGATGGTTTTTCCGCCGCTGTAGAACGCGGGCACCGGCGGGAAAATCACGCCGCCCATCAGCGTTACTGCTTCCATGTTGCGGATGTGGGCGAGATTCAGCGGCGCTTCGCGGGTCAGCAGCACCAGGCGGCGCCGTTCCTTGAGGATGACATCGGCGGCGCGGGTGATCAGGTTGTCGGACAGTGCGTGGGCGACGCCAGCCAGGGTTTTCATCGAACAGGGTGCAACCACCATGCCGGCGGTGATGAAGGAGCCGCTGGCGATGGTGGCGCCGATGTCGCGCACGTTATGAGTGACATCGGCCAGTTTGTGCAGCGCCTTGCGGTCCATGCCGTATTCCTGCCAGGCGTTGAGCACACCGGCTTCGGATACGACCAGATGCGATTCCCAGCCGCCGAGGTTGCGCAGGCGTTCAAGGATGCGGATGCCGTAGATGGAGCCCGACGCGCCGGTCATGGCGACGATCAGGCGCTGTTTGTGCGGGTCAGCGGGTTTTTTGCTCATGAGCCTTCAGCCTCTTTTTTCCAGCGGAACAGGTAATTTTCCAGGGGGCGCAGGATGCCCATTTCGAGCACGGCCATCATCACCACCAGGGTCAGTGTCCACGCGAACACCTGATCGGTCTGGATCAGGTCGGCGGCCTGGCGTAACCGGTATCCTACACCGCTCGACGAGCCCAGCGTCTCTGCAACCAGCGACACCCGCCAGCCAAAACCGAAGGCCAGTCGCGCGCCGGAAAAGAAGTAGGGCAGGATGGTCGGCAGGTAGATTTTCATCATCACCCGGTGCGCCGGCATGCGCAGCACATGGGCGAGTTCGATGAAGTCGGCATTGACGGTGCGCGTGCCCTGCCAGACATTGGTGATGATCAGCGGCATCGCGGTCATGAACACGACGAACACGGTGGTTGCGTTGGACACGCCGAACCAGATGATCGCGAAGGTGGCCCAGATTGCCGAGGATACGGTGTTCATCACCGGGATGATCGGCTCGAAGAATTCGCCGAGGCGTTTATTTGCCCCGAAAATGATGCCCAGCGGCAGGCCAACCAGCGTCGCCAGTATGAAACCGGTGCCGACACGGCCCAGCGTGATGCCGAGGTCCTGCCACAGGTTGCCGTTGGCGGCGATCAGCGTCAGCGCATCCCATACCC
>JAKFUS010000059.1 GCA_021732605.1 Betaproteobacteria bacterium | reverse complement strand
AGGGCGGCGGCGAGCGCGCCAAACTGTTCGTGATTCGATAAGGCTGCGCGCCAGCCGCGCTTTTCCGCGCGCGCCGCCAATTTGTCCGTAAAGCGGCCAAAATCAAACCCGGCAAGGCGCACGTTGCCGGGGAAACTGAAGAGATCAAAACCGGCACTGTCATGCGGGTAGGCGCCAGACAGCGCGGAAAAGGCGGCGCGGTCCCAATCATAGTTGAACAGAATCAACGAGCGCATATGAATCGGCTACTCCACATCATGTTGGATGGATGCTGTCCCTCAAGGCAATTTGCGGTCACGTGCTCTCCGTCGGTTTGCGCTGTTGAAAGCCCGGCGATCCCCCGATGGGAACGGGAGAGAATATCACGGGGATGACAGCCACAGGACGGGGTTTCAAGGGGTTTCCTGGCTCGGTTTGAGGGATGGAAGGCCGCCACGCAGCCAAAGGCTGCCTCGTTTGCCATCTGCGTTTGGTTACACCTGGGCAAAAATTTAACGGCGTTGTCGCAACAAGCCCGATTCCGGATCAGCAAAACTCGGCTATTCGGCACAATCATTCAACAAAGTACAGATTGCGGGCCACGTCGTATACCAGCTCCCGCTCCGCGGCTTCGCCGTTCAATGCTTTGCGGAAAAACGCTTTTACGCCAGCGTTCTTCGCCGCCTCGCTTTCAAAGTACGCATGTGAATCCCCCACGCTGTCGGTTTGGGTGAAATCAACATACACCGCGCGCTGTGAAGCCAGTCCGTAGGGCCAGTGGCCAAGCCACCGCGCTCGATCAAGCACTGCGGCGACATTGTTGTAACCACGCACGAAGAACGCAAGCGCGGGCGCGCGGCCTTTCTGGTGTTTCTGGCGGGCCTTTGGCGTTGAAAGTATCCCCGAAGGCTTCGACGGTTTTCAGAGTCTCATCGATACAACGATTAGTGATCAGGAACATGGGAGCCTCCTTGTGGAGATGGGATTTTCGCAACTCAGCGCAGACAGATTCCCCGTCACCATGTTGTCACTACTCACCTCCGGCCAGATCGCATTATTCACGCTGATCGTGATTGCACTGATCATCTCACTGACCTTTCACGAATTCGGCCATGCTTTTGCCGCCAAGCAGTTTGGTGATAATACGGCCCAGCGCATGGGGCGGCTCACCCTCAACCCCGTCGCGCACATCGATCCGATGGGACTGTTGATGGTGGTGCTGGTGGGTTTTGGCTACGTCAAGCCGGTGCCGACCAATCCGCGCAATTTCAATTCCGTGTGGGCTGACCTGGTGGTCGCCGGGGCAAGGCTTTTCGCCAATCTGCTGATTGCCGTGGTGGTGTGGAATGTTTTTCTCGTCGGTGCGCAGGCTCAATGTCCCTGGCTGCTCAACCCCGGTGCCAAGACATTCTTCAACATTCTCGTTGGCATCAACCTGCTGCTTATGATATTCAACCTGATTCCGCTGGGACCGCTAGACGGCCACTACATCCTGCCTTACTTCCTGCCGCAGCCGCTCGCACAGCGCTACCACGAATGGAACGGCCGCTTCGGCAGCTGGCTGTTGATGGGCTTGATCCTGCTGTCGATACTCGGCGTGCCCATCTTCGGAGCGGTGTTCCAGTTTGCGATGAGTCTGCGGCCCTACATCACGCTGGTGTGAGCCGCTTGCGGCGGCTCACTGCATGCCGAAGGTATAACGGCTCCCCACGTTCGAATACACCACCCGGTCCGGCATTTTCTGGCGCAGCATGTGAATGAAGCGCTCGCCGGTACAGTGCGTCGGCACGATCACGTCGGGGTTGATGGACTGCAGCTCTTTCAGCGTGTGCTGCAAATATTCCGGGTTTGCGGGGCCGAGGTGGAAGCCGCCCATCACCGCATGCACCTTATCGACATTGGCCGCCTTCATTGCACTGCGCACGGTATGCGTATAGGAATTTCAAACCACCTTTTTCCCGATCCGCGACAGTATCGCCGTCCCGAGAGGCGGTCAATCACGCGGTCTCTGGCAAAGATTCCCCGCTCACAATGACGATTCGCCCCCCGAATCGACCCGAGTTGCCTGACTTCGACGCACGCTGACCCCAGGCGCGCAAGCGTGGGCCGTGCGCAACCCTCAGCACCGTTGCAGAGCCGTTCTTGCCTTCGGGGATCAAACCGCCTGAAAAAGCGCCGGCCGCCGCACCGGTGTGCGAGGCCGTGCGCAGGCAGATATAGGGGGTCGATCCGTCGTTAAACTGAAAAGTAACAGTGTGCGTCCGCCTATGGCCGGTAGCGGACGTAATAATTACCTCGCCCTCGCTGCAACGACCTTGCCGCTGACCATTTTGTCGACCTCGGCATCACCATAGCCCACTGACCTCAGCACTTCCCGGGTGTGCTCGCCGACCTGCGGAATGTCGATGCGCATGCCGAAGCGCTGGCCATCCATCTCGATCGGCAACACCGGCACCTTGGTCTTGACGCCGTTGTTCAGAGTTACAGGAGTCAGACCGTGCGAGGCATTGAGGTGCGGATCTTCGAACAGGTCTTCGGGCTTGGCGATCGGCGCGAAGGGCAGGCCGAGTTTTTCGCAGCGGTCCATCAGTTCCTGTTTGCCCATCTTGCTGAAAATTTCCGAGACTATCGGCAGGATGCGCGGGCGGGCCTCGACGCGCTGCGGATTGGTTTTTAATGCCGGATCGTTGAGCAGTTCGGTCAAACCGAAGGATTCACAGAACACCTTCCACTGCGTGTCGGTGACCACGCCGACAAACACCAGTTCACCTTCGCGGGTCTTGAAATTATCGTACAGCGCCCAAGCGCGGATGCGGTCCGGCATCGGTTTCACCGGCTGGCCGGTGGCAAACCCTTCGAGCATGTGCTGTGCCATCAGGAAGGCATTGTTCTCGAACAGCGCGCTTTGCACATACTGGCCTTTGCCGGTGACATGGCGCTGGTTCAATGCGGCAAGAATCGCCACTGCGCCGAATACTCCACCCATGACGTCGTTCACCGACGCTCCGGCGCGCAGCGGACCGAAACGTCCGCCTGTCATGTAAGCCAGCCCGCCCATCATCTGCACCACTTCATCGAGTCCGGTGCGGTGTTCGTACGGCCCGGGCAAAAAACCTTTCAGCGAGCAATAAATGATTTCCGCTTTGAGTTTTTTCAGCGCGGCGTAACCGAAGCCCAGCTTGTCCATCGCGCCGCTGCGGAAGTTTTCAGTGACCACGTCGGCGCTGGCAATCAGCTTCAGCACCAGTTCCCGGCCCTGCTTCGACTTCAAATCGACCGCGATGCTTTTTTTGTTGCGGTTATAGGTCGGGAAAAATCCTGCACCCGAGGCCGTCAGCTTGCGCGTATGGTCGCCGTCCAGCGGTTCGACCTTGATCACTTCAGCGCCAAGGTCGGCGAGCACCAGGCCGCAAGTCGGGCCCATGACCACGTGGCAGAACTCGATGACGCGGATGCCTTCGAGGGGGAGTTTGTTGTTCATGATCGATTCCGTTACTTCGTGACAAGGATTGAAAGGGCAAAAACATTATTTACAGGATGGACAGGATAAGCAGGATTAAAACCACTTACATACCCTCTGTTTGATCCTGTCTATCCTGTCTATCCTGTCAATCCTGTTAATGCACTTTTAAATGTATTGATTTAATGCGAACGCGTCGCCGGCACAAAACCCTTGGTGATCCCGGCCAGCGGCACATAGCCGTACAGCGGTTCGTCGGGGATGCCTTCTTCAAGAATCTTGCGCAGTGCCAGCAGTTTCTCGAGATCGATGCCGGTGCGCAGACCCATGGCTTCGAGCATGAACACCAGATCCTCGGTAACGATGTTGCCGGAAGCGCCGGGTGCGAACGGACAACCGCCGAGGCCGCCGAGCGAACTGTCGAACGTGGTCACGCCGACTTCCAGCGCCGCCACCACATTGGCCAAACCCAGCCCGCGCGTGTTGTGCAAATGTGCACCCGACAACTTGTCACCAATCGCAGCACGCACTTTTTTGAACACGCGGCGGATCTGCTCCGGATTGGCATACCCGGTGGTATCGGCCAGGCCGACTTCATCACAGCCCGCTTCGACCGAGGCCACGGCCATGCGCACCACTTCATCCTCGCTGACCGCGCCTTCCAGCGTGCAGCCGAATACCGTGGACAGGCCGGACTCGATGATCGGGCGCTTCGCCTTCGGCAGCGAGTCGCGGAAAGCGCAGATTTTTTTCGCACTGGCGATGGCCTCATCCGGCGTCATGCGCACATTGGCCAGGCTGTGTTCGCGCGACACCGAAATCGTCAGCGTCAGCTTGTGCACGCCGGCTTCCATCGCGCCCTGCGCGCCCCTGAAGTTGGGCGCCAGTGCCGCGACGTTCAATCCCGGGATGGTCAGGCTGTGCGCAACCACCTCTGCGGCATCGGCCATTTGCGGAATCAACTTCGGCGGCACGAAAGAACACACCTCGATTTCGCGCAAGCCCGCAGCGGCGGCCGCGCTGATCCATTTTTTCTTGTACTCCGTGGTCATGAACTGCTTGGTGTTCTGCAGGCCGTCGCGCGGCCCGACTTCGCTGATCAGAATATCGATATCTTTGTCCATCATGTTCTCCTCACCATTCAGAACGCGTGTTGCTGTGATGTCTGTGAATCAAGGGCCGTGGGCCGGGCCTGAGACTATAACGCGAACGCTATGCCCGGCGCTGGAAACAACCTTTACTCCAGCAACAGGCTCAGTTCGCGCACGCCATTCGCCGGCAAGGTCTCCAGAGACTCCAGCAACTCGGTAACACGCGCCACGCGTCCGGCATTGAGCCGCGTCGTCAGGCAGTCGCGCACCTTCTCGCGATGCTGCACGATGTCCAGCGGTGCGCCCCAGAAGCCCGGCGGGCGTTCACAGTTCGCGCGGTGCACCGTGCCATCATGCAGAGTCACTTCAACCGACACCTGCATCTGATGGAAAGTAGTCGGCAGCGACGGATCAACAGTAACCTTCATCCGCCGCAGCATTGATTTCATGTCGCCGCGGAACCGGCGCTGGTCATGGAAGGATGCAATTCCCACTTTGCCGTCGAGCAAAGCGCAGGCCGCGGCGTACTGGAAACTGAACTTGCCTTCCAGCCCCGACACCGGTGCCGGCCGATCAACGTCCGGCATCGACGGCGTGATGAGATTCACGGCATTGATCAGCGCGGGATCGGCAATCATCTTGCGTACTTCCAGCGCGGCGCTGATGGCGAAATGGGTCGGATATTTCGACGGATAAAACTTGATCGCCATGCCCGGATCACTGAAACGGAAGGGTTTGCCGTAACCGAGCAGCATGTCGCGGTCGATCCCTTTCGGGAAAAACGCGGCGGCAAAACCATCAACATGCGCCAGGATGTCGGAATTCGCGGTCAGCCCGCGTTTGGCCAGCAGCGCAGCTTCCAGCCCTGCAGCGGCCGCGTTGCCGCAATGTGTACACTTCACGCCGTGGCCGATGTTGGCGCGTAATGCGCCGCTGCGCGACGCGGCGATGGCCAGCGCGTAATTCAGCTGTTCTTCATCAAGCCCGAGCAGATGGCCTGCAACAACCGCCGATCCAAAAGGTCCGACCACACCCGGCGCATGGAATTTCGAACTCTCGCGCCGGTGGTCCACTGCCGCCAGCAGCCGTCCCTGCATCTCGAAACCCTTGGCGCAGGCGGTCAGCAGTTCACGGCCGTCGAGGCCGTCACGCAGCGCCAGCGCAAACGCCACCGGCACGGTCGGCGACACCGCGTGGGTGGACGGCCTCGACATCGGCTCAAAATCGAGCACGTGCATCGATACCGCATTCGCATACGCAGCAGCCACAGGCGAAGTCTTGAAACCAAAACCCCAGACCGGACACTGTTCGCGACCACCCTGTTCCTTTACGTGCTCGGCAAACATCTGCGGCGCTTGTTCCTGGCTGCCCACCACCGCGACGGCAATACCGTCGGCGATCAGGCGTTTGGCAGTGGCAACATCTGCAGTGCCCAGCGATTCGAAGGTGGTGTTGCGGATGATGCCGGCCAGTTGTGCCGTCAGACTCATGCTTGTCCTGCGGATTGATGGTTGGAGCGCGCGATTATGGCGCGTTTACAGCAAAATCAGTCGAACAGTGACAGGTCGTGGACTTCGATTGCCGATCCGGGTTTCGACAGCGCCCCCACCCGCACGCCGAGCAGGCGGATGCGCCGGTCCAGCGGCACACGCTTCAGGCATTCACCCGCGGCGCGGCGTATGGTTTTTGCATCCCGCGTCGGCGCATCCAGGGTCAGGTCGCGGGTCACGGTCTTGAAATTGTCGTAGCGGATTTTCAGGCCGATGGTTTTGCCGACATAACCCTTGCGTTCGAGGTCGCCGGCCACACGCACGCAGAGGTCGGTGAATATTTTCGTCAGCTTGGCCTTGTCACGCACTGCATGCAGGTCATTTTCGAAAGTGGTCTCGCGGCTGATCGACTTCGGCTCGCTGTAGGTCACCACCGGCCGTTCATCACGCCCGTGCGCGGCGGCATGCATCCAGGCGCCGTAACTGTGACCGAAATGTTCCACCAACAATGCGGGATCAGCCTGCGCCAGTTCGCCGATGCTGCGGATGCCCAGTTGCTCCAGTTTGATATTGGCTTTGGGTCCGATGCCGTTGATCTTGCGCACCGCCAGCGGCCACACCAGGCTGCGAATGTCGTCCGGGCGGATCACGCTGACACCGGCGGGTTTGTTCAGCTCCGAGGCGATTTTCGACAGCAGCTTGTTCGGCGTGATGCCGATGGAACACGACAGCCGGGTCGCCTCACGCACCGCGCGCTGGATGTCAGTGGCAATCGCCCGTGCACGTGCCCAGGGATCCGGGGCACCGTCAGCGGCACTGTCTGCAACCAGGGCCGTGATGTCGATATAAATTTCGTCGATTCCGCGGTCTTCAACCTGCGGCGCAATGGCACGTACCGTCTCCTTGAACAACCGCGAATAATGACGGTAAGCCTCAAAGTCCGCCGGCAGCAGCACCGCATCCGGCGCCAGTTTCGCCGCCTTCATCAGCCCCATCGCCGAAAACACACCCAGGGCCCTGGCTTCGTACGTCGACGTGGTCACCACGCCACGGCCGGTGTAACCACGCAGGGTGGCGAATGCCGCATCGGCCGGATCATCCTGTGCCGCGCGGCGCCGGCCGCCGACCACCACCGGCTGGCCGCGCAATTGCGGATATCGCAGCAGCTCAACCGATGCGTAAAACGCATCCATGTCGAGGTGGGCAATGTAACGCGCAGTCATCGGACGCTTACAACAGCTCGATGCCGTCCAGTCCGGCGGCGCATTTGCTGCGGATGATGTCGACGAATTCAGTCACGTACGGCCGTCCGGCCAGTGCACGTGGCACCACCGCATGCAGGTCGCTCCACAGGCCCTTGGCGCCAATCCGCCGAGCAATCACGTAATCCAGGTCGACGTAATTGCGCACACCCCAGTTCGGCAGCGCCGCAATGCCGCGGCGACTCGCCACCAGTTGCAGGATCGCCACTGTCAGCTCCGCGGTACGCCGCGTCAGTTTGATACCCGCAGGCTTCAGCACCTGGCGGATCAGGTCGATGCGCTCCTCGGGCACCGGATAGGTAATCAGCGTCTCCCCCTTCAGGTCGGCTGCTTCGATGCGCCGTTTCGCGCGCAAGCGGTGTTCCACCGGCAGCACAGCAAGAATTTCAAAACGGAACAGCGGCAGCGCGACGTAATCACGGCCGCGTGGCTTCTGTGAACCGATGACCAGCTCCGCCTTGCCGCTCTGCAGCAGCGCCAGCGGATCGCTGTGGAAACCGGCGAGCAGATCAACCTCCACTTCGGGCCAGCGCCCGCGGAAGGCATCCATCACCGGCATCAGCCAGTCAAAACAGGTATGGCATTCCAGTGCGATGCGCAGATCACCGCCGGCATCACCCTTGAGACGCAGCAGATCGCGCTCCGCATCCGCGACGGCAACCAGCGTTTCGCGTGCCAGCTGGAGCAGACGCTGCCCCGCCGGCGTGAAACGCAGGCCGGCGCCCGTGCGCTGGAACAACGCTGCGCCGTAATGCTCTTCCAGTGCGCGCATCTGGTGCGACAAGGCGCTTTGCGTCAGGTGCACCTGGCTCGCAGCGTGCACCAGTTTGCCCGTGTCGGCGATGGCGGCCAACGAGCGCAGGTGGCGAAGCTCGATCATGCCGTATTCCTGATATGAATTTAATTCAAGGTAATCTGAAAACTAATCGTTTGATTCTACGCCGGTCGCTGCCGATACTCCACGCCTTGCTCACACACCCTTCAGGCGGACTCATGGCACACACGCACATCCCTGGTTATCCCCGCATCGGCGCGACGCGGGAACTCAAGTTCGCACTCGAAGCCTGCTGGCGCGGCGAGACCGACACAGCCGGGCTCGAAGCCACGGGAGCAGAACTGCGCGCCGCACACTGGCAAAAACAGCGCGCCGCGGGTTTGGCTTACAGCACCGCCGGCGATTTCTCCTTATACGACCAGATGCTCGACCAGCTGGTGCTGCTCGGTTGCCCGCCCGCGCGTTTCGGTTTTGATGCCGAACACCTGACACGGCAGCAGTATTTTGAACTGGCACGGGGCAATGCCGCGCAGCCGGCACTGGAAATGACCAAGTGGTTCGATACCAACTATCACTATCTGGTACCCGAACTGTCAGCGGAAACCCGCTTCGACGGCGGCCCCGACTGGTATTTCGACCATATCCGCGAAGCGCTGGCCACGGGTGCAGCCGTCAAACCTGTGCTGATCGGCCCGCTGACCTTCCTGCGCCTGGCCAAATCCGTCGATGGTGCTGACCGGCTGCAACTGCTCGACAGTCTGGCCCAGGCCTACGCCCGCATCCTCGGCCGCCTGCGTGACCTCGGCATTCAATGGGTACAGATCGACGAACCCGCCTTGTGCCTGGAACTCGAACCCGCATGGCTGGATGCCTGTGATCACGCGTACAAAATGCTCGCCGCCCAAGCGCCGAAGCTGCTGCTGACAACGTACTTCGACAGTGTGGATGAACACATCGACCGCATCCTGCGCCTGCCGGTGCAAGGCATCCATCTCGACCTGGTGCGCGCGCCTCAGCAACTCGCTGCCTGGCAAAACGCACTGCCACGGCACTGGGTACTGTCCGCCGGCATCATCGACGGTCGCAACATCTGGCGTACTGACCTGCGGCGAGCGCTGGCGACACTGCAGCCCTTGCACGATGCCCTCGGCGACCGGCTGTGGATTGCGCCGTCCTGCTCGCTGCTGCATGTGCCGGTATCGCTGGTCGCGGAATCAGGCCTGGATGCAGAAGTCCGGCCCTGGCTGGCCTTCGCCGACGAAAAACTCGAGGAACTGCGCATCCTCGGCGAAGCACTGAACAAAGGCTCAGCCTCGGTGCAGGCGGAACTCGACGCGGCCGATGCCGCGCTGCAGGCACGACGCAGCAGTCCGCGCACAGTCAATGAAGCAGTGCGCGGCCAGATTGCCCAGCTGAACTCCGCTTCCTACCGGCGCAAAAGCCCGCATGCCCTGCGCAGCAAGGCACAACAGGCGCATCTGCGCTTGCCGCCGCTGCCCACCACCACCATTGGCTCATTCCCGCAAACGCCGCAGATCCGCAGCACCCGCGCCGCCTGGAAACGCGGCGAAATCGGCGAACTGCAATACCTCGCAGCCATGCGCGGCGAAATCCGCCAGGTCATTGAGCGCCAGGAAGCGCTGGGCCTCGACGTGCTGGTGCATGGTGAAGCCGAACGCAATGACATGGTGGAATTTTTCGGTGAACAGCTGTGGGGTTTCTGCTTCACGCAAAACGGCTGGGTGCAGAGCTACGGTTCGCGTTGCGTCAAACCACCGGTGATCTACGGTGATGTCGCGCGCCCGGAAGCGATGACCGTGGACACCGCGCGTTATGCCCAATCGCTGACTGAAAAACCGGTCAAGGGCATGCTGACCGGACCGGTGACCATACTGCAGTGGTCCTTCGTCCGTGACGACCAGCCACGTGCGCAAACCGCGTTGCAGATCGCACTCGCGGTGCGCGAAGAAGTCGCCGATCTCGAAAAAGCCGGCATCCGCGTGATCCAGATCGACGAACCCGCACTGCGCGAAGGCCTGCCGCTGAAACAGCGGGACTGGGCGCCTTACCTTGAATGGGCGGTACAGTCGTTCAGGGTCAGCGCAGCGGTTGCAGCAGATGACACGCAGATCCACACCCATATGTGTTACGCCGAGTTTCACGACATCCTGCCGGCGATCGCCGCAATGGACGCCGATGTCATCACCATCGAGACCTCGCGTTCGAACATGGAGCTGCTGAATGCATTCGGCAAATTCAGCTATCCGAACCACATCGGCCCCGGCGTCTACGACATCCACTCGCCGCGGGTGCCGGAGACGGAAGACATGCTGCGCCTGCTGGAACGCGCCTGCCGCGTGATCCCGCCGCAGCAACTGTGGATCAATCCCGACTGCGGGCTGAAAACACGCAACTGGCCGGAAGTGGAGCAGGCCCTGCGCAACATGGTCGCAGCGGCGCAACAATTGCGAGCACACCTGGCCGCCAAAGCCGCATGAGCAGACTGATCGAACGGTAACGTGGACTTCTGGGTCCACGTTCTGTTCGCCTGCTGCACGGGTGACACCCGCCGCAGTTCAGTGTTTAATCCGACGTTCCGCAACTTACTGACGACGGATGACCGCCATGACTGAAGTGACTGCTGCACTCCGCTCCGAATTCGCACCGACCGGCAAACTGCGCGTGGGCCTGAACATGAGCAACTTCCTGCTCACCCGCACCGATGCCGCCACCGGCCAGCCGCGCGGCGTGGCGCATGACCTCGCACAGGAACTCGGCCGCCGCCTCGGTCTTGCCGTTGAACTCTGCCCGTACCCGAATCCCGGCGCACTGGCTGATGCCGCCAACAAAGGGGTGTGGGATGTCGGCTTCCTCGGTGCCGAACCGCTGCGCGCCAACGAAATCGATTTCACCCCGGCCTATGTCGAAATCGATTCCACCTACCTCATGCCGCCCGGCTCGGCGATCAAGGACATCGCGGAAGTCGACCGCAAGGGCATCCGCATCATCGTGCCGGACAAGGCGGCGTATGAGCTGTACCTGTCGCGCACCATCAAAAATGCCGAGTTGGTCAAGGAACCGGGTGCTGACAATTCCTTCAAACGGTTTGTTGATGAAAAATTTGATGCCCTTGCCGGATTGCGCCCGCGCCTGATCAGCGACCAGGCCAAACTGCCGGGTTCACGCATCCTCGACGGCTCGTTCACCGCCGTGCAACAGGCCGCCGGTGTACCCAAGGGTCGTACTGCCGCGGCGAAATACCTCAGCGCCTTCATCGAAGACGCCAAAGCCTCCGGTCTGGTGGCAAAAGCGATCAAGGACAACAACGTGGTTGGCCTGACGATCGCCAAGGCCGCATAAACAGCAACCTGAGCCAAATGACCGATACCCGCGCCGTCTACGAAGCTGTCGCGCGGGAGTTCGACCGGGACCGCAGCAAGTTCCTGATGGAAAAGTTTTACCTCGACCGGGTGCTGGCGCACCTGGTCGATGGGGCTTCGGTGCTTGATCTCGGCTGCGGCAGTGCCGAACCCATCGCGAATTTTTTTATCGACAACGGCTGCCGTGTCACCGGAGTCGATGCCGCGACTGCAATGATTGCCATGTGCCGCCAGCGTTATCCGCAACAAACCTGGATCGAAGCGGATATGCGTAGCCTGGACCTGCGGCGGCGCTTCGATGCGGTGATCGCCTGGGACAGTTTTTTCCACCTGCCGGCCGATGACCAGCGTGCGATGTTTCCGCTGTTCGCACAACACACCGCACCCGGCGCATTGCTGCTGTTTACTTCAGGACCACAGGCCGGCGTCGCCATGGGCGAAATTTACGGCCACGCGCTGCATCACGCCAGTCTTGATGGCGCGGAATACGAGGCACTGCTCGCTGCAAATGGATTCAAAGTGCTGCTGCACCGGATCGAGGATCCGGATTGCGGCAAACACACCGTGTGGCTCGCGCAATACAAATGAGTGCAACCCGGCGCAACTGAGCACTGCGCTAGACCGCGAACCTTACTCGCGAATACCAGCCTCGCGGATCAGTTTGCCCCACTTCGCCATGTCGGCCTGGATCACGGCCGCGAATTCCTCCGGCGTGGTCGACATCGCGTCGGTCCCTGCCGCCACCAGTTTTTCCTTGGTATCGGCACGGGTCATCACCTTGGCCACCTCGGCGTTGATCTGGCGAATGATCGCCTCCGGCGTTCGCGCCGGGGCCAGCATGCCGTTCAGTGACACCGATTCGTAACCGGGCAGTGACTCGGACAGCAGCGGCAATCCGGGCGCCAGCGGTGTGGGCTGCAGGCTGGTCACCGCCAGTGCGCGCAGTTTGCCGGACTTGATGTACGGCGTCACCGAGCCCGCCGTCGGAAACATCAGCCCGACTTCACCGCTGAGGATGCCGATCAGCGAACCGCCGGTACCCTTGTAGGCGACACGCACGATGTTGAGCTTCGCCATCGACTTGAACAGCTCCGCGGCGAGATGCGGCGCCGCGCCCAGGGAACCGGCAGCGTAATTGAGTTCACCGGGGCGGGAGCGCGACAGCGCAATCAGTTCGCGCACCGATTTCACCGGCAGCGAGGGATGGACAACGATGATGTTCGGTGAACTCGCCACCAGCGAGACCGGTGCAAAGTCCTTCACCGGATCGTACGGTGTGCTGCGGATGAAGGGCGACAACCACACCGCGCTGCCGTAGAGCAGCAGCGTGTAGCCGTCAGCCGGTGCACGGGCGACGATCTCGGCGGCGATGGTACCCCGGTTATCGACAACCACGGCCTGCC
>JAKFUS010000075.1 GCA_021732605.1 Betaproteobacteria bacterium | reverse complement strand
CCGCTGCCCGACGGGCCGAGCAGCAGCCAGTGCTCGCCCTGGGCCGCTGACCAGCTTTCCACGCGCAGCACTTCGCTGCCGTCGTAACGATGTGTCAGTTGCAGCAGTTCAAACAAGAGCGATTCTCCGGAAAGGCGCAGGACAGCGGGCGATTTAAGCAGAGTGCAGCTGGTTGCGCAAACCGCCCGCGTTATACTTATTTCGCCCATGAAAACTCTGCTGATTGCACTGATCGACGCCTACCGCTACCTGCTGTCGCCCTTTTTCGGCACCCAGTGCCGGTTTTATCCGACCTGCTCGGCGTATGCGCGCGAAGCCATGGAACTGCATGGTGCTTTGAAGGGTTCGTGGCTGACGATCAAACGTATCGGGAAATGTCATCCTTGGCATGAGGGCGGCGTCGATAACGTGCCGGGGAAAGCCGTGCGGAATGATGAGCAAGCGTAGCCCGTATGAAACGAAGTGAAATACGGGGCCATGCCCCCCGTAATTCGCTACGCTCCTTACGGGCTACGATCTCTAAAACTTACACTGACCCCATTTATTTTAAGAGCGTAGCCGCACAGAAGGTCGTGGCCCGAAGAAGTAAATTCGCCCCACATCAAACCGATGGTAGGTGCAGCGTTCAGCAACACTGAGCACTTTCGCGTCGTAGAAGACAAGGTCGCCAAGGTTCGAGTGTTCTACGGCTCATTGCCGAACGAGGCCTAACTACGTATTTGAACATGGACACAGCCCGCGCTGCGCTTCCGGATGCACCGAGCTCGCAAATGAGCGGATGCGGATAGGCGGTCCATACAGTCGGAAACGGCTGAGACAGGTATAAAGGAGTTGGCGCCATGAGCAAGATCGGTCTGGTCCCGGCGGCAGAGCTTGCCGCCAAGGTAAACAAGCCTTTTCCCAATGACAGCGTGGCGTATCGCAAGGCGCGTACCGCACTGCTGGCGGAAGAAATCGAACTGCGGCGGCACATCCATCGTGTCGCGGCACAACGCCGCTCGCTGCCTTTGGGCGGCAAGGCGCCGGCCTACAAGTTTCTGGACGAGAGTGGAAAAACCGTCACACTCGCCGCCATGTTCGGCAAGCACGACACTCTCATCACCTACTTCTGGATGTATGGCCCGAAGCGCGAACGGCCGTGCCCGATGTGCACCTCGTTGCTTGGCGCTTTCGACGTTCCCGCGCGCGACCTCACGCAACGGGTCGCGCTGGCGGTGATCGGGCGTTCACCGGTAGCGCGCCAGCTTGCCTTTGCACGCGAGCGCGGTTGGCGCAACCTCAGGTTTTTTCAGTGCATCGGTGACGATTTCCCGAAGGACTATCGCGGCCTTGCCCCCGATGGCAGCGAATGGCCGGCGCTCGACGTATGGAAGAAGGACGGCAAATCGGTTCACCATTTCTGGGCCGGCGAATCCGGCGGCACGCAGGACCCCGGCCAGGACCCGCATGGTGCGCCCGACCCCACCCCCTTATGGACTTTACTCGACCTGACGCCAGAAGGGCGCGGTACAAAGTGGTATCCGAAGCTCGAATACCCCGATACGGTCCCGTAGAACGACGCCTGCTCGGTGCTGATAACCTTGATATTGGTTATTGGCTTGTAACGGTCGAGTTGCAGTGAGAACAATGCCCAACTTTATCTGCTGCGGACGGGCCGCAAGTGTCCCGTTAGCTCAACGGTCATTGCTGGCCTGCCGCAGAGCACAGCGTTAAACGCCAACCCGCAACAAAAGCCCCTTCAGATACTCCCCTTCCGGAAAATTCAGCGCCACAGGATGATCCGCCGCACCATGCAGCCAGCCCTCAATCCGCGCATCAACACCGGCATCCAGCGCCGCACCGGCAACGATTTTCTGAAACAGATCCGGGCTGATGCCGCCGGAACAGGAATAGCTCATCAGCATGCCGCCAGGATTGAGCAGCTTGAAGCCGAGCAGATTAATGTCCTTGTAAGCGCGCGCGGCTTTTTCGGCATGTGCTGCGGTAGGGGCAAGCTTCGGTGGGTCGAGCACGATCAGGTCGAACGTGCGCCCGGCATCGCGGAAGGCGCGCAAGGTCTTGAACACATCGGCTTCCAGCCATTCCGCACCGCTTAATTGATTGAGCGCGGCATTAATACGCGCTGTTTCCAACGCCGGGCCCGAACTGTCAATGGCGGTCACTGCGGCAGCACCGCCGGCCAGCGCATTCAGCGCAAAACCGCCGCTGTAGCAAAAACAGTCGAGCACGGTCTTGCCGCGTGCCAGTTTGCGCAGCGCCAGGCGGTTGTCGCGCTGGTCGAGGTAAAACCCGGTTTTGTGGCCATGCTCGGCATCAACACTGAACTTCAAACCGTGTTCGGTCACCATCAATGGTCCGTTCGCCACCGCGCCGCGCAACAAACCACTGCGCGCTTGCAGTCCTTCCAGTGCGCGCACATCGGCATCCGAACGTTCGATCACGCGCACCACACCGGACAAACCCGCCAGTGCATCGGCAACAACATCGCGCCAGCGCTCGGCGCCGGTGCTCAGCAACTGCACCACCACCGTGTCGTCATAACGATCGGCGACGATGCCCGGCAGTCCGTCGGATTCGCCGTGTACCAGTCGCAGGCCGTCTGTCACGCCCGCCGGCAGCGCACTGCGGCTGGCTGCGGCGCGGGTGATGCGTTGTGCGATGAACGCAGCGTCGATGTCATGCACGGTCCAGTCCCAGACCCGCGCGCGGATCTGCGATTGCGGGCTGTACGCCGCCACCGCCAGCGCCGCACCATCGGCAGCGCACACGACCACGGCATCCCCCGCCTGCGGGTCACCTTCGACGCGGTCGATGCCGCCGGAAAAAATCCACGGATGCCGGCGCTTCAGCGATTTCTCGCGGCCGGGCTTGAGTATCAGTTTATGCATAAGGGCGCATAACAAAATGTGTTAATACCTTGTTCAAAATTTCCCTCACCCTTTGTCCCTCTCCCGGAGGGAGAGGGATGAGAAGCCCTTCTCCCTTCGGGAGAAGGGTGGGGATGAGGGAGCCTTGGCAATTTTTATACGCCTAAGTAAAAATCAATCCAGCCGGAACGTCCGTAATGCCAATGCAGGTTATTTGTTTTTGCGCCGCGCGCGCGGATGTGCCGCGTCGTAAATCTTGGCCAGGTGCTGAAAATCGAGCTGCGTATACACCTGCGTCGTCGAAATGCTCGCGTGCCCGAGCATTTCCTGCACCGCACGCAGGTCGCTGCTCGACTGCAGCACATGCGACGCAAACGAGTGGCGCAGCATGTGGGGATGCACGCGGGATGCGATGCCCTGCTGCTGTGCCCGCCGCCGCACTCGATCTTCCACCGCACGCGGCCCCAGCCGCCGGCCCTGCCGGTTGACGAACAATGCCCGCTCATCAATTCCCGCAATCGCTGCGCGCTGCGCGAGCCATGCCTGCAATGCTTTGGCGGCGTGGCTGCCCACCGGCACAATGCGCGTCTTGCTGCCCTTGCCGGTGACGCGGACGGTGGCGTCAGAAAAATTGACATCCTCGGGCGCCAGTCCGGTGAGTTCGGACAAGCGCAGCCCCGAGGAATAAAACAGCTCGAGCATTGCCCTGTCGCGCACCGCGAGTTCGTCGGTGGCGTCGATTTCGACCAGTTGCTTCGCCTCGTCGGGGGACAACGCATGCGGCAGGCGCTTGGCGCTTTTCGGCGCGCGGATGCCGAGGCAGGGATTCTGTTTGCAACCGTGATCACGGGCGAGATAGTGATAAAAACCGCGCCACGCCGACAGCATGCGCGCAAGGCTGCGGCCGTCGAGGCCTTTGCCGTGCAGTTGCGCAATGCCGCGCCGGATATCGTGGGCGCTCAGTTCAGCGGGCCGTTTATCGCCAGCGAATTCAAGCAGGGCTTCGATATCGCGCCGGTAATTTTTGGTGGTGTGTGCTGCCAGCCGGCGCTCATGTGCCAGATGGTCGATATAGCCCTGCAACAGCGGTTGCGCGGGTCCGGCTGCGGGCGCCGGCGGTTTTGCGGAAAGTGGTTTGCGCCCGCGGGCGGTCACACCGGTTCCAGATGGCGCAGCAGGCAGGCGGCGATGATTTCGCCGATGCGCGTCAGATACAGCGTGCCCATCTCGGGATAAAAGCGCTGTGCGTCTTCGCTGGCCAGCGCGAGCAGGCCGAAGGTGTCTTTGCCGCGCAAGGGGATATAGGCGTACGACTTCAGCAACACCGCGGCTTCGCCGAAAAATGCCGCAGTGTCGGCCATCGCCAGCGGACCGCAGTGGGGATGCAGCAATCCGGCAGCAAAAGTGCGGGTGGCTTCGGAAGCTGGCGCCTCGATCTTTGCTCCCTCATTCCACAGGCGCAACACCACGTGCGGTACCGCGAAATCCTCTCGCAGATTGAAATCGACCACATGTGACAAGGCCGCCACATCGCGCGCGGCGATCAGCGCCAGTCCCAAGCGGTGTACTTTTTCGCTGATGACATCGTTTTCCTCGCCGAACTGGATCATTTCGCCGAGTTTCACTTCGAGTTGTTTGGCACGCTCGCGCAGCGTCAGTATCTGCCGCTCGCTGATCGAAATCGCGCGACCACCGTGCGGGTGCGGAATCATCACGTCGGCGACCACCTCGGCGTAACTCTCGAAAAATTCAGGGTGTTCCTTCAGGTACGCCGCGACGTCATCGGGTTTCATCTATGGTATTCCTTGCTTTTTTTCACGTATTTTCAGGTCAATGCAATTTCGCCGTCGAACACGGTCACCGCCGGTCCGGTCATCAGCACTGGCTGACCGACGCCCGCCCATACTATAACGAGGTCGCCGCCGCGCGTCGAAACCGTGACGCGGGCATCCAGCAGTCCGCGCTGGATGCCGGCCACCACGGCCGCACAGGCGCCGGTGCCACAGGCCAGCGTTTCGCCGGCGCCGCGCTCATACACGCGCAGGCGGATATGTGTGCGATCGACCACCTGCATGTAGCCGGCATTCACACGCTGCGGAAAATCCGCATGTGATTCGATCAACGGTCCTTCGACAGCCACCGGCACCGCATCAACATCGGGCACGACCTGTACGGCATGCGGGTTACCCATAGATAAACTATTGATTTTAATCATTTTTTTATCAAGCGCCAGATCATACAATGGCGCCCGTACCGGGGCTTTGAACGGTATGCGGGAAGGTTCGAATTCGGGCGCGCCCATGTTTACGGTGACCTGGCCGTCCGTCTCCAAACGCGGCTCGATGACGCCACCCAGCGTGCCGACGCGGATCACGGTTTTATTCGTCAAGCCGCGCTGATGCACATAACGCACGAAGCAACGCGCGCCGTTGCCGCATTGTTCAACCTCGCCGCCGTCGGCGTTGAAAATACGGTAATAAAAATCGGTGTCTTTGCTGCGCGCCGGCTCCACCAGCAGGATCTGGTCGCAACCGACGCCGAAGTGACGGTCGGCGATGAAACGCAGTTGCGCCGGCGACAGCACCACCGGTGCCGCAGTGGCATCAATCACGACGAAGTCGTTACCGAGGCCGTGCATTTTGGTGAATTTCAGGTGCATCACGATTTATTTCAACATTGAAAATCTGCAATTTGTCGCGCGAGGCTCGCCCCTCACCCCCGTCCCCTCTGCGCTGCTCCAAGTGTTCCCTTGTCCCAAAGGTAGAGGGGAGATATCAGAGACCGACGAACTGATGTTCATCGGTCTGAATCTCCTGCACGGCAGAAATCGCGGTAATCGCGATAAATGCAGCGATCCATGATTACCGTCATGCCGCCGGCCTGCGCGCGCGCGGCAGCCGCTTCATTGACGATGCCTTCCTGGATCCAGATCGCCTTCAGTCCCAATGCCAGGCATTCATCGACCACACCGTCAATGAATTCAGCGCTGCGGAATACATCGACAAGGTCAATCGGCTCCGGAATGTCCGCGAGCCTTGCATACACTTTTTCACCGAGGATTTCTTTCGCCGCCGGATGCACCGGGATCACGCGAAAACCAAAACCCTGCATCGATCGCGCCACGCCATGGCTCGGCCGCGCCGCATTGGGCGACAGCCCGACCACGGCGATGGTTTTGATTTTTTTCAGCAGCGTGCAACGTGCCTGCTCGTCAGGATTCTTGAACATGTGCGGTGATTATATCGACGTTAAACATTGTCCATCGGCGCTTAATAGATTTTCTTCTCACCCGGCGGCCGCGTCTTGAAACGCTTGTGCAGCCAGTAGTACTGCTCCGGCATCTCTCGCACGCGCGCTTCGATGAATTCATTCATGCGCCGGGTATCCGCAGCCAGATCGCCGGTCGGAAAATGTTCCCATGCCGGATAAAAACGCAGCACATACCCCGCCCCGCCCGGCAACTGGGTGGTCACCACCGGCTGCACGACGGCCCGCGCCAGCTGCGCCATGCGCGCGAGCCCGGTAATAGTCGCCGCCGGCACGCCGAAGAAGGGCACAAAAATCGAATCGCGCTCGCCGAAATCCATGTCCGGCAAGTAATAAAACGGCAGCCCGCTGCGCATCGCTTTCACCACCGGCCGGATGCCATCCTGACGCGAGAACAGCACCGGTTTGACGAAACGGGTACGGCCGTGCAGCAGCACGCGGTCGAAGGCAGGATCTTTCTGCTGGCTGTAAACGGAAATACCCTGCCACTCGGTGATGATGCGCGAGCCGCCCATGTCGAGTCCGACAAAATGCGGCGCCAGCCAGATCACCGGTTTGCCCTGCACCGCCTGCCAGTGTTCGAGGCCTTCAACGCGCACCATGCGCATCACCCGCTCGCGGCTGCCCCACCACAGGATGCCGTGTTCAAGCAGCGCCCGGGCGAAGGCCGCAAAATGGCGGCGCGCGAGTCGCTTGCGTTCCTCTTCGTGCAATTCCGGAAAACACAGCCGCAGGTTGGTCAGCACCACCCGCCGCCGTTCGCCCGCCAGCACATACAGCAAATACCCGACCCCGCGACCAAGCAAGGCCAGCACCGGCAAGGGCAGCCAGTGCAGCAGCCAGATCAGGGCGAGGCCGAGGCAAGTCATCATCTCGCACCCGGCGGCGGTGTTGCGCCCGCCGGCACCTTGTAGCGGTTATAGCCCCACAGGTACTGCGCGGGACAGGTACGCACGATGGCTTCGACCGCGCGATTGAGCGCCGATGGATCCAGCGCACCTGTAACAGTATGCAGATGCAAACGATAACCGCGCCCCTGCGCCAGGCGCTCGGCAAAGGCCATGATCACCGCAGCACCGGTGGTTGCCTGCAATCTGGTCACCAGCGTCATGGTGTACGCGGGGCGGCCAAAAAAATCCGCCCACTCACCCTCACCCACCCCCGGCGCCTGGTCCGGCAACACGCCGATGGCCTCGCCTCGCCGCAGCGCCTTGTACAACATGCGCACACCCTGGATGTTGGCAGGCGCCAGACGCATCTGCCCGCGCGCGCGGCCGGCGAGCATGATGGTTTCGAGTACGGCGCGTTTCGGCGGCCGGTAGAGCACGGTCAGCGGCACACGCTGCGCGCCGTAGTGCGCAGAAATTTCAAAGCAGCCCAGGTGCGGCGTCAGGAACATGACGCCCTTGCCGGCGCGCTGCGCTGCCTCGACGACAGCCCAGTCGTCACACACCACCAGTTGTGCGACCTCAGCTTCGCGACCGAACCATACCTTGCATAACTCAGTGACACTTTTACCGGTCTCCGCGACTGCAGCATGGAGCAGACGCCGACCGGCAGCTTCATCGGCGCATAAGCCACTGAGTCGCAGATTTTCACGGCAGCGGCGGCGGTACGTCGGCGACAGGCCATAGACCAACCAGCCCAGGCCGGCACCAAAAATATGCAGCCCCGCCAAAGGCATACGCGCGCAGCACTGCAGGAGAGGGATCAACATCGTAAACTGGCAGGGAAATCCGTTAAAAAATCGAGGGTTATATGCTATTCTAGCGGCCTTTTTGCTGCAGCCCCTTCCTTAACTTCCAACTTAACTTCTAACGCGATTGCGTTCATCGAGCCCATGAGCAACTTCCTGTTTACTTCCGAGTCCGTCTCCGAAGGCCATCCCGACAAGATTGCAGACCAGATTTCCGATGCCGTCCTTGACGCCATCCTCACCCAGGACAAGAACGGCCGCGTCGCCGCCGAAACCCTGACCCACACCGGTCTTGTGGTGCTGGCCGGCCAGGTCACCACCAGCGCCCGCGTCGATTACGCGAAGGTCGCACGCAAGGTGATCAAGCAGATCGGTTATGACGACTCCGACATCGGATTCGACTACAAGAGCTGCGCCGTGATGGTGTGTTACGACGAACAGTCCCCGGACATCGCGCAGGGTGTGGACGAAGGCAAGGGCCTCGATCTCGACCAGGGCGCCGGCGACCAGGGCCTGATGTTCGGTTTTGCCTGCGACGAAACCCCGCAGCTGATGCCGATGCCGATTTATTACTCGCACCGTTTGATGGAGCGTCACGCCGAGCTGCGCCGCGACGGCCGCCTGCCGTGGGCACGCCCCGACGCCAAGTCGCAGGTTTCCGTGCGTTACGTCGACGGCAAGCCGAGCCACATCGACACCGTGGTGATCTCCACCCAGCATCGCGAGGAAGTCACGCACAAGCAGATCGAGGAAGCAATCATCGAACTGGTGGTCAAACCCGTGCTGCCGAAAAACCTGATCACCAAGGACACCAAGTACCTGATCAACCCGACCGGCCGCTTTGTCATCGGCGGCCCGCAGGGCGACACGGGACTGACCGGCCGCAAGATCATCGTCGATACCTACGGCGGTTATTCACGCCATGGCGGCGGCGCGTTCTCGGGCAAGGATCCGTCGAAGGTTGACCGCTCGGCTGCATATGCAGCTCGCTATGTTGCGAAAAACATTGTCGCCGCCGGCCTCGCCACCAAGTGCGAACTGCAGGTCGCCTACGCCATCGGCGTCGCGCGTCCGGTCAGCGTGCTGGTTGATACTTTCGGCACCGGCAAGATTTCGGACGAGAAACTCGGCGAACTGGTCGAGAAGCACTTCGACTTGCGGCCGAAAGGCATCATCCAGTCGCTGGATCTGCTGCGCCCGATCTACACCAAGACCGCCGCGCACGGCCACTTCGGCCGCGACGAGCCGGAATTCACCTGGGAACACACCGACAAAGCTGCTGCACTGAAGGCGGACGCGGGCATCAAGTAAATCGCCCTCCGTTTTGCAGCAATAAAAAACGCCGGCAATGCCGGCGTTTTTTATGGGTTCCTTCCGTATCAACTACGCACGAACGCCTGTAAAAGCGTGTAATCACCGCCGTCCGCAGCGCGCAACGCAGCGAGATAACGATCACGTGCGTCACCTGCGTTATCGAGATTAGCACCGCCCCAGGTAAAAGCTGCGGCGCCATTACGTTTCAGCAGTACATCCGTGATCAGCCGCGCATGGCGGCCATTGCCGTTGGGAAACGGATGAATGGCCACCATCCGGTGATGAAACCGCAGTGCGATCTCATCGACCGGATAAGTGTCGTGTTCGATCCAGTAACGCACATCTTCCAGCAAGTCGCGCAGCCGCACCGCAAGCTGCGCGGGATCCACACCAATATTCTTTTCGGTGGTGCGAAATGTACCGGCCCAGCGCCAGGTATTGCCGAACATGCGTTTGTGCAGTTCGCGCAAAAAACGCTCACTAAGGATGTCGCGTTCCCGGGAACGCAGGGTCCACGTACTGCCTTCCAGCACATTGGCCTGTTCCCACTGGTCAAGCTCGGCCTGCATGCGGATGTGCCGCGGAATCAGGCCGCGCGCTTCGTCGGGATCAAGCAGCGTCGCACCCGGCGCGTGTGCGTCGCCTACTCCCATAACCTGGAGCGCCGGCCGCGCAGCAAATCCTGCTTGCGTCGCTCAATCTGCGTGCGCGTGTACTCGTCGTCCGCACGCTGCTGCTCCAGCGCCATCGAATGCGCCACTGCGCCGACTTCCTGTTGCGCCAGCTTCTCGGCACGCGCTTCGACTTTTTCCTGCAACGGCAGATCGGGCACCAGCGCATGTACCAGCCGGCAATCGAGCGCGGCACCAAGCCGCCGCAACTGGCCTAGCGAAATCGTGCCGGCAATTTCACGCTGCTCGGCATCGACCCAGGAAGATTGCGCCACCCCGGCGCGCTGCGCGGCCTGGCGCGTACTCATGCCTAAGGCCATGCGTATTGAATGCAGCCAGCCATCGGCAGGCGGCGGCTCAGCCAGTTCACGCCACGGCGCAAGGGCTTGATCGAGTTGGAGCAGGCGGAGCTCTTTGGTATTCATGATCGACCATAGACTTTCATTAATAGCATAAATGATAGCTTATAATCGTTCAAAAATAAACTATTTGAACGTCTTGAATCGTTCAATTTAAGGAGATCAGCACAGAAATTACAAGAATATCAATGAAAACAATTGCTTACTGATAGACGTAGCTCTTGCCATCCTCCACGACCCGCACTCGCCCGACAGCGATCAACGTGTCGAGGATCTGCGGCAGACGTTTTTTCCAGGCGCCGCGTCCGCTGAAGCGCGCGGCGATGGCGTCTTCATCGAGCGGCGCGCGTGCTTCCGCCAGCGCCTGCGCCACCAGCCGCACCTGATCCGGCAGTTCCTTTGGCCACGGCAGCCGTGCGGCAGGTTCCGCCACCACAACGGCTTCTTCTTCCTCCGTACCCACCAGCGTGCCCTGTTGCGGCTTGGCCGGGGCCGCGCCCTTGGCCTGGAACTCCGGCCGCAGCCAACGCACCGTACCCTTGATTTCCTCGGCGGCGCGTTCGGCATTCAGTGCGACCAGGCGTTCGAGCAACGCATCGCTCAATGCGCGCTGCGCGTCGTCGCGAGTAGCGAAGCCCACGCTTGCCGGTGCCGCATTGCCGTTGACGACCTCCTGCAGCGGCGCGAGATCGCCCCAGCCGTAGGCCTCGAGCACCGCGCAATCGAGTTCGTCGTGCAGGGTTTTCAGCACAGCAACCAGGCCCTGCTCGTGGATGGTTTTTTCTTTCGCCGTCAGCGCGTCGCCGGATTTCAATTTTTCCAGCACGTTATACATCCCCGTCAGCGTCAGTTCGGCGTGCTGCGCCTGCTGGCGCTTACGGTGGGCGTCGAGTTGTTCGGCGAGGTCACGGATGCGGGATTGTTGCCCGGGCGATGTTACCGGGAATGCAAAAGCCTCGAAACACGTTGTCTTGTTATAAACGGGATCATTACCCACTCCAAGCCGCGAACCTGACGCAAGCGCCCACGTTACATGCACGTTGCTAGACAAAACGCCGAGCAAATAGGCGTCATCCGAGGCAATCGCAATCAGCTTGTCATCAGGCAGTATATCTACACCCAAAAACACAAAGAGCCTGTGCTTACTTGTTTGCACTGTAGCAATGTAACGATGCGTATCGGTAAGCGACTGACGAAGGTCTTCATTGTTTCTTCGGTGCAACCACCATTTCTCACGCAAATCTTTATCTTTTTGCTGATCTCGTTCTGGTTTTACACGCTCAACCAGCCACTGAAAGAGTTGAGGAAACCTGTTTCTAACGTCTTCGATACCCAGCGAATAAAGATCAATTACTCGCACATTCCTTGGATTTTGCGTTATGTCACGCCCGTTACGATATGGACGAATATATTTATCTAAATCAGCGACGCTTCCTAAACCAACGGTTTTCGCTTGCTCCTCTGTAAGCAGCATTCCCTCGCCGTGGGGAATTACGCCTCGGTTGCTAAGTGTCGCGTTACTAGCTAATGCCACGGCGCTCGTAACGTTTGCACCAACGCGCAAGTCGGCAAAAAGTTTCCCGTCACGAATTAGCAAATCGATCTCAACTTCGCCATCATTAGCTGGCCTCTCCGCAATCACTTCTGCAAATCGGCCAGAACGTGCGCCTGCGACACCAGTGGTCATCGCAATCCGGACAGCCGCGCCGTCGGTACTGTCCACCCAAGGGTGATCAGGAATCGCAAACGCCAGAGAAAGCGGTGGCTTGGCGGTCATGTGCCGCTCGATAATTTTTCTGTTGAATGCTTGTCGCAGGCTGTTGGTGGTAATCAACCCGAACTGTCGCAGCTTGTCTGTGCGTGTCAGTTCGGCAGCATAGTCCCACCAATACATAACGAAATCAGCGGAATCCGGCACGTCCTGCCATGCTCCGCGCAACGCTTCGACATAGCCATCGCCCAGTGCGTCGCGCATGCGTTTGTTGCCGATGAACGGCGGATTGCCCACCACAAAATCCGCCGCCGGCCACCCGGCTTTGCGCGGGTTGACGTAGCGCTCTAACAGCACTCGCGCTTGGTCATCAGGAATACCCCCCTCGTAACATTATGATTTTTATATGTTTTTCCGTCCCAGCGCGTCACCGGCACACCACGTTCATCGGTGACGAACTCAACGCGGTCGTAGGCCAGCACCGCGTCGCGGCATTCGATGTTGTGGAAATCCTTCAGCACCGGCTGTGGCGGCATCACGTTGCCGCGAGTGCGGAAGTGCCACTGCAGGTTGCCGATCCACAGCACCATTTCGGCGATTTCGGCGGCGCGCGGGTTGAGTTCGATGCCGAGCAACTGGTGCGGATCGACCGACACGCCGGCAAGATCAAGCCGGCCGCGGGTGTCGCCCAGTTCATCGAGCTGGTTCAGCACTTCACCCTCAAGGCGCTTCAGATGTTCGAGCGTGACATACAAAAAGTTGCCGGAACCGCAGGCCGGGTCGAGCACACGGACATGGGTCAATTGGTACAGGTAAGCACGCACCGCCTCCTGCGCCTCCTTCAGTTTGCCTTCGCCAGCGAGGACCAGCGCTGCGGCCTGCACGTTCTGCCAGTCGGTGCGCAGCGGTTCGACGATGGTCGGCAACACCAGCCGCTCGACATAGGCGCGCGGCGTGTAATACGCGCCGAGCGAGTGCCGCTCGCCGGGATCGAGCGCGCGTTCAAGCAGCGTGCCGAAAATCGCCGGCTCGACTTCGCGCCAGTTGGCCTTGGCCGCGGCCAGCATCAGGTCGATCTGGTCGCGCGTCAGCGCCAGCACTTCCGGGTTCTTGAACAGCTTGCCGTTAAATTTGAGCAGATCGGCGCGGATGGCAGCGGAAAATTCGCCGCGGTCCATCGCCCGCCACAGTTCGCCGACCAGCGGCACGAACTGCGCGGGATTTCCTTTCAGACTTTCCAACAGATCGACGAACGCGCGTTTCGGAAGCAGGCCGACATCCT
>JAKFUS010000065.1 GCA_021732605.1 Betaproteobacteria bacterium | reverse complement strand
CCGAGCGCGTGAAGTAGAGCAGTGACAGCAGATATTTTTTGGTGTGCCGCCCACCCAGCCAGCCCCACATATAGCTGCCGATCATGTTGAAAAATCCGATCAGCGCGAGCCCGATCATGCCGGTTTCGGGTGTCATTTTCTGATCGACCAGGTAAGCCGGGAAATGCACGGCGATGAACAGCAGCTGGAATCCGCACACTGTGTACGCGGTGCATAACAGCAGGAAGCCGCGGTGGGCAAAGGCTTCGCGCAGTGCTTCACGGGCAGATTGCTTGAACAGTGAGACGGCCTGTGCGCTCTTGTCCTCGACCAGTGCGCTGGACAGCGGAATGATCAGCAGCACGGTGACGGCGAGTATCACCAGCGCCTGCATCCAGCCGACCTGATTGATCAGCCACTGCCCGTAGGGGAGCATTGCAAACTGGCCAAAGGAGCCGGCGGCCCCGGCGATGCCCAGCGCGACGCTGCGTTTTTCCGGCGGAAAGGCGCGACCAATGACGCCGAACACGATGGAAAAACCGCTGCAGCCGAGGGATGCGCCGATCAGCAGTCCGGCGCTCAGCGTCAGCTCCAGGCCGGTGCTGGATACCGACATCAGATAAAGACCCAGCGCGTAGAGCAGGGCGCCGCCAATCAGTACACGGGCAGTGCCGAATTTGTCGGCGATCAGGCCGGTGATCGGCTGCGCAATGCCGTAGAGCAGGTTCTGGATGGCAATCGCAAAAGCGAAGGTTTCGCGGCCGATGCCGAGGTCGACGGTCATCGGCTGCAGGTAGAGGCCGAAATTGTGACGCACGCCAAGGGCCACGGTCAGGATCATGCCGCCGCAGAACAGCACTATCGCGGGAGTACGCCAGTTGGGTTTGCTCATCGGGGCCATGCCAGGAAAAATCGCGGCAAAGAACGGATTTTAGCGGAAAGCTGCAGGCATCATTCGGCGGTACCGTCTTTTGAGACGGCAAAGCAGTCTTTTGATCCGGCTTCACCGTCTTTTCCGGTAAAATGCTCGGCTTGCGGAATCGGGGTGTGGCGCAGTCCGGTAGCGCAGGGCGTTTGGGACGCCAAGGTCGCAGGTTCGAATCCTGCCACCCCGACCAGCAAATCAGTTCTATTGTGTTTTTCTGCGTTTTTTGTTTTCTCTTTTTTGGTATTTTCCGTATTCGACCATGTCCTTTGTCATCGCGCTGGGCGCGTTCCTCGGATTTATCGCACCCCAGGATCCGGTGCTGGCGCTGTCGGTACTGGCGGCCGTATTAATTGCCAAGAGCATTTTTGATGTGCGCTACAGCCACCTGCAGTTGTTCAAGCAGCCTTCGCCATTTCTGCATTACTGCAAAAACCTGATGGAGCGCGACGAAGAGATTTCTGGTGCCGGTTTCAGCTATATGCTGCAACTGGTGGCCTTTGGCATGCTCACCGGTGGTGGCATGTACCTGCTAGTGCGTTTCCTGCGCTCAGGCGGGTAACCGGTCCTGATCCGGTTTACTTCAGCGCGAACGGGCTGAAGTTGGTGTTGCGGTCGTAGTAGTCTTCGTTTTCCACCCGCTTCAGGAAATTCACCAGCTTGTAAGTCACCGGGGTGAATGCCACCTCGACACCGACCTTGGTCAGGAATTGCGCAACCATGATCAGCGGCAGTTTGTCATCGGGGATGATGCCGGCGCCGTAAAACGCCAGCGGATAAAACAGCGCCGAGTCCACTGCCTCGCCGGCGATGGTCGAGCCGATGGTGCGGGTCCACAACCAGCGCCCCTGTGTCGCCAGTTTCATCCGGGCGAGCACATAGGAGTTGACGAATTCGCCACAAAAATACGCGAACATGGATGCGGCGACGATGCGCGGGGTGTTGCCGAAGGCGATTTCGTAAGCACCCTGGTGCGACCAGAACGGCGCCGGCGGGAGTGCGACGACGATGGTGGTCATCAGAGAGGCAAAGCCCAGGCCTGCGAATCCGGCCCAGATCACCCGCCGTGCGCGGGAATAGCCATAAACTTCGGTGAGCACGTCGCCGAACACATACGAGATCGGGAAAAACAGCACGCCGGCGCCAAAGGTGACCACCCCCAGCAGCGGCAGGTCGAGCTGCGCAATTTTCGCCGGGCCGATCAGGTTGGAGCAGATCAGTATCGTGACGAACGCCGCCATCACGAACTCGTAGTAGCGATAGCTGCGCTGCGGGGTCATGGACGAGGCGTCCATGCTGCGCTCAGGTCAGGGGCGCCGCGCAGTGCAACTGGAAGCCCGGGCGCGCGGCCACGGTCTTGAACCAGCGCTCGAAGTGCGGCAGCGCGGGGCGTTCGATCGGCACGTTGAACCAGCGGTGGGCGAGCACGGCGAGCGGAATGTCGGCCATCGTGAACTGCGCGTGGGCGAGGTACTCGTTTTTGGCGAGGTGGGTGTCTGCCATCGCCAGGTAGCCGGCGAGTTTTTGCCGATTATCCTCGACTTCCGCCATATTGCGTTTTTCGAGCGGGGTCCGGATCAGGATCCAGAATATCGGCTTCATGTGATTCCACAGCGTCGTGCTGTACCACTCCATCCAGCGGTCGGCATCGGCGGCTGCACGCGGGTCAACGGGGCATAGCGTGCCCATGCCGTGTTTGCGTGCCAGGTAACGCACGATGGCATGGGACTCCCACAGCACGAAACCGTCGTCATTCATCAGCGGCACCAGACCGTTCGGGTTCATCACCTTGTATTCCGGCGTGTTGTTGATGCCGAACTGCATGCCGGCATCGGTGCGCTCGAACGGGGTGCCGGTTTCGGCGCAGCACCACAGCACTTTCTGCACATTGATTGAATTGCTGCGACCCCAGATTTTCAACATGACTTTGTCTCCCCGCTGGTTTTTTAAGTGGTTAACAGTCTAGCAGGGCGCCCGCGGACTACGACAGGATATAATTTTCCCTGAAGTGTAAGGTTTTAAGTTTAAGGTTTTAAAACCGGACGACAACATTGATGGAGGAATTTATGGGAGAAAAACATGGGCAGCATGATTGAACTGACGGCGGCCGACGGCCACAAATTTTCGGCATACAAGGCCGAGCCCGCGGGCAAGCCGCGCGGTGCAGTGGTGGTGGTGATGGAAATATTCGGCGTCAACAGCCATATCCGCGCGGTGGCCGATGGTTATGCCGCTGACGGTTATCTGGCCATTGCGCCGGCGATGTTTGACCGGGTGCAGCGCAACTACGAGTGCGGATATACCCCGCCCGAGATCGAGGTCAGCCGCGGGTTGATGCAAAAAGCCAGCCTCGAAGATGCGATCAAGGATGTGACGGTCGCGGTCAAGACGGTGCAGGGGGCGGGCAAAGTCGGCATTGTCGGTTATTGCTGGGGCGGCACGGTGGCCTGGAAAGCCGCAGCAGAAGTAGCGGGCCTCGCCTGTTCGGCGCCGCATTACGGTGGTGGCATTCCCAATCATGCAACTTTGCAGCCGAAGTGTCCGGTGATGTTCCACTGGGGCGAAACCGACCAGTCGATCCCGATGGATGCCGCAAAAAAAGTGCAGGCGGCGCAACCGCAGGCCGAGCATCACTTTTATCCGGCGGGCCACGGTTTTAATTGCGACCAGCGTGGTTCGTTTGACGCAGCCAGCGCCAAACTGGCACGTGATCGTACTTTGGCGTTTTTACGCAAGCATGTGGGATGATCTCTGCTGATCCCATGAAAAAGTCGGCCTCTGCGCCGGCTTTTTCATGGTTGGTTTTTCTTCAGGCTGCTGCCGGGCCGCCGCTGGCGCGCTTGTTGAACGCGGTGAAAAACTGCTCTGCCATTTTTTTGGCCACGCCATCAATCAGCCGCGCGCCGACCTGCGCGAGTTTGCCACCGATGCTGGCTTTGACGCTGTAACTCAGGCGGGTGCCTTCGCCCTCAGGCGCCAGACTGACGTTGGCTTCGCCTTTGGCGAAGCCGGCGACACCGCCCTGGCCTTCGAACTGCAACGTGTAGGCATCAGGCGCCTGCACGTTGAGCAGCGTCATTTTGCCCTTGAATTTGGCGCTGACCGGGCCGACCTTGGCGGTCATGGTCAGCAGGTATTCGTTGTCCGATTGCTTGTCGATCGAATCGCAGCCCGGTATGCAAGCCATCAATACTGCAGTGTCGTTCAGTGCATCCCAGGTAGCCTGCTGGGGCAGGGCGATCAGTTGCTCGCCGGTCATTTCCATTGCGGTGTTACTCCAGAGTTTCAGTGCTCCGATGTTACCGCATGCGGCGCGCTACAATAGGTAGGTGCACATGCTCTTATCAAAGGTCGGCTTATGGACAGCGTAGATTTACAGGTGATCCGCACGGCCCGTGAATGGGTGGGCAATGGTCGCCGCGTGGTGCTGGCAACAGTGATCCGCACCTGGGGCTCCGCGCCGCGGCCGATCGGTGCGTTGTCGGCGATCCGCGACGACGGCATGGTGGTCGGTTCGGTCTCCGGCGGCTGCGTCGAGGACGACATGATTCTGCGGGTGAAAAACGGCACGCTGGCTGAAAATACCCCGACCACCACCAAGTACGGTGTGTCGGCGGAGGAGGCGCAGCGCTTCGGCCTGCCCTGCGGCGGTACGCTGGAACTGGTGCTGGAGCCGTTGTCGGCCGCCAGTGGCCTCGACGATCTGCTGGCGCGCATTGAGCGCCATGAGCTGGTATTGCGCCGGCTCGACATGAAAACCGGTCGCGCGACCACGGGTCCCGCACAGTGGTCGGATCAGTTGGTTTTTGACGGGGCGACGCTGTCCACCGTCTACGGGCCGCGCTGGCGCCTGCTGATCATCGGCGCCGGCCAGTTGTCGATTTATCTGGCGCAGATGGCGCAGGCGCTGGATTACCAGGTCACGGTGTGTGATCCGCGCGAGGAATACTCGGAGAGCTGGAATCTGCCCGGTGCCGAACTCAAACGTGGCATGCCCGATGATGTGGTGACCGCGATGAACCTCGACGGCCACAGCGCGGTGGTGACACTGACGCACGACCCGAAGCTCGATGACATGGCGTTGCTCGAGGCGCTGAAATCGCCGGCGTTCTATATCGGCGCCATCGGCTCGAGAAAAAACAACGATGCGCGTCGCCAGCGGCTTGCTGAGTTCGACCTGTCGCAGGCGGAGATTGCGCGGCTGCACGGCCCCGTCGGACTGAAGATCGGCAGCAAGACGCCGCCGGAGATCGCGGTGGCGATCCTCGCCGAGATGACGGCGATCCGCAACGGAGTAGATGTTACGACGTTTGTCGAGCCGCCGAAGGCGACGACGGCGGGTTGTGCGATCGATTGAATGGCTGTTGCGACGTCCTGTCGCCACTCGAATACGAGGAATACCATGAAACTGGCATTTATCGGACTGGGCGTCATGGGTGGCCCCATGGCCGGGCACCTGGCCAAGGCGGGACACTCGGTGACGGTCTATAACCGTTCACGAGACAAAGTGCAGGCCTGGGCGGCGCAACACACCGGCACGGTGGCGGATACTCCGGCTGCGGCGGCTGCTGCAGCCGACATCGTATTCAGCTGTGTCGGCAACGACGATGACGTGCGTGAAGTCACTATCGGCAAACACGGCGCATTTCAGGCGATGAAGCGCGATGCCATTTTTGTCGACCACACCACAGCTTCGGCGACAGTCGCGCAGGAGCTGAATGGTGCAGCGCGCGCGCTGGGTCTGCATTTCCTCGATGCACCCGTGTCCGGCGGACAGTCCGGTGCTGAGCAGGGCATCCTGACGGTGATGGTCGGCGGCGATGAGAAACCTTATTCCCGAGCCGAACCGGTGCTCAAGCAGTACGCGCGTGCGGTGACCTTGATGGGACCTTCAGGTGCCGGTCAGAAAACCAAGATGGTCAACCAGATCTGTGTCGCCGGCGTGGTGCAGGGCCTCGCCGAGGGCCTGGCGTTTGCGCTGCATGCCGGCCTGGATGCCAAACTCGTGGTTGATGTCATCTCCAAAGGTGCGGCAACATCGTGGCAGATGGAAAACCGCGGCAAGACCATGGTCGATGGTAAATTCGATTTCGGTTTTGCGGTGAACCTGATGCGCAAGGACTTGCGCATCGCGATGGAAGAGGCGCGGATCAATGGCGCGCAACTGCCGGCGAGTGCGCTGATCGACCAGTTCTATGCCACGGTGCAGCGGCAAGGCGGGGGTAAATTGGATACTTCGAGTTTGATCAAGCTGCTTGTAAAACCGTGAACGCGTCAAGGGAACACTTGCAGCGCAGCAGAATGGTCAAGGGAACACTTGAAGCGAGGCGGATCGGGTGAACAACGAAAAACGCAATGTGCAGCAGCCAGCGGTACCGATGCCGTCGGCGACGGTGACCATCGTGCGTGATGCGCCGCGCGGCATCGAAGTGCTGATGATGAAGCGCAACCTGAAATCCGGATTTGTGCCGGGCATGTATGTGTTTCCCGGCGGCGGTCTGGACGATACTGATTTATTTTTTAAAAACAATAACTTATGTAACTGTCTCGATGATGCGTCGGCGAGCGGTACGCTGGGCGTGGCATGTGACGGACTGGCGTACTGGGTGGCCGCTATCCGCGAGGCGTTCGAAGAGTCGGGATTGCTGCTTGCGCGCGACGAGGCCGGTTCTGTGGTTTCACTGACCGATGCGCGGATCGCACAGAGGTTTACTGAACATCGCCGCCAGTTGAATGCTGGAACCACGGAATTTCCTGCACTGCTGCAGGCTGAAAACCTGCAACTCGCCGCTGATCAACTGACTTATTTTGCGCACTGGATCACGCCGGTCGGATTGCCGCGGCGTTATGACACGCGCTTTTTCATGGCCGAGGCGCCTGCAGGTCAGGAGCCCTTGCAGGACGAACGCGAAACCATCGCCGCGACCTGGGTCAGTCCCGGTGATGCGCTGTCGCGCCATCAGCGCGGCGAATTCGAGATGCGCACGCCAACGGTGCGCACACTGGAGAGTTTTGCCGATTACGATACGGTCGCGAACCTGCGCCGCGGGTTGGCTGCGCAACGCGATGTGCGGGTTATGCTGCCGCGTATCGGCCCTGATGGCCGTCGTGTTTTGCCCGGTGAGCCGGGTTACGAAGCAATGGACACGGCGACCGACGCCTGACGATGACTGCATTATGAATGCATTGTTGTCCATTATTCCCGGTGAGGTAGTCACGATCGCGCCCGGTGTGCGCCGCGTGACGGCACCCAATCCGGGCATGATGACGGGGCCGGGCACCAATACCTATCTTATCGGCGACCCGGTTGGCGATGGCGGGCTGGCGCTGATTGATCCCGGTCCGGATCTGGTTGATCACCGCGATGTGCTGCTCAGTATCGTCGGCGACAGATTACGCTGGATACTGTGCACGCATACCCACCGCGACCATTCGCCGCTGGCGCGCACGCTGAAAGTCGCGACCGGCGCAGAGGTGCTGGGTTTTGCTGTGACCCCTGGTGATGGGCGGCAGGATGAAACTTTTGCGCCGGATCGCGCGCTGCAAGACGGCGATGTGGTCACCTGCGGCGCGTACCGGCTGCGCGCGGTGCATACCCCCGGCCATGCCTCCAACCATTTGTGTTATCTGCTCGAGGTCCACGGTCTGCTGTTCACCGGTGACCATGTGATGCAGGGCTCGACGGTGGTGATTTCGCCGCCGGACGGCGACATGCAGGCCTATCTCGATTCACTGCAACATCTGCTCGTGCTGCCGGTCAGCGCGTTCGCGCCCGGCCACGGCCATGTGATCACGACACCGCAGGACGAAGTGCGGCGCCTGGTCGCGCACCGGCTGAAACGCGAGGAAAAGATTTTTACAGCATTGACGGCTGCAGGGCCGGCGACACTCGAAGTGCTGGTGCGCCACGCTTATGACGATGTGCCCGAGCGCATCCACAATGTTGCAATGCGCTCGCTGCATGCTCATCTGCTCAGGCTCGAGCGCGGCGGGCGGGCGACCCAGGCTGGCGGTGAATGGCGGGTGCAGCCATGACCGTTGCAGGCCTGCAGTCATGAGATCCATGATCCGGCAATGGCTGGCGGTGCATAGCGGCTTGAATATCGCGATTGCGCTGTTCAGTGCCGCACTGATCGGCGCACTGTGGACCGTGGTTATTGTCGAGCAGCGTGCCGAGCGCGCGTCGGTCATCGCCGAGGCTGTCAAGCAGAACACGAACCTGGCGGTGGCTTACGAAGAGCATATCGTGCGCACACTGAAGGGCCTGGATGGGGTGCTGCTGTTCATGCGCCACGAGTACCAGCGGCTGGGCCGGCAGATGGATATTGCCGGTTACATTAAGGACGGCATCATCGACGGGCGCCTGTTCAACGTCCTCAGCGTGATCGACGAACATGGCTACATCGTGATCAGCAACAAAGGCGAGGAGAGCAGGGCGGAGAATTTCAATCATGCCAATCAGGGGTTTTTCCGGGAACACCAGCTGCGACGCAATCAGGATACGTTCTATATTGACAAGCCGGTGCTGGGGCGGATTTCCGATGTCTGGCAGGTGCCGATGTCACGCCGGATCATCAAGCCCGATGGTTCGTTTGGCGGGGTCATCGTGCTGTCGGTCGAACCCGGCTATTTCACCCGCTTTTACCAGAAGGCGGAGATCGGCAGCCAGGGCGCGGTAGTGTTGGCCGGACTGGACGGTGTGCTTCGCGCGCGACGCGTCGGCAGCAAGCTGACATTCGGTGAGGATTATTCCAAGAGCAGCCTGCTGCAGGAGCAGGCGAAAGCCGCGATCGGTGACTTTGTCAGCCGCGGCGGAGTGGATGGCGTTTCGCGGTTTTTCAGCTATCGCACCCTGCCCGGGTACCCGCTGGTGGTTGCCGTGGGCGCGGGGCAGGACGAAGTACTGGCGGATTTTGCGCGCAAGGGCAGGCGCGATTCCGCGCTGGCAATGCTGTTCAGTGTTGTGGTCACGGCATTTGCGGGGGTGTTGATGGGTACGCTGGCGCGGCAGAGGCGGGCCGGCATTGCGCTGGCGACCAGCGAGGCGCGTTTCCGCGCCGCCTTTGAGCAGGCCGCCATCGGCATCGTCCATACCTCAATGGACCGGCGCTATCTGCAGCTCAACCAGAAATACTGTGACATGCTGGGTTACACCCGTGACGAACTGCTCGGCCAGTCCGCTGACAGCGTGACCTACGCCGAGGATCGTGAGGACAGCAGTCATCACCGGCAGCAGTTGGTGTCGGGCAACAAGGGCAGTGTATCGGCAGAGAAACGCTATGTGCGCAAGGACGGCAAGCTGATCTGGGTCAACCGCACGGTTTCGCTGGTGCGAGATCATGCCGGGCAGCCGCTGTATTTTCTGCACCTGGTCGAGGATATTATGGAGCGCAAGCGCCTGGAGGCGGAGCTGCGCGAACTGGCTGCGACCGACATGCTGACGGGCCTGCCGAACCGCCGCGCCTTCATTGCGCGCCTCGAAGAAGAGCATGCGCGCCTGAAACGCTTTGATGCCCAGCAGGCGGCTGTGCTGATGCTTGATCTGGATTTCTTCAAACGGATTAATGACACCCACGGCCATCCGGCCGGTGATGCGGTATTGCGGCGTATTGCAGAAGTGATCAACGAACAGATCCGCCAGATCGACTTTTGCAGCCGGCTCGGTGGTGAGGAATTCGCGATGCTGCTGGCCGGTGCTGCACCGGTGGCGGCGCTGGAATTTGCGGAGCGCCTGCGGCGCAAGATTGCTGAAATCGTCGTGATGTATGAAGACAAAAGCATCAGGGTGACGGCCAGCATCGGTGTCGCGGCCTTGCGTGCTGCCGATGACAGTGCGGATGCTTCGTTGTTGCGCGCGGACCGGGCGCTTTATAAAGCCAAGGAAACGGGGCGGGATCGGGTGGAAATCACTGCCAGCGAAGCGTGAGGCAGTGCGGTGCCGAGTGAATTGGTAAGTAATTGATTTTATTAATTATTATTTAGCGTTGACCAATCCCGTCGGCTTGCCCGCCGCAAACGCTGCGGCATTGGCAAACGCCTCGCCGAAATACAGCTCGTAGGTATCGCGTTCCAGCCATGCGCTGTGCGCTGTGCACAAGGCATTGTCCAACTGCAGCAGCGGATGATTACCCTTGAGCACCGGTTCATTTTCGTAGACATCGACGGCGGCGTATCCCGGCCGTCCCAGTTTCAACGCTGCAGCCAGCGCATCCGGCGCAATCAATTCAGCGCGTGCCGTGTTGACCAGCAGTGCGGAAGTTTTCATGCGCGCGAGATGGGCGGCAGTGACCACGCCACGCGTCTCCTCATTGGCGTCTTTAGACAGCCGCACCGTCAGTGTCAGCACATCGGATTGTTCGAACAGATCATTCTGGCTTGTAGCCACGTCATAACCCGCGGCGCGGGCTGCGGTCAGCGAGCTGTCGCGTCCCCACACCAGCACGCGCATGTCAAAGCTGGCGCCAGTGGCCGCTACCAGTTTGCCGATGATGCCGAGGCCGAACACTCCGAGGGTTTTGCCTTTTAATCCGGTGCTGAAACGGTTGCGCCAGCCGCCACTTTTCATCAGCGCTGTTTCGCGCGGGATTTCGCGCAGGCTGCCGAGGATCATCGCCCAGGTCTGCTCAGCGACGGTGTACGGCGAGGCATGGCTGCCGGCGGCGACGGCGATACCGCGTTCATTGCAGGCATCGAGGTCGATGTGGTGGCAGCTGCGCCCGGTCTGGCTGAACAGTTTCAGCTTCGGCAGTTGTTCAATGATCTCGCGCGTGAACTGCGAGCGTTCACGGATCGGCACGATGATCTCGGCGTCGCGCAGGTTCTTGATCAGCGTGGCGGTGGGCGGTGCAGCATCGGTGTAGATGCGCACGTCATGGCCGGCGAGCAGTTGCATGCAGTCCAGTGAATGGACCAGGCCGTGGTAGTCGTCAGGGATGGCAATGATCATGGGCATGAAGTGTAGCAAACCCGTTTTCGCTTGCCGGGGATGTGTCACAATCGCCCCCTCATTTTAACAGCGACAATTAAGTTACAACAATAAGAGGATCACGCTATGGAACTCGGATTAAAAGGCAAAGTGGCGGCAGTCACCGGTGGCACCGAAGGCATCGGTGAGGCGACCGTGCGGCGCCTGGTTGCGGAGGGCGCCAAGGTCGCGTTCTGCGCACGGCGCAAGGAACTGATTGATACATTTGCCGCCGAACTGAAAAAGCAGGGCGGTGACGTGCTGGGCGTGGTTGCCGATGCGTCCAAGGAAGGCGACATGGAGCGCTTCATCGAGGAAACCGCGAAACACTTCGGCCGTCTTGATATTGTCGTCAACAACGCCGGTGGTTCGGGCCAGATGGCTTTCGACAAGGTCGAAGACAACTTCTGGGACCTGGACATTGAAATCAAGGTCATGGCGCAGGTGCGCACTGCACGTGCGGCGATCCCGCACATGAAAAAAGTCGGTGGCGGCCGTATCATCAGTCTCAATATGGTCGGTGCCAAGCAGCCCGGTGCCGCCATGTTCCCGACCACCGTCAGCCGTGCGGCTGGCTTGGCACTGTCCAAAGGTTTGTCTAAGGAACTGGCCGCCGACAACATCCTGGTCAACGTCGTTGCCGTCGGCAAGATCAAGTCGAAGCAGCAGGAGCGCGGGGCAGAGCGCAACAAAAAAACCGTCGAACAACATTACGCGGATACCGGCAAGACCGTGCCGATCCAGCGCATGGGTGAGTCGGCGGAGGTGGCCAACGTGATTGCCTTCCTCGCGTCCGACGCCGCGAGTTATGTCACCGGTTGCTGCATCAACGTCGACGGCGGTTTGTCCGGCGTACTTTGATCTGATGATTCGGCTGGCGGGGCAATCCCGCCGGCTTTGCTGAAAGCCCCCGTTTGAATACGGTTGTTCTCCGCGGCAAGCTCGCGGCCTGGTGTTACGTCGCGGTGGTTATCCTCGTCGTGGCCGCGGTAGGGCTGCCGGCGTATCCGGCGTGGCTCACCGGCGTCATTGCCTGGGCGGCCTGCCTGTTGTTGCTGCCGCGATTGCCGCGTCACCAGTTGCTGATGGTGCTGGCGCTGGCCGGGATCGGGGCATTGGGTATCGTTTTCGGCATGGCGCGCGGCAGCGACGGCCTGATCATCATGGCGCTGACGCAGAACGTGCCACTGGCCGGCATGCTGATCGCGGTGTCTTTCCTGCAGTTGATTGCGGTTGGTCACGCGGCCGACGCAGAGCCCCTGCAGCAGGGGCGGGGCGCGCTGTTCAAGACCATGATCGGCGTGCATCTGTTCGGTGCGGTAATCAATTATTCCGCGGTGGCAATATTTGCCGACCGTCTCAGTGCGCGCGCCAAGTTGACCATGGAACAGGCGATGGGCTTGTCGCAGCCTTTTATTATTGGCGCTGTCTGGTCACCGTTTTACGGTGCGATGGCGGCGGCGCTGACCGCTGCGCCTGAAGCCAGCCTGACCCAACTGATTTTCTGGGGCATCCCCGTTGCCGCGGCCGGCTTTGTGGTGACCTGGTTCACGCTGACTTCAAAACGCCATGGCGGCACGGAAAACTTTGTTGGTTATCCGCTGCATCTCGAAGCCCTGTGGGTGCCGGCGGTACTGGCCGTCGGTGTGCTGCTGGTGCATGAATGGCAGCCGCGCTGGTCGGTGATGGCGATCATCGCCGCCATGGCGTCGCTGGTGACCATCGTGACCTTGCTGCTGCGCAATGGCGCGCAGGCGGGACCGACATTACTTCGCCATGTCCAGAACCGTCTTCCCGGCATGAACGGCGAACTGACGCTGTTCCTCGCTGCCGGAATTTTGTCGGCGGGTATGAACGGCACCATCGATGCGCTGGACCTCGGACTGCCGTTTGCGCAGTTCGGTGCCTTTGAGGCGGGCATTGTGCTGGTCGTGATGAATGTCTGCGCCTGGCTGGGCCTGCACCCAATCATCCTGGTGTCGGTGCTCGGGCCGTGGATACTTCCGCTGAAACCCGACCAGACGCTGCTGGCGATGACCTTCCTGATGAGCTGGGGCATCGGCCTGACCGCTTGTCCGATGTCGAACACCATGCTGGGCATGGCGGGGCGTTACAAGCTGCCGTTCGGCGAATTGCTGGGGCTGAACCGGCGTTACAGCATCAAGATGACGGCGGTGGGGGTTGCTGTGTTGTGTTTGTATGTGGCGGTGAAAGGAGTTCAGCTTTAAAACTGGCCCCGCTCCTTACCATGCTTCCATTTCTCAGGATCGGGCGTCCACGGACCTTCGCCTAATACTGCCTCTGCGAGATTCGAGAGGGGGTAACCAGGATGTGTGCGCGCGGCGGCATCTCCACCATCAACCCAATCTGCAGCGTTGACGAAACCACTAAATGCCGCAAAGTCCCTCGAGCTCATCGCAACGAAATGGACGGCAAGATCGTAGCTAAGTGTATTGCCTTCATCGGGCCTCCGCCACGATTTACCGGACCAGAACTCCTGAATTGTCGTTTCGTTCCAGAAGGCGAGATGCTTCTGATGCATTTCATCTGGCGTATATAGCGGTCGGCCCGGTGGCGAAAGGCGATGTTCTGTATTTACAGCGATTCCTTCGTTTAGCCACGCGGGTATCGGCAGATGCTGCAGGAGGCAATGTGTAAGCTCGTGAGCTATCGTCGGCTCGATGGCGGACATTTGGTCTTGGACGAATACGAAATGCCCATAGCCGTATTGAAGGAACGTGCCTGCTGACAGCGAAAATTCTCCTTCCTCGGGGTGATAGTTCGATACGTACGAGTAGTATTGATCCTGGTTCTCAAATATCAGCGCGCATACCTTGCCTACCTCCGACTCCATCGCGATACCGTCGAGAACGCGGTGAATGCGTTTGCGTGACTTTTCCAGATATTCCAAGACCGCCTGCGCCGCTCGCTCGTCCAAGGCGCTCAGCAGTTGAAAGCGTTCGGACTCCCTGACAGTGAAATGATTGCCGAGCTGAGCCTGCAACGCTTCAAGCCAAGCTCGCGCCGCAACGCTCCAGAATTCGTCGAGCAGTCTCGGGTCCTCAGTGGTGGGCGCATGCACGTCCATGGCTTCCCAGTCCA
>JAKFUS010000057.1 GCA_021732605.1 Betaproteobacteria bacterium | reverse complement strand
GGATTCCCTCCCCTTCAGTGGGAGGGTTAGGGTGGGGGTGGTTCACACGTTCACCAGATTAATTATAAGTATTTGATTTTATTAATAATTTTATGACCATAACCGCTCCACCACCCGCGATCCTGCTGATGGGCCCCACGGCCAGCGGCAAAACTGCAGTCGCAGTGCAACTGGCGACGACCCTCCCCTGCGAAATCATCAGCGTCGATTCGGCACTGGTCTATAAGGACATGGACATCGGCACCGCCAAGCCTGATGCCGAAACACTGAAGCGCGCGCCGCACCACCTGATCAATGTCATCGAACCGCATGAAAGTTATTCCGCAGCGCGTTTCCGCGACGACGCGCTGACGCTGATGCGCGAAATCACCGAGCGCGGCAACATCCCGCTGCTGGTCGGCGGCACGATGCTTTATTTCAAGGCACTGGTCGAAGGCCTCAACGATCTGCCGGAAGCGGATTCGACCATCCGCCTGATCATCGAAACCATGGCCGAGGAAGACGGCTGGCCGGGGGTGCACGACAAACTGCGCAAGATTGATCCGGAAACCGCGGCACGGCTGGAACCCAACGACTCGCAACGCATCCAGCGCGCGCTGGAAATCTATTACATCACCGGCAAGTCGATGACCGACTTGCTGAAAAAACCAAAATACGTTTATTTCCCCTACACCCCCATCCGCATCGCACTGCTGCCTGCCGACCGCGCGGTGCTGCATGAACGTATTGCGCAACGCTTCGATGCCATGTTGAAGGCCGGTCTGGTCGATGAACTGCGCCGGCTGCAGGATGAATACGCGCTGAGCCCCGACACGCCGTCGATGCGCTGCGTCGGTTACCGCCAGGCCTGGGATCACCTCAACGGCAAAATCAGCCTCGATGAACTGCGCGAACAGGGCATCGCCGCAACGCGCCAGCTCGCCAAACGGCAACTGACCTGGCTGCGTTCGGCGGAAGAGTTCACTGAATTTGATTGTCTGGCCGAGAATGTCGGCGACCTGGTACTGGAATATATCCGGCAGGAGCTGGAGGCGCAGATTGTTGGTGGTGAGACGTAACCGGTCCTGTCTGCCGATCTAAAAAACAACAATCGTCGGCAGCCGTTTTTCGGTCGCGCTACTTCCGCCCCGTATTCCGCAAGCGATTCGCCAGCGCACGCAGCAGTGAATTACCAAACGCGGGATTGGTCTTGATCAGCTTCAGGAAGTCATTGCGGTTGATCGACAGCAGGTTGGAATCCGCCGCCGCCGACGCAGTGGCCGCGCGCTTGGACTGATCGACCAGTGCCATTTCACCGAACACGCCACCGGGACGGACCAGTTCGACGACCTTGTCCTTGACAGTGATACGTACCGCGCCGTCCATCACCACATACATGAAAATGCCGGCCTCACCCTCGCGCATGATCACGCCGTTTTTCGGGTGATACACGGGCGGCTGCCCCGGAAAATTGGACGTCAGCTGATTGAGCAGTTCCTTGTCGAACACTTCGCCCGATACCGGTATCGTTTCCGGAGCCTGATTCTGGTTTTTGCCGAGCATCTGCATCGCCAGCGCCAGGCGCAGGCGCTTGATCAGGATCGCCAGCAGCATCAGCGCAAAATCCGGGGTTTTCTGGATCGCACCGGCAAACGCGCCGCCGTCCAGTTCAATCACTTCGCAGGCCAGACGCGCCGTCGCGGTCGCGCTGCGCGGCTCGCCGGTCAGCACCGACATCTCGCCCAGCACTTCGCCAGCCTTGATCACGTCCAGCGGTTTGCCGCCGCGTGTCAGCGCGACCTCACCGGAAGCGATGAAATACATGGCCTTGCCGGCGCTGTTCTCGGCAAACAGCGGGCTGCCGGCGGCGACATTGCGTGCCTTGCCGTTATCATGAAAAAACAGCCGCGCCACATTGGCGTTGTAGACGTCGCTCTGCGCGGGGCGGGTGAAATCGAATTCGCTCATGACATGAAACCTTGAATAGGTATTGACGGAATTTTATTGCTGCCGTGGCCACACCCTGAAAGCCACCGGATACGCTGTCCGGCTCGCGCTGCTGCCCCGCTGTTGCCCACCACCAAGCTTATAGGCAGGCTCAGTCCGGACGTCAAGCCAAGCGCATCACATCAGGTCCATTTTGCCGCCATTTTATGGACGCGGGGACCGCTCACCCGATACGTTTGACGCGCACCCCTGCCCAGCCCCTGGCCAGCGTGACTTTGAGTTCCTGCTCTTCGCTCAACTGCGCGCTGTCGCGGATGATCGCGCCATCTGCCGTTTCGGTGATGCTGTAGCCGCGTTCCAGCACACGCTGCGGATTGAGATGCAGCAGGTGCGAACGCACCCCCGTGACACGCTCCGCCGCGGCCGTCATGTGCTCACGCACCGCACCGCGCAAGCGCCGCACCAGTTCCTGTTGCTGCTGCACCAGCAGCCCCATATCCGGCGCCGCAGCGCGCAGCCGTTGCGCCGTATCGCGCAGGGCCCAGGTTTGCTCATCCGTGCCGCGCCGCCATTCGCCGCGCAAGCGGCTGGCGAGGTGCTGCAAATGAATCACCTGGTTGCGGATGCGTTCACCCGGATGGGTCAGCCGCCGCGACAGGTAATCGAGGCGCTGCATGCGATCTTCGATGCCGCGCGAGAATATCCGCGCCAGTTGCTGGCCCAGCAGCACTACATCGCGATTGAGCTTCACACCATCCGGGCTGACCAGTTCGGCCGCAGCGGTCGGCGTCGGCGCACGCAGGTCGGCAGCAAAATCAGCAATGGTGAAATCGGTTTCGTGGCCGACGCCCGACACCACCGGCAGCGGGCAGGCACGGATCGCCCGCGCCACGACCTCTTCGTTGAAGGCCCACAGGTCTTCAATGCTGCCACCGCCGCGGCAGACGATCAGCACGTCGCATTCCGCACGCGCACCGGCCAGCGCAATCGCCTCGGCAATCTTTGCACCAGCGCCCTCGCCCTGCACGGGAGTCGGATAAATGATCACATTGATGCCCGGCATGCGCCGGCGCAATGCAGTGATCACGTCACGCAGGGCGGCGGCCTGCGGCGAAGTCACCACGCCGACTGTGCGCGGAAACGGCGGCAGTTCGCGTTTGATATCCGGATCGAACAGGCCCTCTTTGTCCAGCTTGGCTTTGAGTTTTTCAAAAGCCGCATACAAGGCACCCAATCCGGCCCGACGCATCGCGTCAACGGCGAGTTGAAATTTTCCGCGCGCCTCGTACACCGTCGCCGTCGCCCGCACCTCCACCTGCATGCCGTTCTCCGGCGTCCAGTCCAGGTGCTGTGCCTTGTGGCGAAACATCACCGCATCAACCTGCGCAGCCTCGTCCTTCAGCGTGAAATAACAATGGCCGCTGTCGTAACGTTTGAAATTGGAGATTTCGCCGGCAACCCAGACCAGCGGCACGCCGCGCTCGATGGCCGTGCGCGCGAGCCGGTTCAGCTCGGCAACGGAGATCACGGTTTGCTGGGTGGCCAGGTCGATCAGGTCGGACATCGGGGGATTGTACGCGGGTTAGCGCAGATCCTGCGCAGCGCACAGCGTCATTTCACCAGACGCAAATCGGTCAGGAAGGCCTTGAGCTCCACGTGTTCCCGGTCAAAATACAGGATCAACTCGCGCCCGGCGAGAAACTCGTCGCTCAGGTACTGATCCTCGAGTTCACGCTTCCACTCGGCTGTTCCGGTCACCTTTTTCAGTGCAGAAACCCAGAATGCGAGTTGCGGCGCCCCCATGGCCGGCGGCCCGACCATCGCCCGCCAGTTCGACACCACCGCGTCCATGCCCTGTTCGCGCCAGGTTGGCACCCCCGCAAAATCGCCGGTGACGCGCGCCGGGGCGCTGATGGCCACCAGCCGGATCTGCCCGGCCTTCAACGGGCCGATCCACACGCCCAGCGATGCCGGCACCACATCGACGTGGCCACCAAGCAGCGCGGCAATCGCGTTGCCGCCCGACTGAAACACCACATTCTTCACCGCGGCTGCGTTGACCCCGCCGGCCTGCAGCGCGCGCGCCACGGCCTGGTGGTTGGAGTTGCCCAAGCTGTTGGCAATGCCGAAGCTTAACGCTCCGGGATTGGCTTTCAGCGCCGCGATGATGTCGCGGCCGGTGCGCAGCGGCGAGTCGGCGCGCACTCCGATGGCGATGTATTCACCGGTGAGGCGGGCAATCGGCGTCAGGTCGCGGTAACCCACACCACGACCGACGATGGGATTGGCGATGAGGTTGCGCGCCGAAATGCCGATGGAGTGCGCTTCGCCCTTTTTCTGCTGCAGCAAGGTGTACACCGCTGCGCCACCGCCGCCCGAGCGATTGACTACTACCGCGCTGACGTCGATCAGCCGCTGCTCCTGCATGATTTTCTGGATAACGCGCGCGGTGCGGTCCGATCCGCTGCCCGGCGCCGTGGTGACCAGAATCTCGATATTTTTTACGGGCTTCCACGCGGATTGGGCCAGCGCTTCGGTGCTGGCAAACGCCCATAGCAGAAGCGTTGCCGCAAACCAGATGTTCAACACCCTGTTGTTTCGCCGGCTCATGCACCCTCCTCCAAATTAGCGGCATTTTGACCTTCATGCCTTTTTGATCATGGGCTACACCGCTGCAACCTGCCCCGCTCTTTGATCCAGCTCTGCCCAGCGCTCGAACTTCGTCGCCAATAATTTTTCAATCTCCGCCGCCCGCTCGCGATCGGCTTTGAGTTGCGCAGCAGTCTGCTTATGGTAATCACCGCTGCTCATGCGCATCGCGAGGGCCGTCTGCTCCTGCTCCAGCACTTCCAGCTCCCCCGGCAACTGCGCCAGTTCGCGCTGTTCCTTGAAGCTGAGTTTTTTCACCGGCGCTGCGGGTGGTGCGGCGGTTTTCGCCGGTGCCGCTGCTTTGGTGATCGGCGCGTCCGGCAACGATCGCTGCATCAGCCAATCGCTGTAACCACCGACATATTCTTTCCACCGCCCCTCGCCCTCGGCGACCAGCGTCTGCGTCACCACGTTGTCGAGAAAGGCCCGGTCATGACTGACGAGCAGGAGAGTACCTTTATAGCCCTGCAGCGTGTCTTCGAGCAGTTCCAGCGACTCGATGTCGAGATCATTCGTCGGCTCATCGAGCACCAGTACGTTGGCGGGCTGCGCAAACAGGCGCGCCAGCAGCAGCCGGTTGCGTTCGCCGCCGGACAGCATGCTGACCTTGGCCTGGGCACGCTGCGGCGGAAACAGGAAGTCCGACAGGTAACTCATCACGTGCTTGCGGCCGTCCGCGGTTTCCACCCATTCCGAGCCCGGGCTGATGGTTTCGACCAATGTCTTTTCCGGATCCAGTTTTTCACGCAGCTGGTCGAAATAGGCGATCTCCTGTTTGGTGCCCAGACGCACGTCACCGGCATCCGGTGCGAGTTCGCCGAGAATGATCTTGATCAGTGTCGATTTGCCGGCGCCGTTGGTGCCGATCAGTCCGATGCGGTCACCGCGCAGGATGCGCAGATCGAGGTCCTTGATCAGTATTTTGTCGTCATAGGCTTTTCTGACCTGGGTCAATTCAGCCACCAGCTTGCCCGAACGTTCACCGGCATCCAGCGCGAGTTTGACGTTGCCGATGCGATCGCGACGCGCAGCGCGTTCGACACGCAGTGACTCCAGCCGGCGTACCCGGCCTTCATTGCGGGTGCGCCGCGCCTTGACGCCCTGGCGGATCCACACCTCTTCCTGCGCCCAGAATTTGTCGAAACGACGGCTGGCTTTTTCTTCTTCGGCAAGCTGGTCGGCCTTGCGCGCTTCGTACGCGGCGAAATTGCCCGGGTAGGAACGCAGCAGGCCACGGTCGAGTTCGACAATGCGCGTGGCGACACGGTCGAGGAAGGCGCGGTCATGGGTAATGATGATCATGGACTTGATCTGGCCCTTGATCAGCAGGTCTTCGAGCAGCGTGATGCCGCCGATATCGAGGTGGTTGGTCGGCTCATCGAGCAGCAGCAGATCGGGCTGCATCGCCAGCGCCAGTGCCAGTGCGGCGCGCTTGCGTTCGCCGCCGGAAGCCGTCTGCGGCGGACGTGATTCATCAAGCGCGAATCGGTGCAGGTATTCAAACAGCCGCGCATCGGCGCGCCAGCGCTCGCGCTCATCGTGCATGTCTTCGAGCCCACCGCGCGCGGTCAGGCTGGCATGCAGGTTGTCGGCGTCCGGCAGCGAGGGTTCCTGTTCGACGGTGACCACGCGCAAGCCGTCCTGGCGGCGGATTTCGCCGTCATCGAGCGCGCCTTGGCCGGCGATGATGCCGAGCAGCGAGGATTTGCCGGTGCCGTTACGGCCGATGAAGCCGATGCGTTCGCCGTCATGTACGGTCAGGTTGGCACGATCGAGCAGCGGATGCAGGCCGAATGCGAGTTCAGCGTTGTCTATAGTCAGTAAGGCCATCTCCCGAGTATAGCTGCTGAATTTTTTCGACTGTATCCAACAACCCGCGCAACTCACGGAGGCGTAACGGTTTTTCCCGGCATCGCCCATCCACAGCATCACCCACCGCTGGCGGCGCGTCGCAATTCACCTCTGCCACCATAGGAGAATATTTATAAGTATCTGTTTTTATTGATGTTTTTAATGAGTTTAACAAATAGGCAATATGCCAAAAATCCAGACAGGGGTGCCACTTACGCGTTTCATTTACAGGGTGTGCACAGGGTTATCCACAGCAATTGTGGACAAGCGGAAAATTGCGTTGCGGCTCAACGGTCTAGTTCTGCCGCGCTTGCCGAGCCGACGCATGGCGGCTACAGTTACGCCACTTTTTTGCAACTTGCTTTTGAGTTGACTCATTTAGTTGACTCATTGAGTTCACTGAGCTTGATTCATAACCTTTTTTCGGAAAATCCCGCTTGTTATCCATCCTTGAAGCCGCCGGCTGGCCAATCTGGCCCCTGATTCTGTGTTCCGTCATCGCGCTGGCCATCATCTGCGAACGCCTGTGGTCGCTGCGCCAGAATGTGGTGCTGCCAAAAAACATGCTGGTGCACGCGGTACAGGCCTACCGCCAGAACGGCGTCACGCCGCAACTGCTGACGCAACTCGCCGCAAGCGCCCCGCTGGGCCAGATCCTCGCCGCCGGCCTGCGTAACGAGAAGCACACCCCTGCCGTGATGAAGGAGGCCATCGAGGAAGCCGGCCACGTGGTCGCCATCGACCTCGAGCGTTTCCTGACCTCGCTCGGCACCATCGCCGCGATTTCTCCGCTGCTTGGCCTGTTCGGCACGGTGATCGGCATGATCGAAATCTTCGGCTCGCAATCGCCCACTGGCGGCGGTGGTAACCCGCTGGTGCTGGCGCACGGCATCTCGATCGCGCTCTACAACACCGCCTTCGGCCTGGTCGTCGCCGTACCGAGCATGGTGTTTTACCGCTACTTCCGCACCAAGGTCGATGCGCTGCTGGTGGATATGCAGATGCAGGCGGTGAAGCTGGTTGAAATCATCCACGGCGAAAGAGATGCATAAGCAAGAGGCGGATAAGAAAAAGATGGATATGAGTCAGCGCCTGAGGGCATTTGCATGAAATTCCGCACCCGCGCCTTCCGCGAAGAACCGGAGATCAACTTCATCCCGTTGATCGACGTGCTGCTGGTCATCCTGATTTTCCTGATGGTCACCACCACCTATTCGCGTTTCGCTGAGCTGCAGATCAACCTGCCGACGGCGGAATCCGGCAAGCCGCCGGATCATCCGGCGCAGGTCGATGTCGCCGTCGATGCCAAGGGCAATTACACGATCAACAAGGCAGCAGTCCCGGCCAACAACTCGGTCGCGCTGAGTGCCGCACTGAAAAGCGCTGCTGGCGAAATGAAGGATCCCGTGGTGGTCATCAATGCCGACGCCAACGCCGCCCACCAGTCGGTGGTACGAGTAATGGAAGCCGCGCAGCAAGCCGGCCTGGCCAAGATCACCTTCACCACGCAGGCGCCGCGCAAGTAGTTTCTCGACGGGCCGGGGCAAACGGGCTACGCTTCGCCGGTCATGATTTCGTCCGTTAAACAATCCTCCGCCACAACACCCGCCCATCATTGGCAAACCCGCGGCCCGCTGGCCGTATTGCTGCTGCCCGTTGCAGCGCTGTTCACGGCGATAGCTGCACTGCGCCGACTGGCTTATCGCTGCAAGCTGCTGCGCAGTGAACAGATTGATGTGCCGGTCATCATCGTCGGCAACATCACCGCCGGCGGCACCGGCAAAACACCGCTGGTGTTGTGGCTGGCGCAATACCTCGCCGTACGCGGCAAACGACCGGGCATCATCAGCCGCGGTTATGGCTCGGCACGCAGCGACTCACGTGCCGTGATCGCGAACGGCATTGCTGCAGATTATGGTGACGAACCCTGCCTGCTGGCACAACGCGCCGGCTGCCCGGTGTGGGTGGGCACAGATCGCGCCGCCACTGCGCGTGCCCTGCGCGCCGCACATCCCGAGGTCGATGTCATCATCAGCGACGACGGCCTGCAGCATTACCGGCTGGCGCGTGATATTGAGATTGCAGTCATCGACGGTGCTCGCGGCCTTGGCAACGGTTGGCCTTTGCCGGCGGGTCCGTTACGCGAACCGGCATCACGGCTGACCGCAGTGGATGCCGTAGTCGTCAACGGTGGCGATAGCACAGGCAGCTTTCCGTATTCAATTGGAATGCAATTACAAGGCGATACCTTCCGCAACCTGCATGATGGACAACAACCCGTCACAGCGGCGTATTTCCAAGGTCAGCAGGTCTACGCCATCGCCGGCATCGGCAATCCGCCGCGGTTTTTTGCGCAGCTGCAGCGCCTCGGGCTCGATTGCAGTACCCGCGCATTTCCCGACCATCACGTTTACACTGCGCAGGACCTGCAGTTCGCCGGCGACCATCCGGTCGTGATGACCGAAAAGGATGCGGTAAAATGCACGGCATTCGCCACTACGCGCCACTGGGCGCTGGTCGTCAACGCCGTACCCGATGAATCACTGGGCGCCACCATCATCGCCCGGCTCGCACAGGCCCGCCGCCATGGATGACAAACTGCTCGACATACTGGTCTGCCCGCTCTGCAAGGGCCCTCTGCTGTATCGCAAGGCGGCCAATGAACTGCTGTGCAAACCCTGTCGCCTCGGTTATCCGATACAGGACGGCATCCCGGTGATGCTGGAAGAAGATGCGCGCAAGGTTCCTGCGGAAGAAGAGCTTTGAACCGGTGACTGGTGACTAGTGACTGGTAATTGGCAAAACCCAATCACCAGTCACCAGTTACCATTTACCAATCACCAGTCACCAGTCCCCATGAAATTCACCGTAGTCATCCCCGCCCGCTTCGCCTCCTCGCGTTTCCCCGGAAAACCGCTGGCCGACATCGGCGGCAAGCCGATGGTGGTGCGTGTCGCGGAACGAGCCGCAAAAAGCGGCGCTGCACAAATCATCGTCGCCACTGACGACGCGCGCATAGCCGCCGCAGTCGATGCCCACGGTTACCAGGCCTTGATGACGCGCCGCGACCACGCTTCCGGCACCGATCGGCTGGCCGAAGTTGCGGCAAAACTCGGACTGGCCGCGAGCGCCATTGTTGTCAATGTGCAGGGCGACGAACCGCTGATTGCTCCGTCATTGATCCGCCGCGTTGCTGAAAATCTTGCTGCGCACCGCGCCGCTGCCATCGCCACTGCCGTCAGTCGCATCCGCGATGCACAAGACATGGCCAATCCGAATGTGGTCAAGGTGGTGCTCGATGACCAAGGTTATGCGCTGTATTTCAGCCGCGCGCCGATTCCGTATGCGCGTGACGCGTTTTCGCCCGCAATACTGGCTAAAGGCTTACGCAAGCTGCCCGCAACCCTGCCCGCATTGCGCCATATCGGCATTTACGCCTACCGCTGCAGTTTCCTGCGCGCCTACGCCAAACTTAAACCGGCAGCCATTGAACGTGCTGAAGCGCTGGAACAGTTGCGGGCGCTGGCCCACGGTTACCGCATCAGTGTCGCGATCAGTGCCGCAGCCCCGCATCCTGGCGTCGATACACCTGCAGATTTACGCAAAGTGCAACAGTTGTTGCGCCGCTGATTTTGCGGGATTCGGCAGCGCAGCTATACTTGCCCCCCTTCCATACCAATCCAGCACCATTCTTTCATGCGCATACTGTTACTCGGCCTCCCCGGCGCCGGCAAAGGCACGCAAGCCCAATTCCTTGTTCAGCGCTACAAGATTCCGCAGATCTCCACCGGAGACATGCTGCGCGCGGCGATGAAAAGCAACTCACCGCTCGGAAACGAAGCCCGCTCTTACATGGAGCGCGGCGCACTGGTGCCGGATCCACTGGTCATCGCTCTGGTCAAGGAACGCATCCAGGCGCCGGACTGCGTCCCCGGTTTCATCATGGACGGTTTTCCACGCACGCTGCCGCAGGCCGAGGCGCTGCGCCAGGCCAATATCGACATCGATGTCGTGATTAACATCGAAGTCGCCGATGACGAAATTCTCAAGCGCATGAGCGGCCGCCGTGTGCATCCGGCATCGGGACGCTCTTACCATATCGATTTCAACCCACCGCGCGTTGCCGGCAAGGATGACGTCACCGGTGAACCGCTGGTGCAGCGCGCCGACGACAACGAGGCGACGGTCAAGGAACGCATCACGACTTATCATGCCCAGACCAAACCGTTGATCAATTATTACGTCAGCTGGGGTACCAACGGCGAACCACGCGCCCCTCAATACGTACACATCCGGGGCATGGGTTCGGTCGAACAGATCCGCGACACTATTTTCGCCGCCATCGAAGCAGGCAAACCGCGGTAATCACCACCACGCGGTCACTCCTTGCGCGCGCCCAACGCTCTCTACGCCCAGTCGGGCGGCGTCACCGCTACCATCAACGCGACGGCCTGCGGCGTGATCGAAACCGCGCGACAGGCGCGGCGCAGCGGCCGCCTCATTGGCCACATCTATGCGGCACGCAACGGCATTCTCGGCGCCCTGGCCGAAGACCTGGTCGATACCACAGCTGAATCTGCCGCAACCATCCGCGCGCTGATGCACACCCCCGGCGGCGCTTTCGGTTCCTGCCGTTTCGACCTGTCTCCGCTGCCGCAGGGCCGTGCACAGTATGAACGCCTGATTGATGTGTTCCGCGCCCACAATATTGGTTACTTTTTCTATAACGGCGGCAACGGTTCGGCGGAAACCGCGCACCAGGTCGCGACGATCCTGCCTCGACTCGGGTATCCCGTGTTGTCACTCGCGGTGCCGAAAACCATCGACAACGACATCGCGGGTTCCGATTCCAGCCCTGGTTTCGGCTCGGTGGCCAAATTCGCCGCCACCAGCCTGCGCGAAGCGATGGCCGACCTGGCGTCGATGGCCCACAGCTCGACCAAGGTTTTTGTGATGGAAGTGATGGGTCGCCATACCGGCTGGATTGCCGCAGCCTGCGGCCTGGCGCTGCCCGTCGGCAAAGACGTTCCGCTGCTGCTACTGGTTCCTGAAATCCATTTCGAGCGCAAACGGTTTCTTGCCGCAGTGCGCGCGCGGATTGCAAAACATGGCTGGTGCGCGATCGCTGTCGCCGAAGGCGTGAAACTGCGCGACGGCCGCCGCCTGACCCAGGTCGGCTGCGACGGCATCCCCGGCCATGAACAGCTGGGCGGCGTTGCCCCCCTGATCGCAGCAATGGTGCGTGAATCCTTGAAGGTGAAAGTGCACTGGAGCGTGCTTGATTACGTGCAGCGCGCGGCGCGCCACCTTGCGTCACAAACCGATGTCGAACAGGCCTATGCCGTCGGCCGCGCCGCGGTGACTTATGCGCTGCAGGGCAAAAGCGATGTGATGCCGGTGATCGCACGCACCGGCGACCACCCCTATCGCTGGCGCATTGCACCCGCAGCTCTGGCCGGCATCATGAACCGCGAAAAACGCTTGCCCCGCAGTTTCCTCACTGCAGATGGCTATCGACTGACGGCCCGCGCCCGCGCCTATTTCACGCCACTGATCCGCGGCGAAGCCTGGCCGCCGTTTGCCGACGGCCTGCCGGTGCATGCACACCTGAAGCTCAAACCGGTCACCCGGCGCCTGTAGTCCGCATTCCGGTCCTTACCATGACTTCGGTGCGCCGCCGCCGGCGCTTTGCAGAGGGTGCAAGCGGGGTATCAGCAGTTCTATAATGCGGGTTCCGTCTGAAGTGCCGCTTCTGGGTCTTGCGTTCTGACCGAAATAAAGGCACCCTAGCGCGGCCCCGGCTCCGCGCCGGCAAAATTTATTCAGTTAAAACAATAGGTTAGGAGTAATCATGACGAATGGTTTGATCTTTGCGCTGGTCTGCGCCCTCGCCGCGCTCGTTTATGGCGTCGTGTCGATCCGCTGGATCATTGCGCAGCCCGATGGCAATGACCGCATGCGTGAAATCGCCGCTGCTATTCAGGCAGGTGCGCAAGCCTACTTGAATCGCCAATACACCACCATCGCTATCGTCGGCGCGGTACTGTTCGTGCTGATCTGGATCGCGCTCGGCGCAACCACTGCGCTGGCCTTTGCTGTCGGCGCCGTGCTGTCGGGTCTTGCCGGCTACATCGGCATGAACGTGTCGGTACGCGCCAATGTGCGAACCGCTGAGGCCGCGCGCCACGGCATCAACCCGGCGCTGGACATTGCGTTCCGCGGCGGCGCCATCACCGGCATGCTGGTGGTCGGCCTGGGGCTGCTCGGCACGGTGCTGTTTTTCTGGTACCTGACCGCCACGGCAGGTCCCGCCGTCAAGATGAGCGACGTCATCAAACCGCTGATCGGCCTCGCCTTCGGTTCGTCGCTGATTTCGATTTTTGCGCGTCTGGGCGGCGGTATATTCACCAAGGGTGCCGACGTCGGCGCCGATCTGGTGGGTAAAGTCGAAGCTGGAATTCCGGAAGATGATCCGCGCAACCCGGCAGTGATCGCCGACAACGTCGGTGACAACGTCGGCGACTGCGCCGGCATGGCCGCCGACCTGTTCGAGACCTATGCGGTGACCATCATCGCGACCATGGTGCTCGCAGCGCTGATGCTGCCGAAACCCGAAATCGTCCAGGGCGCCGTGATGTATCCGCTGGTGCTCGGCGGCTTCGCCATCATCGCCTCCATCGTCGGTGCGTTTTTCGTCAAGACTTCCGACGGCAAAAACATCATGGGCGCACTGTACCGCGGCCTGATCGTCGCCGGTGTGCTGGCGCTGATCGCGTTCTACCCGATCACCAGCTGGATGCTCGGCAACATCAGCGAGCATTACCCGAACCTGTCGGTGATGAAGCTCTACGGCAGTGCCGTCGTCGGCCTCGTGCTGACCGCGTTCCTGGTGTGGATTACCGAGTATTACACCGGCACCCAGTACGCGCCGGTGCAGCATGTCGCCGCAGCTTCAACCACCGGTCACGGCACCAACATCATTGCCGGCCTCGGCGTGTCAATGCGCTCCACCGCATGGCCGGTACTCGCGGTGTGCGCAGCAATCTATGTCTCCTACACGCTGGGCGGACTCTATGGCATCGCCATTGCCGCGACCTCCATGCTGTCGATGGCCGGCATCATCGTGGCCCTCGACGCCTATGGCCCGATCACGGACAACGCCGGCGGCATCGCCGAGATGTCGGATATGCCGAAAGAAGTACGCGCAGTGACCGACCCGCTGGATGCCGTGGGCAACACCACCAAGGCGGTGACCAAGGGTTACGCCATCGGCTCCGCCGGCCTGGCCGCCTTGGTACTGTTCGCCGATTACACCCACAAGATCGAGGAAACGGGGCGCATTGTCAGCTTCGACCTGTCGAACCCGGCAGTCATCATCGGCCTATTTGTCGGCGGCATGATCCCCTACCTGTTTGGTGCTATGGCGATGGAAGCGGTCGGTCGCGCTGCGGGTTCGGTGGTTGTTGAAGTGCGCCGCCAGTTCAAGGAAATCCCCGGCATCATGGAAGGCACCGCCAAGCCCGATTATTCGCGTGCCGTGGACATGCTGACCCGTGCAGCGATCAAGGAGATGATTGCACCGTCGCTGTTGCCAGTGCTGGCTCCGGTTGCCGTGGCCTTCATCGTCGGCGCACTGATGGGCAAGGATGCCGGCATCCAGGCCCTCGGCGGCATGCTGATGGGCACCATCGTCACGGGGCTCTTCGTCGCCATCTCCATGTGCACCGGCGGCGGTGCCTGGGACAACGCCAAGAAATACATCGAGGACGGTAACCATGGCGGCAAAGGATCCGAGGCGCACAAAGCCGCGGTGACTGGTGACACCGTTGGTGACCCTTATAAGGACACTGCCGGCCCCGCGATCAACCCGCTGATCAAGATCATCAACATCGTGGCGCTGCTGATCGTGCCGCTGCTGTAAACCGCAAGTGTTTCAATAAAAACGGCCGGGTTACCCCGGCCGTTTTTTTATTCAGACCCTGCGCATCTCTCTTGGTCAGAACACTACCCGCATTTGTTTCAACCGTTTATTCATGTTGTTACCGCGCAATCGCGGGTGTGTCGGACGATTCCCGCGATGCCATCCATTCCTCAAAATTCTGCACCGGTAACGGTTTGCTCATGAAATAACCCTGAGCATGATCACAGCCAAACTCCTTCAACAACATCAGGCTGGCTTGGTCTTCAACCCCTTCCGCCACAACAGTGAATCCCATGTTGTGACCAAGATCGATAGTGGATTTGACGATGACAGCATCACTTTTGTCCAAGACCATGTTCTTGACAAAAGATTGATCTATCTTCAACTCCTGCACAGGCAAACGCTTTATATAAGAAAGAGACGAATAACCCGTACCGTAATCGTCAATCGATAATCGCACTCCTAGTTTGTCGAGCCGAGTCAGGATGTTCAGCGCCAGCGCCGGATCCTCCATAAAGCCGCTTTCAGTAACTTCAATGCCAATATAACGAGCCTCTAACCCTGTGTCGGCCAGTTCCTTTGCGACCAGATCAGGCAGTTCCGGGTTGACCAAATCGCGGGATGAAATATTAAATGAAATCGCGATGTCCAGCCCCTTATCCTGCCATATTTTGCACTGGCGAATGGATAACTCAACGACGCGCCGTGTGATGTTCCGGATAAAGCCGGTATGTTCTGCAAATGGAATGAAATCGGCCGGAGAAATAAATCCGCGTTGCGGATGTATCCATCGAATCAGCGCCTCAACATGCCGCACCCTTCCGGTTTGCAGGTTGATTTTAGGCTGATAGTAAAGAACGAACTCGTTCCGCTCGAGCGCAAGACGCAAATCCCCCAGCAACCGCAGCAGATCTTCCCGTGGCTGGTAGAAATCGTTGTTATAAACGACAAAACTCCGGTTGCTGCGCTTGGCGACATACATGGCCATGTCGGCATGACTCATCAGCGTGCTGGAGTCGATTCCGTGCTCAGGATAACTGGCGATACCAATGCTCGACCCCACATCCAGCGGCTGCCCTTGCAGCAGGATTGGTTTCTCCAGCGCGCGTTGTATGGTTGCAGCAATTTCCTGAGCCGGCACAATACCGGCTTCGGGCAGAATGATGGCAAACTCGTCTCCACCGAGGCGGGCAACGGTATCGGACTTGCGCAGCAGTGTCTGCAATCTTGCGCCAATCTCTCTCAGCACCATGTCCCCGACTGGGTGGCCGAGCGCATCGTTAACGTTTTTGAAACGATCAAGATCCATCATTAGGATGGTAATCGGCGTCTTGGCGCGCTCCGCTGCCTTGAGTGCGGTTTCCAGACGATCATTGAACAGTGCACGATTAGGCAAACTGGTTAAACTATCCTGATAAGCAAGTTTAAGTATTTTTTCCTCACGAACAGAAATCGCCTCACGCATGTGATTGAAGCTTGACGCCAGTTCGCCAATTTCGTCGTCCTGCCGGATATCGATTTTCTGCGAGTAGTCCCCATCACGCATTCTCCGAGCAAACTGCGCCAGCCGGTTGATCGGTCGCGCCAGGCTGCGTCCAACCAAAACACTGCCTACAAGCGAAGCCAGGATGCTGGCAATGCCAAGGAACAGCAGAGTACGGCTCAACTGATTGAATGGCTCGAGTGCTGTTTCGAGAGATTTTTGCAGCACCGCAACAATCTGCAGGTCGCCCTGCTTTGCCAGCTCAATTACCCGGATTTCATATTGCGTGTCGCGCATTTGCAAACTGAAATCGATGTCTCCCGCCTTAAGGATGGCAGCCAGCCCTCCGGTCAATTCGCCGCGTAAAGCAGTCGGTAGCGTGGACACACCAATATGCCAGCCGCTACTGGCGCTTCCCGCGAGAAAAGACACTTGGAGGGACGTCAATGCGCTCATGTTTTTCGCAAGGCTGTCGTCAATCGCGAAGCCCATTGCCACCCAGGCGGCAGGCAATGGAGTCAAAACGGGCACCACTACCAGCTGGTAAAGCTGTTTGTCAATCAACACCACTGCGCTGGTCTGGCCGCGTTCCCGCACCCCGCTGATAAGACCGGCAAACGGAAAAGCCTCCCCGGCAAGCTCCGGGTTGCGGGTATCCACCACGACTTTCTCATCTAGTCCGACCAGCATGGCGATACTGGCATTAATACGCGTACCGTGATTTTCCAGCACCGAAGCAATGGTCGCCACATCGTCGGTGCCGATTGCCTGGCGAAAGCCGAAATCTGCAGCGAGAACTGACGCAGCCTGCGATAGCTGCTTGCCGTTCTGCTCGACAACAAGTTTAAATACCTTTTCACCGACACCGATCTGATAAGCCACTTCGTCGCGCGCAATGCGCTGATTGGCGGCACTGACCAATACGAAAACCGTGACTTGAACCGCCACCAGCAACGCAACAAAAAAAACAACGATGCGCGTTTCGAGTTTGCGGAATTTCACCGACCCCCCTTTTTTACTGCCTGTCAGCGCCGCAGGTATTGTGATTGTGGCAATTGGGCATCAGGGTTCTATCGCAATTCCGCGAACAGCCTTACCGCCACCTATAGTGCCGATGAATGCAGCGGTGCCGGTAGCCAGATTGACCAGATAAAATTTGGAGGCATCGGCACCCTTCGCAGTACCGGCAATAAATGCAACGTTATTGATGTCCGAAATATCGAATGACACACGATCAAGCACTCCGACATTCAATGACCCCACGGTATAGAGCTGCCCGGTGTTCGGAGATACCGCTGGCATGGCGCCTTCGCGGGTGCCTTGGGTAACCAGCAAGCCTAAACCGCCATCAATGGCGAAATTGGTGGTGATTTTTTCATTGGTCTTGTTATAGGTATAACCGGCCGCCATGATACGAGGCGTTTTACCGAAATTTGCATCGGTTTTGGCATAAGCAAGTTCACTGTCTATCTGCAGGCCAGGTGCAGCAGCATCAGAATCGACCACCGCACCAGTGTCCGGATGCGCACGCAGATTCTGGCCCGCATCGCTGACGATCCGGATACGGTCCACAGTGGGGTTAAAATCGAAACCGAACTCGCGGCCTGACAACGGCACGGCTAATGGGGTACCGCCAACTGGTGTTGCCGCACCAGTCGCGGTGTTCAATGTATAGATCCTTCCGCTGCTGCCAAGCGCGAACAGCACACCACGGGCCACTCGATAATCAATACCCATTATATTTTCACCGGGCTGTAGCCCTACTACTGCAACAGTTGCCAGAATGCGCCGCGGCTGGCCGGCATTGAATTTGATCAATTCATTGATATCGGTCACAGCGAAAATAATTTCCTTCCGCAGGGGACCCTCGGGCTCGGAAAGCGAAACGCATCCACTCAAGACAAACGCCGCAATCAGTGCCGGAAATACTCTGCGCAGGATCGAAACAATGCGTGGTTTCAACTCAGGCTCCTTGGTAGTGAACGGCAAATGCACGAGACCTTCCTATGGTACCATCATAATCTTGGATAACATAGACAAACCCATGATTACAAAACAGAATAAACCTGTTTTGTAATCATGGGTTTGTCTATGTTATCCAAGATTATGATGGTACCATAGGAAGGTCTCGTGCATTTGCCGTTCACTACCA
>JAKFUS010000044.1 GCA_021732605.1 Betaproteobacteria bacterium | reverse complement strand
CGCGCAATTGCGCGAGCATGGCGTTGGAGCGTGCGACCTCGGCATCGCTGACACTGTCGGGGTAGGCGCAACCGCAGCCCGCCGCATCGTCCTCACCGGCCAGTTCGGTTTCGACATTGCCGCGCAGTGCGTGGTGCGCCAGAACACCTTCATTGATCGCGGCAAAACCGGCTGCATCGCTGTTGAACCAGTTGAAGTCGCCGTTGAAGGCCAGCGACACCGGACCCGGTTCGGCGGCAGCGAGGGCAGTGACAGCCTGCAGCGCGGATAAATTGCCATACAGGCCGCCGATGACATACAGCGTATCGGCGATGATCTCCGGTGGCCGGTTCAGTGACGCCGGGGCGTAGCGGTAATGCAGCGGGCAACTGCGTCCGGGTTGCGGCTGGTTCATGACTCAGGTCTCCCGCGGCCGGTTGATTGCATGGCGGATTCTGCGGCTTACCGCATCGAATGCGGCGACCAGTGCCACGATGGCGAGCAGGATCGTCGCCAGGCGTCCCCACTGGAACAGCGATACTGCCTCCGATATCAGCAGGCCCAGTCCACCGGCCCCGATCAAGCCCAGCACGGTGGAATCACGCACGTTGAATTCCCAGATATAGAGATGCACGGAAATCCAGCGCGGCAGCATGGTACGTGACAGGCCGTGTACCAGTGTTTGCAGCGGGCTCAGCCCCAGCGCCGTGCCGGACTGAATCAGCCGGGCGTCCGCGGCCTCGATGGCTTCCGCGTACAGTTTGCCGTAACTGCCGAACGAATGTGCCGCAATGGCCATTACACCGGCCATCGGGCCGAGCCCGATCACGCCGACGAAGATCAGGCCGAACACCAGCGTGTGGATCGAGCGGAATACGCTGAGCAGCAAACGCGCCGGACGCGCGACCCACGGCGATACCGCCATGTTTTTGGCCGCCACCAGGCCGAATGGTGCGGCGAGCAGGGCGGCCAGTAACGAGCCCAGCGTGGCAATCTGGAATGTGGTCCAGATGGCGCGGCCGAGGCTCGCGAGGAATTGCGCTTCGCGCCCGCGCTGATCCTCGACGCGCAGTACCCGTCCGTCGTCCGCACGGTATTCGAGCCGTGGATTGCCGAACCACAGGTTGAGGAAACTCGGCTGGGAAAACTCGGCTGCAGTCTTCTGCAGGTTTTCCCAAGGCCGGCGGCCCAGCGAGAAGTCGCCGGCCGCGACAAATTGCCAGACGATGATGATGACCAGCAGTGCGTAAGCGGAAAGGTACAGCCACAGCGCCCGGTCTTCGCCTGTGCGCGACAACACAGCTACCGTTTCTGCGGTGCAAGTTTTCCGGTTTCGAGGCCGGCGTCGCGGATCGGCGCATAAAACGTGTTGTCTTTGGTGACAAAGCCGGTATACCGCGCCGGCAGCAGGGAAGGATTGGTTTTCAGTTGCCCGCCGATGGCGTCCAGTGCCTTGCGTAACCGCGCCACGAAGGCCTGGTCTTTGGCCAGCGTCGCGCTGAGTGCAAAGGCATCATTGGGCAGAGGCGCGGAAGTCCAGATGATTTTGCTGTCAGCGGCCTTGATCAGTCCTTCGGCGATCATCGCGTCGCGGTTGCGGTTATAGTCCGCGCCGGCGTCGAGCTCGCCGCGGGTGACCTGGGTTTCGATGGCCTGATGTTTGGTGTAAATGACCCGGCTGAAGAATTTGTCGGGGTCTATGCCCAAGCGCTGGAAATGATGAAAGGGGATCAGGTAACCGGACGTCGAGCCTTTGTCACCGAAGGCGAAGGTTTTGCCCTTGAGGTCTTCGATGCGGTTGATGCCGCTTTTCGGGTGCGTCACCATGATCGCGAAATACTCTGGCTTGCCCTCATAGAGAATGGTGGATACGGCCTGCGCCCCCGCCTGGTGGTTGGCGAGCACGTAACCCCAGGGTCCCATCAGCGCCATGTCGGTTTCACCATTGGCCAGCGACAGTGCGAGTCCTTCCCAGGTGTCGACGGTGCGCAGCACGATTTTCCGGCCCAGTTGCTGCGACAGGTAGTCGGCAAGCGGGCGATAGGTGGCGTCGTTTTTTTCCTTGTCTGGCTGAAACAGTCCGACGCCGAATTGCAGCGTGCCGGTCTGTGCGAGAGTTGCGCCGGATACTGCCAGCAAAATTATCGAGAAAAAAGCGGCAACAACATGGTGCGGAATCATGAATCAATTCCTGTCTGTGGAGTGATGATAATAATCAGGCGCCGAGGGCGCCGCCACAGCTCGAACCCTGGCCGGCGGTGCAGCCGTAACAGTGATTCTTGACCACGATCGGATTGCGCTCCAGATCGGCGTCGATCAGTTCCCGCAGATGGGGGCGTTGCCGGCCTTGCCAGTCGAGTGGCAGATCGAGCATCTGATTGAAGTCGCAGTCGTAAACGTAGCCCTGCCAGTCCACCGACAGCAGCGAGCGGCACATCACGGTCTCAAGATTGGCTGGCTGGTAGGCGTTTTTCAGCAGATTCATGTACGGCTCGAATTGGCCTTTGGATACCAGCGTGCTGCCAAAGCGCTGGATCGGCATGTTGGTGATGACATAGAGTTCGTTGAACACGATGCCGTAGCTGGCGGACAGTCGGTGTTTGTAATCCTGCTGCAGTTGTTGCTGCGCCGGTGGCAGCACAGGGCCTTGCGGGTTATACACCAGGTTCAGCTGCAGTGCTGAGCCGGGCTGTCCATAACCGAGGCTGTTCAAGAGTTGCAGCGCTCGAATGCTGGTGTCGAACACGCCCTTGCCCCGCTGGCGGTCGACGTTGTCTTCGAGATAACAGGGCAGCGACGCGGTAATTTCAACCTGCTGACCGGCGAGGAATTTCGCCAGATCTTCATGGCCAGGTTCGAACAGGATGGTCAGGTTGCAGCGGTCAATGACGCGCACACCGAGTTTGCGCGCAGCCTCGACCAAAATGCGGAAATGCGGATTCAGTTCCGGCGCGCCGCCGGTGATGTCCAGGGTTTTGATGCCGGCGGACTGGAGATAGTCGATGACTTCATCGATCGTGTCCAGCGTCATCAGTTCGGTGCGGGTGGGCCCTGCGTTGACATGACAATGCAGGCAACTCTGGTTGCACTTGTAGCCGAGATTGACCTGCAGGGTTTCAGTTTGCCGGCGACGGATTGCCGGGAAATCACTGATTTCCATCAGGGGTAGGGTGGCGTGCATCAATAAACTCCTGGAAATGCGTAAACCCGAACGGGTGTTGCCGGGGCGTGCCAAATAGGTCGGCAAGGAACCGTGATCCTTACATACGGCACCTTGCCATGAATTACCACCGACAATTGTAGAGTAGCTGTTAATGCCCGGCTTGGCTGATTGCAGCCTAGAATGATCATTCTATAATGATTCAGCGATTAATAGCGGAAACCCCAAAAGTAATGTCTTGGTCAAATCAGCGATTTGCCCGCACACCATCAGGAGGAAGTGCCATGTCCCGAGTCTCACCCGCACCGGCGGATCGTCTGGCGGAGCTTGCCGCCGATTTCGAAAAAGCCAGCAAGCAGCGCGGCTATGTGCCCAACAGTTGGCTGACTCTGGCCCGCAAGCCACGGGTGTTCAGGCTGGTGCGCGAACTGCGTGACGCGGTCATGGTGGATGCCGGTGAAATACCCCCGGCGTTGCGTTTCATGATCGCCGAGGTCGTCAGCAACGCAGCCGGCTGTCGTTATTGTACGGCGCATAACGCCGAGAGTGCCGTCGAGCGCGGCAAGGTCGCTGATGAGAAGCTGCATGCGTTGTGGCAGTTCCGGTCCAGCCCGTTGTTCACGCCGGCCGAACGCGCGGCCCTGAGTCTGGCGCTGGCCGCTGGTGGCGCGCCGTCATCAGTGACGGACGCGCATTTCGACGAACTGAAAAAACACTACTCGGAAGACGGCATCATCGAAATCGTCTCGGTCATCGCCATGTTCGGCTGGATGAACCGCTGGAATGACACCCTCGCTACCCGGCTCGAAGGGCATCCACTGGAGTTTGCCCGCGAGCATCTGACCGCATCCGGGTGGACGCCCGGCGTGCATGCGAAATAAGCGACAGGAGGAATGATGATGAATATTTCAAAAGTGGTCGCGGTATTGCTGCTGTCGATGATTTCCGCTGCTGTGCTGGCTGCGGACGGTCTGGTTGTCGTAAAGAGTCCTCATGCGGTCAAAGAAACGCTGGATCGGTTTGAAGCCGCGGCAAAGGGCAAGGGGCTGAATATTTTCCTGCGGGTAGATCACGCCGCCGGCGCGCAGAAAATCGGCAAAACCCTGCGTCCCACGGAATTGCTGGTGTTCGGTAATCCGCTGGGCGGCACGCCATTGATGGAATGCGCGCAGACGGCCGGCATTGACCTGCCGCTGAAGGCACTGGCATGGCAGGACGCCGCAGGTCAGGTCTGGCTGGGTTACAACGATCCCCGTTTTCTCGCAACCCGGCATGGTGCCGTCGAATGCGCGATCGTGCCGAATCTGGGCAAGGCTCTTGAAGGACTGGCTGCCGAGGCCGTGCGCTGATGGCACGACCGCGCGAATTTGAGCCCGATATCGCGCTTGAGCGCGCGCTGCAGGCGTTCTGGGCCAAGGGTTACAAGGCGACCTCACTTGATAATCAGTGTATTGCGACCGGGCTCAGCCGCTCCAGCCTGTACGCTGCATTCGGCGGCAAACGCGCGCTGCTGCACCGGTCGTTGGCCCGCTACGAGGAGGCAGCGGTTGCGCGCATCACTGCGGCGCTGGAAAAACCGCTGCCGGTGCGCGAGGCCGTTGCCGGATTTGTCGACGAACTGATCGAGCGCATCGTTGCCAGCCCGGGGCGCGCCGGCTGTTTCATCGGCAATTGCGCCGCCGAACTCGCCGGGCAGGATCGTGCCACAGCGGCTCGCGTCCGGCAAAAGTCTAGCGCGCATCGAAGGGATTTTTTGTGACGCGCTGGAGCGCGCGCAAAAGCGCGGTGAAATCGTCGGGTCCGCGGACGTGGCATCCCTGGCCCGTTTTCTGGTGTCCGGGATACAGGGATTACGGCTGGTCGGCAAGGCGAATCCCGATCGCGCGGCTCTGACGGACATCGCGGCTGTGATGATGCGCTGCCTGGAAAAATGAACGGTACCCGGTCAGGGCTGATTGATTCAATCCATGGAGGCAGGCAGTCATGACCACAAAAACAGCTGCGAAAATGGTCCTGGTAATGCTGCTTTGCGGCCTGTTGCCGGCCGCGGCGCAACCGACCAATTCATACCCGGATAAAATGGTACGCATCATCGTGCCGTGGGCGGCCGGTGGCAACATCGATGTGCTGACGCGGATTGCCGCGCAGCAGCTGACCCGGATCTGGGGGCAGCAGGTGGCGGTGGATAACCGGGGTGGCGCCAACGGCATGATCGGTTCCGAATCGGTGGTCCGCGCGGCGCCGGATGGCTACACGCTGCTGGTGGACGGTTTGCAGACCCACGTCATCAACCCGTTGGTATTTCGCAAGATGCCTTATGACACCGAGCGTGATCTGGCGATGATCGCGCTGCTCGGCGCGGTTCAGCACATCCTGGTGGCTCATCCATCACTGCCGGCCAAAACCACGCGCGAAGTCATTGCGCTCGCCAGAGCAAGGCCGAAGGATATTGCCTACGCTACATTCGGCACGGGCAGCATGCCGCACATGGCCGGAGAGCTGTTTCAGCAAATGACCGGTACCGTGCTGCTCCATGTGCCCTACAAGGGCGGCGGACCGGCGTTGATCGGACTGCTTTCAGGGGAAGCCGCGCTGTACTGGCCTGGCATTGCAATTGCAACGCCCCATATCAAAACTGGAAAATTGCGCGCGCTGGGGGTTGCCAGCAAGACCCGGGCGGCGGAACTGCCCGATTTGCCGACGCTCGCGGAGCAACTGAACGCGCCGGAATATGACGTCACCAGCGTTTTTTCTTTCATGGCACCCATACGTACGCCTCAACCGGTCATCGACAGGATCAATGCGAGCCTGATTCAGGTGCTCGCGGCATCCGACGTGCGCAAGACCTATGCGTCGCTGGGCGCAGCTTCGCCTGATCCGTTGACGCCGGAGCAGACCGCCGGGCTGCTGCGAGCCGAGGCGGTGCGATGGGGCAGGGTGGTGAATGCCGCGGGTATCAAGGGCAACTAGATGATCCTGCCCTGCCGATCGCAGGGCCAGACTGTTTTTCAACCATGAGGTGATACGTGATGAAAAAAACTGAAAGACCCGATCCGCGGCTAGCGCCGCTGCCGCAGGAAACCACACCCGAACTCGCGGGTGCATTCCAGACCTATGTGAGGGTACTCGGCTTCGTGCCCAACAGCGTGCTGATCATGCAGCGCAAACCGAAACTGGTGCAGGCGTTGTCACAACTGGCGGCGGCCATATGGGATCCCGAAAGTGAAGTGCCAGTGGCGTTCAAGCGCATGCTGGCGCATGTGGCGAGCCGGGCGCACGGCTGCCATTACTGAATGGCGCACACGGCCGGGGCGGCGCTCGGGCTGGGTTACGATGAAAAGAAACTGGAAGCGGTATGGGAGTTTCGCAGCAACCCGCTGTTTACTGATGCGGAACGGGCGGCACTGGAAGTTGCCATTGCCGGCGCGGCACAACCCAATGCCGTTGACGAAACCATGTTTGCCGAACTCAAGCGGCACTGGAACGAAGGGCAGATCGTGGAAATTGTCGCGGTCATCGCCATGTTCGGCTTCATGAACCGCTGGAACGACACCATGGCGACCCCGCTTGAGGAGGAGCCGATCCATGTCGGCGAAAAACACCTCGCGAAAAGCGGCTGGAACGTGGGCAAACACCAGCGTTGATCCGTATGTTGCATTACTGACCGGGAGATATTAAATGGCACGAATGACGGATTTTTCAGAAACTGAACAAGGTCATCATCTCGACAAGATTCGCGAGTTGCCGGATTTCGGCTCGACGCCATTTGTGTCCGGGCCGCCATTGTGCGAGCGCCGGGTGGCGATCGTCACTACGGCTGGCGTGCATCTGCGCAGCGACCGGCCGTTTGACAGCGGGGCTGCGGATTACCGTGTGATCCCGGGCGATACCCCACCCGACGAATTACTGATGAGCCACCTTTCGGTCAATTTTGACCGCACCGGGTTTCAGGAAGACATCAATGTCGCTTTTCCGCTGCATCGCCTGCGCGAGATGCAGTCGGAAGGTGTTGTCGGTTCGGTTGCGGATATTCATTACTCGTTCATGGGTGCTGCGCCGATCCGCAAGCTGGAGCCCAAGGCTCGTGAGCTGGCCGGCCTGTTGAAAAAGGACAGGGTGGACGCCGTTTTACTGTGCCCTGTCTGACCCAACTGCACGTGCGCCGTGGGCGCACTGGGACACTACCTGGAGCGCGAAGGCATTCCGACCGCGCAGATCAGCCTGATTCGTGAGCAGACGGCAGCGATCAAGCCGCCGCGCGCACTGTGGGTGCCGTTCATGCTGGGACGTCCCTTCGGCGCACCGAACGAGCCGGATTTTCAGCGCAAGGTGCTGCGACACTTGTTGTCGTTGTTTGAACATGCCGCAGGTCCGGTACTGGAAGATTTTCCCGAGGATGCGCCAGTCGCCGCAGAACAGGAAAGCGGATTTGCCTGTCCGGTCAGTTTTGCCGCGCCGAAAGTGGCAGCCGGTGCGCTCGCACAAGGGCTGTTCGGGGAAATCGCGCAGCTGAAACCCTGGTACGACCTCGCGCTAAAAAGACGTGGCCGTACCACCGTGGGTATCTATGGCGGCACGATTGAAGATGCGGCACACCATGTGGCCTTGTATCTGGATGCCAAACCGGTGCCGGCACCTGCAGCGGGCGTAACCGTCGGCATGGCTGTCAAACGCGCCTGCGACGACATCAAGGCGTATTACTACGAGGCCGTGGCGGCACAGCCCGGAAACCTCGCGCCCAAAGCCATTGAGCAGTGGTTCTGGAGCGAGACTGTTGCGGCGCAGGCTTTGCTGGCGATTCGCGACATCTGTCTTGTCAGTGAGGATCCAACATTGAAGCCGCTGGGCAAACTGAGCCTGATTCCGCGCGCCGTTTCCGACATCCTGCAGAAGTAATGCGGAGCAGGGCCGCGATGCGGACGTAGGCATGTCCGTCATTGACCGCAAGCCACTGATTGGGCTACATTTCCTGTCCTTTCCGCGGGTTGCGCGCGCCATGACAAAAACCACAAAATCCTCGTCGGCTGCTCCCACCGCAACTAATCCCTCTTTTGAATCCGCACTCGCGGAACTCGAAAAGATCGTCGAAGCCATGGAAGAGGGCCAGATGCCGCTGGAGCAATCGCTGGCAGCGTACAAGCGCGGCGCGGAACTGCTCAAGCTGTGCCAGACCCAGCTGCAGGATGCCCAGCAGCAGGTGAAGATTCTGGAAAGCGGCGTGCTGAAGAATTTCGGCACTGCCGAGTAATCCTTTTCGGCACTCCTCTTTTTTCTTTTTCCCCCTCTTTTTTTCCATCGTGACAGCCCCCGATTTCCAGTCCTGGGCCGCAGCCGGGCAACAGCGCATCGAAGCTTTCCTGCAGCGCGCGTTGCCGCAGCCGGATATCGCACCGCAACGCCTGCATGCAGCGATGCGTTACGCCGTGCTCGGTGCCGGCAAACGCGTGCGGCCGCTGCTGGCCTATGCCGCGGGTGAACTGTCGCAGGCGGATCCCGAGCGGGTGACGGTGGCTGGTGCTGCAGTGGAACTCATCCACGCCTATTCGCTGGTGCATGATGATTTGCCGTGCATGGATGATGATGTGCTGCGGCGGGGCAAGCCGACCTGCCATGTCGAGTTCGATGAAGCGACGGCGCTGCTGGTCGGTGATGCACTGCAGAGCCTGTCATTTCAACTCCTCGGCGAATACCGGCTCGCGGATGACGCCAAGATGCAACTCGACATGATCAAACTGCTCGCGATCGCGGCTGGTTCGCGCGGCATGGCCGGCGGCCAGGCGATCGACCTCGCGGCAGTCGGCAAGACATTGAGCGTGCCTGAACTCGAATTCATGCACATCCACAAAACCGGTGCGCTGATCCGCGCTGCGGCGGTGCTCGGCGGGCGTTGTGGCAACGGCTTGAGCGAAGCCGAATTTGCGCACGTCGATACCTTTGCCAAGGCCGTCGGGCTGGCGTTTCAAGTGGTCGACGATGTGCTCGACGCCGAGGCGCCGACGGCCACGCTGGGCAAAACCGCCGGCAAAGATGCCGAACAGGGCAAACCCACCTATGTCAGCGCCATGGGTATTACGCAGGCAAAAGCACTGGCCGGCGAATTGCGCGAACAAGCCCTGAAGGCGATTGCGCCATTCGGTGCCCGCGGGGCACGGCTCGCGCAATTGGCGGATTTCATCGTGTTGCGCCAGTTCTGAGAGAATGGCGACATGAGTGCAACATTAACCATGAACGGGGCGGGGTCGCAGGACAGGCCGATGTACGATCTGCTGAAATCGGTGGCAACACCGCACGACCTGCGCCTGCTGGAGCGCAGCCAGTTGCCGCGACTGGCTGCGGAGCTGCGTGCCTACCTGATTGATTCGGTGAGCCAGACCGGCGGCCACTTGTCCTCCAACCTCGGCACGGTTGAACTGACCATCGCACTCCATTACGTCTACGACACGCCGCAGGACCGTCTGGTGTGGGATGTCGGCCACCAGACCTACGGCCACAAAATCCTCACCGGCCGCCGTGATGCGATGAAAAGCCTGCGCATGTGGCAGGGCATTTCGGGTTTTCCGCAGCGCGCGGAATCCGAATACGACAGCTTCGGCACCGCACATTCCAGCACCTCGATCAGCGCCGCACTCGGCATGGCGGTGGCGGCAAAACTGAAGGGTGAACCGCGCCGTGCAGTCGCCATCATCGGCGACGGTGCGATGACCGCGGGTATGGCCTTTGAAGCGCTGAACAACGCCGGCGACATGGACGTCGATTTGCTGGTGATCTTGAACGACAACGACATGTCGATCTCGCCGCCGGTGGGCGCGCTGAACAAATACCTGGCCAAGCTGATGTCGGGCCGCTTCTATGCCGCTGCCAAGGGCCTCGGTGAAAAAGTGCTGGGTGATCTGGCGCGCCGCGCCGAGGAACATGTCAAGGGCATGGTCACGCCGGGCACGATGTTCGAGGAATTTGGTTTCAATTACATCGGCCCCATCGACGGCCACGATCTCGACTCGCTGATCCCGACGCTGCACAACATCAAGCGCCTGAAGGGGCCGCAGTTCCTGCACGTGGTCACGCGCAAGGGCCAGGGTTACAAGCTGGCCGAAGCCGATCCGATCCTCTATCACGGTGTGTCGAAGTTCGACCACACCAGCGGTATCGCCAGCGGCAAGTCCGGCGGCAAACCCTCGTACACGCAGGTGTTCGGCGACTGGCTGTGCGACATGGCGGCGAAAGACCCGCGACTGGTGGCGATCACGCCGGCGATGCGTGAAGGATCAGGGATGGTTAAATACGCCGAGCAATATCCTGACCGTTATTTTGATGTCGGCATCGCCGAACAACATGCGGTGACTTTTGCCGCGGGTGTGGCCTGCGAAGGCCACAAACCGGTGGTGGCGATTTATTCGACTTTCCTGCAGCGTGGTTACGACCAGCTGATCCACGACGTGCAGATTCAGAATCTGCCGGTGATCTTCGCGCTGGATCGCGGCGGTCTGGTCGGTGCTGACGGCGCCACGCACAACGGCAGCTTCGACCTCAGTTATCTGCGTTGCCTGCCCAATATGACGGTGATGACGCCCTCCGATGAAAACGAATGCCGGCAGATGCTCTACACCGCATTCCAGATGAACACTCCGGTGGCAGTGCGTTATCCGCGCGGCGCCGGGCCGGGCGTGGCGGTGCAAAAGGAGATGACCGCACTGCCGGTGGGGCGCGGTGAAGTGCGGCGTCAGGGCAAGGGTGGCATTGCGATACTCGCTTTTGGTTCGATGGTGGCACCGGCACTGGCGGCGGCCGCTGAATTCGACGCCACGGTCGCTAACATGCGCTTCGTCAAACCACTGGATACCGATCTGGTGCGCGAACTGGCAGAAAAACACACGCTGCTGGTGACCATTGAAGAAAACGTGATCATGGGCGGCGCCGGCAGTGCGGTGCTGGAATCCCTGCAACAGCAGGGCTGCATGGTGCCGGTGCTGCAACTGGGGCTGCCTGACCGCTTTATCGAGCAGGGTGATCCGGCGGTGCAACTGGCCAGCATCGGTCTTGACGCCACGGGCATCGCCGCATCCATCCGTGCTCGACTCGCTGAGAAATCAAAATGAAGCCGCATGAACTGAATATGCGGGAAGAAAACGTCATGGATGGCTATTCCAAAATCGAGCAGTACAACCCGACGACCATCAAAAGCATTGCGGACAAGTACCGCAGCATCCTGAAGGACGTCGGCGAAGACCCGGATCGCGAAGGCCTGCTCAAGACACCGGAGCGTGTAGCCAAGGCGCTGCAATACCTGACTCACGGTTACGATCTTGACCCCGCTGAAATCCTGCGCTCGGCGATGTTCACCGAGGAATACCAGCAGATGGTGATCGTGCGCGACATCGAGGTGTATTCGCTGTGCGAGCATCACATGCTGCCCTTCTTCGGCAAGGCCCATGTCGCCTACATTCCGAAAGGCCGCATCGTCGGTCTGTCGAAAGTGCCGCGTGTGGTCGATGCCTATGCGCGCCGGCTGCAGGTGCAGGAACGCCTGACGGTGCAGATCCGCGATTGTATCCAGGAAACACTGGCGCCCGCGGGTGTTGCGGTGGTGATCGAGGCGCAGCACATGTGCATGATCATGCGCGGCATCCAGAAGCAGAATTCGGTGGCATCGACGTCGGCCTTCACCGGCGAATTCAACAAGGACGTGACCCGCGCTGAATTCCTGCGACTGATTGCGCCACGGACATGACGTAGATCGTGTTAAAAATACTAACAAAATCAAATACTTACGATATACCGCAATCTTGCGGTCATTGACCGCGCCATGACCGACCGCAAAATCAGCACTCACAATATCGAACAGATCCTGCCGGATGTGCGGCGCGGGCAGATGGTGATCCTCGTCGACAGCGAGGACCGTGAGAACGAAGGCGACCTGTTTGTCGCAGCGGAGCGCGCGACCCCCGAAGTCATCAACTTCATGGCGACCCAGGGCCGCGGCCTGATTTCACTGGCACTGACCGAAGATCGCTTGCGCACCCTCGGTCTTTCGCTGATCACTGACGACACCGGCAATCAATCCAAATTCGGCACCGCCTTCGCAACACCGATCGACGCACGCGAGGGCGTGGGCTCGGGCATGTCGGCACAGGACCGCGCGCGCACCATCGCGGTCGCCATTGCCGACAACGCCAAACCCGCTGACCTGATCCGCCCCGGTCGCCTGCAGACCTTGCGCGCGCTGGATGGCGGTGTGCTGGTGCGGCACGGCCACACCGAGGCGGCGGTGGACCTGGCACGCCTCGCCGGCCTCAAACCCGCCGGCGTGATCTGCGAAATCATGAATGCCGACGGCAGCATGGCGCGGATGCCCGACCTTGAGCGTTTTGCCGAACAGCACGGCATCCATATCCTCAAGATCAGCGACCTCGTCGCTTACCGCGACAATGAACGCGAAATCCGGCGCAAGGCTGAAACGGTACTGCCGACCAGCAAGGCCGGCGAATTCAAGATGATTGTCTATGCAGACAACCTTGAAACCACTCTCTATGTTGCACTGGTCAAGGGCGAGATCAAGCAGGGTGAGCCGGTGCTAGTACGCCTGCATTCACAGTGCCTGACGGGGGATGTGTTCGGCTCCGAGCGCTGCGACTGCGGCGAACAACTCGATGCCGCGATGGGCATGATCGAAAAAGCCGGCAGCGGCGTGCTGGTCTATATGTTCGACGAAGGCCGCGGCATTGGGTTACTCAACAAGATCCGCGCCTATGCGCTGCAGGATCAGGGCCAGGACACCGTGGAAGCCAATCACGCGCTGGGTTTTGCCGCCGACATGCGCGATTACAGGGCGGGTGCTCATATTCTGTTCGACCTCGGTGCGCGCGAAGTGCGACTGATGACCAACAACCCGGACAAGGTTGCAGCGCTGGAGGATTACGGGCTGAAGGTGGTCGAGCGGGTTGCCGTTGAAGTGCCGCCGCGTGAGGCCAATCGCCGCTATCTCGATACCAAGCGCAGCAAGTTTGGGCATTTGCTGGCTATGGTGGGTGGCGGTTCCGAAGCGCCCAAGAAGTAAACGCCCTTACCAAATGCAACTCACCCTCTCCCCGCTTGCGGGGAGAGGGCAGGGTGAGGGGCGACCCGAAAGTTTGGCGCCCCGTGTTGCAGTCGTTGCTTAATATACGCCAGAAGCGTATATTATCCCGATGTTCACCTTCGTCGAGCTGGAACCCTTTGCGCGGGCGCGCGAAGCCCTGCTCGATGACGCCGAGTTTGCGCGCCTGCAGTTTCATTTGATGGCGGAGCCCCAGGCAGGCGATGTCATTCCGGGATCGGGGGGCTGCCGCAAGCTGCGCTGGGCGGCCAGCGGCCGCGGCAAGCGCGGCGGGGCGCGGGTGATTTATTTTCTGAGGCTGCGTTCGGGTGAAATCGTGCTGGTGACGATGTACGCCAAGAACGTGCAGGACAACATCGATCCCAAGGTGTTACGTGAACTGAGGCAATGGTATGAAAAAAACCGTGAAGATTAAGCGCGTCCCGAAGCGTGACCTCAACGCCGAACTGAAATCCCTGATGGCGGATGCGAAAGCCGGAGCATGGGCGCGCAAGACGGAATTCACCAAACGCGCTGATGGTGGCTGGCGCCGGCGGGTGGTGCGCGCCGACGGTACCGTAGAAAAGGATGAGGTCATTCCGGCCGGCGCGTCGGCCCAGGTCGCCCGTGCCGGTACCGGATTGTCCCAAGGCCAGTTTGCACGTCTGATCGGCGTGTCGCTGCGAACGCTGCAGGAGTGGGAGCAGGGGCGCAAGCGGCCTTCGGGACCGGCTTCTGCACTGCTACGGATCGTGGCGAGCAATCCGGAGGTCGTGGGGGCGTTGCGCTGACAGTGGTAGGGTGAAAGGAAAGCGACTCCAGCTCCTGTGGCGCTGACACGGAAACGAGAGGTGAAGTGATGGCACAACGCAAAAAAGGCAAGGTGAGCGAAGAGACTTTCGACGATTTCTTAGCAGAGCAGGGCCTGCTGGAAGCCTGCGAAGAACACGCGATCAAGGAAGTGATTGCCGAACAGCTCGCCGCCGCGATGAAAGAGCGGGGGCTCACCAAGAGCGCCATGGCCGCGCGGATGAAGACCAGCCGCCGCCAGCTCGATCGGCTGTTTGATCCATCGATTCAATCGGTGACACTCGACACCCTGCGCCGCGCGGCGACTGCGGTAGGACGGTCGCTGCGCATCGAACTCGTGTGAGCGGGATCAGAGCTGTGGATCAAAAGGAAATCCACTCCGGTACCCATGATCATTGATAATCAAAAAAGTCCGTGATTAAATATTGGGCCCCTTTGATTTTAGAAGTAGCATGCCGAAGGGACTGCCATGAAAAACAAAACGTATGACACCAAAGCAAGGGCTGTATTTCCTCCTGCGCCAGTGACTGCAAGTGAATTCCTTGTGCCTATTACTTCGTGGCCTGAAATGTTTCGGGAGACTGAAGCAAACGGGGTCGAGTTTGACCTGTTTTGGTATGACAGAGTTGAAGAGGGCGTAGCCTACTTTTTTAGTTGGTTGGGAGAGCCGCGTTCTACGGTTCTTGTGGTCTGGGATGAAGATGGGCCTACACATATCGAATGCCGCAAGGGGAACGATCTGCTTGCGACTGAGGCGGAGTCGATGCCTATCATCGCTGCGATAACGCATATATTTCGTAGTGCTGGATTTTGGAGTAAAAGTGCAAGCCACTGAGCGTCAGCGCCAGCTTGAGTTTTGAGGAACGATGAAAGTCTGCATTCATCGCGGAACGCAAGAAGTTGGTGGAACCTGCATCGAAATCGAATCCCATGGCAAAAGGATTGCGCTTGATGTAGGACTCCCTCTTGACGGCGCTGACTCAATCGATAGTCTCCCGCCAGTGGAGGGATTCCGGGATCCAGATGAATCGCTGCTTGCGGTTGTGATCTCACATCCGCACCTTGATCATTACGGGCTGGCTCGTTACCTTCTTCCGGGCATACAGATGGTGATGGGAGCGGCAACCGAGCGCATTCTCAATGCTTCCACGCTGTTTACGCCTACGGGTATGAAATTCACCAATGTCCTTCATCTTGATCCCCTCAAGCCGCTTTCCATCGGGCCGTTTACTATCACGCCATATCTGAACGACCACTCTGCTTACGATGCTTATTCGCTGCTCATTTCCGCAGACGGGCAGAGACTTTTCTATTCCGGAGATTTCAGAGGTCATGGCCGCAAGTCGGTGCTTTTTGAACAATTCTTGAATAGTCCGCCATCTGCGGTTGATGTGCTGCTGATGGAGGGAACCACTATCGGGCGGACTGGTTCCGAAAGTAAATTCAAGACCGAGCAAGAGCTTGAACACTGCTTTGGTGAGCACATCCGCGATAGTAAAGGGATGGTACTGGTTTGGGCGTCAGGCCAGAATATTGACCGGCTCGTTACTATTTTCAAAGCTTGCATGAAATCCGGCCGGCAACTCATTCTGGACATGTATACAGCGGAGATACTACGGGTCACAGGAAACCCAAAACTTCCTCAGGCAGATTGGAATGGAATCAAGGTTTTCCTGCCTTGGTCACAGAAACAGAAAATTGTACGTGAAGGAGAATTTGATCTTGCTGAGCGCTACAAAGCGGCGCGTATCTACCCGGAGCAATTGGCTCGTGTCGCTGACCATTCCGTCATGCTGTTTCGTCCATCTATGACTCGTGATCTTGAGAAAACTCAATGTCTTCAAGGCGCTACGCTTATCTATTCCTTATGGCCTGGTTACTTGGGACGAGAGGTAAACCGCACATTCCGTGAATGGCTGAAGGCGCGCGGCATACCGCTTGTGCATTGCCACACGTCAGGCCATGCCTCACCGCAAGATCTGCAGCGATTCGCAAAGGCAATTGCGCCGAAGATGCTGGTTCCCATACATTCGTTTGCAACAGATAGATTCCACAGTTATTTCGAGAACGTAAGTATGAAAAACGATGGCCAATGGTGGGAAGTGTCATATGCCTAACAACCACGCAAATTCGATGGGTAATGGAATTTTGGACGGCGTGAATGACTTGATAGATTCCAGGTTGTGCTTAAAGGATATTGGAAATGCACCTCATCACATACATAAGACAAGTTGCCTGCGGCTTTCAGATATGCCAATGGCTAAACTCGACTCTGCGGCGCTTATCGCAGAGATTTACGAAAAAATCGGAGAAAATTGGGATAGCTCGAATTATCACCAAAGATCTGGAGAGATTTGGCGCCTCGAAAAGCAAACGCGTATTAGTGATGGCAACGATAGCCCGGAAGTAAGCCTCGAGAGGGCGATTGTGAATATTCCTGTTGAAATCTGGCCGGATGCTAAAGGGTGGTTCAATCAGGTGCCGGTGGCTACGGGATTGACATCTCCCACTGCTGATAGAAAGCGTGCTATCGACTTGGTTCATAAAACGGGCAGCAAGGCATATGAGTTCATTGAACTCAAGATTGCCAGCGACACCCCTCTCTATGCGGCCATGGAAATCCTGAAATACGGCGTGTTATATATCTTTTTCCGTTATGATGTGAGGGCGTCAAAGCTTGTTGATAAGGAAAGCGAGTTAATGCAAGCGGAGACAATTCATCTGCAAGTACTTGCGCCGAAGGAATATTATGAGGGATGCGATCTCGCGTGGCTTGAGACAAGTATCAACCACGGACTCGCCAATTTTCTGCGACTAAAAAATCTTCCCGGGGAGGTCGATTTTAAATTTGAAGCCTTCTCGTTGAATTTTTCGCGTTCACGTGCCGAATGGCGCCGATAAGTGAAATAGCGATCGGGGAAATATTAGGGTCATGCCTTGCAATCCAACATTTGATGATTCTGGAGTAGATTTTTTAAAAGCTACCCCCAGTCCTCAACTCACCGCGATCTCAGCTCGTAGACCCAGCACGGCAAGCGCACGCTCAAGGGCAACCACCTTGGTTTGGTGATGAGGGTCAAGCATGCGCCGCGCTTCCTTCTCATGAATTTGCATGCGTCGTGCCAGTTCAGATTTCGATACCCCCTGTTCCCGCATGGAGAGATAGACCGCGGCCTTCAGTGCGGTGGTCACGGGGGTTGAAACCATGCGTTCCCCGTTTTTCGCGCGGGACGGGGCCGGAATATCCAGGACATCTTCGATGCGCGCCTCGATCGCTGCCTGCAGGGCGCCCTCGGCTTCGGACAGTGCTTCCTCAACGTTGTTGCCCTGCGTGATCGCTTCCGGAATATCCCGGAAGGACACGACATAGCCGCCGTCCTTGCGGTCGCGGGTGAGTTTTACAGGGTAGGTGAATTGCAGCATTGACTGCTCCTTAGCGAAGATCCTGCTCGGTCAGCCCGATTTGCTTGAGCATTGCGTAATAGGTTCCGGTTTTCAGTTCGTCCTTGGGATTGCGAACCACCGTCCTCCGGTCTCCAAGGATCAGCACGCCATGCGAACCCTTGCCGCGGTTGGCACGCCATTCGCAGACTAGGCCAGCCGCCTTTGCGTACTTTTGCACTTTGCGGATGAATTCGTTACCTCGCATCAGAGGACTCCGGATTCAGATTGGCATTATCGGACAATTTTGTCCGATTTTCAAGGACGGCGTTACGGGGTGAATTGGTTCACTTCTTCGTACGCTTTTGGGCGAGCAGGCTGGAGCGTTGCGAGCGTTTCTTGCCCCGCGGCGCCAGCTTCCGGATCTGTCGCAGTTGGGCTGCGCTCAGCGGACCGTCGTCCATTGGGTATTGCGGCGCTGTATTGGTTGCCGGCTCAGGCGGCTGGGTGTTTGAATGAATCGTCATGATGAGTTCTTCTTATCAATGAGGCATGCGGGTAGGGGTTATCCCAGTGGAGTGATGCATGCACGGGCAATTACATATTAAGAGTGCCTAACAAAATGACTTTTCGCAGCCCCTCACCCCAACCCTCTCCACGCAAGCGGGGAGAGGGAGGTTTTCATTATATTTTACGTTATAAGTAATTGATTTTATTAATATTTTAAAGTCGTCAATACCGCCGTATCAACGTCAAAGCCTGCCCATCCCGTTTCATCTCGGTG
>JAKFUS010000052.1 GCA_021732605.1 Betaproteobacteria bacterium | reverse complement strand
TGGACAAAGATCCAAAGAAAGAGCGCCGAAACATTGCAGTGCGCGGTCTTTCACTGGAACTTGCCGAACAACTCGACTGGGCGACAGCCCTCATCTGGGAAGACAGGCGCAAAGATTATGGAGAACGTCGTTACTGCGTGCTTGGCTTCATTGAAAATCGGCTGCATAGCGTTGTATTCACACCACGCAATGGCAAGCCCCGGGTGATCAGTCTGCGTAAGGCCAACAAACGCGAGGTGAATCGATATGAAAAAGCAAGCCAAATCTAAGAAAGCCCTCCGGAAGAATCCTGAATGGACGGCAGCAATGATCGCAGAGGCGCGTCCGGCAAAAGAGGTATTGCCCAAGTTATTTGGTGCCCGAGCGGCAGCGGCAATGCTCAAGCCACGAGGCCGTCCGAAGTCGGCGGATTCAAAGGTGGCGATCAGCCTTCGCTTGCGTCCGGAAACATTGGCGCGCTGGAAGGCCACCGGGCCAGGATGGCAAACACGCATGGCTGAAGTTTTGCGAGAGTCGGTATAAGGGCCGTAGGGCGGATGAGCCGCGTAGCGGCGTTATCCGCCGCATGTAATTCTTGTCATCGCATACGGATGGCATAACGTTACGGGAAAACCTGCAACGACCGGATGACCCTCAACAATGCCGGACTACCGTCGCAACCGCGTTCCCGGCGGCACCTATTTCTTCACCGTCAACCTGCTAGAACGCCGGCGTCGCCTGCTGGTCGAGCATGTCGATGCTTTGCGTACAGCGGTAAGGATCGTGCGTGACAGACAGCCGTTTCATATCGACGCATGGGTGGTGTTGCCGGATCACCTGCATTGCCTGTGGACCTTGCCGCCCGGTGATGCCGATTATTCGGGGCGCTGGAAGGCAATCAAAACTGCTTTTGCCAAGGTCGTGCCACGGAAGGAGTCCTTATCCGAAGTCCGGCGCGCCAATCATGAACGCGGTATCTGGCAGCGGCGCTTTTGGGAACACACCATTCGTGATGAGCGTGATTATGCGGCGCATATGGATTACATCTGCTTTAACCCGGTGAAGCATGGATGGGTGGAGCGGGTGACGGATTGGCCGTATTCTTCTTTTCACCGGTTGGTGCGGACGGGGGTTTATCCGGTGGATTGGGCTGGTGGTGCGGGATCAGATGGGACGTTTGGTGAGCGCCTGGGGGATTGATGGTTTTCTTTCGGCGGATAACGCCGCTTCGCGGCTCATCCGCCCTACCAAACCGGAATAAAAAACGGCGCACCGTTTCCAGCGCGCCGTTTTTTTGTTAATTAGCTGCCGCTTTATTTTTTCTTTGCGACCTTTTTCTTCGTCGGTTTTTTCGCAGCCACCTTCTTTTTGGCAGGCTTCTTGGCCGCCACTTTCGGTTTCATACCTTTGGCTAATACATCCCGCAACCAAGCCCAGGCCGCTGGCGCCCAGATCCGTTCATTCTTCGCCGCGATGTGACCATCGTCAGCATAAACCCGCGCGACACGTCCATCGGCCGGTCCTGACTCCAGCAGCATGTACAGATTGCCGATGGGCGTCAGGTGGTCGATCTTGCCGTTGACCAGGTACATCGGCATGGTCAGCTTGTCGAGCAGGCCCTGGTCTTTCAGCGACCAGCGCAGGAATTCCTTGCGCTGTTCTTCTTCGGTGATTTCTTTCAGCGGTGGCCGCGTGCCGCGCGGGCCGAACCAGTTGGTGCGGGCGCGTTCCATGGCGGCGGCGCGCCATTCGGCGCGTTCTTCCGCTTCACCCCAGTAGCCGGTGCCTCCCGGTGCACAGGAGATGACACCCTTGATGCGCGCATCGTGCGCGGCAAGTCGAATGACCCACAGCCCGCCGCGGCTGACGCCGAAAGCGCCAATGCGGTTGCCGTCGATCTCGGGACGCTTTTGCAATACATCGAGCGCGGCCTGCCAGGCCACCACCGATTCCGGCGCATGCGGAAAGGTGGTTTCCCCTGTCCCCGGCGCATCGACGACCAGTGCTGCCATGCCCTGTGACAGCGCGCCCTCGGCATATTTCTCGCGGTCTTCCTTGTACATGTCGGCGCCGCACATCACCAGCACTGCGGGCACCTTGTTGGTTTTCGACGCGCCCTTGGGCAGGCGCAGGTAGCCGGTGGCTTTCATGCCGTTCTTTTTGACGGTGATGACTTCCGGTTTATCGGGGAGCAGCGCGGCGGATTTGCGGTAGCAGCGCAGGTAATCCTCGTACGACTGCGCCTTGATCGGGCTCATGTCGGGCGGGCAGATCGACGAGCCGGACCAGTACGGGGACGGGAAGCGCGCGAGGCTGTAATAACTTTTGGCCTGCACAAAGGCCTGGCGTGCGCCGGCGCGGTCTTTGCGCGCGAGCAGGGCATCGCCCTTTTTTTCGTATTCCGCGCCGACCGCGCTCCACACCGGCACCCAGTCTTCGTCCTCGGTGGTTTTGATTTTGGCGACGGTGTCGATCAGCAACTGCATGTCGTCGATCAGGTTGAACCAGCGGCGGTAAAATCCGCCAATGCCGACGACGAACGGATCTTCATCTGCGCGCATCGGCAGCGATGCGAGGATGGCGGATTTGTCTTTGATGCTTTGAGCAGTGGCTTTCATGTCTCCCCCGATAAATTTTTGTGTCGCGCGAGGCGCGTATTTTGGCGCACGGCCAAATTGGGCGCTATGCCCCTGCTGCATAACCATAAATTATTGATTTTAATCAAGTATTTTTAATCTCTTGAGCGACCACATCATGTCGCAATGCCGGTCCTGTTGTCGCACTGAAGTCTTCCACGATCGCTGCTGCTTGAGCCACAATGCAGCCTCATCTGGAGGAGGTGACATGAACGGAGCATCAGGCAGCATCGCGCCGGCATTACGCCTGCGCGGCGCAGTGGCATTGGCAGTGGTGTGCGCAGCGGGCGCATGGTTGCACGCCGCATACGCGACAGCAGCATATCCGGAACGACCCATACGCATCATCGTGCCGTTCCCGCCGGGCGGGGCATCGGACGTCGTGGCGCGCATGTTTGCCGATAAATTCACCCAAAGCTGGGGTGTCACCGCCGTCATCGACAACCGCACCGGCGCCTCCGGCATCATCGGCACCGATATCGTGGCCAAGGCCGCGCCTGATGGCTACACGCTGGGCATGGTCGCTCTCAGTTTTGCCATCAACCCGGCGATCCACAAGCTGCCTTATGATTCGGATCGCGATTTCACCTTTGTCACCATTGCCGCGTCCAATCCGCTGGTGCTGGTGACCCATCCCCAGTTCCAGGCGAAGTCGGTGAAGGAGCTGATCGATATGGCGAAGGCCAAGCCCGACGGCGTGAGTTTCGCGTCCAGCGGCACCGGCACTTCGCCGCACATGAGCGCGGAGCTGTTCAAGCTGATGACCGGCGTCAAGATGCTGCATGTGCCGTACAAGGGCAGCACCGCGGCGCATCCCGACCTGTTCGCCGGGCGCGTTAACGTCATGTTCGATACGCTGATCGCGACGTTGCCGCATATCAAAGGCGGTCGCCTGAAAACGCTGGGCATCACCTCCAGAACACGTTCGACGGAATTGCCCGATGTGGCGCCGATTGCCGACACCGTGCCCGGGTATGAATCGACCTCGTGGGTGGTGCTGATGGGGCCGGCGAAAATTCCGGCACCGGTGGTGGAAAAACTGAATGCGGAATCGGTGCGCATCCTCGCGCAGCCGGATGTCCGGGAACGCGTTGCCCGACTGGGCGGAGTACCGGTGGGCAACAGCGCCGCGGAAGCGCGCAAGTTCATCCACGCCGAGTTGGCGAAATGGACCAAGACAGTAAAAGCCGCCGGCATCACCAGCGAAAAATAAAACGACGCCGTGAAGCTCGGCGTGGCGAAAGCAGGACGACGCCTTCAAGCGCGGGTGGTGCGGTGCTCATGAATTGTCATGGAGGAGTGATGCAATGCGATCAACCGTAGGTGGTTTGCTGTTGTTGCTGGTGAGTATGACGGCGCAGGCCGCGTATCCGGTACGGCCGATCCGCATGATCGTGCCGCAGGCGGTCGGGGCATCGACCGACAATGTGGCGCGCATTGTGGCCACCGAGCTCGCGCGCGAAATCGGCCAGCAGGTTGTTGTCGACAATCGCCCGGGCGGCGCGCTGCTGCTTGGCATGGAGCTGACGGCCAAGGCGCCGGCGGACGGCTACACCATCGGCTATGCGCCGATCGGTTCGCTGGCGATTGCGCCGCATCTGGTGGCGAAAGTACCGATCGATGTGTTGCGTGATCTGGCGCCGGTGGCGCAGACCATCACCGGCCACATGATGCTGATGGCGGGGCAGAAAACGCCGTTCAAGACCATCCGCGAGGTCGTCGACTACGCGAAGCAGAATCCGGGCAAGTTGTTCAATGCGTCGTCGAGCAATGGTTCGCCGGGGCACATCGGTTTTGAACTGTTCAAGACCATGGCGGGAGTGCAGATCACGCACGTGCCGTACAAGGGCGGCGCCGCGGCGATCACCGACCTCGTCGGCGGTCAGGTGCAGCTGATGATGGAGGGCCTCAATTCGGCATCGGCGCATGTCAAGTCGGGTCGGGTGCGCGGGCTCGCAGTCACCGGTTCGAAGCGCTCGGCGATTTTTCCGGAGATCCCGACGCTGGCCGAAGCGGGCATCAGCGGTTATGAAGCGACGACCTGGCATGGCGTGGTGGTGCCGGCGGGCACGCCGCGTGCGATCGTCAGTTTTCTGAATGCAAAAATTGTCGCTGCGGTGGCATCGCCCGCTGGTACCGAACGCATCCTCGCGCTGGGTTCCGAGCCCTTGACCGGTACACCGGAAGCATTCTGGAAGCTGGTGCGCAGTGACAGCGCGAAGTGGGCGGATGTCATCAAAAAAGCGAACGCAAAAATCGATTAAAACAAGGGCGTCCACCAGGCGCCGCCGGTTGTTCATAAGTTATTGTTTTAAAACATATAATTTACGGCTGGAGGAGCGATGCAGACAGCGATCAACAAGGCAGGCGTCGGCGCAGTGATGGCGGCGGCAATGCTGTGCGGTGGAATCGCGGGCGGCGTGCAGGCCCAGTCGTTTCCGGTCAAGCCGGTGCGTTTCATCGTGCCCTTCCCGCCGGGCGGCACTGTCGATCCGCTGGCGCGGCTGATCGGCGCCAAACTGAATGCGGCGCTCGGCCAGCAGTTCATCGTCGACAACCGCACCGGCGGCTCCGGCATCATCGGCACCGACATTGCGGCGAAGGCCAATCCCGACGGTTATACCTATGTGTTCGTGTTCGACACGCATGCGGTGAATCCATCGCTGATGCCGAATCTGCCCTTCGATACGCTGAAGGACCTCGCGCCGGTGATGCTGGTGGGCCGCGCGCCCTACGGCGTCATCACCCATCCGGCGAAACCGTACAAAACCATGACCGATGTGGTGAAAGTCGCCAAGGCAAAGCCCGACACGGTGACTTACGGCACCGTCGGCGCCGGCAGCCTGGGACATCTGGCGCTGACACTGGCGGGACAGGCGGGCGGTTTCAAGATGGTGCACGTACCGTACAAGGGCGGCGGGCCGATGACGGTGGCGGTGATCGGCGGACAGATTGACCTCGGCATCGGCTCCACCGCGCTGGTGACACCGTTTGTCAACGATGGCCGGGTGCGCGTGCTGGCGACCACCGGCGACACCCGCGCGGCGACATTGCCCAATGTGCCGACGCTGATTGAGGAGGGTTACAAGGGTGTCACGGCTTACGCGTGGTGGGGTATTTTCACCACGGCGAAAACGCCGCCGGCGATACTGAAAAAATTCCATGGCGAAGTGGTCAAGGTGCTCAATCAGCCGGACGTGCGCAGGCACCTCGGTGAGCAGCTCGGCATGGAACTGCTGGTGAGCAGCCCCGAAGAGCTGCAGAAATGGACTGCGGTCGAGCTTGAACGCTGGGGCCGCGTGATCCGCGACAACAATATCAAGCCCTGAGTTTTTTGTTTCCATCGAGGAGGAGTCAGCCCATGAAAAATATCGCTCGCATCATCATCGTCGGCATTGCGCTGACTGCAGGCGCGGCCATTGCGCAGAACTATCCGGGCAGCCGGCCGGTGCGCATCCTCGTCGGTTACACCCCCGGCGGCGGCGTTGACACCACGGCGCGCATGATGGCGCAGGCGCTGGGTGAACTGTGGGGCAGCAACGTGCTGGTGGAAAACCGCCCGGGTGCTGCGGGCAATATTGCGACCGAGGCCACGGCCAAGGCAGTGCCTGACGGCTACACCATGGTGTTGTGCAATATCGGCTCGCACGCGATCACGCCGGCGCGCTTTGCCAAGAGGCTGACCTACGATCCGATCGGTGATTTCGCGTTCCCGATCAAGATCGGCGGCGTGCCCAACGTTTTCATGGTGCATCCGTCGATGCCGATCAGGACGCTGCAGAATTACATCGATTACGCGAAGAAAAATCCGGGCAAGCTGAACTTCGGCTCGTCCGGCGTGGGCGCCTCGCCGCATCTGTCGATCGAGCTTCTCAAGAGCATGGTCAAGATCGATATCGTACATGTGCCCTACAAGGGCGCCGCACCGGCGTTGGCCGACGCGATGAGCGGGCACATGGAATCCTCGGTGGGTAATCTCGCCGGCGCGCCACTGGCCGCGGTCAAGTCCGGGCGGGTGCGCGCGCTGGGAGTGACTTCGGCGGTGCGCAGTGCGCAGCTCCCCGATGTGCCGACGTTCGCCGAAGCGGGTGTGCCCGGTTACGACGTGACCGGTTGGTACGGTCTGTGCACTCAGGCCAAGGTGCCGCAGCCGGTGTTGGCGAAATTACATGCTGATGGCGCGAAAGTATTGGCCGGACCGCTGAAAAAGCGCCTCGAAGACCAGGGCATTACTGTTGAACAGGCGACGCCCGAACAGTTTGCCGCCCACGTCAAAGTGGAGATTGCTAAATGGACCAAGGTGGTCCTGGAATCGAAGCTGGAGGGAGATTAATGCGGGGGATTAAAAGCGGGGTGATTAAAATAGAGGCGATTGAAACCGCGATTAACGGAGTGTTGAAAAATGCTTAATGCCGAAACGGCGCGCATGCTGTCCCGCTACAAGGCGTGGTCGAATAAAGTGATGTTTGATGCCGTTGCGGCATTGCCGGAAGGGGAGGCGGTGAAGCCGCGCGCCTCTCTGTTCAAGAACATGGTGCATACGCTGAATCACATTTATGTGATCGATCGCATCTGGCAGGCGCACCTCGAAGGCCGTGATCATGGCTACGAGGCGCGCAATACCAAAGACTATCCGTCGCTCGCTGAAATGGGGCGGCTGCTGCAGGAGGCAGACGCCTGGTATGTGGCATGGAGCGACGCGCAATCTGATGTCAGCCTCGGCGAAACCGTCGAGTACACCCTGATCGGCGGCAATCGCGGGGCGATGACCCGCGGCGAAATCCTGTTGCATGTGGTGATGCACACCAACTATCACCGCGGCTACGTCGCCGAAATGTTCTACACGGTGCCGGGTTGCCGTCCGCCGTCGATGGACTTGCCGGTATACATGCGTGAAGGCCAAAAGGTTTGAGACCCAGTCTGCAGTTTGACCGCAGGGTGGTCGGCGCGTAGCATCAAAACGGGTGTCGGGTTGTCCTGCGGCACGGATTTTTCTTCTTCTAATTGTCCGCGAACGGAGGCTATACATGGCCGAACGCACGATCCGAGAGATTATCGAAGGTCAGGAACTGCTGACCGCCCCCTCGAGCATGACTGTGGCCGAGGCCGCGCGCCTGATGAAACAGCGCAACGGCGGCGCGTTGATGGTCGTTGATGACGGCAAGCTGGTCGGCATGTTCACCGAACGCGATGCGCTGTTCCGGGTGCTGGCTGCCGGACTCGACGGCGCGGCCACGCCGCTCAGCGCGGTGATGACGGCAAATCCGCAAACCATTTCGCCCGAACGTTCTTTTGCCCATGCATTGGGTTTTATGCGCGAAGGCCGCTTCCGGATTCTGCCGGTGGTCGAAGACGGCCGTCCGATCGGCATGATTTCCGTGCGCGATGCGCTGGGTCCGGAGCTGGAGGCTTTTGTCTACGAGCTGCTGCGGCAGGAGCAGGTCAGCAATATTCTGGCTTGACGCCACCGCTGTTTTTAGTCCCAGGCTAGCAATTCGCCTGACACCAGCCGGTTATCGAGGGTCTTGATGCCGGCGATGCGCCGCGTCGCCAGCCAGGCGCGCCGCGCTTCTGCAGCGCCGGGGACGACGCCGCTGAGCACGACCGCGCCGGACACCGCCTCAATCTTTACTTCTTTTTCCGGAAAAGCCGGCAGCGCACGCAACGCCGTGCGTACCATAGCGACGAGTTGCGCATCGTCTACTGTAACTGCTGCGCGTTCGCGTTCAAGCTGCATTTCCAGCGCCTGATATTCGCTGACGTCGAGTTTGCCGTCGCGATTTCGATCAAAACGGGAAAAACCTCCGGCCAGGGCGCGATCGTGTTTGATTTCCGCGGGTTTCAGTGCGCCGTCGAAATTGCTATCGAGCCGGATGAATTCACGGTCGGTGATGCCCAGTGCGTCGTAACGCGCTGCCGCGGTGAGCGTCGATTTTGGCAGCGCAGCCGCAGCGATCATGAAGTCGACGATCGCGCGAATGTCGGCATCACTCATCTCGCGGTGCCCGCCGCGGGCGGTCATCGTGGTGTTGGGCACGCCGTTGATGGCGGCCTGGTAGAGCAGTTTCATACCGGGACGGATGCGCTGCGACCATTCGCTGCGGTCACCGAGTTTCGGTGCGCCGCTGATGCCCGGCGTGTGGCAATGAGCACAGCTTTCGCTGTAAAGCGCCTGCGGCGTTGCGGCGTTTGCCGTTACAGTCCACAGCAGCAGTATCGCCAACAGCAGTCGCATGCCGACAGTTTAGCGGGTGCCGCGGCGAGCGGCGAGCAGACAGTACAGCGCGACCGCTGCCGGCACCACCAGCGTGGCGAAGGCCAGGCTGTAACTGTGCGTCAGCACATAGATGTTGGCGAACAGGATGGGTCCGGCGAATTTGCCGACATTGGTGATCACCAGTGAGCCGCTGATGGCGAGGCTGACCTGTCCTGGTGGCGCGAGCCGGCCGACCTCGGCGAGCAGCGCGCCGGGCCAGCATCCGGAAGCCCCGCCGAGCACTGCAAACAACACATACACCGCGGGCAACGGCAGACCGGGATTGAATACCAGCGCGGCAATCGCGCCCAGCATCAGCAGCGCGGCGTTCCATGCCAGAACGCGCGCGGTGTCCTGCACGCGGTCGACGATCCAGCCGATCAGCACGCGACCTCCCGCACTGGCGATTTGCACCACCGTCAGTACGGTGCCGGCGAGTACCAGATTCATGTCGAGCGTGGTGACGCAGGCGACAACGGCAAAAGTCGCGGTGCAGAACTGCACCCACGAAAAACAGCCACCGGCGATGGTCGCGAGGCGCAGCTGCGGGAGGCGCCAGATCGCAACGGCGCCAGCCATGGGATTCGCGGTAATCACCGGGGCGTTGCGGTCGCGGTCGTCATCCCAATCGCGCCGGCCGCGCTGCATCAATGCCACCACACTGATGATCAGTACCACGCTGATGAGGATTGCCCAGCGCCAACCGGCATACACCGTAACCGCAGGTGCAATCAGTGCCGCCAGTATTCCGCCCGCCGGAATGCCGACCTGGTGAATGGAAAACACGGTGCTGCGCCGTTCCGGCGGCGTATAACGCATCAGCAGGTGTGAAGCCGATGGCGTGATCATGCCGTAACCGAGACCGATCACCAGCGAGCCGATGACCAGAAATGCGCTCCATGGCAGGAGCAGGATCAGCATGCCGATGGCGACCAGCGTGTGACCCAACTGGTTGGTGCGTGCTGCGCCGTAGCGGCGGGTGGTGTTGCCGAGCAGCGTCAGCGTCACCATCATGCCGAGGCTGACCGTGCTGATCTGGTAACCGATCAGCGACGGATCAAAACCATAGTCGAGGGCGACCGCCGGCGCCACCGCCGGCAGCACCAGCGTCGACATCGACGCAAAGCTGTGGCCCGCCAGCAGTGCCAGCAACAGGAACAGCGATGAGGGTTGCGTGCTCAGGTTGCCCGCTTAATACGGGAACCAGGGCAGCATCGGTTCCTTGCCGGGGGGCAGCGCGGGGCGAGCGACGTTGAGAATCAGTGCCAGCATCGCGTAATACCCGGCGACCGCCAGCAGCTCGACCACGCCCTGTTCGCCGAACTCTGCCCGTGCGCGCGCGTAGGTGGCGTCGCACACGCATTTGTTCTGCAGGCCTTCAGTCAGCAGGTCGTACAGCGTTTCCTCGTCCTTTGCCATGCCGGCCGGGCGCCGGCCTTCGGCGATGGCGTCGGCGATCGCCGGGCTGAGTCCGGCTTTCATCGCGTGGGTATGGTGTGATTGCCATTCATATTGTTGTGTCCAGTGGCGCGCGGCCATCAGCGTCGCCATCTCCGCGAGACGGCGGTCGAGCGGGCATTTGAAGCGCAGGTACACGCCGACCTGCTGCACGACATGGGCGAGACCGGGGCTGCGCATCAAGGTGATGAACGGACCGCGTACTTCACCGCGCGGACCGGAAACGATGGCGGCTGCGGTTTTTTTCTGTTCTTCGCTGTAGTCCTCCGGCGCAATGCGCGGAAAACGCGGGGGTGGCATCTGTTGCATGGCACTGACTCCAGGTGTTGTTATAAGTATTTGATTTTATTCATATTTTTATGAAACCCACTGGCCGCCATTGACGTGCACGGTCTGGCCGGTAATGAAACCACCGCCGGCTCCGCATAAAAAACGCACGGTGGCGGCGATCTCCGAAGGCTCACCGAGTCGGGCCAGCGGAATGTTGTCGTGTATGGACGGACGTGCCGTGCGGTGCGCCGGTCGCGTGGTGTCGAAGTGCCCCGGTGACACGCAGTTGACGCGGATGCCTTTGGGCCCGAGTTCACGCGCCAGTGCGCGCGTCATGCCGGCAAGGCCGCTTTTGGCCGACGAACTGTGCACCTTGCCGACAGCGCCGTTCAGCGCAGTATCACCGGCGAGCGTGATGATGTTGCCGCAGCCGGCGGCGATCATGCCGGGCAGTACGGCTTTCACGCAGTGGAATGAGCCGTCCAGTGAAATCGCCATCACCTGACGCCATTCATCAAAGGTCATTTCAGTAAAAGGAATTTCACGGCGTACCGATGCGTTGAGTACCAGGATATTCACCGTGCCGAGTTCGGCGGCAACCGCAGCGCACATCTGCTGCACCGCACCGGCATCGGCAATGTCCGCGATATAGACTGCGGCGGTGCCGCCGGCGGCGCGAATTTCCGCTGCGACGGCTTCGGCCTCGGCGCGCGAAGCGCGGGTATTGACCGCAACTTTGGCACCGGCCGCCGCCAGTTCCAGCGCGATGGCGCGGCCGATATTTTTCGCTGCACCGGTGACGAGAGCGACGCGGCCGGTCAGTTCCTGGGCGGTTGTCATGCGGAAGATTCCATGCCTGCGAAAAGGCGCAAGCATAACGGGGAACGCCGGGTCTTGCGACCGCTTTGCACGACGGTCCATATGCTGTGATAACGCTTCGGGCTGGTATAGTGCACGCCCTGATCGTCGACCGTAACCGGTCTGGAGAACACATGAAATTGCTGACGGGCATCATCGCGTTGGCTGTTATTTCCGTCCTGCCCACACTGCTGAGTACAGCGCATGCTGCACAGCAGGGCGGAACTTCCGCGGGCGAATGTCCGGTGAAACCGATCCGCATCCTCGTCGGTTTTACGCCGGGCGGCGGACCGGACATCACCGCGCGTTATATCGCGCAAAAGCTGAGCGAAGAATTCCGGCAGCAGGTCGTCGTCGACAATCGCCCGGGGGCTGGCGGCACGGTTGCCGCCAATCTTGCGGCCAGCGCGAATCCCGACGGTTACACGCTGCTCTCGGTGTCATCCGCGCATGCAGTGGCGCCGGCCATTTATGAAAAACTGCCGTACGATGCGCGCCGCGACCTTGCCGGTATTTCGCTGTCTGCGGTATCAAAGTATGTGCTGGTATCATCCCCTTCCGCTGTTTTCAAGAGCACGAAGGATCTGATCACCGCGGCGCGCACGAAACCGGGCCAGCTCAATTTTTCCTCGGCCGGTACCGGCAGCGGTTCGCATTTCGCCGGCGAACTGCTGATCAGCATGGCCAAAATCGAAGTCGTGCATATTCCGTTCAAGGGTATTCCCGAAGCGTTGACCGAGGCGATGACCGGGCGGGTGCATTTTTTCATGGCGCCGATTGCCAATGCGGTGGCGCTGGTGCGTGACGGGAAACTTGCCGGCCTTGGTGTGTCCTCGCTGCAGCGCGATACGCTGCTGCCGAACGTACCGACCATCGCCGAGTCTGGCGTGCCCGGTTACGATTCTGTGCTCTGGTTCGGTGTGCTGACCGCAGCCCAGACGCCGCGGCCGCTGATCAACACCTTGAACCGCCAGATCACGCGCATCCTCGGCGACCCTGAACTGCGCAAGCGCTGGGCGCCGATCGGCCTTGAGCCCAGCCCGACCACACCGGCGGATTTCGACAAGCTGATCGCCGCGGATATCGCCACCTTCACCCGGCTTGCCAAAGCCGGCAACATCAAAGCGCAGTAAAAACGGGACGCATCAATAAGGAAATCACCCATGAAAATAAAAACCAACGGTATTGAAATCAACTGCGTCATCGAGGGCGAAGGTCCGTGGGTGACGATGTCGCATTCGCTGGCCTGCAATCTGTCGATGTGGGATCCGCAGATGGAGATGCTCAAGAAAAGCTACAAGGTGTTGCGCTTTGACACCCGCGGCCATGGCGCCAGCAGCGCGCCGGGAGGCACCTACACGCTGGATCAGATGGCGGATGACCTGCACGGCCTGTTTGCCGAACTGGGCATCAAGCGCACGCACTGGGTGGGCCTGTCGATGGGCGGCATGATCGGCGAAACCTATGCGCTGAAATATCCCGGCGTGTTCCAGAGCATGGTGCTGGCCGATACCACCAGTCGCCGGCCGCCGAACGCCGAACAGATGTGGGGCGACCGCGTGCGCATGGCGCGCGAAAAGGGCATGGACGCGCTGGTCGAGGGCACGTTGGGCCGCTGGTTTACCGATCCGTACCGCAAGGCGAATGCCGCGGTCATGGAACGTATCGGCAACGACATCCGTAATACTCCGGTGAATGGTTTTGCCGGCTGCTGCGAAGCCATCGCCAAAATCGACGTGCTTGATCGCTTGAAGGAAATCGACTGTCCTGCGCTGGTCATCGTCGGCGAGCATGACCACGGTACGCCGCCGGAAATGGCGCGGCAGATCCAGGCCAATCTGCGCGGCTCCGAACTGCTGATCATTCCGTCGGCGGCGCATCTGTCGAACGTCGAGCAGCCGGAGATATTCAACAAGGCATTGACCGAATTCCTCGGCAAACATTCCCGTTGATGATGCGGCGGGTACTGGCTGCTGCGGCACTGCTCGTTTTCCTGGCCGGCTGTGACGGCCTGATCGGCGGCGAGGAAGCGGCGCGGATTCCGCTGCAGCCGGCTGCCGACGGTGGTTATGCCCCAGTGCGCATCCTGTTGAAGCCGGGGATGAATCCGGTGGCATTTACCCTGCATGCCGATTTCGCCTGGGGTAACCGTGCGGAAGCTGGCAAGTGGGACAGCTATCGAGCGACATTGAGTGCGGACGGCAAGGTTATCCATACCCAGGATTTCCAGATCAACAGCCCGGAGAACAGCAACCCGGTGGAGTCGTCGCCGCCGCCGACCTCGCTGCTGCAGCCGGTGATGCGGGTGGATCTGCCGGCCGAAGCGGAATATGAAATGAAAATCGTATCGCTGAAGCCGGCGAGCGTGACGCTCAATACGCCGCAACTTGTAGTGCGCATCAACGTGCAGCGCTTGTGAACCATTCCGCCGCGGAGCCAGTCTTAACGTAATCCCATGGCCAGCACCCACTCGACCACCTTGCCCGCCGCCGGCAGCGTCCCGCAATTGCGGCGCCTGCTGCGGTTTCTTGCGCCGTATCGCTGGCGTGTCGCCGGTGCGCTGATCGCACTGGTGATCGCCGCGGGTTGCGTGCTGGCGCTGGGGCAGGGCTTGCGCTTCGTGATTGATTCCGGTTTCGGCAGCGGCAATCCGGCCATGCTCAATGCGGCGCTGGCCGGCGTCATTGCGATAGCCATGGTGTTGTCGGTGGCAACCTTTACCCGCTTTTACCTGATGATGTCCGTCGGTGAGCGGGTCATTGCCGATCTGCGGCGTACGGTGTTTGCGCACACGCTGACTTTGTCGCCGGGATTTTTTGACGCCACGCGCACCGGTGACATTGTGTCGCGGCTGACCAATGACAGCGACCAGTTGCGCCAGGTCATCGGTTTCGGCCTGTCGATGTTCCTGCGCAACGGCCTGATGATGATCGGCGCGCTGGTGCTGCTGTTCACCACCAGTCCGAAACTGGCGGCGCTGATCGTGCTCGGCGTCCCGGCGACGCTGATTCCCATACTGCTGGTCGGACGCCGCGTGCGCAGATTATCTCGTGCCAACCAGGACCGTGTCGCCGAAGTGTCATCCCATGTCGATGAAGCCATGCATGAAATCCGCACCGTGCAGGCTTATGGCCACGAGTCGCGTACGCGCGACGCGTTTGATGCCGCCACCGAGGCGGCGTATGACGCCGGTGTCGATCGCATCCGCGTCAAGGCCTGGCTGATTGCGTCGGTGATGCTGATCGCCTTTTGCGCGGTGGGCGTGATCCTGTGGATCGGCGGCCATGATGTGCTGGAAGGGCGGCTCACTGCCGGCGAACTGTCGGCCTTCGTGTTTTATGCCGGCATCGTCGCCAGCGGCGCCGGCACCCTGTCCGAAGTGTGGGGTGAAATCCAGCGCGCGGCGGGTGCCACCGAACGGCTGATGGAATTGCTCGATACCAAACCTGAACTGGTTGCCGCCGCGCCGCGCATCGAATTGCCGGCGCATGTCAGGGGGGCGATCCGTTTTGAAGATGTGAATTTTGCCTATCCGACACGGCCTGATGCTGCTGCACTGGCGGCATTGTCATTCGAGGTGCATCCCGGCGAACGACTGGCGCTGGTCGGACCCTCGGGTGCCGGCAAGACCACGATTTTTGCGCTGTTGCTGCGTTTTTATGATGCGCAGTCGGGCCGCATCCTGATCGATGGCGCGGATACACGCCATTGCGATCCGCTGGCGCTGCGGCGTCTGATTGCGCTGGTGTCGCAGGACCCGGTGATCTTCGCCACCAGCGTCACTGAAAACGTCCGCTTCGGCCGGCCGGGAGCAACACAGGACGAAGTGCGCGCCGCCTGCGTCGCGGCACATGCGATGGAATTCATCGAACGTTTGCCGCAGGGTTTTGATACCGACCTTGGCGAACGCGGCGTGCGTTTGTCAGGCGGCCAGCGCCAGCGTCTGTCGATTGCCCGCGCACTGCTCGCCGACCGGCCATTCCTGCTGCTGGATGAGGCGACCAGTTCACTCGATGCGGAAAGCGAACGCCAGGTCGCTGCAGCGCTGGAACAACTGGCCAGCGGCCGCACCACACTGGTGATTGCGCACCGCCTGGCGACAGTGCGCAACGCCGACCGCATCATTGTGCTCGACCGCGGCCGCCTGCACTCGACGGGCACCCACGATGAACTGCTGCGTGCCGACGGGCTGTATGCCCATCTCGCGCGGCTGCAGTTTATGCATGAGGATACGCCTGCGTAAGGATAATCGTCATTCCGGCCAAGCGCAGAAAGTAGGGCGGATAAGCTGCAAAGCGGCGCCATCCGCCGAATGAAAGCCTCAATCACCCCCGCGCTCGCCAAACACTCCTTCAACCTCACCGCCACCCCAATCCACCAGATAAACCCCCGCCCGCACCAACCGGTGAAACAACGAATAAGGCCAATCCGCCCGCTCCACCCACCCATGCTTCACCGGGTTGAAACAGATGTAATTCATATGCGCCGCATAATCGAGTTCATCACGAATGGTGTGCTCCCAGAATCGCCGTTGCCAGATTCCATGCTCGCCCTTGGCACAGCGCACGTCCGATAACGACTCCACGCGCGGCACAACCTTGGCAAACGCTGTCTTGATTGCCTTCCATCGCCGAGAATAATCGGCATCACCCGGCGGCAGCGTCCACAGGCAATGCAGGTGATCTGGCAACACCGCCCAGGCGTCGATATGAAACGGTTGTTTGTCACGCACCGTGCGCACCGCAGCGCGCAGGGCATCGACTTGCTCGACTAGCAGACGGCGGTGGGGTTCGAGCAGGTTGATGGTGAAGAAGTAGGTGCCGCCCGGGACACGGTTGCGGCGGTAGTCCGGCATGGGATGAAGAATTTTCGGGTTACGCTATTCCCGTAACGCCATGTCGGCTCGGAGGGATGATACGTTTACATGCGGCGGATGGCGCCGCTTCGCGGCTTATCCGCCCTACGACCCTACGAAAGCTGCCCTTTCTTTAGCTTTGTAAAGTGCGCACTCCAATTAATTCGTTTTTTTGTTTGCAATGCGCTCAATGCATGTTGCATTAGTTCTTCGGGCGACATGCTTATATGCCCATAGTCCAAAGGTGGAAAGCTAAGAGGCTCGCCGAATTGCTTTTCATATTCGTTGTAAATTTCCTCTGCTCGTATATCCTCGGGCCTGGAGTATCCGAGATGGCTTAAATCGTGTGGATCTCCGATACGTCCCCACTTTTCGTGGAATACTTCGGTTTCGTATTCACGGGGTTGCAGCCAAAACGAAATTCGACCTTCTTTTTCTCCGCGCTTCGCTAATTTTCGGACTTCATCGGGCAGCAAAATAAACGCACTGGGTGTAGTGGCAACTTTGCTAATAATTACCCAGTAGTCCCCCATGATTTTGTCCAAAGATGTTCCAAGCGGCACTGGACTGCGCTTGCTAAGTGCTTTGACTTGAATGCCAACGTAGCGCGATGCATCTTTGTTGTAAGCAATAATGTCTACGCCGCGCGCGTTGCGAGCGGTTGGCATTGTGTTCCAGCCCATTAACGATAGTTTGTAGCAGCAGAAGTAAAGACCTACGTTGCCAGTAATTTGTGGGTCCAGTGTAATAGTCATGGATTGGCTTCAGCGCGGCGGGAAGTTAAAGATAAATTTGGGCAGGGATAAATGGGATTAGTGTAACTTTCCCGGGAAGTGATCAGAACATCTGCTGCCCACCATCCACGTAGATCAGCTGCCCGCTGATCATCGTTCCTGCCGGCGTGCACAAGTAACGCACGATGCCGGCGACTTCTTCCGGCGTGGAGCGGCGGCCCATCGGTACGTTGGAGACGGGGGCGCGTTCCGAGCGGTCGGCGGCGCGGGCCGTGTCCATCTGGCCCGGCGCCACGCAATTGACGTTGATCTTGTATTCACCCAATTCCTTGGCCAGTGCGCGGGTCATGCCCCACAGACCGTGTTTGCCGACGGAGCCGTGCACACGTTTCTTGGAACCGGACAGCGCAGTCATGCCGCCGAGGGTGACGATGCTGCCGCCACCGGCCTTGATCATTGAAGGCAGGCAGGCCTTGGTGCAATGGAATGAGCCGTCCAGCGTAATGGACAGCAGGCTGCGCCATTCTTCAAAGCTCATGTCGATGAAGGCGGTTTCCTTGCGGATCGAGGCGTTGAGAATCAGGATGTCGATTTTGCCGTGCCGCTTGATGATGTCGGCGGTCATTGCGTTGACGGCGGCGCCGTCGGCGATATCGGCCATGAAGACTTCTGCTTTGCCGCCGGCCGCACGGATTTCCTCCGCGACGGCTTCTGCATCGGCTGTGGCGGCGCGCGCGTTGACGGCGACCGTGGCGCCGGCCTCCGCCAGTGCGATTGCAATGGCACGACCGATGTTGCGTGCCGCGCCGGTGACCAGCGCCACCTTGCCTGCGAGTTCCTTGTTTGCCGCCATGTCCTGCCTCCAGGGTTGTGTCGTTGTTTATTGAATGGATAGTGAACGCGAACCGGTGCCTGATTTTACCGGCAAGCCGCTAACCCGCACCATTAAACTGGTAGCATGCGGCGAAGCTGGAGGAGGAGAAAACATGAATGCATTGCTCAGAAGATGGTCATTGTGGCCATTGTTGCTGCTGGCACCGGTTGCTGCGCCGCTGGCGGCGGCGGAAGCCTGGCCCGATAAACCGATACGCGTAATCCTGGCGGTGCCCGCGGGCGCGACTCCGGACGTTACCGCACGGCTGGTGTTCCCGGGATTGTCTCAGCAATTGGGGCAGCAACTGGTCGCTGACAACCGCGCGGGCGGTGGCGGCATCATCGGTGCTGAGATTGCCTCCCAGTCCGCGCCCGACGGCTACACGCTGTTCATCAGCAGCCCTGGCGC
>JAKFUS010000045.1 GCA_021732605.1 Betaproteobacteria bacterium | reverse complement strand
ACTAATTACCAGTTACCAGTTACCAATCACCAACTATGCGAATCTCCGCCATCATCATCACCAAAAACGCCGGCACCATGATCCGGCGCTGCCTGGAGTCGGTGGCGTGGGCGGATGAAACCATCGTGGTCGATTCCGGCAGCAGCGATGACACCGCGGAGATCTGTCGTGCGCTGGGGGTAAAGCTGGTGATCACTGACGACTGGCCGGGTTTCGGCGCGCAAAAAAACCGTGCGCTGGATGCCGCCACCGGCGATTGGGTGTTTTCGATAGACGCCGATGAATGGGTAACGCCAGAACTGCGCGATGAATTGCGAGCAGTGATGGCTGATTCGGCAGCATCATCAGCCTATGCTTTACCGCGACGTTCGAGTTTCTGCGGTCGCGAGATGAAGCATTCGGGCTGGTGGCCCGACTATGTCGTGCGCCTGTTCCGGCGTGGATCCGCGCGCTTTTCCGGGGACTTGGCCCATGAGCGGCTGGTGGTCACTGGCACCACGCGCAAACTGCGGCAGCCACTGATGCATGAAGCGATCAGCACCATGGAACAGATGCTCGGCAAAATGAACCTCTATTCGTCGGCCAGCGCGCGCATGCTGCACGCGCGCGGCAGGGACGCCTCCATCACCACGGCAGTGCTGCACGGCAGCTGGGCGTTTTTCCGCACCTACGTGCTGCGCCGGGGATTTCTCGACGGGCGCGAAGGGTTCATCCTCGCTGTGGCCAATGCCGAGGGCTCGTACTACCGCTATATCAAGCTGTTTCTGGAAAACAGGAAAAATAAAGTAATGGGTGATGAGTAATGAGTAATGGGTAAATGGCGGGCGGTTTTTCCCATTACTCATTACTCATCACCAATTACCTGTCACCAGTCACCAGTCACCAAAAACGTATGCGCACCGCCGTAATCGTCACCACCTACAACCGTCCCGACGCACTGGCCGCGGTGCTCGAAGGTTATCTCCCGCAGATTGGTTCCGCGTTTGAACTGATCGTGGCCGATGACGGCTCAACGGCCGACACCCGCGCCGTGGTCGAGCGTTACGCGGCGCGCGCGAGCTACCCGCTGCGCCACGTCTGGCAGGAAGACCAGGGCTTTCGCGCTGCAGCGGTGCGCAACCGTGCACTGGCCTCGACCACCGCCGACTACATCATTTTCACTGACGGCGACTGCATCCCGCGCCGCGATTTTGTCGCGCGCCATTGCACGCTGGCCGAGCCCGGCCACTTCCTGGCGGGTAACCGGGTGCTGCTGGCGGAAGGTTTCACGCGCGAGGTATTGAATAAACAATTAGACGTTCACTACTGGAGCGGCCTGCGCTGGCTGGCCTCGCGCGCCAGCGGTGATATCAATCGCTGGCTGCCGCTGTTGAGCCTGGGTGACGGTGCGTGGCGCAAGCGCACACCCGAACGCTGGGCGGGCGTCAAGACCTGCAACCTGTCGGCATGGCGCGCCGATCTGGTGCGGGTCAACGGACTGGACGAATCCTATTCGGGCTGGGGCCTGGAAGACTCCGATCTAGTGATCCGCCTGCTGCATGCCGGCGTCCGGCACAAGTCCGCGCGTTTTGCCGCACCGGTGTTTCATCTGTGGCATCGCGAGAACGACCGCAGCCGTCTCCTCGAAAACCAGCGTCAGCTCGATGCGTTGCTGGCCTCCAATCGCATCGAAGCGCAGCTCGGGCTCCGTCAGTACACATGAACCCGGTTCCACGGCGAATCCTCGTCGTCGTCACCCGCCGCATCGGCGACGTGCTGCTTGCCACTCCGCTGATCCGTTCGCTGAAACAGACTTGGCCCGACGCGCGAATCGAAGCGCTGGTGTTTGCCGGCACAGAGGGTGTGCTCGCCGCGAATCCCGATCTTGATGCCGTGCACACCGTGCCCGAACGTCCGGGCATTGCGCAGCATCTCGTGTTGCTGATGCGCCTGTTTAAGCGCTACGACCTCGCACTGTCGCTGCTGCCCGGTGACCGGCCGACGCTGTATGCCTGGCTCACCGGCCGGCGCAGCATCGGTCTGCTCATCGATCAACCCGGACAACGCTGGAAACAGCGGCTGCTGGATCAGTGGGTGGCTCTCGATGCGATCAACACGCATACCGTACGCGCGCATCTGGCGCTGGCCGGTGCATTGAACATACCGGTGGTATCCGACGTCGTCGTTTCCTGGAGTTCGACCGACACCGCCGCAGTCGATGCGCTGCTCGGCCAAGCCTGTGGCGCACTGGCAGTGCTGCATCCGTATCCGAAATTCCGCTACAAGATGTGGCATCAGCAGGGCTGGGTCGAAGTCGCGCGCTGGCTGCTCGACAACGGCTTTCGCGTGGCCTTGACCGGCAGTCCGGACGCCGATGAACGCGCCTATGTCGATGCGATTGCAAAACAACTGCCGGACAGCGTGATCAACGCGGGCGGCAAACTCACTCTCGGCGGCACCGCCGCACTGCTCTCGCGCGCGCAGTTTTATGTCGGACCCGATACCGCGGTGACACACATGGCCGCTGCAACCGGGGTACCGGTGATCACTTTGTTCGGGCCATCGGATCCGGTGAAATGGGGGCCGTGGCCGCGCGGACATGACGCAGCCGCCAATCCCTGGCAGCGTCTGGGCGATCAGCGCAGTGGAAATGTGCAACTGCTGCAGGGTCGTGCCACCTGCGTGCCCTGCGGCCTCGAAGGCTGCGAACGGCATATCGGCAGCGCCAGTGACTGCCTGCTCGCCATTCCTGCGCAATCGGTCATTAATGCGTTGAAGGGCCATGCATTTCATGCTACGAGCCGGCACAATACATGACCATGCAAGCAATAAAATCCATACGCAGGTTGAAATGTCGATTTTTTCCCGCCTGAAACTGTTGCGCAAGACCTTCCTGACGAGGTCAGGGGAGCATCACTACTCGCAGTTTGGCGAAGACTGTGTCCTGCTGAACTGGTTCACCAAGCGTGATCAGGAGCGGTTTTTTGTCGACGTGGGCTGTTACCACCCAACTAAAGGGTCAAACACCTATGCTCTCTACCGCAGGGGCTGGCGCGGCATCAATATTGACCTCGACGCAGACAAGATCAGCGCCTTCCGGATGCGCCGCCCTGCGGACATCAGCGTCGTGGCAGCTGTGTCAGACCGGGTAGAAACCCTGAGTGTATTTTCCGACAAGTGGTATTCCACCCGGGCGACCCTGGACCCGTCGATCGGGCAGGGTCCCGGATTCAACCCGCATGCAAAGGTCGAGACCACCACCCTGACCGCCATCATCGACTCCACCCGCTATCAGGGCCGGAAAATCGACCTGTTGTCGGTTGATGTCGAGGGATTTGATCTGCGCGTGTTGCAGGGACTGGATTTCGAACGGTATGCACCGGCCGTCGTACTCGTGGAATCGCTGCTCACGTCACTGGAAGACATTCTCGCCAGCGATCTGCACCGCTTCATGACCAGTCACGGATACGTACTCGCCAACTGGGTGGGTTTCACGCTGTTTTATCGCGAACCTGCGTAGTCACCTCGACTGAATCATCGAGCGGCGCGCGGGCCAGCATTGCACCGGCAAACAGCCAGATGAGATGCCCTTCCGGGAATGTCCGGAAATGTGAATTGAACAGACTGGACACGCACCACGCCAGCAGCATCCCCCGGATCACGCCCCGGTAAACACCGGGACCGCAGGCTTCTCTGAATCCCGCTACCAGGATTGCCATAAACACCGCCAGCCCCAGCAGTCCATTCTCCACGGCGATGAACAGGTATTGATTATGCGGATCCGTAGTCGGCCATCCGCGCCACCCGAGCTCCGGCATCACAAAACGGTCACGATAGGCCTGGGCAAAACTCCCGGTGCCATAGCCCAGCACCGGCCGCTCCGCAACCAGATCCAGCGTGTTCTTCCAAAATACCACCCGTACCCCCGCCGAAGTCACCTCGGGCGCGGACTGGTAATTGCGAACCTCGTTGATCCCCTGCTGAACACGGTCGCGCAGCGTTTGCGACAAGCCAAAAGCCATCGCAATCAAAACCGCCATCGTACCGGCAACTAATGGCAACCTGCGCCAGCCCAGTAAGCCAATACCCCAGACCAAGGCGACACAAACAAGGGCTGCATAAGCACTGCGCGAGGTTGAAATAAACACCACGTTGAGCACAAACAAAAGCGCCAATGCGCGCAGCAAATTGCGTTGCCCGCGTTCTGCGTTACGACTTAACTCAAGGCAGCACAGAGCTGCGACCGCAAATGCAATGCCTTGTGTCGCATGATTGGTAAAAAAAACACCTTCCGCATAAATCCGATCTGTAGGAATAAACTGCAGCCACCCGGTATAAGATGCCGCCAGTCCGGCCACTGATACCCCGAGGAAAGCCTTCAGCATGCGCAGTTTCCAGGTCTCGTCGGCAAAAAGCCCCAGAACGATCAGTCCCAGCACCAGCTTGCGCCACGACCACAGAGAACTCCAAGACTCCTCCCAGGTGGAGAAACTGTACAGCGTATCGACTGCCAACAGCGCCAGGAACACTAGCAAGGCCTGGCCGAAACGCTGGGCTGCTGCTGTGCGCAAGGTCTCCACGGCGCGACCGGAAGCCAGCCACGATGCCAGCATCAACGCGACAGCCACGCTGGTCGCCGCCGTTGATACCGGTGCTGCTGCAGCCGCACTGATTGCCATGATGCGGGTGACATTCAGGCAACGCTCACCCCAGGAATTTTTTCCATCACGGCCGTGGCCACTATCAGCGCCAAAGTTGATAAACATACTTGCGGCGAAATCTTTCCAGTTTGAACAATATGCGCTGCAACCAGTCCGGCTTGGCCTGCTCCAATGTCGTTGTGAACAGCCCGAGCTTGCTGCCCTGCTCGACAACCGGGTCTTCAAGCCACAGCATGACAATGCCAGTCTCACGGTCAATGGCCTCGAATTGATTGTCGATCGGGAGAGAGATACGATGTTTCCGGATCCATTCCAGACGCAGGCGCGCCGCATCGTGGCCGATGATGTATGAATCGGCAAATCGGCCCCGCTGGGCGGGATAGAGTCGCTGCTCCGGTTTGCGCAGGCTACGCGGCGTATAAAAATTGCCGCCGCAGCCGATAAAAATAACTTGGGGCTGCGGGTGTTGTGCCGCCTCCGTCAAGGCGGCAGCTACTCCCTCAGCAAAACCCTCGGCAAGTACCACGTCGTCTTCCAGCACCAGCGCGTACCGCTCGCCACGTTCAACAATGCGTTGCAATGCGGTGATGTGCTTCAATCCGCAGGATTTCTGTCCGGGTGACAGTACTCCGGGGAGATAAAACCGGGATTCAACCTCTGCGGTAAGGTCCGTGACGTCCCAATCGTGCACGGGTTCCGCGCTCAGGCCAAAACGCGCCAGCTCTGCATTGGTGTGCGCCAACCGGTCCGTAAATGACCTGACGTTGATCAGATAGATGTGATCGAGCTGCGGAGACATTGGATTCATCACAAATCAGGCCGGCAGACTTGGACTGCCCGCGAACTGAATGCGGTAAAGCCTGGCATAACTACCGTTTCTGGAAAGAAGCTCTCCGTGTGAGCCGGTTTCGACAATACGCCCCTGATCAAGAACCACAATCCGGTCGGCGCGCTCAATGGTCGACAGGCGGTGCGCGATGACGATTGTGGTGCGACCGCGCATCAGCACTTCCAAGGCAGCCTGCACATGGCGTTCCGATTCGACGTCGAGGGCAGAGGTCGCCTCGTCGAGAATCAGCACCGGCGCGTTTTTCAGCAGCGCCCGGGCAATCGCAAGGCGCTGGCGCTGGCCACCGGAGAGCTTGACGCCATTTTCGCCAACCATGGTGTCGAGCCCGTCGGACATCTGCCCGATGAATTCCATCGCATGCGCTGCCTCGGCAGCAGCAATAATTTCGGTACGCGATGAACCATTCATCACACCATAAGCGATGTTCGCCGCTACCGTGTCGTTAAACAGCACCACGTCCTGGCTGACCAAAGCAATGTTGGTGCGTAGCGCAGCGAGTTTCAAATCGGAAATGTTTTGGCCGTCGAGAAGTATGCGTCCTCCGGTCGGCGTGTAGAACCGCGGCAGTAAGTTTGCCAGCGTGGTTTTGCCGCTGCCTGAAGCGCCGACTAGCGCAACAGTTTCGCCGGGCGCGATCGCCAAGTCGATGCTGTCCAGCGCATGGCGGCCATCGGTGCCATACGCGAAGGACACGCGCTCGAAACGGATTTCACCACGCGCACGGCCCGGATCCGCGGTACCGGCATCGGTCTCCCCCGCATGGTCGATCAGCGCAAATACGCTTTCCGCCGCGGCGAGGCCGCGCTGCAGGGGTTCATTGACACTGGTAACCCGCTTCAGTGGCGCTGTGAGCATCAGCATTGCCGTGATGAATGACACAAAACCGCCGACCGTGATCTGATCGTTATTGGACTGCTGTGTCGCCAGATACACGATGGTCGCCAGCGCCAAGGCTGCAATGAACTGCACAATGGGCACGTTGGCCGCAGTAGCCGCAATCTGTCGCATTAATTGACGGCGGACACTATTGGCTTGAACATCAAATCGAGTCTGCTCGTAGTCCTGTCCGCCAAACAACTTGACCACGCGATGCCCCTCGATGGTTTCCTGGATGACCTGCGTCATGTCTCCCATCTGGCTCTGCACGGCACGGCTGGTCGTGCGCAATCTCACGCTGATTGTGCGTACCACCAGCACGATCACCGGCGCCATCACCAGGGCCAGCAACGTTAGCTTCCAGTTCAGCCACAGCATCCACGCAAGCAACCCAACAATGACCAGTGATTCCTTGAAAACTGCCATCAGCACGCTGGTCGCAGCAGCGGTGACCTGCATCACGTCAAAAGTCAGTTTGGAAATCAGATTGCCCGAAGAATGGTCATCGTAGTAGCGCGCAGGTAATGTCAGAAGTTTGCGAAACATCGCGCCGCGCAGATCCATCACCAGACGGTTGCCCACCCAGGACAGTGCATATTGCGCCACATATTCAGCTAAGCCGCGCACCACGAATAGGCCAAGAATGAACACCGGAGTCCACCGAATTACTGCCTCGTCTTTTTCAACGAATACACCATCAAGCAACGGCTTCAACAGCGCCGGTAGCGCGGGTTCAGTTGCAGCGACGATGATGATGCCCAGTACTCCAAGACCGAACGTGCGCCAATAAGGCCGTATTTGGCGAACAAGTCGCAAATAAAGGGTTGTACTGGACATCGTTTTCACAGGGCGAAAGATAGCAAACTTTTGATAATAAAGGAAAAGCCGCGCAGTGCGCGGCTTCTCAGACCCAGTCCGAAAAACGCCGGGAACGGCTACCGGAATACGTATTCCGCGGTAATGCCGGCGTTGCGCTCCGGCAACGGATAGGCGTTGAACCGGTCGGGGACAAATTGGCTGCGTACCGCGTAGTTATAGTACTTGCGGTCGAACAGGTTGTTGATGACAGCGCTGAGAGTCCAGTCGCCCTGCCGGTGCGACAGCTTCAGATCGGCGACGGTGTAGGCCGGAATTTTCACGCCCAGCGTATTGCCTTCGTCGTTGTCCATGAACTGCTCGCCGGTATAGGCCAACATGGCACTAAGACGGGTGTTCTGGGTAAATGCCCAGGAAGCACCCAGATTGAGCTTGTGCCGCGGCACCAGTGGCACGGCTTTGCCGCCGATATCCACATTAAGCTGGGTAAAGGCGCCACCCGGCAGCACACCACTGCGGAAACGTGCATCGGTATAGGTATAGGCACCCAGCAACGACAACGCGCGTGAGGCCTGCCATTTGGTTTCTAGCTCAAGGCCGCGACGGCGCGACGGCGGCAAATTGGTGTTGCCAATGCCCGTGGTAAACGCATCGAGATGGATTTCGTCATGAACGTTGATCTCGAACAGCGCGGCACGTATCCATGCGCCCGCCTGCCGCCATTCCACACCCAGTTCGTGATGCTGCGCGGTTTGCGGCCGCAAAAACTGGAACTGGTTGGTGAACGTCGCCGACGACTCATAGACCTCGTCAACGTTGGCAAAACGGAAACTACGCGCCGTCTTGCCGATCAACGCCAACGCAGGGGTCAGCGCATAACGCGCACCCGCTTCATAAGCATGTTCCGACTCATTTTGCGAACCGGCAGGCGCTCCCGAACCAAACGCGCCTCCGGGCGCCGCAGCATCAAAAGAATCCGCGGCATTGGCTTTAAAACGTTCGTGGCGCAGTCCCACCGTCAGCGTCAGGCGCGGCGACACTTTGATGGTATCGTGCAGATACACGCCCGCGTTCTGCTGGTTGGCATCAATCACGTTGTAGGGACTCATGATGTTCGCGGTCGAATTCGAACGCTTCAGGCGGTAATCCCAGTGATACCAGTCCAGCCCGGCAACCAGCGTATGGGTGCCGCCGGGAAGGTTCGGCGACCAGCGCATCCGCGGTGAAAACGACCAGACATCAAGGTCAGCAACGCGGTAATCGGGAAATCCGCCGAAATCAAAGTACGAAATCTGCTCCTTGTTGCGCCATCCCGCCCCGAGATTGAAGTCGCCGCCGGCCACACGCTGCTGCCAATCGATGGTCATGCGGTTGCCGTTGCGTTGCGAATAATCCAGAGGCGTCTGGGCACCTCGGCGATCAGTTACCAGCTGATTGACGCCGGTGCTGGGCTGAACCTGCCGTGCACCAGGCAAGCGCAACCCCTGATGATCGGTAGCGAGCTTGATAGCTACTTCCCCGCCTTCAGTCAGCATGCGCACATCTGCGGAGGCGTTGGTCTGGCGGTTCTGGTTGTTGACGCGATACCCGTCGGTTTCCAGATTGTTTGCCGTTACTCCGATGCCAAAATGCGCATTTTGATACTGCGCCGTGATGCCTGTTTCCGTCGTGCCGTAGGATCCGACGCGCGCACGCACGCTGGCCGTACCGGGAGTATCGAACGGCGAACGGGTGATAATATTGATCACGCCGCCGACTGCGCCGTCGCCATACAGCACGGAGCCGCCGCCGCGCACGATCTCGATGCGCTCTACATTGGCCAGCGGAAATGCCGACCACTGCACACCCGACAGATCATTGTCAGCAATGCGCCGTCCATCAACGAGTATCAGCGTGTTCTGCGTGCCAGTAATGCCGAAGCCGCGCAGATCGACCGTGGTTGATGCCGCGTTGTTGCCGAAAAAATCATGGATCTGGATACCCGCCTGCTCAGACAAGATATCGGGAACGGTTTTCGCCGCGCTGCGGCGAATGTCCTCGCCGGTGATCACCGTCATGTTGACCGGTTTGTCATCGACGCGGTCCTTGAATCGCGAGGCAGTCACCACGATCGGGGACAATTCACTGGCCGGAGCCGTGGAATCCGCGGCGTAACCGGGGATGGCTGCCGCGCACAACGCCGCGACAATGAGGTAATGACTCTTCATGCTGATTTCCTTGATTGCGCGTGCCCGCCGCACGCTGGGTGCATCACAAAGGAATAGCCGTGAGAGCTGACCGGGAAGGATGGCACCCGTCATGAATGACAGGCATATCCAGTAGGCCGCCCTGCGCGACTGTTCCTGACTGACGTTGCAGGCCGGTCTCCGGGCTCACAACCTTTGGCGCATCGCCTTCCCATCCCCGAGAGGACAGTGGCTGTTGATGCGTCATGGCGTTCCTTGCTTTGAACGCCGGTTGCTTACCGTTGCGGGGGCAGCACAGGCGTTGTGGTGAGGATTGAGGAGTGAGGAGTGAGGGGCGAGTGGGGGCACTCAATCCTCAATCCTGATAACTCAATCCTGAACTACGCACCTGTTTCCCGTTTACCCGGCCTCCCGTGAGGGAAAGCCGGCACCTGAAACGCGTCCCGGACGTGCCGCTTGCGGTCGCGACCGTCCTGGACAGGCGGATTGTAGCGCAGAATAATCACCGCAAAAAACTAAATTATTGTTTAAAATCAATAATTTATAAAAATAGCGTGCTAGCAGGCTGTTCATGCGAAGTCAGCAGTCACTCCGTCGACTGCAAACCGGTGCCGGACGTGCCAAGTTACTTTCAAAAGCCGGCGTTAACTGTTGACCCAGCAAGATTTTCCCCACTATAGTGCGCGCATGGAAGCCGAACTCAAGGCGCTGGAGGACAAACTCGCGCAGTTTGTCGAGATCAACCAGCGGCTGCGCGACGATACGCAGCGATTACGCCAGGAACTGGCTACTACCCTCCATCGCAGCAAGCAACTCGAAGAAAAAATCCTTGTCGCCAGCGAGCGACTGGAGCAGATCGTCAAGCAAATTCCCGCCGAGGAAACATGAGCGTTGATCCAAAGGGTTTGCAGATCAACATCATGGGGCGCGAATTTCGCGTCGCTTGTGCGGAGCACGAGCAAAAGGGTTTGCTCGAAGCGGTCGACTACCTGAACGGCAAAATGCAGGAAATCCGTGATCGCGGCAAAGTCATCGGCCTCGAACGCGTTGCCATCATGGCTGCGCTGAACATCACGCACGAATTCCTTTCAATGAAGGTCGGCGGCTTTGACATCGCGGAAACCAAGCGTAGAATTCAACGCATGGAAACGGCCATCGATCAGGCGATGGCGGAGCAAGCCAAGCTGTTCTGATTTGCGTTGTTTGGGTTTACACCCTCGGTTTTCCCCGTCGCTCCTCCCCTGATACTGTGCCGTGCAATGTTTCCCCTGCGGTGTTCGTTCAGGCCATATACTCTTTGAGCCAATAACATCGCTCTGGTCGCCGACCATAGTAGTTTCGGTGTGCACGTCCCACGCGGATGAGCCTGAAGAAACTCGGAAGGTGGCCGCCTTGAACCCTAGGTTCAGGATGCTGGTCTGCGACGGCACATGCGGGGGACCCTACAAGGGCCTGTTGGCAAATCTCTGATGCGGCGCAGCCGCATTTTTTTTGTACCACCAACGACAGCCGACTTGCTAAGCGGCCAGCGGTTTACCATTCACCAATTACCAGTTACTAATTACCCACGAACATGCGCTACTGGCTGATCAAATCCGAACCCGATGCCTACAGCATCGATGACCTCGCCCGCGACAAGACAACCCCTTGGACGGGCATCCGCAATTATCAGGCGCGCAATTTCATGCGCGACCAGATGAAAGTCGGCGACCAGGCCTTCTTTTATCACTCCAACTGCGACGAACCGGCCATTGTCGGCATCACCGAGGTCAGCGCGACAGCCTATCCCGATGCCACGCAGTTCGACCGAAAGCACAAATATTTCGACGAAAAAGCCACGCGCGAAACTCCGCGCTGGCTGCATGTCGATTTCCGTTTTGTCAAAAAGACCAAACCGGTCACGCTGGCCGAGTTGCGCGGACACAAGTCACTAGCCAAAATGCAGTTGCTCGCCCGCGGCAACCGGCTGTCGATCACGCCGGTGGATCCCGATGCGTGGAAGTACATCCTCACGCTGATGAAGTAACGCAGGACTAACGCCAATGCTCGAATGGTGGTGGGCCTATCTCGCGCTCGGCGCCTTTGTCGGCTTTTTTGCCGGCCTGCTCGGCATCGGCGGAGGTGCTGCGATGGTGCCGGTGCTGGCCTTCATCTATGCCGCCAAGGGTTTTGATCCGGCGCAGGTCATCCACCTTGCGCTGGGCACCTCGATGGCGACGATCCTGTTCACTTCGGTTTCCAGCGTTCGTGCGCATCATCGGCATGGCGCGGTAAACTGGCAGATCGTGCGACGCATGGCGCCGGGTATCGTGATCGGCACCTTCGGCGGCGCGCTGCTCGCCAGCGCGCTGGATGTCCGTGTGCTGGCCATCGTGTTCACACTGCTGATTTATTACATCTCGGCGCAGATGTTTTTCGGCAAAAAACCGGCATCGGGCACCATGCCGCTGTCGAACGCGGGACTGAACCTGGCCTCGGGCCTGATCGGCGTCATTTCCAGTCTCACTGCAACGGGTGGCGCGGCACTGGTCGTGGCCTATCTGGTCAAGCGCGGCACCGCGATTCACCAGGCCATCGGCTCCGCCGCAGCCATCGGCTGGCCGCTCGCGGCCGCAGGCACTGCCGGCTTTCTGATTACCGGCATCGGTCAGCCGGGAATTCCCGTCTACAGTCTGGGATTCATCTATCTGCCCGCACTGGCCGGCATTGTCATTGCAAGCATGCTGCTGGCGCCACTGGGCGCACGCCTTGCCCATCGCACGCCGGGGGCTTTACTAAAGAAAATCTTCGCTGCCTTGTTGTTTACGCTGGCGACGAAGATGCTTATTAGCTTCTTCTGAAAACCAGTCGTGACTGGTAATTGGTAACTGGTGATTGGCAAGACCACGTCACTACGCACGGATCCAATTACCAGTCACCAGTTACCAATCACCAGCCGTTAAACAGCTCCAGCCGCCTTCAAAGCCACAATCTCCGCATCGGTTTTCTTAAGCACCGAGCGCAGTATTTCATCGGTATGCTGTCCCACCACGGGCGGCGGGATGTCGTGCTTCAGCGGGGTGCCTGAAAATCGCATCGGGCTCGCTACCAGCGACACTTTTCCAGCTGCCGCATGCGGCAATTCGAATTTCATGCCGCGCGCGATGACCTGCGGCTCTTCGAAAACTTCCTTGATGGTGTTGATCGGCCCGTTGGCCACCCCTGCATCGTCGAGCAGCTTGACCCACTCCTTGGTCGTGCGTTTTTCGAACACTTCGTTGAGCAGTCTTGTGATCTCGACGCGGTTTTTCACGCGCTCGGCATTGATGGCGAAACGCGGATCCTGCGGCAGATGGGCGCAGCCCGCGACCTCGCAAAACTTGTTGAACAGATTGTCGTTGCCGCAGGCGAGGATGATGGCGCCGTCTTTGGTGGCGAAGGTCTGATAGGGCACGATGTTCGGGTGCGCGTTGCCAATGCGCGACGGCGACTCGCCGGTGGCAAAGTAGTTCATCGCCTGATTGGCGAGGAAAGCGACACAGCTGTCGAGCAACGCAACGTCGATCCACTGCCCCTTGCCGGTGACCGCGCGATTGGCCAGCGCCGCGCAGATCGCAATGCTGGCGTACATGCCGGTGGTCATGTCGATGATCGGGATGCCGACACGCTGCGGACCGCCGCCGGGCATGCCGTCGGCTTCGCCGGTGATACTCATCAGCCCGCCCATGCCCTGCGCCATGAAATCGTAACCGGGCCTGTCCTTGTACGGCCCGGTCTGGCCGAAACCGGTGACCGAGCAGTAGATCAATCCAGGGTTGAGCTTGGCCAGATCTTCATAACCCAGACCATAGCGCGCCAGATCGCCCACCTTGTAGTTTTCCACCAGCACGTCAACGCCTTTCGCCAACTCGCGTACCAGCTGCTGCCCCTCGGGCTTGCTCAGGTTCACCGTGATCGATTTCTTGCCGCGATTGGCGGCGCAGAAATAGGCGCCCTCTTTCGTCTCACGGCCCTGTTCGTCTTTGAGGAAAGGCGGCGCATAGGCACGCGAATCATCGCCCTTGCCGGGACGCTCCACCTTGATCACCTCTGCCCCCAGATCGGCGAGGTTCTGTGCGGTCCACGGTCCCGCGAGCACGCGGGAAAGGTCAAGTACTTTGATATGCGATAACGGTCCGGCCATGATGATTCCTGAAAGGTGAGAAAGATCAGCGCCCCGTGAATTTGGGCTTCTGCTTGTTGATAAAAGCATCGTAACCGATGCGGTAATCGTCGGTACTGAAGTAATCGAAGTTGGCGTCGATTTCAGCCTCGCTCAGCGGCGCCGGCTGCGATGTCAGGCGACGCACAAATTGTTTGTGCCAGCGTGCGACCAGCGGCGCGCCCGCCGTGATGCGCGCTACCGCTGCCTCTGTCTCCGCAGCCAGTTCCGCATCCGGCACCAGTCGCGTCAACAAACCCTTGGCCTCAGCCTCCTCCGCGTTCCACATGCGGCCTTCAACAAGGATTTCCAATACCACTGTGCGTCCGACCAGCGGCAGCAGCGCCGCGAGTTCATCATAGGCGATCGCAAAACCCAGGCGGTTGATCGGCACACCAAAGCGCGCGCTGTGCCCTGCAATGCGCAGATCACACTGACAGGCCAGCTCCAGTCCGCCGCCGGCGCAGGCGCCGTGGATCATTGCCACTGTCGGATGCCGGCATTCGCCGACTGCTTGCAAGGCGCCATGCACCAATTCTCGGTGGTAGACCTTGCCTTGCGCCGCGGTGTTGCGCTCGGTGGCAAATTCCGCAATATCGGCGCCGGCGGCAAACGCCTCCGTGCCGGCACCGCGCAACACCACACAGCGCAGAGTATCGTCCGCGGACAGCCGTTGCATCACCGTGGCAAGCTCGCGCCACATCGCGACCGTCAGTGCATTCAGTTTGGGGGGATTGGACAACGCGACCGTGGCCACCGGGCCTTCGCGCGTAACGAGAATTTCACCACTCATGCGCGAATTTTAAACGATGACCGTACGCACATAGCCCGCGCCGATGAAAAAAGCCACGCCGCTGATCAGCCCGACGAACATATTGCGGCGAGCCAGGCGATACGCAATGAAGGCCACGGCACAGGCCAGCAGGCGGTCCATCAAGGCGGTCTGCCCCAGTAATCCCGAGGGTATGACGATGATGCGTGCAATCAGCCCGGCAACCAACGCATAGGCCACGCAGGACACCCATTCAAACATCGCGCTTTGCGGATTGATGCGACCCGACAGCAGTACGCCGAGACCGCGCCACAAATAGGTGGCCGCGCCGCAGGCGAGCAACAGCAGCCAGAGTTCAGACGCGTCGCGCATGTTTTCTTTGCAACAGGAAGGCCGCAGTACCGCCGATGAACCCCGCGCCGAGCAGACTCCAGCCGGGTGCGACCGTGTGCAATGCCAATGCGGTTGCGGCACCGCAGACCAGCGCGGTGAACGCCGAGCGGCTCTGCGCCTCGCCGACCAGGGTGACAAAAAAATACAGCGGTGTCAGTAATGCCAGGCCGTAACGCGCCAGCGGCGGCAGCGCGACCAGCAGTAATTGACCAATCATCGCGAACAACGCAGCGGAGCCGATGCATACCGCTGAAAACCCGAGAAAATAATGCCAGCGCGATTCGAGATCCTTGAGATCCGGATCGTTGAAGCGGCGCATCGCCACCGCCCAGGTGGTCATCGACACCAGTTGCGCTGCGAGCAGGAATTGCCAGATCGGGCGTTTGCTGCCGCCGTCGCGCATCACCGGCATCAGAGTCAGGGTCATCGGGAAAAACCGCGCGGCACTCAGTGATACCGCCAGCACGGTCGCCGCCACTGCCGCATCGCCCGCCTGCATTTCCATCAGCACCAGTTGTCCGGGCAAGGCCCAGATGGCGAAGGTCGCTGCCAGCGTCATCCAGATTGAATAGCCGGCATCGGCGGCCAGCGAGCCGTAACCGAGAAACCCCGCGCCGAGTACTGCAGCGGGTACGCCGAGCGCCTCACGCGCGCCTATGCCAAACGCGCGACGGTGCTGCGGAATCAACGCCGCGGATCTCGCGGCTTGGGCTGGGTGCGCGGCGCAGATGCAAGCGCGCCGGAATCGAGAAATTCGGTCAGTTTGGCGAGCTGCACTGAAGATTGTTTGCGCGCGGCCTCAACATCGCAACCCGCCCAGTCATAAAACCCCTTGCCCGCGGCAGCGCCGGTTTCACCGCCCTTGACCATCGATTGCAGCATTGGATTCGGAATGTGGTTGTGGAACAGCTCGGGCACGATGGAGGCCTGCGCACCGGCATGAATGCTCAAACCACTGATGTCCTTCTGCTCGATCAGGCCGGTGATGCACATGCGCGGCGCGAGCATGCGGCGCGCAGCATGGTCGATGTCGGCGGCACTGGCCACCCCGGCTTCGATCAGATAATAGGCCTCATGCAGGATCGCATGCTGCAGGCGATTCACCAGAAAACCGACAATGGGTTTGTACAACACCACCGGTTCCTTGCCCGAACGGCGCAGGGCTTCCGCGGCCACATCCACCAGTTCCGGCGGTGTCAGCGGCCCCGCCATCACCTCCACCACCAGCGCCTGATCGGCGGGCATGAAGTAGTGCAGGCCGAGAAAACGCTCCGGGTGTTTCAACGGTTTCGCCAATTCGACCAGATCGAGTCCCGACGTGCCGGTGGCGATCAGGTAATCGGCGCCGGGCCAGGCGGCCTCGAGTTCCTTGTAGACGGCCTGCTTGGTGGCCACATCCTCCGGCACCAGTTCCAGCACCAGATCCGGCGGCGTCGCCGGCAGCTTGTCGACGGCGCGCACGCCCGGCGGCAGATCTTTCAGTGACGCGGCGCGGCTGCTGCGCACCGTCGTTTCAAAACCATGTTTGGCAAACGTGCTGGCCACACCGCGGCCCATGACACCATAGCCATAGATCAGGATCGAATTGATTTTTTTGGTCATTGTCCGATGATTGTCCCGAAATGAGTCCTGAAATTGGTGCTGGGTGTTGTGCGCCGCGTCGTATGACACGCACATCGCCCCGCACTTTGCCCGTCTAGGCTAACCAAGTTGCACGGCATTGCCAACTACCAGACCACAGCAGCGACGATGCCGGTGATTGCAAGTTGACACCATGTGGATATGGGTTTAACGTTTTTGCGTCATAAGAACAAATACAAAACGGGATGCGCATCCGGTGTCTCCCGCCCCGCATTTGCAGTTCCATTATTCTGGAGGAGTTTCAATGAAACGATTGCTGATCGCCGGCGCCTGTGCCGTGACCTCGCTTGCCGCGTCCGCTCAGGGCTTCCCGAACAAGGCCATCACCGTCGTCGTGCCGAATCCACCGGGAGGGATGAACCAGATCCACGCCCAGCCGCTGTCGGCCATCATCGAACGCCTGACCAAGCAGCCGGCGCCGGTGGTGAACCGCTCCGGCGGCACCGCCGCCGTGGGTACCGCCTATGTCGCCAACCAGCCCGCTGACGGCCATACGCTGCTGGTCACCACGCCGAACATCTATCTGGTCATCGAAAAAGACAAACTCTACGGCATCAAGTCGCCGTACACACTGGCACAGATCCAGCCGGTGGCGCTGATGAGCGCCGATCCGCTGATCATGGTGACCCACCCCTCGGTTCCGGTCAAAACCGCAAAGGAATTTGCGACGCTGCTGAAAAAGAAAACCGGCGTCTACACCTTCTCATCCTCCGGGCCCTACGGCATCACCCACGTGCCCTTTGAAATGTTCATCGACACCGTCGGCATCAAGATGCGCCACGTGCCGACCACCGGCGGCGGCCCGGCCATCACCCAGGCCCTGGGCGGCCATGTCGATGCCACGGCGAGCGGCCCGGCTGCGGTGTATCCCTACGTCTCGACCGGCAAGCTCAAGGCCATCGGCAACACTGGACTCAAGCGCCATCCGTCATTCCCCGATACACCAACCCTCAAGGAGCAGGGCATCGAGGCCGAAGCCTATCTGTGGGTCGGACTGTTCACGACGGCCGGCATCCCCGACGCCACGCTGACCCAGTTGCGTGACCTCGTGCGCAAGGCTGCAGCGGATCCATCATTCATCGAGGCACTGAAGAATGTGCAAGTCGTGCCGGATTATCGCGACACTGCGGAGTTCAAGAAATTTTTTGACGCCGACTATGCCCGCATGGCGAAAGCGGTGCAGAAAATCGGCAAGATTTGAGCGTACTCCGTAAAAACAATATAAATATCTGATTTTATTGATAATTTAATGCGGCGCTGCGGCGCCGCTTTTTGTGGGATCCATCATGCACATCAAACGCATCCAGGCCATCGCCGTCAGCCTGCCGATGATCAAGCCGGTGAAAATGTCCTTCGAGGAAGTGCGCAACGCCGAAAACATCCTCGCGCGCATCGAAACCAGCGACGGCATCGTCGGCTGGGGTGAGGCTGCTTCGGCACCGACGATGACCGGCGAAACCCCGGGCAGCATGGTCGCTGCCGTGCGTTACCTCGCCGACAAACTGGAAGGCATGCCGGCTGACGACATCGCCGCGGCCATGCATCGCGCCGGACAATATCTCTACGGCAACAACGGCGCCAAGGCCGCGATCGAAATGGCCTTGTTCGATGCACTGGGACAAGCCAAAGGCAAGCCGGTGTATGAACTGCTAGGCGGTGCGCGGCGCATGCGCATCCCGGCACTGCGCCTGATCGGCACCGGCAGCACCGAGGGCGACATCGCGGAAACCAAAAAAAGATTGGACGAAGGTTATGTCGCAATCAAGATCAAGGTCGGCGTCAGCACACCGGAAGTCGATGCAGAGCGTGCACGTGCGGTTGCTGCTTCAGTCACCGGCGACAATATCTTGATCTGCGCCGATGCCAACCAGGCCTGGACGCCGGACGAAGCCATCCGTTTCGTGCGCGGCATAGCCGATACCCGCATCGAATTTTTCGAGCAGCCCGTCGCGGCACACGATGTCGCCGGCATGGCCCGTGTCGCCGCCGCCAGCCGCGTCAAGATCGGTGTCGACGAAGGCCTGCACAGCCTCGACGACCTGCAGCGCCACCACGACATGAAAGCGGCACACGGCGCCAGCCTGAAAACCATCAAGTTGGGCGGCATGCAGGTCGTGCACGATGCCGCGATGCTCTGCGAAAAACTGGATATGAAGGTCAACCTCGCCTGCAAAATCGCCGAAGCCGGCATCGCCAGCGCCGGCCTGCTGCATCTGGCAGCAGCGATTCCATCACTGGACTGGGGTGTCAGCCTGTCCAGTCCCTACCTGTCCGACGATCTGGTTGCTGATCCCATTGCGCTGGATGGCGGTTTCGTCAACGTGCCGACCGGGCCGGGGTTGGGTATTCGTGTGGATGAAGCGAAGGTGCGGCGGTATACGCGCGAAGTCTGATCAGAATAATAGCTGCCGTTCGAAAGACCATGAAAAACCCCGCCGT
>JAKFUS010000067.1 GCA_021732605.1 Betaproteobacteria bacterium | reverse complement strand
GCGGAAAATTCGCCGCGGTCCATCGCCCGCCACAGTTCGCCGACCAGCGGCACGAACTGCGCGGGATTTCCTTTCAGACTTTCCAACAGATCGACGAACGCGCGTTTCGGAAGCAGGCCGACATCCTCGGCGAACATCGAGAACAGGCAACGGCTGAGGAATGCCGCGACCTGCTGCGCGCCATGGCCCGCGGCCTCCAGAACGCGCGCCACCTCGGCCAGCCGCTCCGCGACCTCGCGCGTGACTTTGGCAGAGCGGCGCGACGGGTCAAGCGATGCCGGATCAAGCCAGATCGCGCGCAGCCGTTCTCTTACAGCTTCGTCCGCGAGATCGATGAGTCGGATGCGATGCGACTGCGGATCGGGGTATGGCGTGTAGGTTGCGCCGGAGCGGCTGAATTCGGCATAGAGCTCGATCAGGTTGCCGACATCGACCACCAGCACGAACGGCGGCCGGCTCTCCGCCGCCGGCAAGGCACGCGCGTACTGCTCGGCCTGGCCGCGGGCGCGCAACAGCGCATCGTCGTAGCCCTTGCCTTCGTTCTTGCGTACTTTTTTGGCTTCGCAGACAAAATGCCCGCGCCGGTAGAGGTCGATGAAGCCGAATGATTCACTGCCGTCGCCGTGGCGGAACACCACACGGCGCTCGAACACGTAGGCATTGTCGCGGGTGTCTTCGCGCGCCGGGTCCGGGCCCGGCAATTCCAGCAACACGCAGAGTTCGGTCAGGAACAACTGGTAGTTCGCGCGCTCGGCACCACTGGCGGATGACCAGCGGGTGATGAAGGCATCCACGGCGGATTTAGCGGGCATGGTTGGGGAGTTTAGTGGGCTTCGCCATCGCAGGGGAAGCCCGTTGTCATGTCTGGCCGGCCCAAGGGCATTGGGCTATAATCCGCCCCGCTGAGGAGCGTTGCGACCGGTGGGATGTTGACCCATCACCGGCCAGGCTCAGCAAGATATCAACGGCGCTCGCACCGGCAACGGTGCGGGCGCTTTTTTTCGTACTTTTTTTAATTTTGGAATGCGTGTCCCCGAGGGGCGCTGCGACCGGGTGGATTAAAGCTTTTACATCCACATATCCGGCCAGGCTCGGGCGGCATCGCTGGTAACGGCGCCCTCCAACGACACCAGGAGCTGTACACATGAACGCGAAAACCGCCGACTATAAAGTCGCCGATATCAAGCTGGCCGATTTCGGCCGCAAGGAAATCGCCATTGCCGAGACCGAAATGCCCGGCCTGATGGCGATCCGCGAAGAATTCAAAGGCAAGAAGCCGCTGAAAGGCGCGCGTATTGCCGGGTCATTGCACATGACCATCCAGACCGCCGTGCTGATCGAGACGCTGGCCGACCTCGGTGCCGACATTCGCTGGGCCTCGTGCAATATTTTCTCGACCCAGGATCACGCTGCAGCCGCGATTGCCGCGACCGGCATCCCCGTGTTCGCCTACAAGGGCGAGACGCTGGAAGACTACTGGGATTACACCCACCGCATTCTCGAATGGTCGGATGGAGGCACACCGAACATGATCCTCGACGACGGCGGTGACGCCACGCTGCTGGTGACACTGGGCGCGCAGCACGAGCGTAACAAGACGCAGCCGCCCCAGGGTACCAATGAAGAAGAAGTGGTGCTGTTCGCCGCGATGCGCAAGACGCTGAAGGAAAAGCCCGGCTTCTATTCGAAGATTGAGGCGAACATCAAAGGCGTTACCGAAGAGACGACGACCGGCGTGCACCGCCTCTACCAGATGGAAAAAGAAGGCCGCCTGCCGTTCCCGGCGATCAACGTCAACGATTCGGTCACCAAATCCAAGTTCGACAACCTCTACGGCTGCCGTGAATCGCTGGTCGACGCCATCAAACGCGCCACCGACGTGATGATCGCCGGCAAGGTCGCGCTGGTTTGCGGTTTTGGCGACGTCGGCAAGGGCAGCGCACAGGCCCTGCGTGCGCTGTCGGCCCAGGTCTGGGTCACCGAAGTCGATCCGATCTGCGCACTGCAGGCGGCGATGGAAGGCTTCCGCGTGGTGACCATGGACTACGCTTCCGACAAGGCCGACATTTTTGTCACCGCCACCGGCAACCTCGGCGTGATCAACCACGACCACATGAAGCGGATGAAACACAACGCCATCGTCTGCAACATCGGCCACTTCGATTCCGAAATCGAGATCGCTTCGCTGAAACAATACAAATGGGAAAACATCAAACCCCAGGTCGACCACGTGATTTTCCCCGACGGCAAGCGCCTGATCATCCTCGCCGAAGGCCGCCTGGTGAATCTGGGCTGCGGCACCGGCCACCCGTCGTTCGTGATGTCGAGCTCCTTCACCAACCAGACGCTGGCACAGCTCGAGCTCTACACCCAGAGCGGAAAGTATCAGAACAAGGTTTACGTGCTGCCGAAACACCTGGATGAAAAGGTCGCGCGCCTGCACCTGAAAAAGCTCGGTGTGCAGCTGACCGTGCTCAACGAGAAGCAGTCCGATTACCTGCAGATGCCGGTTGACGGTCCATTCAAGCCGGAACACTACCGGTATTGAGATGGGTTGACGGAACATCCGGACTGGCTTCATAATGAAGCCATTTTGAAGCCAGTCCGGAGCTTTTATGGCAATCAATCTGTCCATCAAGAATGTGCCTGACGCCGTGGCTGAGGCCCTGCGCACACGTGCGGAACAGAATCACCGTTCCCTGCAGGGTGAGCTCATGGCCATCCTGGAGCGTTCAGTGTCGGATCCGGTGGCCGGGACTCCGGCTGTTGGAGCACGCGTCAATGTCCCCCGTGCGGCTGCGCAAAACACGCCCGGAGTTGCCACACCCAAACTTTCCATCGACGAAGTCGCCGCGCGCGCCACCAAGCTGTTCCCCAAAGGCACGCCCAACTCCGCAGACTTCATCCGTGCGATGCGCGACGGGCGCTACGGAGAAGAGTGGGCGAAGTCCGGCCAGCACGGTACCCCGGACTAAATCCCGGCGACCCGCCATGGCTACACTGATCATCGCCGAGCCACCCGCTGAGTACCAAAGCCGCCCATTGTTGGTGGTGGATGCCAGCGTACTCACGGCTGCTGTTTTTGCGGAAAGCAATCGCGATCAGGCGCTGCAGTGGATGCGCGGACGCGCGCTGCATGCACCGCAACTGGTCGATTACGAACTGGCCAATGCCGCGCTGAACAAGTTGCGCCGCAAGCAGGCCACCGCGGAGACTGCCGCCGCGGCGCTGGCCGCCTTCTCCGCGTTGGACCTTGAACGCATGCCGACAGCATTGGACGGTGTATTCAAGTTGGCCGCGCAGTGGGGGCTGACGGCATACGATGCGGCCTATCTCTGGCTGGCCGCAGAACTGAAAGCGCCGCTGGCCACATTCGACTCACGGCTCGGCGCGGCGGCAAAGGCGCATCTGGGCAACATCGGGAGCAAAACATGACACCGCGCGAACGCTTCGGGCTTGTCCAGGTCGGTTGATATTCAGAACAAGGTGACTTCGATGGAATCACAAAAAAAACTCGTCCGCACTTTCAGCTTCGAGTTCTTCCCGCCGAACACGCCAGAAGGCGCGGACAAGCTCGCGCAGACCGCAAAGCAACTGGCGCAACTCAACCCCAAGTTTTTTTCGGTCACTTACGGCGCCGGCGGCTCGACGCGCGAGCGCACACTGCGCGCCGTGCTCGACCTGCGCGCCGCCGGTCATGCCGCCGCCCCACATATTTCCTGTGTCGGTTCGTCACGCAATGACATCCGCGAAATTCTCAAGGAGTACCAGACCCACGGCATCCGTCACGTGGTCGCGTTGCGGGGGGATCTTCCGTCGGGTACCGCCGCTTCCGGCGAGTTCCACTATGCCAACGAACTGGTGGCCTTCATCCGCGGCGAGTTCAGCGACCAGTTTCACATCGAGGTCGCCGCCTACCCCGAATACCACCCGCAGGCCAGGAGCGCTCAGGACGACCTGCTGAGTTTCAAACGCAAGGTTGAAGCTGGTGCGGATTCGGCAATCACCCAGTATTTCTACAACACCGATTGTTATTTCCATTTCGTCGATGAGTGCGAAGCCATGGGGCTCAGCCTGCCCATCGTGCCGGGCATCATGCCCATTGGCCGTTTTTCGCAGCTGGCAAGATTTTCAGATGCCAGTGGGGCAGAAATCCCACGCTGGATCCGCCGCAAGCTGGAAGGCTACGGCGACGACACGGCCTCCATCCGCGCCTTCGGCCTCGATGTCGTGACCAAGCTCTGCGATGACCTGCTGGCAGCGGGCGCCCCCGGACTGCATTTCTACACCATGAACCAAGCCGGTCTGACGACCACGATCTGGCAACGGCTCGGTCTTTAGCCGTCGTCACGTCCTGCAACGGCTCGGTCTTTAGCCGTCGTCACGTCCTGCAGCGGCTTGGTTTATAGCCGCCGTCATCTCCTGCCGCGGCTCGGGCTCTAGCCGCCATCACATACACTGCAGCGGCTCAGGCTCTAGCCGTCGCATAAAGTCGCGCCACACGCCGCTTTCCGTCGCTATACTCTCCGTGGCGCACCGGCGCCCATCGCTGACGGGAGAACATCGTGCAGGAAACCCAGACTGAGGCCATAGCAGCAGCGGATCCGGACATCCACGAACTGGCGCAGGCCGCCAAGGCGCGCGCACCCAAGGAAGCAGCAGCACTGCTCGCCGAATATCCGGCAGCAACCATTGCCGCAGTGCTGCAGGCACTGCCACCGGCACTGACCCAGGATGTGCTGGCCGAACTGCCGGGCGGCCTGGTCGACGGCATCGTCCATGTCGCACCTCCGGAAATCGTCGCGCAGTGGCGCACCAACCAGCCATACGCCCAAGGCACCATCGGCCGCATGATGGCTCCGGTGCGTGCGGTGTTCCAGTCGCAAATGACCGTGCGCGAAACCATCGAGCAATTGCGCCCGCTGGTGCGCAATGCCTTCATCACCTACGGTTATGTCACCGATGACGCCGGCAAAATGCTCGGCATCATCACCATGCGCGATCTGCTTTTCGCCGACGAACAGGCGCCGCTGGAATCGATCATGCTGCGCAATGCATTTTCCCTGACGCCCGACCTGCCGCTGGCCGATGCGATGAAACTGGTACTCGACCGCCACTATCCGGTGTACCCGGTCTGCGACGACAACGGCGTGCTGCTCGGACTGATCCGCGGCCAGACCCTGTTTGAAGAGCAGGCCTTCGAGATCACAGCACAGGTCGGCAGCATGGTTGGTGTCGAAAAAGAAGAACGCCTCGCGACACCCTTAAAAAGCAGTTTCAAGTTCCGCCACCCGTGGCTGCAGATCAACCTCGCCACCGCCTTTGTTGCCGGCGCCGTGGTGGCGATATTCCAGGACACCGTTGATCGCCTGGTCATCCTCGCGCTGTTCCTGCCGGTGCTGGCCGGGCAATCCGGGAACACCGGCTGCCAGGCGCTGGCAGTCACATTGCGCGGTATGACGCTGGGGGAATTGAAGGCCGGCATGGAGCGCGCCCTTGTCATCAAAGAGGCCTCGCTGGGCGCGCTGAACGGCGCCTTCACCGGGCTGGTCGCAGCACTCGGCATGTTCATCGTCGCCAGTTACCAGCACAATCCCGACGCGCTGCTGCTCAGTCTCGTGGTATGGATCGCGCTGGTCGGTAGCTGCGTAGCCAGCGGTATTTCCGGCGCGATGGTGCCGCTGACATTGAAGCGGTTTGGCTTTGACCCGGCCACGGCGTCCAGCATTTTCCTGACCACCGCCACCGATGTGGTCAGCATGGGCTTATTGCTGGGACTGGCCACACTGTTGATTTAAACCAGCCACGACCGACGACAGAACCAAACAAAAAGCCGCCCGCAGGCGGCTTTTTGTATTGCAACCAACCGCTCAGGCTGCCTTGGCGGGCGCCTTGCGTTTTTTCGCCTGCGCTGCAGTCGCATGCATGGCCGAATAAGCCGCATGCGCCGCTGCTTCCGCATCACCCACGTGTACGGAATGGCCCATGTCTTCCAGCACCGAACCCAGCGCCGACAGACACAGCATCACGTTGTCCGGACGGCAGGAATAACCCATCAGGCCGAAGCGCCAGATCTTGCCGGCGAGGGGGCCGAGGCCGGCGCCGATTTCAAGACCGAATTCGCTCAGCAATGTTTTGCGCACTTCGGCTTCGTTGACGCCTTCCGGGCAGCGCACCGCATTCATCTGCGGCGCCTGGAACTGTTCTTTCACCAGGAATTTCAGCCCCATCGCTTCCAGGCCGGCTTTCAGCGCGGTGTGATGGCGATCGACACGCGCCCAGGCATTCTCCAGACCTTCCTCGCGGATCAGCAGCAGCGCTTCGTGCAAGGCAAACAAGGAATTGGTCGGCGCCGTGTGGTGATAGGTGCGCGTAGTCTCGCCCCAGTAGCCGAGCAGCAGATTCATGTCCATGAACCAGGAGTGGATCTTGTCCTTGCGTGCTTTGACAAATTCGACCACCGGTTCAGAAAATGTCACCGGCGACAGGCCCGGCGTGCACGACAGGCATTTCTGGCTGGCGGAGTAGGCGGCATCAATGCCCCATTCGTCGACCAGCACCGGCGAACCACCCAGCGAGGTCACGGCATCGACAATGGTCAGCGCGTTGTATTTGTGCGCGATCTGCACCAGGGTCTTGGCATCGGACAGCACGCCGGTGGAGGTTTCGGCATGCACGAATGCAACCACGCGCACATCGGGATTCTTTTTCAGTGCATCTTCGAGTTTCTGCGGGTCGATGGGCTCACCCCAGGCGTCCTCGACCACGATCGCGGTGCCGCCGCAACGCTCGACGTTTTCGATCATGCGGCCGCCGAACACGCCATTGCGGCAGACGATGACCTTGTCACCCGGCTTCACCATGTTGACGAAACAGAATTCCATACCCACCGAGCCCGGCCCCGAAATCGGGAAGGTCAGCGGATTTTTGGTCTGGTAGGCATAACGCAGCAGCGATTTCAGCTCTTCCATCATCTCGACGAATACCGGGTCGAGATAACCGATGGCCGGCTGGCTCATCGTGGTCAGTACGCGCGGATGGATTTCCGTCGGGCCGGGGCCCATCAGCGTGCGTTGCGGCGGATGAAACGAGTTGATGCGTTTGGGTGGCGCGAACTTGTCCATGGTGAACTCACTCCCTGCTAAAGCGTTGGCGAAAAAATTCTCTCCGTCCGGCCGCGATTTCAAGCGCAGCGGTTTGCGCGTGGTGGCTTCATTGAGCACATCGACGGCGGCAACCTGCCCGCCGGTAACCTGCTCGACTTCCATCGCCCAGCGCGCGGGCACATACCCGGATTTGACCCAATGATTAACGACTGCGCGATCGAGCCGGAAGCGGCGGGCCACTTCGGCCTGGCTGCCGAAAAGATCGACTAGGCGTTCTGCGCAATTCATGCGGGGCAAATCCGGTGACGGGGTAAGCGATGTTGAAGTGACGCGTGATAATTACAGACCGCAACTTATCATGGCAAACTAAATTTGACAAGGCTGTCTTCGGCTTCGAATAATTCATATCTATATGTTTTAAAACACTTTTTTGAATTCTCCGGGCCTTAAAAAAGGGTGCAAACTCATGTTAATGTTTCATCCACAACGAATATAAACACAACCGGAGGAGTTGCCCCATGCGTCATTTTGCCCACCTGCCCAGCAGCGTCATTGCCGGACTGCTGCTGGTCGCGCCATTCGGCGTTGCCGCCCAATCCGATGCTTACCCGAACAAACCGATTCGTCTGATCGTGCCCTTTCCCCCGGGCGGGGGCACCGATCTGGTGTCGCGCATCATCCAGCCGCCGCTGAACGCGGCACTCGGCCAGCCGATCCTGATCGACAACCGCGGCGGCGCGCAGGGCACGCTGGGCACCGGCATTGCCGCCAAAGCCAACCCCGACGGCTACACTCTGGTCATTTCGGAAATCGGCGCCACCGCCGTGGCACCCGCCACGCAGCCGCACCTGACCTTCGATGTCGCCAAGGATTTCGAAGCCATCACGCAACTGATCGAGCAGCCGTACATCATGACGGTGCATCCCAGCGTGCCGGCGAAAAACCTGCAGGAGTTCATCAAGCTCGCGCAAAGCAAGCCCAATTCGATGAACTTCGGTTCCGGCAACGTCACTGCGCACATCGCGCAGGAAGCATTTTTCCAGACCGCCAAGATCAAACTGACCCACGTCCCTTATCGCGGCTCAGGCCCTTCCGTTGCCGCTGCAGTCGGCGGCGAAGTACAGACCCTGTTCTCCGGACCCGGTGCCGCGATCCCGCAGATCAAGGCCGGCAAACTGCGCGGCCTTGCGGTAACCACCGCCAAACGCGCCACACAGCTACCCGACATCCCGACGCTGGCCGAGCAGGGTTACAAAGGCTTTGCGATCAGCGGCTGGTACGGCCTGATGGCGCCGGCCGGCACCCCGAAACCGGTCATCACCAAACTCAATACCGCCGTCGTCGGCGTGTTGAACGGTGACGCGGGAAAAATGTTGCGTGACCGCGGTTATGAACCCACTCCCACCACGCCCGAAGCGTTCGGCAAATTCATGCGCGCTGAAATCGCGCGCTGGGGCAAGGCGGTCAAGGAGTACGGCATCAAGGCAGAGGATTGATTGTAAAACCACTGCCTTCCGGCGCGGGGGGGCCAGCCGGTCTTCCCGCCGACCTCAGATTTTGTTTTTTTGCAGCAACGCGACGGCGTCTGTCGCGTTCAGCGGCGGGCTGAAATAATAACCCTGCATCTGATCGCAGCCATGCTGCAGCAGGAATTCAAATTGTTCCGCGGTCTCCACGCCTTCCGCGGTCACATCCAGCCCGAGGTTGTGCGCCATCGCAATGATGGCCTGGGTAATGGCCACGGCGCCGGCATCCCCGGGAGTATCGAGGATGAATGAACGGTCGATTTTCAGCGTGTCGATCGGGAACCGCCGCAGGTAGGCCAGCGACGAATATCCGGTGCCGAAGTCGTCGATCGCGATATGCAGTCCCATCTCCTTCAGCGTCCGGATCAGCAACACGGCGCGCTTCGGATTCTGCATCACCATGCCCTCGGTGATTTCCAGTTTCAGGCTGCCGGCGTCATAACCCGGTTTGGCGATCAGCCGCTCGATGTCTCTCACCAGATCGCCATACAGAAACTGGCGCGGCGACAAATTGACCGACATCGTGATGCGCGGCAGCCCGAGTCCGTTCCACGCGGACTGCGTCGCACAGGCGGTATCGAGCACCCACGCACCGATCGGCACGATCAGGCCGGTTTCTTCGGCAAGCGCAATAAACTGCGATGGCGGTATCAGCCCCGACTCCGGGTGCTGCCAGCGCACCAGCGCCTCCATGCCGGTGATGCGGCGGGTACGAAAATCCAGTATCGGCTGGTAATGCAGCAGCAGTTCGCCGCGTTCCAGCGCCCGCCGCAACCCCGACTCCAGCGTCAGGCGCTCCACCGAATGTACGTTCATTTGTGCCGAGTAGAACTGGAAGGTGTTGCGGCCCTGTTCCTTGGCTCGGTACATGGCGATATCGGCATGTTTGAGCAGTGTCTGCGCATCTCCGCCGTCATCCGGGAAAGTGCTGACACCGATACTGGCCGTGACGCTGTATTCCCCGCCTGACAGCGTGAAACTGGCGGTCAGCGCTTCGACCAGTTTGTGCGCCAGGCTGCCGATGAACACCGGGTCTGCGACGTTTTCGATCAACACGACAAACTCGTCGCCGCCCAAGCGCGCCACCGTATCGGTGGTGCGCAACTGCCCCTGCAGGCGCGTGGCCACTTCGCAAAGCAGGGCATCCCCGGCCTCATGGCCCAGCGTGTCGTTGATGACCTTGAAACGGTCAAGGTCGATGAACAACACGGCCAGCCGGCTGCCGCCGCGCTGCGCCTGTGCCAGCGCGTGCTCCAGCCGCTGGTTGAACATGATGCGGTTGGGCAGTTTGGTCAGCCCGTCATGGGCCGCCACAAATTTCAGCGCCTCCTCGGCCTCCCGGCGCCCCATGTACTGACCGACCTGGCGACCGATGGATCGCGCGGTACCGATCAGCGACTTGTCGGATGCGTGCGCGCCACGGTGGTAAAACTCCATCACCCCCACCACTTCGGCGCCGCGCAGCAGCGGAAAAGCAAAAGCCCCGCGCAATCCTGCTCGCCAGATCAGATCCGCGCGCTTGAACCCCTGCGCCGGCCCGACATCATTGATCCAGACCGCTTCGCCGGACAAATAGGTACGGCGCAGCAAGCCCTGCTGTTCTCCTGCCAGCGGCTTGATTGCACGCTTCATGCAGTCCGCCACGAACTGCTGCAGTTCCGGCGCACCCGCGCCCCATGAAGCGTTGCACTTCAGCGCCTCGTCTGCGGGATCCCAGGTCCAGGCAACCCCGAATTCCCATCCCATATCGACGCAGATAATCTCGATGATTTTCGGAAACAGGTCGCCCAGACTTTCTTCATCAGCCAGCGCCCGTGTCACCGCGTACTCCATCGAACGCCGCAGTTCTTCCTGCTTGCGATCAACAATGTCCTCGACGACGTTGACCAGGTAATCCGGCTTGCCATCCTTGCCGCTGATGGCCGAAACGGTGCGACGCACCCACAACGCCCGCCCATCCTTGCACACAAAACGCTGTTCGGTGGTCACTGCAGATGTGGTGCTCATCGCGTCGTCCGCAGAGCGCAGGCCGAGCGGCCGGTCATCCGGGAAAGTGATGTCGACCACGTTCCGGCCGATGAGTTCATCCTTGGCATAACCCAGCATATCGAGGAATCTCTGGTTCACTTCGGTGATGAAGCCGCGCAGATCCACCGTGGCAATACCCACCGCCGCGTTGTCGAACAGCGCGCGATAACGCTGCTCTGTGGCCTTGCGCTCGGTAACATCAACCATCATCCCGACCAGGCCGGCGACTGCGCCTCCGCGGTGGGTGTAGGTGGCCTTGTAATAAACCACGTCCAGGGTCTGACCTTTGCCGGTAGTAATCGTCGTCTCATACATCTGGGAACCGGGACGGCGCCACAACTCCTGATCCTTGGCGTCCAGCCGGGCGGCAATTTCCGGCTTGTGCGAATAAAGATCCTGTACCGTTTTGCCGACGAAAAAAACCCGCGACTGGCCAAACAGCGCTTCCCAGGCCTTGTTGACGCCGAGATAGCGGCCGTCGGTGTCCTTGAAGAAAATCGGATTGGGAATGGCTTCGATCAGTTCCCGTATCCGGTTCTGTTCCTCGATCAGCCTGGCTTCGCTGGCACGCAGATCCGCAGTGGCGCGATCCGCCCATTCGATGGCCCGCAACCGGGAGGTCTGTAACGAGCGCACCAGCCCGGCCAGCAGCAGGCTGATGGCGACGCCACAGATCAACACCACCCACGGCAGCCAGCGTTCGACAACGGAACCAAAGCCAGGGCGCGCGCTGAAGTAGAGTTTCCACCGGCGTCCGCCGACATCCATGTCCGACACCTGGGTCAATGCCCCCTGTGCTGCGCTGTCTGCGCTGGCGGCCAACTGGTGCTCGACCAGCAACCGCTTGCTGTCGAACATCAGGTTTTTTTCGGAAGGCGATTCCGCCCCGGCGGCGGCGTTGGCCAGACCGGCATCATGGATGCGCACATGAATCTGTCCCAGCAAGGCTTCGTTGAACAATCCGCGCATGATGTCGATGACCACGAAAGAAGCGCTGATCATCCCGATGAATCCGGCACGGCGCTGCGCAACCGTACCTGCGGGCGCCCCGCGCTGGTAAACCGGCAAGCGCATCGCGAACCCCGGGTACCGGGCCGGGTCCAGCGCCAGAGCGATGGGACCGGAGGCGGTCAGCTCCCCGGATGCCCGGGCGCGGTTCAGCGATTGCAGGCGAACGGGGTCTCCGGCCAGATCCAGCCCCAGTGCACCTTCGTTGCCTGTCCGCGGCGCAACATAACGCACCACGACATATTCGTCGCGCTGCCCCGGGGGTTTGATCGCAAAACCAGGCTCTCCAGTCCTGCGCACACCGGCCTCGAACGCTGCACGTTCGCGGTCAGTCACACGCTGGGCGTAGTGGATGACCTGTATCCCGGGATAACGCTGCGCCAGATCGAGCGCCGCAACGTAATCAGTAAATTCCTGTCCTGAAAAATGACCCTCGTTGGCCAGATACAGCGCGCGCACACCCCTCAGCACCTCGGAGTAACTGCGTACGCGCGATTCAATGGCATCACGCGCATCATTGGTAACAGCCGCAAACCGCTCGGCGGTCTCGCGTTCGGCCTGCACGCGCGTCGCATTCCAGGCGATCCCGGTCAACAGCAAGCCGACCCCGAGCACGGCCCATACCTGCCAGCGGTGGCCGCGACTCAACGCGTGATCTTCACCCGGAAAATCCAAATCTCCTCCCGTGTTGCAGCCTGCGTACTACGCACGAACGAGAATATTATTGTTATGGCAAAAGGTTATGGCAAAAACTGCATCTTTTATGGCAACAACCGCATCAGTACTCAGCGTCGAACGCCGTATCACCTTCGGCTACCGGTTCGCCAGACGCGCACACTGTGCCGAAATCAAACAGTGACCGGTCCAGCAAATGCGAGGGCCGGACATTCTGGAGACTGGTCAGCAGCGTGGCGACACGCCCCGGATAGCGTTTTTCCCAATCGTTCAGCAGCGCCTTCACTTCCCTGCGCTTCAGCGTGGCCTGCGAGCCGCACAGCGTGCAGGGAATGATCGGGAACTGCCGCAGTTCCGCATACGCTTCCAGATCGCGCTCCTCGCAGTAGGCCAGCGGCCGGATCACCACGTTACGGCCATCATCCGACACCAGTTTCGGCGGCATGGTCTTCAGCTTGCCGCCGTAGAACATGTTGAGAAAAAATGTTTCGAGGATGTCGTCGCGGTGGTGGCCCAGTGCGATTTTGCTCGCGCCCAGTTCCTGTGCCACGCGATACAGCACGCCGCGGCGCAGCCGCGAGCACAACGAACACATGGTCTTGCCTTCGGGGATCACGCGCTTGACAATGCTGTAGGTGTCCTGCGCCTCGATATGGAAAGGCACGCCGAGCTTGGTCAGATACTCCGGCAGCACATGCTCCGGAAACCCCGGCTGCTTCTGGTCGAGGTTGACGGCAATGATGTCGAAATGAATCGGCGCGTGGCTCCGCAGCTGCAACAGGATGTCGAGCAGCGCGTAGCTGTCCTTGCCCCCGGACAGGCAGGCCATCACTTTGTCGCCGTCGCGGATCATGTCGAAATCGGCGATCGCCTGCCCGACCTGGCGGCGCAGCCGCTTGGCGAGTTTGTTCGACTCATAGTGTTCCTTGCGCTCCTTGTTGCTGCGCGGCGTAATGTGTATGACTTGTGTATCCATAAAATCCGCTCCTGCTGCAAGACGAGATATTCCCGTCCTGCTGGTTCATTAGTTCACGGCGTCACGCCACGATGCTGCGGCCGCCATCCACCGCAATCACCTGCCCGGTCACATAGGGCGCCATCGCCAGAAATTCCACGGCCATCGCGATGTCGTCAGGCTCGCCCGTGCGCTTCAGCACCGTCTGGTTGACGATGCGCTGGCGCTCGATGTCGTTCTGCCACGCCGGATCCTCGGGCCAGACGATGGTTCCCGGCGACACCCCATTGACCCTTACCTGCGGCCCCAGTTCGCGCGCCAGTGACCGCGTCAGCGCGAGCAAACCGCCCTTGGCCGCGTTGTAAACCAGATGGCTTTTCATCGGCAGTTCGGCATGGATATCGATGATGTTGACGATGCAGCCCTGTGTTTTACGCAGCTCCGGTGCCGCTGCCTGCGACAGAAACAGCGGCGCTTTCAGATTGGTGCCGATCAGGTCGTCCCAGGCCTTTTCATCAATGTCGCCCACCGGAGTGGCATAAAAACTTGAGGCATTGTTGACCAGCACATCCAGCCGCCCGAACGCCGCCAGCACATCCTTGACCAGTTGCGGCAGCGCACCGGGCGTCAGCAGGTCGGCGCGCGCCAGCGCCGCAGAATTCGCGCGCCGCGCATTGAGTTCATGCAGCAACGCCTGCGCATCCTGCGCCGAATGATGATAGTTGACCACCACGTTGGCGCCTGCCGCATGCAGCCGCCGGCAGATCGCCGCGCCGACGCGCCGCGCGCCGCCGGTCACCAGCACTGCTTTGCCCGCCAGACCGTTGCTCATGCGCTGTCGCCCGCTTCCTGATGGCCATCGTAAATCATTGTTTATTTTATCGTAATATCCCGCGGTGACCTCATTACCGAAGAACCCGACACTGCCGCTGCCGCACCCCGCAGCACTGGAATTGAGTGTGCGCCTGCAAACGCTGATCCGGGCGGAAATCCACGCGGCGGGCGGTTGGATCAGCTTTGCACGCTACATGGAGCTGGCGCTGTACGCGCCGGGCCTCGGTTATTACAGCGCCGGCAGCCGTAAACTCAGCGCCGCCGGCGATTTCATCACCGCACCCGAGCTGTCGCCGTTGTTCGGCCGCACGCTGGCGCGGCAAGTGGCCGAGCTGCTGGCGCAGGACATTCCCGACATCGTCGAACTCGGCGCCGGCAGCGGCGCGCTGGCGGCTGTGCTGCTGACAGAACTCGCCGCACTCAAGCGCCTGCCGCAGCGTTACCTGATCCTCGAAGTCAGCGCCGACCTCCGTGAACGCCAACAGTCACATCTGGCGGCCTCCGTGCCGCAGTTCGCAGACCGCGTGTCATGGCTGGATCAATTGCCGGAGCAGTTACAGGCAGTGGTCATCGGCAACGAAGTGCTGGATGCGCTGCCGGTGCATCGCGTGCGCGTGGATCAGGGCGTTGTCGAAGAAATCGGCGTCATCGCGAACGACGACCATTTTGCATGGGAATGCCGCCCCGCATCCGTCGTGTTGCAGCAGACAGTTTCCGCATACGACCTGCCCGACGATTACGAAACCGAAATCAATCTGGCAGCGCCGGCATTGATCCGCAGTCTGGCACAACGACTGCATCGCGGCGCGCTGCTGTTCATCGACTACGGTTTCCCGGCGCATGAATTTTTTCATCCGCAGCGCAATCGCGGCACGCTGATGTGCCACTACCGCCATCACGCCCACGCCGACCCCTTCCTGTGGCCGGGCCTGCAGGACATCACTGCGCATGTCGATTTCAGCGCCGTGGCACAGGCGAGCGCGGGACTCGAATTGCTGGGCTATACCGGTCAAGCGCAGTTCCTGATCAACTGCGGCATCACCGAATTACTCGCCGCGGTGCCGGCTGCGGACACCGCGCGTTACGCGCCGCTCGCCGCGCAGGCGCAGCAGCTATTGTCGCCGGCGGAAATGGGCGAGTTGTTCAAAGTCATCGCGCTGGGCCGCGGCATCACGGGGCCGCTGCTCGGATTCCACCGCGGCGACCGGTCACATACTCTGTAACGCCGGCAACGCATACATGGACTCCGGGCTGATCCTGTCTTCGCCGCTGTGGCTTGCCGCTGCCGGCGTGTTGTTCCTCGCCGGCATGACACAAGGCGCGCTCGGTTTCGGTTTCCCGGCCATTTCCACGCCGCTGCTGGTACTGATGTTCGACGTCAAGACTGCGATCATCCTCAACCTGCTGCCCAACTTCATCGTTAACCTGATCAGCGTGGTGCGGGGCGGCAACTGGGGCGCCAGTCTCGGAAAATACTGGCCGGTCGCGGTCTACGTCCTGATCGGCTCGTTTCTCGGTGCAAGGTTCCTGATTGTGGCGCCGCAGGACCCGATACGTCTGATGCTGGCATTGATGATCTTCGCCTATCTCTACCAGCAGCAACTGGCAAAGCTGGACTGGAGCTGGCTCACGCGTTATCCGCGGCTTTCTGCCTGTGCTTTCGGCATGACCGGCGGATTTTTCTCCGGCAGCGTCAACAATTCGCTGCCGCCGCTGCTGATCTATTTCATGCTGCTCGGCGTTGAAGCCACGGTGATGACCCAGATCCTCAACCTGTGTTTTCTCGGCGGCAAGGTGGTCCAGGCGGCAACGCTGGCCGCAGCGGGCGAGATTCGCCTCAGCGCCGCTCTCGCCAATATATCGCTGACCCTGATTGCCCTTGCCGGGATGTATGCCGGCATGAGGCTGCAGACCCGCATCAGTGCGCAGGCCTACGCAAAAGCGCTGCGTTACATACTGTTCGCCATCGCCCTGCTGCTGGCATGGCAGGGTTTGCGCGGCTGGCTACCGGGTTAAGATAAGTACGGATGCACTGGAGGGAAGCCCGCAATGAACCGTTTGCAGCACCACGCTGTCGCAACCGTCCTCTGCCTTGCGCTGCCGGCCGCCGCTGCCGGAGCGCCCGAAGTGGCGCGCGCGCAGTATCTGTGGTCACAAAGCCCGCATGGCCGCATGCTCGAACGCATCCTGCCGCCATCGATCGAACCCACGCAATTACCTGAGCCGCAATCCGCCGGCGCCCGTCTCACGACACGCTACTGCGTGCAATGCCATTACCTGCCCAACCCGCAGATGCATACTGCAGCGCGCTGGCAGCCGATCATCGAACGCATGGTGTGGCGCATGCAGGGCCGCGGCAACATGGGCCCGCTGATGAAAGACATGATGGCCGGAGTTCTGGCACCGTCGGATGCAGAGGCCGCCACCCTCACCACCTATCTGGCCAAACACGGGCAGCGCGAAATGGATCGCAAAAACCCGGCGCTGCGCACCGCCTCGGGTCAGATCTACAGCATCGCCTGTACGCAGTGCCATGCACTGCCGGATCCGCAACGCCATACCGCGCAGGAATGGCCGGGGGTCGTGCAGCGCATGCAGGGCCACATGGCCTGGGCCAACACCGTGGTCGGTGTCAGTGAGTTGCGCACCAACCCGGTCCTCGACACCACGGAGATCGTGCGCTTTCTGCAGCGTTACGCGCGTCAATAATCAGATTGCACCGGGCAACCGCCCAACGATTGCTTCAGCAGTGATTCAGTTTATTCGCGGCTTCAGCTAAGGCGCTTGAACAATTCTTTATTGCGGCGAATCAGATCTTTAGCAAGGGCAGCCGCATCGGTGGGCGAATTGGCCGCCTTGTCGATCACTGAAAAGTCGTTGTCCGTTGGCATCACAAACAGGCAGCGCCCGCCGCTGCGCCCAGCCCATACCGCGCCCAGCGCCCGTTTTTCCTCCGCGTCATCGGCCGAATGCGCGTGTTTACCCTTGTACTCGACGGCCAGCGTGCGCCCGTCATCAAGGCAGCACACGAAGTCCGGATAAAACCAGTCCGTCGAGGTCTGCAAACGCAACGATGATGTTTTCCGCACCAGGTTGCGCATCCAGTGTTTCACCCGCGGATGCTGATCGAGAAACTGCGCGCACTTGAATTCCTCGGTCAATTCACCAGCGGCTGTTTTCTCCCGCAATTCGCCCGGCTTGTTTCCGAAGTAATGCTTCTCGAACTGGAATCCACCCTCGTAAAGCCAGCTAGGCTCGTAGATGGTCTTGCTGAAATCAATGCCCTTCGCGCCATCGACCACCAGTGCCGAGCCGGGCAACAGGAATTGTTTGAACGCCGCCTCACGCTCGGCAGTCCGGTGTTTGTGGATGCAGCGCTCGACTTCGTCGCGCAGGCGAAAGCGGTCCAGCGCCAGAGCCTGCACATCGGTGATGGCGAATTTCGCCATCAGTCCGCGCAGCACCTTGCGCAGGAATGGACTCCCCGACCGGAATATCCGTGTGGTCGATATGCCGGTCCAGCCACGCAATCAACTGCTCCACCGTCCATTGACTGCCACCCTCCAGTTGCAGGGATTGCTGATGCACGGTCGTCACGAAATACTGCGGGGTCTCCTGCAAAGCCCTGGTCTGCACAGCCCCCTTGTCGCCCACATCCACTTCACCGGCACGGCCCTTCGGACGCTCCAGCGGGTTGTAGTCGGAAGGCAATGAAGCGTCCTTTTCACTGAGCTTCCAGGGTTGCTCCAGCAAAAAAGTGCTTTCGAATTCAAACAGTTCACCGTCTTCCCTGATCGACAGTATCGGCACAAAAAACGGCAGCCCCAGTTCATAGGGCGACGGTACACGGGTCTTGCCGGTGCCGCCAAACGCCTTGTCGGCTTCGCGCACCTGTTCAACCACTTCGCGGACCCTGGCCTTGGCCTCTGGCGTTTTCAAGCACCCGGCCAGCTTTTCCGCCTCGTTGTCGTCCAGCGGCACGACTACCGTGATTTCGCCTTTTACTGCATCGATTTTCACCTTGCCGCCCAGCGCGGCCACCTGTGCGCTTGCGACCGTGGCATCGATCTCCGCCGGGGCAACATTCGTGGTCTGCGCCTGCAAACCCAGCGGCAATGTGGCGGGAACCGGAATGATGATGCGGCCCGCTTCCGCCGGGGTGAATCCGTTGCTCACCAGCGCGTCACGCAACTCGTTCAGCACCTCGGGCAGGGAATCCGACACCGATAATGCGTAGGCGCAGTTCAGATCAGGATGTTTTTTCGGCTTCGCACCCGGCAAACGCAGAATGCGCCCGACAATCTGTTCGATAGCGGTTACGGAACGGGTTTCACGCAGACTGCACAGCACATAAGCAAACGGGCAGTCCCAGCCCTCGCGCAGCTTCTGCACGGTGATGATGAAACGCACCGGGCAGCGTGGCGACTCGATATCCTTGATGTCCTTCAGTTCGTCGAGCGCACCGACGGAAATTTTGATCTCTTCTTTCGCCAGATTGAAATCCTTCACCAACCGCTCGCGCAGCGGCTCGCAGGCATCGACGCGCTCGGCCTGGATCAGCAAAATCGGGCGCAGATAATCGCCGGTCTGCTGCGCCTCGACGGACGCCAGTTGCTCAAGACCCGCGCGCAACGCCATCGCATCCGCCAGCAATTGGTCTTTCTGGCTGGGATGGCGGATGACCACCCGCAGCGGCAGCTTCACCATGTCCGTCGCCTTCAGTTCCGCGGCCGACACTCGGTGCAGCACATTCGAAGGTGTACCCTCCATTGCTGGCGTCGCGGTGAATTCAACGATGCACGACGGCTTTACATCGCCCAGCGACTCGAAGGAGAGCGGTGTGCGCGCGTTATGCGCCTCGTCCACGATCACCACCGGCCTCCGCAAGCGCAGCATGTTCACCAGCGACGGCCGGGGCTTGCCATCTGCGCCGGGCAGCAAATCCGCCACGCGATCCGAGGGCAGATTCAGCAGATGCTCGGCAAACACGCCGTTCTGGTCGTAGACCTTGCGACCGGTCGGATCGGAAGTGCGGAATGCCTGGATCGTCGACACGATCACCACCGTCTGCCCTTCGACCGTGGCGCGCGACAGGCGCAAGGCCTCCTCGATGGTCATCACCTCCACCGCGCCACGGCAAGCCAACTCCAGCGCGCGGCGGTACGGATGGCGCGGATCGCGTAAAGCATCGGCAGTCTGCGTGAGAATGGTATTGCTGGGCACCAGCCACAGCACCACGCCGCGCTCGGCGCGCTTGAAATACTCGATGGCCAGTCCCGCCGCATGACAAGCGAGCAGGGTTTTGCCCCCGCCCGTCGGCACGCGCAGACAGATGTACGGCATCTCCTGCGGCAGCCCCGCCACATTCACTGGCAAATAGGGCACAGGCGAATTCGAATAGCGCAACTGCACAGCCAGATAGGCCGGCTCCGGCCGCCGGTCGCGCGCGCACTGCGTGAAAAATTCGCGCAGCGAATCAAGCACGCGCTCCTGATAATCCTTCAGCGCGATCATGTGTCGTCGTCCACGATAAAACCGATGCGCCGTTTGCGCGGCACGGGTTCGGGTCGCAGCAGCGGCAGCAATTTGCGGTAAATATCCATCAGTGCGGTGTCATGTTCCAACAGACTTTTATCGATCTGCGCCAGCCGCTTGAGGATCGCAGAGTTCGCCGCCACCTGCTCGCGCAAGCGCATGAACGCGCGAATCACGAACACGCTCATCTGCACGGCGCGCTTGCTGTGCAAAATGTTCGCGGCCATCAACGCGCCATGCTCGGTGAATACGTAAGGCGGATACTTGGCGTGCTGCCCCTGCTTTAAGATCACAGTTTGTGATCTTAAAGCCGCGCGCCCGTCGGCTAAGATCGCATTTTGCGACCTTAAAGCGGCGTACTCTTCGCGTGACAGCCGAAACACAAAATCACCTGGAAATCTGCCGGCATTGCGCTTCACCTGCTCATTCAGCCGGCGCGTGTCCACACCATAAATTGCCGCAAGATCAGCAGCGAGAATCACCCGTTGCTTGCGCACGGTCAAAATCGCGGTTTCGATTTCCGGTATGGGTTTCATGGTAGGGCCGCTGACGATGGTTGATCTAAAAGTCACGCACCAATATTGCAAAAAATATCAATAAAATCAATCAGTTATGATCTTAAGGTCGCATTTTGCGATCTTAAACGCATATTGCCAAGCACACCACTATCCGTCGCCATCAGCGAACCTTGATCTCATACGGCGTCTGCCGCACCGTGATGCCCTCGGCGCGCAGCTTGTCGCGGCCGAGCAGACAGCCGGCGCAGTAAATCACTTTTTGTCCCTCGAACGGCGGCAGCTTCGCCAGCACCGCGCGCGTCAGCACATTGCCGCCGTTGGCGCTTTTGTCACCGAGGATGCCGTTGTAAAGCAGGTAAATACCGACGCCGCGACAAACCCCGATCAGCGGCGTGTTCGGCACCCGTTCGCGCGGCAGCGGTTCACCGGTTTCGGTGAAATAGACATGACGCGCCAGTTCGCCGAAGGTC
>JAKFUS010000024.1 GCA_021732605.1 Betaproteobacteria bacterium | reverse complement strand
CATGGACAACATCGCCAAGTTTTGCAAGATGACGGTGTTTGAGAAAGCTGGCGATCGCGTAATTGTTTTCCTGAGTTCAGGCAATCTTGCCGGAACTCAAGCGGTGATCGGTGTGCTCAACCAGCGTTGCGATGCCGGGAGCTCGACCCCCAATCTGTGGGGGGCTCATACCATGTTCGATGTCGCAATGCTGATTGCTGACGCCATGCGTGATATCGAACGCAGAGACGGCAGCTATCTTGAGGAGAGCGATATTGTTTTTAATTCCTCCTTCATCCTGGGCGTGCAGATCGGCAGTGAACCATTACGGCTGTTCCGGATTTATCCGGAGGGAAATTTTATAGTGGCCGGAATCAACCCCCCGTTTTTCCAGACCGGTGAAACCAAGTATGGAAAACCGATCATCGATCGCGTGATCACCTCTTCTACACCGCTTGCGGACGCCACAAAGTGCGTGTTGGTGTCGTTCGATCTGACCATGCGCAGCAACCTGTCGGTGGGAATGCCGATTGATCTCATCTGCTACAAAATTGACAGCCTCGAAGTGCATCGACGGCGCCGGCTTGACGTTGGGGACGAGTATTTCACCGCGCTCAGCCGGGATTGGGGCGACGGGATGAAGCAGGCGTTTCGCCACCTGCCTGATTTGCACTGGTAAGTCGCTTCTTAAGTATTGTCCGCCACTCAAGAATATGTCGGGACCATTGCATTTTTTGCTATGTGCGTCAGCGTACAGCACGGGTGGTAACAGGGATAAACAATCTGTGGTCTTACCGGTAATTCACCTCACAAGGAGCCTATTCAGTGAAACACATTCTGCCCCCTCTACCCTATGATTATGCGGCCCTGGAGCCACACATTGATGCCCGCACCATGAAGCTGCATCACGACATGCATCACGCCTCATATGTAGAAAAACTGAATGCCGAGCTGGAAAAATATCCCGAACTGGATGAGCGTACAGCGACTTGGCTGCTACGCAATCGCGGCAAAGTACCGGAAGCCGCGCGCAAGTCCGTGCATAACAACGCGGGTGGGCACGTCAATCACAGCATGTTGTGGCGGGCGATGTCTCCGGACGGCGGAGGAGAGCCGACGGGTGCGCTGGCCGATGCGATAAAGCGTGATTTCGGCAGTTTCGCAAAGTTCAAGACAAGTTTTGCCGAAGCGGGCGGCAAGGTATTCGGCTCCGGATGGGTCTGGCTGGTCAGCGTCCGGCAGGACGGCGGAAAATTGCAGGTGGAAACCACGACAGGCCATGACAATCCGCTGACCCAGGGCCATTTTCCGCTGCTGGTCAACGATGTCTGGGAGCATGCCTACTACCTGAAGCATGAAAATCGGCGGCCGGAATATCTGGCTGGCTGGTGGGCTGTTACAAACTGGGAAGAGGCCGCACGGCGCTTCGTCCTTGCCAGTGGTGCTGTGGCAGGAGAATTGGAAGACGAGGCCGGGCTGTCTGTCGCGACCATGGCGTAATCCCTCCGATGACTACATTGCCATGACGCGTTCCCGTTTGATCCAGTGGACGGCAGGATTGCTTGTCGCGCCTGTTCTGCTGATCGTTGTGCTGATTGCGATTTTCGGCTGGAACTGGCTGCGTGGTCCGATTGAGCGCATGACCCTTGAGAAAACCGGACGCGAACTGGCGATCAACGGCGATCTCAGGATCAAGTTTGGCTGGCCGCTGCCGCGCATCCAGGCCGGCATGGTGACTTTCGCGAATCCCGCCTGGGCCAGGGAAAAGCAGATGGTTGCCGCCGATGAGGTCGAAATCACCATCAATCTCCCGCAACTGTTCCGGAAAAACATTGTGTTGCAGGAGGTGCGGCTGCAGCGCCCCGTGGTGTTTCTGGAGCAAGGCCGCGATGGCCGCAAGAACTGGTTGCTGGACCTCAACCAGCAGGATGAGGGAATGCGTATCCGGGTTGACCGCCTGACCCTTGATCAGGGAACGCTGGGCTACGACGATGCCTTGGATAAAACCAGTATCCGGGCGAAGCTCTCGACGAATAATCAAGCGGACTCCGCCACCGCCTCAGGGGTAGTGTTCAGCGCCCAGGGGCAGTATCGGGGTCTTCCCCTCAAGGCCAGCGGCCGCGGCGAGTCGGTGCTGGCCATGCGTGATGAAAGCGCGCCTTATGCACTGCAAGTCGATGCTACGGCCGGTCGAACTGCCGTGCGGGCAGAAGGAACTGTTACCAGCCTGCTTAAATTCTCCGCCATCGACATGCGCCTTGACCTGCGCGGAGAAAGTCTCGACCAGCTTTATCCATTGATCGGCATCGTGTTTCCGGCGACGCGTGCTTATTCGACCAAGGGGCGGCTGCTGCGCAACGGGGATACCTGGCGCTACGAGAAATTCTCGGGCCGTATCGGCGAAAGCGATATTGCCGGCACGTTGGCGGTGGATGTAGGCGGCAAGCGTCCTGCGATGAAAGCCGATCTGGTTTCCAATATCCTTGTTTTCGATGACCTGGGACCGCTCATCGGTTCGCGACCCGGCAGTGTGGCGCGCGCGGTCGGGGCCGCAGCGGATCCGGTATCGGGTGCAGTCACCAGCGCCGATGCCCGGAAGACGGCAGCGCCGGCCACAGGCGGGTCAGCGCGAAATCGCGTACTGCCCGACCTCCCGTTCAAGACCGATCGCTGGGACAGCGTCGATGCGGAGGTCACGTTGAAAGTCAAAACGATCCGTCATGCCGTGGCACTGCCGCTCGAAAACCTGGTCACTCATCTGAGCCTGCGTGATTCGGTGCTGACACTGGATCCACTCAATTTCGGCATTGCCGGCGGCGAGCTCAATGCCGTGATTTCGCTCGATGGACGCAAGGATCCGGTCCAGGCGACCGCCCGGATAAAGGCAAGAAAAATTCTCATCGCCCGGATGTTTCCGACAGTGGAGCTGAGCCAGACGAGTATCGGCGAGATCAACGGCGATTTCGCTTTTGCGGGGAAGGGCAATTCGGTGGGGCGCATGCTGGCGACCGCCAATGGCAAGGTGGGACTGGTTGTTGCCAATGGTGAAATCAGCCGGTTGATGATGGAAAAAGTCGGCTTGCACCTTTGGGAAATACTGGAGCTGAAAGTGACCGGCGACAAATTGATCAAGTTGCATTGCGGTGTCGCCAATTTTGACGTCAAGACAGGCGTCATGCACGCCGATGCACTGGTGCTCGACACCGCGGTCACCACCATCATTGGCACGGGTATCATTGATCTGGGCCAGGAAAAACTCGATCTGACGCTGAACCAGAAAACCAAAAACACCAGCCCCCTGGCGTTGCGCAGCCCGATTCATGTTCGTGGCAACCTCGCCAAACCCGATGTCGAAGTCGATAAGGGGCGCATAGCTGCTCGCGGCTTGGGCGCAATTGCGCTGGGTCTGGTTAATCCGCTGCTGGCATTGCTTCCGTTGATCGATGCCGGTCCAGGTAAGGACAGTGATTGCGCGCAACTGGTGCGGGATGCCAGGCAGTTGACGTCGCCCGCAACCCAAAAAACGAGCCCCCGGTCATGAGCATGGCCCGGGGGCTCTGACCCGACCCACTTCCTCAGGGGTAAGGAAGGGGCGGGTGCAAAAAGATTATCAAACGGCTTTTCCGGCCGTTCTGTACGTTATCGCACATAAGAAAAAACATTGAATGCAGCCGCCGGGGTGGCTGATATTCAAATGCCTGGTTTTCAGCGGTTTTGGTTATGTGTGTTGCCAGACAGCCGCATGCCTGTGACTTCCGCGAAGATGGTCAAAATCAATTAATTCTGAGGAGTCGACATGGCCGTTTCCAATGCAGCAACTGCTATTGAATCCGGGCGCGGGCGAGCCCTGCCCAATACCAATATCGCCAATGTGACGGGGCAGACGAGCGCAGTGTCATGGGGCGCTATCCTGGCCGGCGCTGCAGCAGCAGCGGCTTTGTCCATGATCCTGTTGATATTGGGGACCGGTCTGGGGCTGTCATCCGTATCGCCGTGGGCCTTTGACGGAGTCAGCGCAACGACTTTTGGCGTATCGACCATCGTATGGCTGACCCTGACGCAACTGATCGCCTCAGGCATGGGCGGCTACCTGGCCGGCCGGCTGAGGACAAAGTGGATTGAAGTTCATGCTGATGAGGCCTATTTCCGCGATACCGCGCATGGATTCCTGACTTGGGCGGTGGCGTCGCTGGCGACCGCCGCGTTGCTGACCACAGTGATCGGCTCAATCGTCGGCGGTGGCGTCCGGGCAGGCGCTTCGGTCGCCGGCAGCGTGGCGACCGTGGCCACAGCGGGTGCCGCTGCGGCCGGGACCTCAGCAGCCGACAGCGGATCGATGGGTTACTTTATTGACTCGCTGTTTCGTACAGAAATGAATACATCAGCAAACAACTCTGCCGGAAGTGGCGTCGCGTCAGGGGCTGCCGCGCAGCAAAACGAAACCGCATCCGCATCCGAAGTGGCGCGGGTCTTCATGAACACCCTCCGCACGGGCGCCCTGCCCGCGGAAGATTTTCGGTACGTCGGACAGCTTGTTGCGAAACGCACCGGCTTGACACAACAGGACGCGGAAAAACGGGTCAGCGATACCTATGCGCGAGCCCAGGCGAAGCTGCGTGATGCTGAAATTGCCGCGAAGGAGGCTGCTGACAAGGCGCGCAAAGCGTCCGCGTATGCGGCAATGTGGCTGTTCATCTCGATGCTGATCGGCGCATTTATTGCCAGTCTGGCCGCCACCTATGGCGGACGCCAGCGCGACGTCTGAACGCACTTTCAATACGTACTTTCAATAGTCAAATACGGAGGCAGCAATGCGTTCATTACTTTTATTGTTTCTCGGGATTCCCATCCCCATCATCATTCTGATCGCCATATTTACCTGAACGTTTACTTTCAATTCCACGGAACGGAGCAACAATATGACTGCTGCAGTCAGCAATAAATCAAAATCCGCAAAACCGCCCAAAGCCCAGGACGCCACGACGCTGCTGCGGGCCGATCACAAGCTGGTGAGCGGCTTGTTTGCCGAGTACGAGAAAACGCGATCGAGCATAAAAAAGAAACAGCTCGTCTCCAAAATCTGCACGGAGTTGAGCGTTCATGCCCAAGTGGAAGAGGAAATTTTTTATCCGGCAGTCAAGCTTGCCCTGAAAGACAGGGAGCTGATCCCCGAAGCGACGGTGGAGCACGCAACCCTGAAGGATCTGATCGCCCAGGTTGAAGGCATGGAGCCGGATGGGGAGAAGTTCGACGCCAGGATCAAGGTGATGTGCGAATACGTCGAGCACCACGTCAAGGAAGAGCAGAACGAAATGTTTCCCAAGGCCAGGTCCACCGGCCTGGATATGGTGGAGCTGGGGGCCAGGCTCTCCGAGCGCAAGGCGGAACTTCTCGCCGAACGACCGTAATCGCTTAATCTGCAGTTGCCAGGATAAAAAAACAAAATGAAAACTGAAACTCAAAGCAGCGCAGACCTGTCCCGCCTGTGCAAAATGATCGAAAACCTGTCGGTGGCCATGCTGACCAATCTCGATGACTCGGGAAATCTGGTCAGCCGGCCCATGTCGCCGCTGGAGATGGACAGCGGCGGCGCGCTCTGGTTCTTTACTGACAGGCGCTCTACCAAGGTCGAGCATTTGCGCGTGCTCAACCTGAGCTTCTCTGATCTGGACAGTGGTAATTACGTCTCAATGTCGGGCCACGGGGAGATTGACATGGATCGGGCGCGGATGAAGCAGCTATGGACGTCATTCGCCAAGCCATGGTTTCCCGATGGGCCGGAGTCCGCCAACCTCGCCTTGCTCAAATTCACCCCGGGGACGGCCGAGTATTGGGATACATCAAGCAGCAAAATGGTCAGGATGTTTGCCATGGCCGCTTCTGTGGTGGCCGGAAAACCGGTTGGAATGGGAGAGCGCGACACTTTAACCGGGTTGTCGAAATCCGCGCAGGCGACCGGCAGGTAATTCAGGTATGACCTGTGCGGGTGTTGGTCTGGCCGGTCAAGTTGACGCGACCCACACTGATACGTTGCAGCACCGGAAAGCCCCCGTATTTATGTGTGCTCTCGCACAGAGCCTGCATGCGTTTCTTAATATGCTGTGCCCTGAAATCCACTGTGTACCTCGTGTTCGAGTGCATTCTTCAGATCGACTATTCCGCATCCGATACAGGCGACACCGCTGGGTTCCAGTTTTCATCCATCTTTCAACAGGAGAATCATGATGAGTCAACTGCAGGCCTTTTCAAACTCACCGGTAAAAGCGTCGAGCATTATCGGCACCGATGTGGTCAATCCCAACGGGGATAATCTCGGTGACATCAAGGAAGTTGTTATCGACCCGAACACCGGCAAGGTGGCTTACGCCGTCGTGTCGTTTGGTGGTTTTCTGACCATGGGTGAAAAACTGTTTGCCATACCGTTCAGCTCATTCAAGTATGACCCGACGGAAAATGAGTACGTGCTCGATATTTCCAAAGAGCGATTGGAAGCAGCGCCTGGATTTGATTCGGACAACTGGCCTTCGATGTCCGATGAAAAGTGGAATCGTGACGTGTACAAATATTACGAGCGCCCGCCGTATTGGGAATAAAGCCGGGCTGATTTTTCCATCAATCCATCCTCCCGCTTGACGGGAGGTTTTTTTTGGATTCTCGTTCCATCTGCTGACTGCCGTTCCTGGTGTCAGCACGAATACCGTTTACTTGGGCCGGGGACGCGACAGAACAGGCTGCACCGCCTGGAGCCTGCCCGCACGCAACTCGACTACGGCCTTCGCCACCGCGTGCGCCATATTGCGCGCCTCTTCCTGCATGAACACATCCTTGTCCAGAGTCTCGTGACTGGTTGCATAGGGCTCGAAGTAGCCGATGTAACGGTCCAATCGGGCCTGCGGACCCGCGTCGATAAAACCCATCCAGTCGAGCCAGTCCGAGAGGCCGCGGCGCGAACCTTCGATACCCGCCACATCTCCGTGGACGATCAGTCCGTAGGCGCGCCCGGCCAGGTGCTGGGGATAGTCCCAGCCGGCCATCTCGATCTCTTTGGCCTTGCCCGCCTTCTTGCCGGAGGTTGAAGTCGGATCGGGATTGCCCCCGTCGGCGCAGACCAGGCGATCGATCATCAGCTTCAACGGGCTCGGGCTCTGATACCAATACACCGGTGAGACGATGATTACCGCATGGGCGGCGGTCCAGCGCTCGTAGATTTCGGCCATCCAGTCGTTGGTCTGATTCAGTGCGTGATTGGGGTAGCAAGTGCATGGCCAATGGCATAACGGCATCGCCGTGGACACGCATCCTTTGCAGGGGTAAATGTTCCGGCCGTATTCGGAAGTCAGTAAACTCAGATCCAGAACATCGGTCTGGACCGCGGTCCGCTCCAGTACTTCCCGGGCGATTTCCGTCAACCGGAAACTCTTGGATATTTCGCCCGGGCAGCTACCGTCGTTGCGCGAAGAACCACAGATCAGCAATACCCGGGATGGAGTTGCCGGGTCGGCCCAGCGCAGTTGAGCTGCATCAAGGCGCTGTTTTGTTGCCACCCATTCTATTGACAGGTCATAGTCCGGATCCGCATAGCCGGGACCTGCTTTCTGTGTGAAAGGGGCCTTGCGACCCTGCGAATACGCCTCCCAGGCAATCGCTTCAAGGCGGGCGATCGACTGCTCCTCGGCACCAAATGCGGGATCAATGAAAGCTGCACGAAAGCGTGAGCCGAATTCCGAGCGCCCCAGTTTGGCGGGGGCCTGACCCTTGCGAATTTCAATCATGTTGCATCCCGTCAAAAGCAAAACGGCTTTTCATGGCTGAGTCCTTGCAAGGCGGTGTGCAGAGGCGACGTCATAGGAACCGAACACTTGCCGTGCTGACTTGACCTCGGGCAGCACATAGATGACGGCATTGCGGGCGGCGAAGACGGGGCTGATGTGGCTTTCGTAGAAAGCCACCGGTACGTTGATGCACCCATAGGAAATACGGTTGTCGTCAACCGTCAGTGTCGCCAGCCGCTCCAGCCGCCGCTCGGCCGGTTTCGTGGCGCGCACACGATGAACCGAGACGGCAGCATCGTAATCTACCCAGACGATATCCTCACCCTGCGTGTTGCGGCCGCGTTCACCGACAAACCGGCCGGCGTGTGTGGTCCGTTCCTCCGGCAGCACTTGTTCGATCGGTCGCGTACCGATGCCTGGAACCACGTCATCACCCCGGGCTGCGCCGAGCAACACTGGGCTGGAGCCCTGCAGGCGGGCGTCGCGATCAAAGACATAGATTCTGGCGAATTTCTTGTCAACGATGACAAAATCGGCATCTGTATTGTCACGGGAATCAGCGATCCAGTCAGCGATATGACGCGTCTCAATCGAAGCGGTCTCGATACCGAAGTCGGCAAAGCGGGCGTCGGCCGCCGGCATTGCAATTGATGCGGGAGCGCGCAAGGTAACCAGACTGATCACGTCAACCTGGTCATAACTGACCGCAGAAGGAATCACGACTACCAGGGTTGCAACAATAACAAGCGGCAACCTGCGAATACTCCCGGCAATGCAGGAGAAAGCTGCAACGAATGCGGAGATAAGCGTGCTTTTCATGATCTCAAAACCATGTGATGTACCACGCGACAAAGGCTGAAGATGGAAAAAACCGCCGACAGGGGTATCCCTGCGGCGGTTAAGTGCAGTCAGGAATGGTACGGTTGATCAGTTGCGGTCGGCGCGGGCCACACGTTCGTTGGACCTGTCGCCTGTCGAGCTGCGATTCACGTTGCCACTTGAGTCACGGTTCGTAGTGCCTGTCGAATCGCGATTCATGGTGCCGGTGGAATCACGGTTCATCGTGCCTGCCGAGCCGCGGTTCGTGCCGCTTGTGGAGTCACGATTCATGTTGCCAGTCGAGTCGCGGCTCATGGTGCCGGTGGAATCCCGGTTCACCGTGCCAGTCGAGTCACGATTCATGTTGTCGGTAGAACCCCGGTTCATATTGCCGGTGGAGTCGCGATTCATGGTACCGGTGGTGCTGTTGTTATTGTTGGAAACAGGAGGGTTTGCGGTATCGGTCTTGGAAGGGCTGATGGTGCCATCACTTCGCGTGCTTTGCGCTTGGGCAATACCAATAACGCTGACAAGCGCAATAGCGGCTGCCGTAGGGACGAGAAATTTGGATGCATTCATATTGATGTTCCTTAAGTAGACGAGATGACAACTCTGCCGGAAATTCCGGAGAAGGTGCAGGATGGACGGGTACAAAAACATGGTCTGTGCGGGAACGTACGATTTAACAAGCGCATTTTTTCGTAACGTGATGCAGGTCCTAATACCAGCTTGTTGAAAGGGTGCGGCAACGTACAGACGCTGTTTATGTGCATGCCTATGTTCAATCCTGATATCCATCCCGGCACCCCGTAATCTGCGGGAAGCGGGGTTCATCAACCGGAGGCATTTCAATGAACAAACCCGTCGAAGATATTCCTGGCGCCGCAGCGAATGAGTCCATCGCCAAAACACAGCCCTCAGGCTCGAAGATGGTGACCGGACTGTTCAGGGATCGCGATCATGCCGAGCGGGCCTATGGTGCAGTTACCAGCCGCGGCTACGACAAGGGCGACGTCAATCTGATGATGTCGGATGAGACACGCAAGAAACATTTCTCCGGAGACTCCGGAGTGGAAACGGAGCTCGGCAACAAGGCCGCCGAAGGCGCCGGCATCGGTGGCGCCATTGGCGGCACGATTGGCGCGATTGCTGCGGCCGTGGCTGCGGTGGGAACGTCGATCGCCATTCCCGGACTGGGGCTGGTCATTGCGGGTCCGATCGCTGCGGCCTTGGTTGGCGCAGGCGCGGGTGGTTTGACCGGTGGAGTAGTGGGTGCGCTGATTGGCTGGGGCATCCCGGAAGAACGAGTCAAGCACTATGAGGACGGAATCAAGCAAGGCGGGATTCTGATGGGTGTGAAGCCGCGCTCGGATGAAGACGCTGCCCATTTCGAACAGGAATGGAAAAAAAGCAGTGGCGAGCACGTCTATCGCTAGGCAATACGGGCATATCGGATGTGCTTGCTTCGGGCCGCGCGCTGCGCGGTCCGGGCATTAAAACTTTTACCCGGACTGGTTGGCATTCAGCCAGGTTTTCTCCGGTTGTGGCCGGCACTTTGGCCCGAATGCCATGTGCTGTCGTAGTGGATTGATAACTTCAAGGAGAACATCATGGGTCTGGGAACCATACTGCTCGTTGTTTTGATCCTGCTGTTGATTGGCGTGCTTCCGAACTGGTCGCACAGCAAAAGCTGGGGCTACGGGCCGAGCGGTGGTTTGGGTCTGGTAGTCATTATCATCATCGTATTGTTGTTGATGGGACGGTTGTGACCGGCAGTCGCCGCTCATCCGAAATCAAGGCGGCATCGCTCCCAATTTTCGCGTTAATCAGCGCGGGGCTTCTTGCGCTGTCGGGCTGTGGAGATTTTGCCAAGTTGCCGATATCGGCTGGCATGGGGGCGCAACCCACGCTGCCACCGCCGCAGCAAACACTTATTCCGACCGTGCATATCGCGCCGGCCAAGGGTTGGCCGGCGGGTGTGACACCACTGTCGCCGCCGGGTACTCGCGTGTATGCGTTTGCCGACGGTCTGGATCATCCGCGCTGGCTTTATGTGCTGCCCAATGGTGATGTGCTGGTGGCCGAGACCAACACCCCGCCCAAGCCCGGAGCTGAATGGAGCATCAGGGGCTGGCTGATGGGGCTGGTGATGAAAAGGGCGGGGGCCGGCGTACCCAGCGCCAATCGCATCACACTGCTGCGCGATAGCGATGGGGATGGCAGGGCGGATTTTCGTTCAGTGTTGCTGGAAGGGTTGAACTCGCCTTTCGGCATGGCGCTGGTGGGTAACGATTTTTATGTTGCAAACTCCGATGCAGTGCTGCGCTATTCCTATGCGGCTGGTGATACGCGCATCACGACGCCTGGCATCAAAGTGGTGGATTTGCCGGCCGGCCCGATTAACCATCACTGGACCAAAAATCTCATCGCCAGTCCGGACGGCAGCAGGCTGTACGTGACCGTGGGTTCAAACAGCAACGTGGCAGAACGCGGCATGGCACTGGAAGTGGCGCGGGCGGCGATCTGGGAGGTGGATATCAAGAGTGGAGCGCACCGGGTTTTCGCATCCGGTCTGCGCAACCCGAACGGTCTGGCTTGGGAGCCGCTCAGCAAAGTGCTGTGGACGGTGGTCAATGAGCGGGACGAACTGGGCAGCGATCTGGTTCCCGACTATTTGACTTCAGTGCGCGACGGTGGTTTCTATGGTTGGCCATACAGCTATTTCGGGCAGCATATTGATGCGCGCGTGCAGCCGCAGCAGCCGGAACTCGTGGCCCGGGCGATTGCGCCGGACTATGCTCTTGGACCACATACCGCCCCGCTCGGCCTGGCACATTCAAGCGGCAACATACTGCCCGCTGCTTTTAACAACGGCATGTTCATCGGTCAACACGGTTCGTGGAACCGCAGGCCACACAGTGGCTACAAGGTGATTTTTGTGCCCTTCGAAAATGGCAAACCTTCCGGCGGCGCACCCCTGGATGTGCTGACGGGTTTTCTCAGTGAGGAAGGCGACGCTTTCGGCCGGCCTGTTGGTGTTGTGCTTGATAAAAAGGGCGCATTGCTCGTGGCTGACGATGTGGGAAATGTGGTGTGGCGGGTTACTTCCATGCGCTGAGGTCGTTGGCGGTTATCCGCGCTCCGTGCGTTGCCGTACAGCCTGCAATGGGCTTTACATCAAATAATTTCCGGTTCGAATCATTAATCCGAAAACATCTTTGCAACGCGATTGGCATGACAGTGGACGCGAATGAGTAACGGTCTCGGTACAACCACCGTGCAGCGCGATTTGCGCAGCGGTACCCCGGTGTGGCTGCGGCGTGGACCGGCGCGGGTGATGAGCGCGCCGCTGGCTGAGAACCTGAAAGTGGACGTCGTCGTTGTTGGTGCCGGCATCAGCGGCGCACTGGTCACTGACGCCCTTCTGCGCGCGGGCAAACGTGTCGCCGTGCTCGACCGCCGGGGCCCCGTCAAGGGCTCGACCCCGGCCAGTACCGCGCTGCTCCAATTCGACATCGACCAACCACTCACCCACCTGACACGGAAACTTGGACGCGAGCGTGCGGTAAGAGCGTACTGGCGCTCCGCAACGGCCGTGGATTTCCTGCGCGGGCGCATCGCCGATCTGGGCCTGCGTTGTGCATTTCGCGAGCGCCAGAGTGTCTATCTGCCGGGCAATGTGTTGAACGTGAAGGCGCTGAAGCGGGAAGCAACGGCGCGGACGGAGGTGGGCCTGCGTTCGCGTTTCATCGGCGCCGGCGAATTGCGCGCACTGACGGGAATCGAGAGGCCCGGGGCCGTGCTTTCCTGCGGGGCTGGCGAGCTTGATCCGGTGGCACTGGTCGCGGGCTTGTGGCGCTCCGCGCTGTCCCGGGGGGCGAGCATTTATGCGCCGACTGAAGTCATCGGTATCGAATCCGGTCGATCAGGGGTCACATTAACCACCGCCAGCGGCCACGCGATACGTGCCGGGCATGCGGTGTTTGCCACCGGTTATGAGTTGGTGAAACTGGTGAAGCCAATCCGCTACAAGGTGATCTCAACCTGGGCCATGGCCACTGCACCGCAGCCGGACCGTCTATGGCCCAGCCGCTGTCTGATCTGGGAGGCAGCAGACCCTTACCTCTATCTGCGCACAACGTCCGATGGCCGTGTCATCGCCGGCGGCGAAGACGAAGCGTTTTCCAGCGAAGTCAGGCGTGATGCGCTGATCCCGGCAAAGATCAATGCCATCCGCCGCAAGCTCGAAAAGCTCCTGCCCGGACTTGACACCAAACCCGAATTCACCTGGGCTGGCTGCTTCGGCGACAGTAGTACCGGCCTGCCTGCCATAGGCGCAATCCCCGGCGCCGAACGCTGTTTCGCCGTACTGGGCTATGGCGGCAACGGCATCACCTTCAGCGCCATCGCAGCACAAGTGATCCAACGGGCCGTACTGGGCTTGCCGGACCCCGACGCCGACCTGTTCGCACTGCCTGGGTAGTTGAAGGGCGCTAACTACCTCCGCAAGACAATCTCAACCCATTAAGGAGACTTTCCATGACCAAACCCAAAACTCCCACAGCCGCGTCAGGTAATCGGACCGGCCTCGACCCGTCACCGGCCGACGCCAACCGTTCCGAACAGGCGGCGTCAGTGCTTGCCCAGGAGCCGGGCGAGACGCTCACCACCAATCAGGGATTGCGCATCAGCGACAACCAGAACTCCTTGCGCGCTGGAGCGCGTGGGCCAACGTTGCTGGAAGACCACATCCTGCGTGAAAAGATCATGCATTTTGATCACGAGCGCATTCCCGAGCGCGTGGTACATGCCCGTGGTGCCGGCGCGCACGGGGTATTCGAAGTGTATGAATCGATGCGCAAGTTTACCAAGGCCGGGTTTTTGCAGAATCCCAAGATGAAGACACCGGTGTTTGTGCGTTTTTCGACTGTAGCCGGATCCCGCGGCTCAGCCGACACCGCGCGCGATGTGCGCGGTTTTTCGGTCCGGTTCTACACCGGTGAAGGCAACTTCGATCTGGTCGGCAACAATATTCCGGTATTTTTTATCCAGGATGCCATCAAGTTTCCCGATCTCATTCATTCAGTCAAACCAGAACCGCATAACGAGATTCCGCAGGCCTCTTCGGCCCACGATACCTTTTGGGATTTTATTTCGCTGGTGCCGGAAACGACCCACGTCCTGATGTGGGTCATGTCGGACCGCGCCATTCCGCGCAGCCTGCAGACCATGGAAGGTTTCGGCGTGCACACTTTCCGCTTCATCGACGAGGCCGGCAAATCCTCATTCGTCAAATTTCACTGGAAGCCCGTACTCGGCGTGCATTCCCTGGTCTGGGACGAGGCGGTCAAGCTGGCCGGCAAGGATGCGGATTACCACCGGCGCGATTTGTGGGAGGCCATAGACCAGGGTCTCCACCCGGAATGGGAGTTCGGCGTGCAAATCGTGCCCGAGAAAGACGAACACAAGTTCGACTTTGATCTGCTGGACGCGACAAAGCTGATTCCTGAGTCATTGGTTCCGGTGCAGATCATCGGCAAGATGACGCTGAACCGTAACACCGACAACTACTTTGCCGAGACCGAGCAGGTGGCGTTTCATCCCGGGCACCTCGTGCCCGGCATCGACTTCAGCAACGACCCCCTGTTGCAGGGGCGGCTGTTTTCCTACACCGACACACAACTCTCGCGTCTCGGCAGTGCCAATTTTCACGAGATTCCCATCAACCGTCCGCTTGCCGCGGTGGATAACAATCAGCGTGACGGCCAGATGCGGCAGACCCTGGTCAAAGGCAGGGTCAGTTATGAGCCCAACTCCCTGGGCGGTGGCTGCCCGATGCAGCGGCCGTGGGAGCAAGGCGGTTTCGTGACCCATCCGCAGGCGATGGAAGGCGAAAAAATACGTGTGCGCAGCGAAAGCTTCGCCGACCATTTCTCACAGGCGGCGCTGTTCTGGCGCAGCCAGGCCAAGTGGGAGCAGGACCATATCGTTGCGGCGTTCTGCTTCGAATTGGCCAAGGTTACCGTTGCCGCAGTGCGCGAGCGCATGGTTTCTACGCTGACCCAGGTCGATACGGCTCTTGCGCAGCGGGTAGCCGACGGTTTGGGCATGGCGGTTCCGAAGCCGCCTGCCGGAGCAAAGGGCGTTCCGCGTACTGACAAGCCCGCCAGGGACCCGGCGCTAAGCATGGCCAATGGCCGCAAGGATTCCATCGTCGGGCGCAAGGTCGCGGTGCTGGTGGCGGACGGCGTCGATGGCGCGGCGATCGATGCGGTGCGCAAGGCATTGCATGCCGGGGGTGCGGCGATGAAATTGATTGCCCCCCGATTGGGCGAAGTCAAAAACAAGGCGGGCAAGATGATCAAAGTCGATCACAGTCTGCCGACTGTGGGGTCGGTGTTGTTCGACTCAGTATTTGTTCCGGGCGGCAAAGCCAGCGCGGAAGCCCTGAGTGCGGACGCCAATGCCGTGCTGTTCGTGAAGGAGGCTTATAAACACGGCAAAACCATCGCGTCCAGCGACGAAGGCGCCACATTGATCGCCAAAGCGGCGCGATCAGCCGGTACGCCGGATGGAGAGTTTCAGGGGCCGGGTGTCATTGCCGCGTCGGGCAAGGCAGTCAACGATGTTTTCACCAAAAGCCTCGTTGCAGCCATTGCCAATCACCGCTTTGCCGAGCGCCCTGATCTGGATTCGATCGTGGCCTAGCGGGCTGGCGCAACCCGTTAAAACAACGAAACATTTTCAGTTGACGTCACAACATGGTGAATCCGGAAACCGCGCCGTCAGGTATTGCCGCCGTTCCTGCTGACGGAGGGGGCTTTCTTTCCCGTGTATATGGTGGCGTGCTCGTTTACATGCGTTTGCTCCGAGCCGCAGCCAATGCCTGGTCAGACCATCGCGCGGCAAGCATGGGCGCGGCGCTGGCTTTTTACGCCACTTTTTCGATTGCGCCCATTCTTGTCATAACCATCGCCATCGCCGGCGCTGTTTTTGGTGCTGATGCCGCGCGCGGCGAAGTGGTTGCACAGTTCCAGGGATTGACGGGTGAGAGTGGGGCGGAAACGATACAGAGTCTTCTCGCCGGGGCGTACCACTCGGGACTGGGTTTATGGGCAAGCCTCATCGCAGTCATTACTTTGCTGGTGGCCGCAACCAGCGTATTCGCAGAATTGAAAAACAGCCTCGATGCCATCTGGGGTACGAAAATGCCGGCACGCAGCGGGATCATTGACCTGATGCGTGGCCGTCTGCTCAGTTTCGGTCTTATCCTGACCATCGGATTTCTGTTGCTGGTCTCGCTCGGAATCAGCGCAGTACTGGCGGCGCTGCAGAAGTACTGGAGCGGCTCGTTCGCAGGCACGGGGTGGATGCTCGAAGGGCTCAACTCCTTGTTCTCTTTCCTTGTGGTTTTTGTGTTATTTGCCGCGATCTATAAATGGCTGCCGGAGGCCAGAATCGCATGGCGTGATGTCGGTATAGGCGCCGCCGTTACCGCGGTGTTATTTACTCTGGGCAAATTTCTGATCGGACTCTATCTGGGCAACAGTCAGCTTGCCGCCGGTTTCGGTGCGGCCGGCTCCCTGGTCGTTATTCTGCTGTGGGTGTATTACTCATCGCAGATCTTTTTTATGGGAGCCGAATTGACCCACGTCTATGCTGAATATAGAAGAACCCACAGCGGTCAGGGGGCTGATTTGGTGTGAACCACCGGTTTTGCGGGGCCCTGCAGAAGCGGGTTATGTGTCCCAGCGAACGGAATGGCAGGAAAATTTAACGCATCTTGATGGGCATCCGAAGGCAGCCCTCTGTCCCGCAACGGGACGGTTTTCGTTCAATTCATTTAAAGGAATTCCCATGAAGTATTTGATATTGTTTCCGGCGCTGTTCGCAGGGTTGGCATTGACGGCCTGCGACCGGCCAACAGTAGTGACACCGGCGGTGGTTGTGCCGGCTCCCGGTCCGGCGGGCCCGACAGGGGCGACCGGCGCCACTGGCGCACAAGCAGAGAAGGGCGCAACGGGTGACACCGGTGCCACCGGCTCGACAGGAAGCACCGGTTCGACAGGCAGCACCGGTGCTTCGGGTGAGCCCGGAAAAAGCGGCGGCAGTACCGTGATTATTGTTCCGCCCGAACCCGCACGCTGAGTTTACTGAAGCACAGGATGGCCGCTCCAGCCGGTTTCGGGTGGAGCGGCTATTTATTTGCGTCCGACGGTGACCAGCATGATGACGCCGATCACGATGGCGCCGGCGCTGACGATCAGCGGGACGTTGACTCTTTCCTTCTCCTGTACTTTGAGTTCGATCGGACCCAGTTTCACGGCGCTGGTTTCCTTGGTGTAACTGAAGCCGCCGTAGGCCAGGCCAAGAGCGCCGGCCACGATCAGGACAATTGCGATCATTTTTGCGGGATTCATTTTTGGCATCTCCAAAGTTTGAGAAAAATGTGCTTGTGTTTCATTTTGCAAACTGCACGCTGCGCGCCTCCCCAGCACAGAAAATTGCAAGGTTCCCGAGTACGATCTGCACCGCGCGATTGGCCGCCACCACGCCACCGTAGGGATCTTCGCTGGCGACCGGAACGGCCGCGTCAAACTCGCGCCAGGCCAAGACACCGCGGGTTTTGTTGTCCACAAGGTAGGCGCGAAGCGTGAACCGCACGCGACTGGGCAGAGCTCCGAACTCGTGCTGCAGCCGGATGATCTCGGTATCCAGTCTTAGATCGCCGGCCGCGGCGCTCGGTGTCAGTACCACGGCACGGAATGCTCCGGTATTCGAGATGGCGGCGACCAGCAGAGGTGCCAGCATGCGCGCCGGCGGATCGGTCCATTCGTTGTTCGCGAAGTATTCGAGCTTGTGGGCTTCACGCACATAGATGATGCGCGGGCTGGAAAATCCGGCGGCTGCGTGCGGGGGATTGACGATTAATGTCGGTGCTGCGGCAGGCATGGCCGCCGGCGTTGCATTCTCTACACGGTTCAGCGCGCTATCTATACTGTTCAACGAATAATAGGCCGGGTGCGGTGTTGCTGACGGGCGCAGCGCGTTGCAGGCACAGAGCGCTGCGAGACACAGGGCGGCGAAAAAGAGCCGGCTCCGGCGGGCGACGGACAGGTTGTTCATGGGGTTCATGGTTTTTTTGCTGGTTCCGATGTGATTTCACCCGGTCCCGCCGGGACCGGCGTGCGGCCAAAAAGAAAGCCGCGCGGATCACGCTCAGTCTGCTCGCTCAGCCGGCGCAGTGAATTCGTCAGGGTGCTCAGTTCACCCAGCAGGCGCTCCAGTTCCGGCAATGTTTCCGCGGTAAAGCGGCTGACATCGGCACCGGCGGAGTCGACTACTTTGCCGGCGCTGGTACTGGTGCGAGCGACCTCGATGCCCATTTTTTCGACGGCATCGGCGCTGCGCCCGATGCGGGCGATCACCGGTCCGGCCGCAGCGGTCAGCCGCGACGCATTTTCCAGGGTGCGCGCGGCGTGGGTGATGCCCGCGTCAAGCGCGTCCTTGCGCGCGGCGATGGTCCGCGCCACTGCGGCAATGTCGGCGAGTGCGCTTTTGAACGCCGCCTGATTTTCGTCGCTGAGGATGGCGTTGATGTTGCCCGAAGTACTGTCCAGCTTTGCCAGAACGCTGGTCAGCACGTTCTCCAGGCGGGCGCTGAGCGACGGTTTGGTCTGAATCACCGGGTACTCCTCAGGCGGGATCGCCAGCAGGGGCGGTGCATCGCGGGCACCGCCGCTCAGCTCGACATAGGCAATGCCCGTCAGTCCCTGGGTTTTTAATACCGCCACGGTGTCGACCTTGACCGGTGTGCCGCGCTCGATCGCGAACACCAGCCGGACGCGTTCCGGGTTGGCGGGATCCAGTCGGATATCCCGCACCTTGCCCACGTCCACGCCGTTGTATTTGACCGGCGCATTCAGATTGAGGCCGGCAACCGACTCGTCCAGGATCGCCAGATACAGATCGTATTTTTTCTGCAGCGTGCCGCCCGAGGCGAGCCACAGCGCCCCGGCAATCAGTGCGGCGCCGAGCACCAGCACGAAAGCACCGACGATCGTGTAGTTAACCTTGGTTTCCATTATAAGTATATGTTTTTAATCATTATTTTTCGTTCTCGATTTTCTGATCCTGCGCAGCACGGCCGCGCGGGCCGTCAAAGAATTGCCGGATGGCGGGGTGCTTCATTTGCGCGAGCTCGGCCATTGTGCCAATGCCTTGCACCTTGCCATCGGCGAGCACGGCGACGCGGTCGGCGACTTGCCACAACAGGTCAAGATCGTGCGTGATCATGACTACAGTGAGCCCGAACAGGTCGCGAAGTTCGCGCACCAGTTGGTCAACGCCGGCAGCGCTTTCCGGATCAAGACCCGCGGTCGGTTCATCGAGAAACAGCAGTTCCGGATCGAGTGCCAGCGCGCGGGCGAGGGAGGCGCGTTTCATCATGCCGCCGCTCAATTCGGATGGATATTGTCCGGCTGCCTCCGGCTTCAGGCCGGCCATGGCGATTTTCCAGTCCGCCAATTCATCAATCAGCGCATCGTCCAGCCGGCTGTGCTCCCGCAGCGGCAGCCCCACATTTTCCTTGACTGTCAGCGAACCGAAAAGGCCGCCATGCTGGAACATCACGCCCCAGCGCTGGCGCAGCGCGAGGGCTGCTTCATCCGTCGGCTCATGAAGGTCAACGCCGAGCACCCGGATCGAGCCCGAGTCCGGGCGTTGCAGCAGGATCATTTCGCGCAGCAGGGTGGATTTGCCGGAGCCGCTGCCGCCGATCAATGCGAATATTTCCGCGCGGCGTATTTCGAGATCAAGCTCTGAATGAACAACCTGTGCGCCGAAGCGTGTCGATACCTTGCTGATCTTGATGACCGCTTCGTTCGTTTGCGCTGCGTTTTCTGCGTTTTGCATGTCAGTGCCCGCCCGGCCGCCCGAAGGGCACTGAGCGCCCCCTCGGGGGGCAGCGAACGAAGAGAGCGTGGGGGCCATGCTATAGATCCAGCGCACTGAAGGCGACGGAGAACAAGGCGTCGGCAACAATGACCAGGAAAATAGACTGGACTACGCTGCGCGTGGTCTGGCGACCGACGCTGTCGGCGCCACCTTTGGTGCGAAAGCCCTGAAAGCAGCCGACCACGGCGATGATGGCCGCAAACACGGGTGCCTTGCAGATCCCGATGAGGTATGACGTGACGCTGACCGCCTTGACGAAGCGATCCAGAAAATCATCGAATCCGACACCCAGCTGCGCCTGCGCCATGATCATGCCGCCAAACACGCCAAGCACGTCCGCGAATACGGTGAGCAGCGGCATCGCGATCAGCAGCGCGATGATTTTCGGCAACACCAGCAGATCCAGAGGTTCGATACCCAGCGTGCGCATGGCGTCAATCTCCTCAGTCACAGCCATGGTGCCGATCTGGGCGGCATATGCGGAACCCGAACGCCCGGCGATGATGATGGCAGTGATCAGCGGGGCAAACTCGCGCAGCATCGACAGGCCGACCAGATCGGCCACGAAAATGTTGGCGCCATATTGCCGGAGCTGAGCGGCGCCCTGATAGGCGACAACAATCCCGAGCAGGAAGGACAGCAAGCCGACGATGGGCAGGGCGTCAAATCCGGCACTGCGGATGTTGTGCAGGATGGGGCGCCAGCGGATGCGCTGCGGATGCGTGATGCTGCCGGCCAGTGCGGCTGCGCTCGCGCCGACAAAGCTGAGCATCGCCGTCATCTCCTCAAGGGTGGTTGCAGCGTTCCGGCCGAGGACTTCAAGCATTGATGAAGGCGCGCCGGCAATCGGAGAGGATACTTTTGCTGACCCGGTGGCTTGCTGCTCCGCAACCTCCAGCAGCTTTGCGAAATCCGCGTGCAAGCCGCGCATTTCCACCGTATTGCCTTCGTCGCGCAGTCGCTGCAGGAATTTTTGCAGCACCCAGGCGCCGGCGGTGTCCAGCGCTTCAATACGCGTGCCGTCAATGACCAGTGCTGATGCGGAGCCTCGGGGCGGTGTGTCTACCCTTGGCGTGTCTGGGCCGATCCCGCGCGCAGTCCAGGACCCTGAAAGCGTGAGCCCCTGCGACGCCGGATCTGCGATAGCAGCGGAAGCCACCGACAAGGAGTCCATAGATGAAGGGCAGGATAAATCAAGGCACCTCAGGAGTATGTGTGGAAGCGTACATAAGAATCTGGCAAAGAGGGCGAAAGTGTGCGGGGCCGCTTCGGCTGGGCATGTTGATTGCCCACTACTGCGGTTGCTATGTGTGCTG
>JAKFUS010000066.1 GCA_021732605.1 Betaproteobacteria bacterium | reverse complement strand
CCAAGCGTCAGCGCGACATGTATGTCGACCTCGACCAGCGCTTGCGCCGCTTTGAACAGCCCGGCGCGGCGATTGCGCCGGCCGCTGCTGCGGCCCCGGCTGCGACTGGCGCGGAGGCGCCGAAAACAGCTGCCGCGTCATCAAGTGCGACAACCGTCAGCGTTGAAGAAAACGAAGCCTATGAGCGCGCCCAGGGCCAGCGGCGCATCGGCAATTATCAGGGCGCCATCACCGCATTCCAGGGTTTTGTCGCGAAATATCCGAAAAGCACACTTGCGCCGCGCGCTCAGTACTGGATTGGCGATTCGTATTTCAACCTGCGCGATTTCAAGAATGCGATCGCCAGCCAGCAAAAGCTGTTGGCCACTTACCCCGACAGTGCTTCGGTACCCGACGCGCTGCTCAACATGGCGAGTTCGCAGCTGGAAGCGGGCGACACCGCCACTGCACGCAAGACCATGGAGAGCCTGATCGCACGTTATCCCACTTCCGATGCGGCTGAAAAGGCGCGCCGCCGCGTTGCCAACCTGCGCTGAGCAGGACAGCTGCCGCAACGCTGGTTTTTCCGGCAAAATCCGGCAGTGAACCAGACCACCATCAAACAACCCGCGACCGTTGCAGGGGATACAACGCCAGCCGCGACGCTGCGCGTTACCGAAATCTTTTTCTCGCTGCAGGGCGAAACCAGCCGCGTCGGCCTGCCGACGGTATTTGTGCGCCTGACCGGTTGCCCGCTGCGTTGCGGTTACTGCGATACCGCCTATGCCTTCCACGGCGGGGAATCACTTGCATTGACGACTATTATCGATCGCGTTGCCGCCTACGGCGCGCGTCATGTCACGCTGACCGGCGGTGAACCGTTGGCGCAGAAACACGCGCTTGTGCTGCTGCGGCAACTGGCCGATACCGGTTATTCGGTGTCGCTGGAAACCAGCGGCGCACTCGACGTGTCCGAGGTCGATGTGCGCATTTCAAAAATTCTCGACTTGAAGACACCCGGTTCCGGCGAATCCGCGCGCAATCTGTGGGCCAACCTCGATCACCTGACGCCGCATGACGAGATAAAGTTCGTACTCTGCGACGAGCAGGACTACATCTGGGCGCGGGAGCAACTGCAGGCGCGCCGCCTCGCTGCGTTATGCCCTGTGCTGTTCTCGCCGGTACATGGTCAACTCGAACCGCGCCAGCTCGCCGAATGGATATTGCGCGACCAGTTGCCGGTGCGCTTCCAGGTGCAGCTGCACAAGCTGCTGTGGGGCGAAGTTCCAGGACATTGAACTGGTGATTAAGTGATTGGGTGATTAAGTGATTAAGTCCATAGTGCCAAGGATCTGTTTTTCACCTATTCACCTAATCACCTAGTTACCTAATTACTTAATCACGCATTACAAATGACCAAAGCTGTCGTTCTGCTCTCAGGCGGACTCGATTCCGCAACCACGCTGGCCATGGCACGCGCCGAAGGGCACGACTGTTATTGCCTGTCGATTGATTACGGCCAGCGCCACCGCTCCGAACTGGTTGCCGCCGTGCGCGTGGCACAGGCGCTGGGCGCGGCGGCACACAAGGTGGTGCGCATTGATCTCGGCGCCGTCGGCGGCTCGGCGCTGACCGATCCTGCGATTGCGCTGCCGGTGGACGGCGTGCAGCCGGGCATACCGGTGACCTATGTGCCGGCGCGCAATACCATCATGCTGTCACTGGCGCTGGCGCATGCTGAAGTCTGCGGTGCGGATCATATTTATTTCGGCGCCAATGCCGTCGATTACTCCGGTTATCCGGACTGCCGGCCGGATTACATGCGCGCATTTGAAGTGCTGGCGAATCTCGCCACCAAGGCTGCGGTTGAAGGTCGCCCGCTCAAGCTGCATACCCCCATCATCGAACTCAGCAAAGCCGAGATCATCCGCCGCGGTGTGGCGCTGGGCGTGGATTACGCGCTGACCGTGTCGTGTTATCAGGCGGACGAAGCCGGCCGGGCCTGCGGTGTCTGCGATTCCTGCCGCTTGCGTCGCGCGGGTTTTGAGCAGGCCGGGGTTTCCGATCCGACCCCCTATAAATAACATAATAAAATCAAATACTTATATAATTTCTGCAGATGCGCTTAGACTCGCCGCAGACTGGCGCTGTGACGCGCGGAAGGAGCTGCATGGAGTTCAACGTACATCATCAAGTGCTGGCAGTGGTATTTGCGATCGCCGTCGTGCTGGGCGCGATCGTCAACAAAACCAATTTCTGCACCATGGGCGCGGTGTCCGACTGGATCAACATCGGTGACAGCGGGCGCATGCGCGCGTGGCTGTTCGCAATGGCGATTGCCATCAGCGGTGTGCTGGTGATGGAAACCACCGGCATGATCAACCTGTCCGGCGAAACTTTTCCGCCGTATCGCACCGCGAATTTCAGCTGGTTGCGTTACCTCGCCGGCGGTGCCCTGTTCGGCATCGGCATGACGCTGGCCAGCGGCTGCGGCAACAAGACCCTGGTGCGCGTCGGAGCCGGCAGCCTGAAATCACTGGTGGTGCTGGTGATTGCGTCGCTGATGGCCTATCTGATGCTGTGGACGCCGTTTTACGAAAAACTGTTTCATCCCTGGGTGTCGGCCGCGGCCATCGATCTTGCGCGGCACGGCGTAAAGACCCAGGAGCTTGGCGCGGTACTCACAGGCGTGTTCGGTTTGCAGTTTTCACGCGTGCTGAATGCAGCGGTCGGCGGCGTGCTCGCACTGGGCCTGTTCATTTATATATTCCGTTCTGCGGATTTTCGCGGCAGTGTCGACAATGTGCTTGGCGGCGCCGCGGTCGGGCTCGCCGTGCTGGCCGGTTGGTACTTGACCGGTGGGCCGCTGGGCCAGGCGTGGAAGGAATATGCCGAATTCGCGACCCAGGTGCCGAGTCGCGTCCAGGTGCAGTCCTATACCTTCATCAGCCCGATGGGGGACTCCGTGCGTTACCTGTTGAGCCCGGATGACACCACTTTGATCAATTTTGGCGTGGTGGCGCTGGCCGGAATCATCTTCGGTTCCTTCGTTTATGCGATGATTACGCGGAGTTTTCGCGTCGAGTGGTTTGTTTCGGTTAAGGATTTTGCCAATCACGCGATGGGTGGTGTACTGATGGGCGTCGGCGGCGTGCTGTCCATGGGTTGCACCGTGGGTCAGGCGATTACCGGCATGTCCACACTGGCGCTCGGATCATTGCTGACCTTTTTCGCCATCGTCATCGGCGCTGCTACTACCATGAAATACCAGTACTGGCGAATGATGCAGGAAGCTTGAACGCTTTCTGCTGCGTTCCGGGGGCGAACTTGGTTGACCCCCATGCCCGTCACGGTTAAAATTCGCCCCTTTTTGGGAGGTTAGCTCAGCCGGTAGAGCAGCGGACTTTTAATCCGTTGGTCGCGAGTTCGAATCTCGCACCTCCTACCAGTTTTCGTTTTACGTTTCTTGCACTTAGCCCAGCCACCGCGGTTGGGCTTTTTGCATTTTGGGGCAGCAATACAGGTAGTCCGGCGGTGGGTATGAAGTGGCGGAATTGCCGAATGCCGGGCCTCCGGCGGGGTCGCGAGGTTGCGCGAGGTGGTCAAAGGTGCTCCGCCTGAGGTGGCCCGATGGGGCGGGTGATGGCGTCCCCAAAAAATCGCGCGGGGTGTGGGGCCGGGGTATGGGCACGCTAGTGCAAGGGATTGCGGCCGGTCCGACTCCGGGCCGCCATTCTTGACTGTCCCGTAAGCGGTGCGACGCATTACTTGACCGTGAAGCGAACCGTAATGGCCTTCTTATTGACGGTATTCAGGGCTGCAACGACCTTTGCCCCGCTTTTCAGGTTGATCCCCTTGGCTTGCAGGCGATCTCCTGACGGCGTCAGATCGGCCTCGGATTTTTCGGTTCCATTCAGTACCGTGAGTTTGCCGCTCATGCCAGTGGTGTTCATCGGCTTGCCGTGATCTTCGACATAAATCGATACGCCTTCGGGTGTTGTCACCAGTTCGAACGACAGATCGCTGCTGGTTTGCACGATGCCGCCATGCTTGGGTATTGCACCGCCGTGGGCCAATGCAGTGTTGGCACTGATTACAGAAAAACCGATTACGATCACGGCTAGAAGTTTTTTGATCATTTGGAAAATCTCCTTAGAGTTATGGTGCACTTGCTTTCAGGCGGCCCCGTAAAGCCTTGTTGGCGTTTGGGCTTGGTCGGTCAATATGCTTCCTGGGTTCCCTGTTGCGCCGGAACTTCCGGCTTGGCGCCGACCAGGCGGCGTGTGGGCTCCTCACCCAGCAACCAGAACAACAGCGGTGTCAGGATCGTGTCCAGCACCGTTGAACTGACCAAGCCACCGAATATCACGACGGCTACCGGATGGAGAATTTCCTTGCCGGGGGCGTCGGCTGCAAGCAGTAGGGGCGTCAGGGCAAAGGCCGCGACCAGTGCTGTCATCAGCACCGGTGTCAGTCGTTCCAGAGATCCGCGCACGATCATTGCCTGGCCAAAAGTTTCGCCCTCGAATTTGCAGAGGTTGATGTAATGACTGATTTTGAGAATGCCGTTACGGGAAGCGATGCCAGCCAAAGTGATGAACCCGACCATTGAAGCGACCGACAGGCTGACGCCGGCGATCCACATGGCTACAACGCTCCCAATCAACGCCAGCGGGATGTTGGCCATCACGATGCCTGCCAGAACAACGGACTGGTAGCGGGAATACAAAACCAGAAACATCATAGCCAGAGACACCAGTGACAGGCCAAGGATCAACTGAGTGGCCTGTTCCTGAGCTTGAAACTGTCCTTCCAGGTTGATGAATGTTCCTTCCGGCAGCGCAGTTTCTCCGATGGCATTGCGGATATTGGAAATAATCTGCCCCATGTCAGAGCCGTCAGTGTTGGCGTAGACGATGATGCGTCTGCGGCCATTCTCGCGACCAATCTGATTGGGACCATCCGTCTCCTCGACACTGGCAATAGCCGATACCGGTAGTCGGCCAGCCGGCGTGTCGATCAGCGTGCGTGCCAAGTCTTGTGGGCTGCGCTGATCATCAGGCAGGCGCAGCACCAGTTCGTATCGTCGTGAGCCATCGACGATCTGCGCGCTGTGTGCACCGTCGGTCAATGCCTGCAGCACCCGGATGGCTTCCCCGGGAGAGAGCCCTGTCTGGGCCAGCTTGCGCTGATCGAGGCGCACCGTGATCTGCGGGATCAGCACTTGCTTTTCAACGGTCAGGTCGACCAAGCCCGGTATGGTACTCAATCGCGCACGCATCTGTTCTGCGAGACCACGCAAAGTGTCGGTATCGTCGCCGTAGATTTTGAGTGCGATTTGTGCGCGAACACCCGAAAGCAAGTGATCGAGTCGGTGAGAAATTGGCTGCCCGATGGCTACCTGTGCTGGAAGCACTCCCAGCCTTTGACGAATGTCAGCCATGACTGCTTCCCGGTCACGATTGGACCGTTTGAGGTCGATATCGATTTCGGACGAATGCACACCTTCGGCGTGTTCATCGAGTTCGGCCCGACCGGTGCGTCGGCCCACTTGGGTGACTTCGGGAACCTCCCCGATCAGTCCTTCGGCTACGGCACCAACACGATTGGCTTCCGCCAGAGAGGTCCCCGGGTTGAGCATCAGCGACAGGACCAAAGAACCCTCGTTGAACGCGGGCAGGAACAATCGCGGGAAGAAGGGCACGCTGACTGCAGCGACAGCCACGGCCAGTAATGCCGCGCCAATCAGCACTTTCGCGCGAGGGAACGACCAGGCGAGCAGGCGGGCATCCTGACGCTTCAGCCACGCCACCAGAGTGCTGTCGCCATGATCGAGGCGTTTCATTCGGGGCAGCAGGTAATAGCACAGCACAGGCGTGACCGTCATCGAGACGATCATGGATGCGAGGATCGACACGATGTAAGCGATACCGAGAGGGGAGAACAGGCGACCCTCGATGCCGGGCAGCGAAAACAGCGGGATGAACACCAGAACCACGATGATCGTTGCATACAGGATGCCCGAGCGCACTTCGACGCTCGCGCGTTCGATGACAGTATGCGGCGGTAGTGGCGTTGTGCTGGAGCGGTTCTGGCGCAGACGGCGCAGGATGTTTTCCACGCCGACCACCGCGTCATCGACCAGTTCGCCAATGGCAATGGCCAGCCCGCCCAGTGTCATCACGTTGATCGACTGTCCCAGCCAATCAAACACTACGGCGGTGACCGCCAGGGACAGCGGAATTGCGGTAAGCGAAATGACCGTGGTTCGTGCGGAGAGCAGGAAAGCAAAGAGCACAATCGCCACCATGATGGCGCCGTCGCGCAGCGCTTCGGTAACATTCTTAATGGACGATTTTATGAAGTCTGCCTGCCGGAACAGCACGCGGGGTTCACTCAGGCCAGGCGGCAATCCCTGTTTCAGTTCCTGCAGTGCGGATTCGATATTTTGGGTGAGCTTTACGGTGTCTGCGGCGGGTTGTTTCTGCACGCTGATGACCACGGCAGGCACGCCGTTGTAGCCGGCATCGCCGCGCTTCAGGCCGGTGGCAAATTGCACACGGGCTACCTGTTCCAACAGGATGGGGCGGCCATCACGCCACGCGACTGCAACGCCGGCGAGATCCTCGGCCCGGTTGGTGCGGCCTAGATGACGGATCAGATATTCGCGACTGTTCAGATCGATGAACCCGCCGCCGGCATTTCCGGCAAAGCCGCTAAGCGCCTGCTCGACCTGCGACAAAGTGACACCGAATTGCGCCATCCGTGCAGTGTCGGGTTCCACTCGTAGTTGGCGCACATCACCGCCGATAGGGATGATCTGGGATACCCCTGGTATGGACAGCAGTCGCGGCCGCAGCACGAAATCTGCATATGCCCTCGCCTGCATCGGTGTTGCAGTCGGAGTCTTGCCGTCCCCGCTATTAAGCGGCAGCGCAATCAGCATGATCTCGCCCATGATGGATGACACCGGCCCCATGATCGGGGTAATGCCGACGGGCAATCGCTCCTTCACCAGAACCAGACGTTCCGCCACCAACTGGCGGTTGCGATAGATATCGGTGCCCCAGTCGAACTCGGCATACAGGATGGACAGGCCTATGCCGGAGTTCGACCGGACACGGGTTACGCCGGGCATGCCATTGAGTGCAGTTTCCAGCGGGAAGGTCACCAATTGCTCAACTTCTTCGGGGGCCATACCGCCGGCTTCCGTGAGCACGGTAACAACCGGTTTATTCAGGTCAGGAAAAACATCAACCGGCGTGCGCCATGCGGTCATTGCGCCATAAACCATCAGCAGCGCAGCCAGTGCGAGTACCAGCAGTCGGTTGTTCAGGCTGTAACGGACGATCCAATTGAACATGATGGGTTTCCGTTCAGCGGATCTGTGCGATCAGCGGCGCACCCTGGACCACAATCCGGTTGTCTGCACCCAGCCCACTGGTGATGACGACGGTTTGCGCGTCCAGTGACCTGAACTGCACAGGTTGGGGTATGTAGCGTTCGGCACCGGATTTGATCCAGACCACGGGCTCATTGGTGGAGTTGCGGACAATGGCTTGTGCAGGGATCACGATGCCTTTGATCTGCTCATTGAGTGCCGCGATGACGGTGACCGGCTGGCCAATTGCCAGTGGCAGGACAGAATCTGATTTGTCGCTGCGTACCGAGAAAGTCATCGGCAGCAGGCCGTCACGCAATCCGCGAGCGGCACCGAGCAACTTTAGTCTGGCTGTGGGCACTCCTTGCAGATTTGCGCCGGCGATGCGACTGGGCAGATTGGTATCGGCTGTGGTGGCTTCCACCAACATGCGTGTCGGGTCGACCACATCGAACAGGATGTCCCGCGACTCCACAACCTGGCCCGATAGTGCGTTTGCCGTAGCGATGACTCCGGAGACGGGCGCAACCAGAGCCTCCCGGGCGACGAGGCTGGCGCTGATGCTGCGTTCCCGCTGCTCAAGACTCAGTGCTTCAACACGTGCCGCTTCGATTTCCTTGCGCGGTACAGTGCCTTCGAGCGACTCCAGGCGCTGGACCCGCTGTTCGGCGAGCCTTCGCTGGCTACGCAGATCAGCGAGCATGGACTGCTGATTGCCGGCTGCATAAGGTTCGGCATGGTGGCGGAGATAAGCCAGAATCTCACCGCGTTTGACGGATTGTCCTGCGACAGGCAATCCCTTGGGGCCGGCTTCAATCCGGCCACCATGGACCGCCTGCACCCGACCGCCTGAATTGGGATCCATGATGATCCGACCCGGCAGTTCGACGGTGCCAGCGGCCTCCGATTCAGCTGCCAGTATGGTGCGAATACTCATGCGCCGTTGCGCGGATTTCGGGACGTTGACGCTACCGTCGGGCAGTCGGGCGAGGGCGTTCGCGCCAGATACGGCGCCGGGAGCGTCGAGATGTTCGCCTCCAGGGCCATGTGCTCCCGGTGAAGCATTGACGACGGTCGTGGCTGTCAGTGATGCCGTGATTATCGCAATCAGCAGGGTTTTTAAACCGAGATGGCGGCTGAATCCATAAAGACTCGATTTCATGATTTCGCTCCTTTACCTACGGTTACTGCCTTTAGCCGGCGTCGACGCCACCAGATGAACGCTCCTAAAACGCCTAAACTGATCGCTATCAAAGCGATCCATATGGCCCGCTCCATCTCATGATCGTGATCATCGTGTGAATGTCCATGTTCGTCAGTGGCCGCTGCAGTTCCGATTGTAGTGAGGGTGCCATCGAGAAGGTCTGATTCTTTACCCGCAACAAGTGTAAATACGATGGCGTGCTCACCCGGGGTCATCAGGATCTTGAGGAATGCGGGGTCGTCAACCGCATAATCTCCATGATCAGCATGAAATTTGGCTTTTGCCTTGCGGCCGCCGCTCTCAACCTCAAGTTCAGCGTTTAAGACTGGCTCATTGGTTTCGTAGCGGTCGATCAGTATCGACAGTTCGCCAGAATGGAGGGTGGCAACCAGTTCGAAGAGATCCGACTTTGCTTCCATTCGAGGCGACGTTGCTCCGGGTCCAGATACGCTTTTCCCATCGAGATGTTCGCCGTTCGGACCATGAGCGCCTGGCGCAGCTATGGCACTGGCGAGGATAAACAGCAGCAGTGTTGCCGCCGTTATCGTGGTCAAGAAAATTCGTATCATCAGATGATTGATTGAGGTCGATTGGATCATGGAAGTATTCCAAGAGATTGTTGTAGTCGGGCATGGGCAAGGCCCAGTGCTGCGCGTTGACGAGAGAGGGCGGCGTCCGCTTGTGCTGCAGCTGCCATAGCGCGTAATAGGTCCGGCAAAGGACTTTCTCCTGAGCGGAAGGACTTTTCGATGAGAGTGGCCCGTTCTCGCAGCAAGTCCTTTCTGGAGCGTTCGGCCAAGAGCTGCTGCTCGTTAGCCTGCAGGGCGGCGCGTGCAGCTGATATCTCAGTCAAGATTCGGTCACGTTGGCGTTTTTCAACGGTTTCGGCGACGTCGAGTTCGGAAAGTGCGGCAGCTTGTAACGGCTGGTTGCGATCAGCCGTGCCAAAAGGTATGCGTATACCCAGGGAAACGCTGTTTTGAGAGGGTTCTGACCGCCCTGGAATATCTTGCCGGACACCGAATGTAAGTTCAGGTGGGCTACTGCGAGAAACGCGTGCCAATTCAGCGCGCTTACGTGCGTGCTCTGCAGCCAGCGTTGCGAATCGCATTTCAGGATGTGTTGAGAGAGTGTCGGTTAACGGCAGCGTTACTGGAGGCTCATCTGCAGTTGGCAGTGCATCGAGTCCAGTCAGCAGATTCCAGCGGCTGCGCGATGCAAATACGCGCTGACGTGCCTCGGTTTGCTGTGCTGTAGCACTTAATGCCTCTGCCTGTGCAACGAGCGCATCGGCTCTTGCGAGATAGCCCGCTTTCACTCTGCGATCGACGTCGGTAGTCAAAGTTTTGAGGGCAAGCACAAGTGCGTCTGCTTCCTCTAACTCTGCCATTCGGGATATCAGGTCCCAAGCACTTTCGCGAACCTCTCCAGCAATGCGCAGGCGTGCAGCACGTTGTGCCTGATCTGCCAAAGCAATGCCGGTATCAGCTGCGGCCCCGCGGGCATCACGCTGCCCTGGTAACCATAAAGGCCATGCCAGTCCGGCCTCGGTTTCGCGCGAACCGGCATTGGTTTGCCAGCGGTCGTCGCGATGCTTGAGTTCAAACGAAGGTGGTGCCGCCCAAAAACTAGATGCTGCGACGCGTTCAGCTTCAGCGCGCTGTTGTTGGCCGTGGGTTTCACGGGCGGACACTGCGCGCTGCCATGCAGCATCGGATGCGGCTGATAGGGTGACGGTAGTCGCCCCACTCAATGGTTGAGTAGCCGATGCTGACTGCGTTGGCGCTAAAAGCTGCGCCCAAGCGGGCATGCCAAGTGTGCTACCTGCGAGGATGCAACACGCAAGCTTAAGGATGCTTTTCACAATGCTCCTGAACTAATTGAGACTGCACAAGGAACCTCAGGATGCCAAATCGTCGACTAAGACGAGATGGAGGGCATGCTAAGGAACAAGGCGAGGGATTTACTTCTGGTTTACAGAAGAACAGATCCCCAGTGCGTCAATTGTTCAGGCGGGGTGGTCTGAGTAGACCTTCGAGATATGGGTGCGGGCTGGAGGGTAATGCGAAAACGTATGAAGTTCCAGTGTTCAGTCGCGACAGCAGAAAAGAGGGGGTAGGCAGAACAGCTGAAATGCTGGCATGGTCGGCCATCAAATGGCGGTCAGATTCATCGGAGTCATCCAGATGATATCCACCGGAATCATGATGGTGGTGTCGTTCTTGTTGCCAATGCAGCGCTACGTGCGTTGGATCCTCAGAGAAGCCTTTTGATGAGGCAAACGCTCCCGGCGCCATAGACTGAAGGGCCATGGCAAGAATTAAGAGAATAGCTACGGAGATCCGGCGGCGCATACATAAATATTATACACAGATAGCCGTTCTGCACAGTTAGCTATCGGCTTAAGCCTGTGGGCTCATCTCTCTGAGTCGGTTTACTTTAGTAGTGACAATTGGAATGCTTCGGTACAGGTGATATTGCGACTGCTTGCTGGGGTGATCTGCTTTAGGAATTCCGGACCGATCTGAGAGTTGGTTTTGCGGCAAACTTGTCCTTCGAGAGGGGGGTTTGTCATGAAGAAGAAGCGCTTTTCAGTAGAACAGATCGTGGCGGTGCTTAAGCAGGCCGAATTGGGGATGCCAGTGGCCGATATTATTCGACAGGTTGGCATTTCTGAGCAGACGTTTTACCGCTGGAAGAAGCAGTATGCGGGACTGCAGTCGGATCAGGTTCGAGAATTTAAACAGCTGCAAGACGAGAACGGGCGTCTGAAGAAGTGGGTTGCTGAACTCAGCTTGGATAAGGCGATACTGCAGGACATTGCTGCAAAAAAGTGGACCGGCCCGCGCTGAAGAGGGAAGCAGTGGACTACATCGTAAGTCATTACGACCTCAACATGCGGCGGGCCTGCCGATTGATCAACCAAACGCGCAGTGTGCAGTACTACCGCAGCATCAAGGACCGCAGGGATGGTCTGAGAGTACGCATGCGGGAGATTGCACAGACACGCGTGCGGTATGGTTATCGCCGGAAACACGTGCTACTCAAGCGCGAGGGCTGGCAGCTAGGTAAGAACCAGATGTACCGGCTCTACAACGAGGAAGAACTGCAGTTACGACCGAAGCTGCCCAAGCGACGAAAAATGGCTGTGTTGCGCCAGGCGCGGATCAAGGCCGACCGGCCCAATGAAGCATGGAGTATGGATTTCGTCGCCGACCAACTCTCCAATGGGACGAAGTTTCGCACTTTGACGATCGTGGACGTGTTCAGACGAGAAGCGCTCGCGATCGAGGTCGGGCAGCGACTGGGAGGTGAGCATGTCGTCGCAGCGCTGAATCGCCTGAGGGCACAGCGGCAGGCGCCCAAGTATCTGTTCGTGGATAATGGCAGCGAATTCTCCGGGCGGTTACTCGATCTGTGGGCGTACCACCATCAAACCAGGATCGACTTCAGTCGTCCTGGAAAGCCAACGGATAACTGCTATGTAGAAACGTTCAATGGATCGTTCAGAGACGAATGTCTAAATCTCCATTGGTTCGAGTCACTGGAGGAAGCCAAGGTGATAATCGAGGCGTGGAGACGGGACTACAATGAGAGCCGGCCTCACATGGCTCTTGGTGATGCTTCGCCCTTAGAATTTGCTCGGCAACTGGCCGCGCGCACGCAGTTTCCGAGTGCTTTAGCCGCCGATAATTAACTTTCGATTTGGTCCGAGAAATCCAAGCGGTTCATCGAAATTGCGCGGACAGCGAATGAAAAGTAATCGTGTGTGGCGGATTTCTGGCGGGTGAGGGCAGTTAAGGCGCGCGATGCGCAAAATTCCAGGGAAAACTGCGGGGCATTAGCAAGTTCTCAAGCGGGTAAGTGAGTAATAACGCGGTTGACATTTCGCTAACCAAGGCAATAATGATCCGGTCGGAAAAAAACAGTTAATTAAAAAAACTTACCGCCTGCCAGGGGAGAACCATCATTTACGCGAAGATCATCGCGGCGATACTCGCCGTAGCCTGCATCACAGCCGGCGGCGGAATTCACGCGCAGCCGTACCCCATCAAGCCGGTGCGCATCATCGTACCTTACCCATCGGGATCATCGTACGACACCGTCAGCCGGGTGATCGGCGAAGCCCTCAATGAGTCGCTGAGACAGCCGTTCATCGTTGACAACCGCATCGGTGCGAGCGGCACCATCGGTGTCAATCTGCTGGCACAAGCTGACACCGATGGTCATACCATCGGCGTGTTCGGCAACAACCAGCTTATCCTCCCGGCGGTTAGTGCAAAGCCGCCCTACGACCTTGCGCGAGATCTGGCACCCCTCGGAATCGTCGCACTGATCGACAGCGTCATTGTCATCAATCCTTCACTACCTGCGAAAAATCTCCGAGAATTGATTGCCTTGTTCAAAGCCAGCCCCGGCAAATACCGATACGGCTCCGGCGGCATCGCCAGCAGCTCGCATCTGATGAGCGCCATGTTTGCCTCCATGACAGGGGTAGAACTTCTGCACGTGCCGTATAGGGGCGGATCGTTGGGCATCGTCGCGCTAATGGGTAACGAGGTGCAAATGCAGGTCACCACACTGGTCAATGCCAAACCGCTAATCAATTCGGGCAAGCTTCGCGGAATGGCGGTCGCCTCGCACCAGCGCACGCCATTCATGCCGGAAATGCCCACTGCCGCCGAAGCCGGACTGCCAGGCTACGAATTCATGCAGTGGTTCAGCATGTTTGCGCCGGCAAAAACGCCCGCAACATTGCTCACGCAGATCAGTTCAGAGATCAGGAAAACCGTCGAGCAGGCGAAAGTACGCTCGCGCTTTGCCGGCATCGGCGCACATCCACACTACCGGCGACCTGCGGAACTCGCCGCGCTCATCAAGAGTGAAACCACGGCTTTCCGCAAGGTTGCGCGCGAATCAGGCATCGAACTGAGGTAGTTCCGCCGCACGGATCCATTCTTCATTCTGATAACTACGGGACCGGAACTGAGGCGTGCAGATGGCGAGAAATCCAGATCGCCATGTCCAGCATTGGCAGAGCCATAAATGACCTATCTGGCTAACATCGCCGCGGATAATCCTTTGGCGTCGTTGCAATCCGCATGCACGTATCGTATCGCACTGGACTCGCGCGCTGGAATGATGCTCAGTTTGCGGACCATGGCCGGCCGCACCTAGGTTTTCAGCACGCTGCTATCGAGGATTTCAACTGTGCTTCTGGGAATCCCGAAGTTGCGACTGGCACAGCCTGAGCATTTCAGCGCCGCGTTTGTACCCCGCCAGCGATTGCTCCAATGGCATCTGGCCTTCCTACTGGGATGCGATTCCGGCATCCCGGACAAATTTCGCTACTTGGACGCGCTCGTTGCGAATCAATGCCGCAAACTCGTCGGGTGTGTTGCCCATGGCCTCGAATCCCAACCGCGCGAAATCCTGCCGGACTTCATTCAGTTGAATGATACGCACGATCTCGGCGTGCAGCCGGGTAATAACATCGCCGGGCGTACCTGAACGTGCCAGATAGCCCAGCCACACGGCATACTGATAACCAGGCACTGCCGCTTCGGCCATTGTCGGCACATCAGGAAGAGCGATTGATCTCTTGGCACTGCTGACGGCAAGCAGCCGCAGGCGGTCACTTTTCGCATAAGGCACAGCGTTCGCTACACCAGCGAACATCATCGGTACCTGTCCCGCCAGTACGTCAGTGAATGCCTGGCCTGTACCCTTGTAGCTCACATGAGTTAGCTTGATACCAGCCGCGCCGGTAAACATTTCCATCGCCACGCGCTGGGCGCTACCGCCAGTGGCGTAATTGATTTCTCCCGGGCGCGCTTTTGCCAGCGCGATCAATCCCTTGACCGAAGTCACCGGCAACGAAGGATGCGCAGCCAGCACAAAAGGAATGGTTGCAGCTATGGTAATCGGCACCAGATCGGCAACCGCGTCGTAAGGCGGTTTGCGCAGCAACATCGGGTTGATGACCACTCCGCCGTTACTGAACAGCAGCGTATAGCCATCCGCCGGTGCGGTGGTTGCCGAAACAGTACCGACCAGACCGTTCGCGCCCGGGCGGTTATCAACCAAAAACTGCTGCCCCAGCGCTTCGGACAAATGCTTGCCCACAATCCGCGACAGCGTGTCACCGGCCGATCCCGCGCCGAAAGTGACCACGACACGAACCGGTTTCGCTGGATAACTTTGCGCCGCGGCACCAGCAGCAAACAGCGTGCCCGCCAGTACTGCAATGCGAAAATACTTCTTGAATCGCATGACGGCCCTCCTCCAGAGTTCTCTGCAAATGCAACAAACTAGCCCGAGTGCCGGACCTGTTGGTTATTTTTTGTCGAGGCCGCCTTCAATGTAACCACCAGTCATCTTGCCGTCGACTGGTTTGCCATGGATACCGTAACTCAGGTCCTTTACGGTAAAAAATTCGACATCGTCATCGGCGGTTGCGATGGTGTGATGCGGGATATTGGCCGGCAGATAGAGCAAAGTCCCGGGGCCGCACAACTGCTCGGGCTGTCCGTCAATCATCACGCGCAGGTTGCCTTTAAGAATATAGGTCCATTGCTCATTGGGATGGGTGTGGGCCCGCGCACCGGTGCCGCGCTTTTTTTTGATTAATCCGATCTGCATCCGATCACCCTCTACCACCGGACCTTCGCCGGTGGAAACACCGCGCCCGGCTTCCATGCGCGCGAGTTCGGCCATTTTGAAGATGTAAGAACCATTACCGGCCTTTATCGCGCCTTCGTTCAGTGGCTTGGGAGTTTCGTTTGCACTCATCATCGCGTCCTTAAAATATTATTTAAAATCAAATTTTATAAAATGAACAAGTGCAATCGTATTGAATACTTTACTTATTTCAAAAATGCATGTCCATTATATTTGCGCTTGATTGCGAAAACATTGACTACCCACTCCCAACGCGCTGATTCGGCGCGCAGTAGTGCAGGGGTTTGCTCCTGCTATGCCCACAATGGGTCGAAAGCGGTCACGCATTACTCGCATATTCGCGCACTGGATACGTAGGGGAAATGTATAAATCTTGGCGAGCGTTGACGTGTATTGGCGAGTGAGGGCGGGTTACGTTACCAATGAAAACAGCCATTTACATCAACTTTTAATCCGTTGGTCGCGAGTTCGAATCTCGCACCTCCTACCAGTTTTTGTTTTGAGCTTCTTGCACTTAGCCCAGCCATCGCGGTTGGGCTTTTTGCATTTTGGGACGGGATTGCGGGTAGTCCGACGGTCGGTATCGAGTGGCAGAATTTCCGGATGCCGAGCCCCGGATCGGGCGCGAGGTGGGCTGCCCCATTTAAATGATGGAGCCTGTCCGCTTCCGGCCAATGCCAGACGATCGGTTGATCAAAGAATGAGGATAGAAAGCAGCCATGTACTGCACTTGTTAATCACCATCCACAAAAAGGTGACTGCCGCCCATTCCGTCTTCGGTTAGCGTCTGGTCGGGTCGATTCTGAGTACCTCGCGCGCTTTATCTCGAAGCTCCACGCGGCGCTCGGATGCCACCGCGATGTAGTTGGTGGTTCGCCGCGGGTATAGGTGACTTTCGATGAACCCCTCCAGACTGAGCCCAGGACCATTGTGGGCGACGCGGTTCGGAAGCAGGACGACGTAGTCCCGCCCCACCAGCCATTGCCACAGCCCCTCTTTCGTGAACCCTAGTCCGTCGTCGGCCAGAGGCCCGCTCTCGAACATCACGGTCGGACGGTTCTCGGCGATGATTCGCTCACCCCCCTTAAGGACGCCAAGTTCGGCTCCCTCCACGTCGATCTTGATGAGGTCGATCCCGCCGCCGGTGAGGATGTCGTCGAGCTTTCTCACTTGCACCTTGATCTCGGAAACATCCCCTCCGCGACTCGACGGTCGACCGAGCGAACTGTTTCCCGAAAGTTTTGTATGGACATAGAACGTCGCCTCGCCGGTGTGGTCGCTCAGGGCACAGCCGTGGACCTCGACGCGAGGGAATGAGCGTCGAAGACGATCAGCCTTGTCCGGCATCGCTTCGATCGCAATGATCCGGGCCTTCGGACATCGCCGCGCTACCTCGGCGATAATAGATCCGATGTGCGCGCCGACATCGACGAATGCCGCCGAGTTCTTGCATAAACTGGTGGTGAGAAAGACGGCCAGATAGTCGTTCGCAATAGTCCCGGCCGACTCGGGGTTTGCAAATGACGAATAAGTACGGCCGACAGCGTCCCGGACGTAGATGGCGACCCTGCCGATGAATGTGTTTACGATCAGTCGCTTCATGTGAAATCCTCTGAGGCCGAACCCTAATTTAGGGAGACAGTTTTGCCGCATGGCCTGGCATGCTGTCTGTATGGCTTGGGCTTGACAGAAAATGCTTTTTTCTTCATGTAGGTGCTGGTTTGCCTACATACAGTATTAAATTTCCAGAAAAAGCGGCACATCAAATCCCCGGCGTTTTAGCCCCTGTCTGAGTAACGCGGGGGCCTAGGGATACATAACTCCGTTGCCAACCATAACTTCGAGTGTGGCTCGTTCTTTTAACCCGTTGGTCGCGAGTTCGAATCTCGCACCTCCTACCAGTTTTCAGTTTGCGTTTCTTGCACTTAGCCCAGCCATCGCGGTTGGGCTTCTTGCATTTTGGAGAGAGATAGCGGTAGTCCTGCGGTGGGTTTCGCGTGCCAAAATTTCCGAATGCACGAGCTTCGCGGCGAGCCCGACGTTGCGCGAGGTGGTCCGCGGCGACCTGACTGGAGAGGCACCATGTGGGGCGGTGGCTCTAAAAATCGCACCAGGGCGCGCGGGTGAGCGACCGCATTTACTCCCAAACCTGCCGAATGGAAAGCGAATCACTGCATAGCAGTTCCGACTGCAGTCTTGCCGGCCTGGATGTTCCGGGCGTCAGCACACATACAGTTGTACCAAGTCCCGCGGGGGGGGGCCGCTCTTACCGATTTTGTTGCATTAGGTTTGGTGGCGCACAGAAAGGATGGCAATCCCGAGGCATCGTGTACTTTTAGAGAAACTGAGTTCAGTCGGTGCCGACAAACTAGCTTCTAGCTGACCATCTTTACCTCGAAAAGGAGCACAACAATTTGGGCATCTTCAAATCGATCATGGACAAGATCTTCCATCACAGCTCAACTAATGCTGGTGCCTCTCATGACCCGGCGCCGGCACAGCAGCCGACGCAACCTTCAGTGGCCCCCGGCAACAGCGTCTCGAAACAGCTAATGCTGGAAATCGACGTGGACGCCGTATTGACCAAACTTGCTTTGTCTAAGGGCGGAGGAGGTAACTGGCGGACGTCAATAGTGGACCTGCTAAAGCTTCTTGACCTGGACTCGAGCCTTGCCGCACGCAAGGATCTCGCGCAGGAGCTGAATGTTCGTGCTGGGGCCGACGGCAGTGCCGAGCAGAACATCGCCCTGTCGAAAGCAGTCATGGAAATGCTTGCAGAGAACGGCGGGAAAGTCCCTGAAAGCCTCAAGCACTGATAGTCCAGTGCAACGGTGTGCCAGCAGTCATTAGCGCACGAGTTTTGCAGGTTGCACCAGCAGTAGTGAGCTTTTTCTTTGTCTAACAGTTCTTCTCACCGAGCCTCTATAGGAGTAGACATGGGTATTATTTGGACAATTTTCATTGGCTTTATCGCAGGCGTGATCGCAAAATTCATTATGCCGGGCAGCAACGAGCCATCGGGTTTCGTGTTGACGACAATTCTCGGGATAGTAGGAGCGGTCATTGCGAGCTATCTCGGCCAAGCGCTTGGATGGTATGAGCCTGGCCAGGGTGCCGGGCTAATCGGCGCCGTCGTCGGAGCCATTCTCCTTCTTTTTGTTTGGGGGCTCATCGCCAAAAAGCGCGCATAGGAGTAGCCGTGCGTTTTACGCAGTTATGTGCGAACTAAGATAGAAATCCGGCTAAAAATTAAATGTTATTGGACCAATGTCATCAGCTTTGGCTTACGAGCTCGGGACAACGGCTCAGTTGTGTTCCACACAGGTTGGATATAAAGGAGAAATGAAATGGCGCAAGGAATGCCGTCCATGGTTGCACTTTTGGGACTTCTCGCGGTCGCGGGTTATAAAAACCGCGACAAAATCGCCGAAGTGCTTAAGGGGCGGAAGCAAGAGCTGGGCGGCCAACCAAGCGCCCGCGATCAGCCGGGTCAGGGTGGAGTACTTGACAAGTTGGGCGGGCTCCTCGGCGGTGCGAGTGCCGGGAGCGTACTGAGCGGCGGGCTTCGCGACCTGGTCGCTCGTTTCAGTCAGAACGGCCACGGTAAGGTTGCAGATTCCTGGGTCAACACCGGTCCCAATCAACCGCTCAGTACAGATCAATTGGAGCAGGCGATCGGTCCCGATACGCTGAACACGCTTTCGAAGCAAACCGGTCTCTCGAGGGAAGATCTGCTATCCAGGCTGACACTGGAGCTACCCGCAGCAGTGGACAAATTAACGCCCGGAGGCCGACTGCCGACAGAAGACGAGGCGGCGCGTCTGATCTAGCGACTGAGGGCTACACGCTGCTGGCGTGATGGATCGGGTCACGCTGCGATCATCGGGCGAGAAGTATGTGCGTGTTCTCAATGAGCTCGAAGCGCTCGCCCTGCAGGTCCCAGCGCTCCACGACGCAGGCGCGCGGAACCACGCCAGCGTCATAGCGCGCGATGTTCACGGAATTTGTGCCGCCGTTGCGCACGCGGTAGGACACCGCTGTTCCTGCCTGCACCGTCCACAGGGGCCGAGTGAGTCCTGGCAAGTGCTCTCCCATGAGCCGCACGTAGGGCAGGTGGATATGTCCGCCGAGGACCAGGTCCCCCCCCGCGCTCGCCCATGCCTGCACTGCCTCCGCGTGACCGCGAAGAAGATTTTTCTCATCGTTCGCCGAAATGACGTGAACTGGATGGTGCACCACGATCAGGCGCAGCTGCTCCGGGCCCGCGCGCCGCAGCCGCTCGGAGACGCGCCTGATCTGCGTGCTTGAGACCTCTCCCTGGACATGGCGGCTGGCTCGCGTGGTATTGACGCACACCACAAGCAGCTCGGGCGAGTCGTATTCAGGCTCAAGATCTGAGCCGAAGGCGCGCGCGAAGCCGGCGTAGGGTGTAAAAAGGCGCGCAAACACGTTGAATAGCGGGATGTCGTGATTGCCGGGGATGACGAGGAGGACCGGTGAGCCCAGTCGGGCAGCAAATGCGCGCGCGGCATCGAACTGCGCGCGTCGTGCGCGCTGCGTGATGTCGCCCGACAGAATTACGACACCAGGTTTTTGCTCCCCGGCGAGGCGCAGCAGCGCTGCCACCGCATGCGGCCGCTCAGTGCCAAAATGCGCATCAGACAAGTGGAGGATCACGTTCATTCTGCAACTCCGGGCGGGCACAGCAGTCGCAAGGGCTCGGGGGCGACTCCGAACACGAGCGGCGGGCTCATTCGCGTGTTCTCCCCGTCGACGGCGACCTTTATGTCGGCGCGGCCCCGACGCCTTGCCGGCAGCGCTACTTCCATCTGGCGGAACGAGAAGCTCTCGACGCTCGACGCGCTTCCAAGACGCCCCACCGCCCCGCGCAGCGCGAGCGCGAGCAGTGGCCATGCGGCTTGCGCCTGCACGCACACCGCGGCGAGCTTGCCTCGCGCAACCGCTTCCGCCTGCGGGATGCCGACTTGCTCAAGTTGCAGCGCGTTGTTCCCGACGAACAGCGTGGAGGCGTTTAAAAGGCGGCCCTCGCCCGGCCCCTCGATTTTTAAATGGAGCTTTGGCTGCCTGCGCAGCATCAGGCTTGCAAGTGCCGAAGCGAGCGCTACCCAGCGGGCGCGTCCGTACTGGCGCGTGAAGGCTTCGCGGTCTTCGAGCAGCAATGGATAAAAGCCGAGGCTTGCATTGACGAGAAAGGCCCGCCCGTTGACCAGGCCCACCTGCACCGGCTGCTCGCGCGCAGTGGCGAGTGCGCGCGCTGCGAGTTGTGTTTCGTTCGGAATGCCGTGCGTGCGTGCGAAATAATTGAACGTGCCCAGCGGCACGACACCGAATGGCAGGCCTGCACGCAGCACCGCCTGAACAACACAGTTCACCGTCCCGTCCCCGCCGGCAGCCACCACCGCGCCGCCCGCGCGTGCCGCGAGTTCGACGGCGCGCGCCGCGGCGGCAGGCAGATCGGCACCCCGAACCACCCGCAGCACTTGCAAGGTCCTGCGCGCGGCGCCTAGCTCTTCCTCGATCGTGCGCAGTGCAGCCTGCCGGTCCTGCCCACCAGATCCCAGATTAAAGACGATGAAAAGCGGCGGGGGCATTGAATGTGAGGTTTGTCAGTGTCGGAGAGTAATCGGCGCATATGACCTGCCCCCTTTAGCCATACCAATCATTTGGCAGGAAGCCCGGTTGCAAGGTTAAAGGAATCCTTCGTTAGTGGGTAGAACTGCATCGGTAGCACTCTGCCGATGTAATGCGGCGAACTTGGCC
>JAKFUS010000046.1 GCA_021732605.1 Betaproteobacteria bacterium | reverse complement strand
GTTTCTCCTGAATCCCTGCGTTATTCCTGCACTTGTTACTGAATCTGCCGATCAGCAACCATCAGCGGGTGATGAACTGCACCACGGATACGATGGTTCCCACAAAAATCGCGCCGGCAATGATGCCTGTCATGATCACCTGCACCGGCGTCACATCAATCTTTTCCGGCTCTCCGCGCTTGCGGATCCCGATAAACGCCGAGAGCACCATGCGCACCACCTGGAACAGCGTGGCCTTGCGCGGTTTACCGGGCATCGCAATCTCCATCAGCCCTGCCCGCCGTTTTTTAGCGGCGCCGTCGAGGCACCCTTCACTTCAAAAAAGGTGTACGACAGCGTAATCGTGGTCACATTTTCCGGCAACGTTGAATCGATCACGAACTGCACCGGCATGCGTTTGGACTCTCCCGCCTGCAGCGGCTGCTGCTTGAAACAGAAACATTCCATCTTCTTCACAAAAGGTGCCGAATGCTTCGGGCTGTAACTCGGTATCGCCTGCCCGACAATGGCATTGGCGCCGTTGTTGCGCACGTCGTACTCGATCTGAATCATCTCGCCCGGATGCACCCGCACACTGCGCTGCACCGGCTTGAAATCCCACTCCAGCCCATGTGCATTGGAGTCGAACTCCAGCGTAACCCAGCGCGATTTGTCGATCTGGGTGTTCTCTACCGCGGCCGCCGGCTTGATCAGGTTGTTGATGCCGGTGACTTCGCAGATTTTTTCGTAAAACGGCACCAGCGCAAAACCGAAGCCGAACATCGCCACAGCGAAAATCGACAGCTTGGTCATCATCCGCCGGTTGGCGCGTTCGTTTTTCATAGGTTCAGCAGGTAATACTTGACCATCACACCAAAGAAAAACGCGGCAACGATCAACCACAGCAGGGCTGCGGTGCGACGATTGCTGCGTTTAACTTCAATCTGGGACATGACTTATTGGGCCAACTTTTTTCGTCAACTTATTTCACCACCGGCGGCGTCTCGAAACTGTGCCACGGGGCCGGTGACGGCAGATGCGTCCACTCGAGGCTGTCCGCACCTTCCCACTGCCGCTCCGCGGCCTTCTCGCCGCTGGTAATGGTCTTGATCACGATGTAGAGAAACAGCAGTTGCGACAGACCAAAACCAAAGGCGCCGATCGACGAGATCATGTTGAACTCGGCGAACTGCAGCGAGTAGTCGGGGATGCGGCGCGGCATGCCGGCCAGGCCGAGGAAGTGCTGCACGAAGAAGGTGACGTTGAAGAACACCAGCGACAGCCAGAAGTGCCATTTGCCCAGCGTCTCGTTGTACATCCGGCCGGTCCACTTCGGCAGCCAGAAATAGATGCCGGCAAAAGCCGAGAACAACGCACCGGCAACCATCACGTAATGGAAATGCGCCACCACGTAGTAAGTGTCATGCAGCTGGACGTCGACCGGCACGATCGACAACACCAGGCCAGTAAAGCCGCCCAGCGTAAACAGGAACAGGAAGCCCAGCGCGAACAGCATCGGGGTTTCAAAGGTCAGCGACCCCCGCCACATCGTCGCCACCCAGTTGAACACCTTGACACCCGTGGGCACCGCAATCAGCACGGTTGCGTACATGAAGTAGAGCTGCGCTTCCACCGGCATGCCGGAGGTGTACATGTGATGCGCCCAGACCATGAACGACAGGATGGCGATCGAAGAAGTGGCATAAACCATCGAGGCATAACCGAACAGCGGCTTGCGGGAAAAGGCCGGGATCACCTGCGACACCACGCCGAATGCGGGAATCGCGATGATGTAAACCTCGGGATGGCCAAAAAACCAGAAAATGTGCTGGTAGAGCACCGGGTCACCGCCACCGGCGGCATTGAAGAAGTGGGTGCCGAAGTGGCGGTCAGTCAGCGTCATCGTCACCGCACCGGCCAGCACCGGCATCACCGCAACCAGCAGGTAGGCAGTGATCAGCCAGGTCCAGCAGAACATCGGCATTTTCATCATCGTCATGCCCGGGGCGCGCATGTTGAGGATGGTGGTGATGATGTTGATCGAACCCATGATCGACGACATGCCGAGGATGTGGATCGCGAAAATCGTCAGGTCCATGGCAGGACCAGCCTGTGTCGACAGCGGGGCATACAGCGTCCAGCCCACCCCTGCGCCGCCGCCCGGCGCGAATTGCGCGGCGATCAGCAACAAAGCGGCAGGAGGCAGCAGCCAGAAGGACAGGTTGTTCATCCGCGGGAACGCCATGTCCGGCGCGCCGATCTGCATCGGGATCAGCCAGTTCGCAAAACCGACGAAGGCCGGCATGATCGCGCCGAACACCATGATCAAGCCGTGGTAGGTGGTCATCGAATTGAAAAACTCGGGCTTGACGATCTGCAGGCCCGGCTGGAACAACTCGGAACGGATGATCAGCGCCATGACCCCGCCGACCAGGAACATCGTGAAGCTGAACCACAGGTACATCGTGCCGATGTCCTTGTGATTGGTCGATCCGACCCAGCGCATGATGCCCGAGGGTTTGTGCGCGTGATGATCATCGTGGCCGTGATCTTGGGTGTGTCCGTATGCTGCCATTGTTTTCTCCTGGAGCCTGTATTTAGTTCCGAGCTTCGTTCCGGGCGTTCTTTTGCGTGCCGCCGGTTTAGCGCAGGGCCTTGACGTCGGCCGGCGTGATTGCATCGCCCGACTTGTTGTTCCAGCTATTGCGGGTGTAAGTGATCGCCGCGGCCAGATCGACGTCCGACAGATGTTTGAATGCGTTCATCGCGGTGCCCTGCTTGCCGTTCAGTACCAGCTTGATCTGGTCATCTTTCGGGCCGTTGACCACCTTGGAGCCCGACAGTGCCGGGAACGCGCCCGGAACGCCCATCCCAGTGGCCTGGTGGCAGGCAACGCAATTCTGGGCGTAGACCTTCTCGCCGTGCGCTTTCAGATCAGCCAGGGTCCAGGTCTTGTCCGGATCCACTTTTGCGGCCGCCACTTTTTTCTGCTGCGCGCCGACCCATGCGGTATAAGCGGCGGGTTCCATGACTTCAACCACGATCGGCATGAAGCCGTGTTCCTTGCCGCAAAGCTCAGCACACTGGCCGCGGTAAATGCCGGCTTTTTCCGCCTTGAACCAGGTGTCACGGATGAACCCGGGCACGGCGTCCTGTTTCACTGCCAGTGCCGGCACATACCAGGCATGGATCACATCCGCCGCAGTGGTCAGGATGCGCACTTTCTTGCCGACCGGAACCACCACGTGGGTGTCAGTCTCCAGCAGGTAGTTCGGATTGGCATTGCGCCCGGCAACATCCGTGCCGTCGATCTGCGCGCGTGGCGTGGACAGCATGCTGTAGAAGCTGATGCCTTCGCCTTCGCCCTTCAGGTAATCGTAGCCCCATTTCCACTGGTAACCGGTCGCCTTGATCGTCAGATCGGCTTCGGAACCATCACGCATGGTGATCAGCGTGCCCGTCGCCGGCACGGCCAGCGCAATCAGAATCACCGCCGGGATCAGCGTCCAGGCCACCTCGACCGCGGTGTTTTCGTGGAACTGCGCGGCCTTGTGGCCGACCGACTTGCGGTGCTTGAACACGGCGTAGAACATGAAACCGAACACGCCGATGAAAATGACGAAACAGATGATCGTGACAATGGTGTGCAGGTCATAGATTTTTTCGCCCAGCAGCGTCTGCGGCGTTTGCAGGTTGAGCTTGTATTCAGCCCATGCCGCAACCGACCAGAAAAACAACGCGCCCGCAACGGCCCACTTCTTCAACCCCTTGTTGCTCATGCTTCCCTCGCTCATATAACCAGCCCGATTGATCCGACCTAAATCTGCTTGCTGCCCAGCCGGTCGCGCAACTCCTGCTCCAGCACCCGGCGACCTTCTGCACAGCAAAAACGTCCGATTTCCACTGTCCTGCCGTGTGAACACAGCGCAACCGACCCTGATTTTCCGGTCACCAGCCGCGCCCAGCCACGATGAAATTCAAATTGTCGCGCCAAACCCCGCTCCCGGATTTCAACCAGGATGCGGTCACCGCTGAACACCAGACGCTCAAAATCCCCGGCGCGCCGCAAAATCATGCATGCCGCTGTTCCCAACGCGGCAATTTCCATACCGGCAAACGGGATGATGAGCCACGCCCCGGCCATCGCAAAACCCGTCGCAATGACCGCTGAAAACACCGCCAATGAACCAAAAACAAACACCAGCAGGCGTAAATCCAGCGAACTGGCATGGCGTCTGAAGTACGTAAATCCGGCGTCGTCGTGCTCCAGAATCGACTCCAAAATGGGCTCTTTGCTCACCGGCGCCAGCCATTCTTTTCAAACGCGCGGACTGTAGCATAACGTAGAGGCGTGTCGCAACAAAATGCCCCATGAAAACAGTCGGTTTTCCCTCTTAATCGCACGTATCCGGCCGTCTCTGCAGCTGCTGCTGGAGACGCTCGATATCCAGCATGCGGGCAACCCGCCGAGACTGCGGGTTTTGCGCATAAGGAATCGTTCCGAGCAGCGGGGCCTTGATCCGCGCACGCAGCGCCTGCAGATTCTCCGTAGCGCGCGCCATCGCGGGGTCAATGCGATTGGCAATCCAGCCGGCAAGGTGCAAACCGCGCGCCTGCAGTGCCGCGACGGTCAGCAAGGCATGGTTGAGGCAGCCCAGGCGCAGGCCCACCACCAGTACCACCGGCAAGTCCAGTCGCACCGGGATGTCGACAGCGTTGAGCCTCCCGCCCAGCGGCACCAGCAAACCGCCAACCCCCTCGACCACCACCAGATCGGTATTTCGTTCAAGACGCAGATAACTTTTTTGGATAACCGCCATGCGAATGGTCGTCCCCGCTTCCTGCGCGGCAATATGCGGGGCGATCGCCGGTGCAAAACAATACGGGTTGACCGATGCCAGAGCTGCATCGACATTGGCCGCGGCACACAGTTGCATGACGTCATCGTGGTGCCAGACACCGCGGCGGCGAACTGCGCCGGCCGCCACCGGTTTCATGCCGGCAACCCGCAAGCCGCGGGCGGCAAATCCGTGCAGCATTGCGCAGGCGATCAGCGTTTTGCCGACGCCGGTATCAGTGCCGGCGATGAATAAGCCTTTTGAGGCGAAGCCTTTTGAAGCGACGCCCTTCGATGCGACACCGCGCGTAACGACCGGACGCGCTGCCATATCAGAGTCCCGCCACCGGTTTGATGTCAATCACCGGTCGGCCGCCGGCACCCAGGCGCGGGGCCGGACGCCAGGCATGGCCATAAACCACCTCGAAGGTCGCCGGCAGTTTGCCGTCACGGCGCGACGGTTCGTAATTTCGCGTCACGGTATCCAGCCAGGCCTTGCCGGACAAGGCCGGCGGCCGGTCAGTAGCTGCGTTGCGCGCACCGATGGCTTTCAAATCACGCATCAGCGACTTCACATCCGCATAAGTCAGCGTAAAGTTTTCCATGTCGATCACCGGGTCGGCAAACCCGGCCTGCACCAGCAGGTCGCCGATATCATGCATGTCGATAAAACCGCTGACATGGGTGTGGCTGTCGGTCCCCGTCTGCGCGGCGCGTAATTCCTTCAGCGTATCGGGACCGAAAGTGGTGAACATGAACAGTCCGCCCGGCGCCAGCACGCGGTGCATTTCGCTGAAGGCCTGCGGCAAGGCATTGACCCATTGCAAGGCCAGATTACTCCAGACGAGATCGATGCTGCCTGCAGCCAAGGGCAACTGCTCCAGATCCCCACATATCGTTGCCGGCGCCCGACGCAACAGGCGTTGATGCCACGACACGGCAGTGCTGGCCTGACGCAGCATGCCCGGCGCCAGATCCAGTGCGACGAGGCGCGCAGCTGGATAACGCGTCGCTAGACCGCGCCACGCATTGCCGGTGCCGCTGCCGGCATCGAGGATCCGAGCAGGCGTGTGGCGGATGAAATCCAGCCGCTCGAGACTGCGCCGGCACACCTCGTGCTGCAACACCGCTGCGGCATCATAGGTGGCCGCAGCGCGATCAAACGAACGGCGCACTGCGCGTTTGTCGAGCAGCGGGTGTTTATTCATTGCAAAAATCACTCATCAATCCGCACATCGCATCGGGTTCAGACAGGAACGGCACATGCGCAGCGCCGGCCAGAAGCACCAGGCGCGCGCTTGGCAGATGCGCAGCCAGATATTCCCCTGCAGCGGGTGGCGCAATACGGTCCTGCTCGCCGTGCATCACCAACGCAGGCTGTGTAATGTCCGGCAACGTCGCGCGCAAATCCGTGGCCTGCAGCCAACGCAGCGTTTCCACCAGCACGGTGCTGTCGGGCAGCGTTTGCAGCGCCAATGCCGCCGCCAGTTGCCGCGCCACCCTGCGCACCCTGACATCCCCTTGCGTCTGCAACAGCAGGAATCGGCGCAATGTTGTCCCGGCATCACGCTGCAATGACGCAGAAAATTCGGCGAACACCTCCGGCGCCATGCCATGCAGCCAATCCGGCGCACTGACAAACCGTGGCGTCGAAGCAATCAGCATCAACCGCGTGACCTGCCACGGATGACGGCGCGCCCAGGCCAGCGCCAGCTGCCCGCCCAGCGACCAGCCGGCGACCATGCACTGCGCGGGTGACGCAGCGGCCAGTTGATCCACCGTGCGTTCAATGGTGTATGGCTCCCCACCGAGTCCGGGCAAATCCGGGGCGATGACGCGCCAGTCCGCACCCAAGCGCGCCGCGAGTTCATCCCACACCCGTTTGTGCGCGCCCCAGCCATGCAACAACACCAATGCCGGCTTCATGCCGGCTGCAGCAATGCTGTGGTCAGACGCGTCACATCCGCGGCATTGTGATCCGCCGACAGCGAAATGCGCAGCCGCGCCGTACCCTGCGGCACCGTCGGCGGGCGGATCGCCGGCACCAGCAGGCCTTGTGCCGCGAGTCGTGCCGACAAGACCAGCGCCTCGGCATTGCCGCCAACCAGCAGCGGCTGTATCGGCGTATCCGACGGCAACAGATGCCACGGACCGGCAGCCAATTCGCGTTGCAATTGAGCGATCAGTTCGCGCAGACGAACGCGCCGCCAGTCTTCCTGTTCGATCAGCTGCAAGCTCACCAGCAGGGCCTGCGCCAGCAACGGCGGTGTCGCCGTGGTGTAGATGTAGGTGCGGGCGTTCTGCACCAGACTCTCGATCAAGACTGCGCTACCGGCAACAAAGGCGCCGGCAACGCCTGCGGCCTTGCCCAGCGTCGCCATGTAAATCACGCGCCCGGATGCAATACCGAAATGCGACAGCGTGCCGCGTCCCTCTGCGCCAAGCACGCCAAAGCCGTGCGCATCGTCAATCAGCAAATAGGCATCGTGGCGCGCGCAGAGTTCAAGCAATGCCGGCACCGGTGCAATATCACCATCCATGCTGAACACCGCATCAACAATCACCAGCCGGCGCCGACCCGGCGTGGTCTGCAGCAAGCGTTCCAGCGCAGCCAGGTCGTTGTGGGCATAACGCTTGAAAGTGGCACGCGATACCAGCGCCGCGTCATTCAATGAGGCGTGGTTAAGCCGGTCGGCGAACACCGCATCACCACGTCCGACCAGCGCGCTGACCACTGCCATGTTCGCCATGTAACCGGTGGAGAACAACAGGGCCTGCGGCAGGCGGACAAAATCCGCCAGTGCAGTTTCCAGTTCGTGATGCGCGCTGCTGTGGCCGAGGATCAGGTGCGAGGCGCCGGCACCGACGCCGTAACGATCAATACCCGTCTTTGCCGCCGCTGCCAGACGCGGATCGGCGGCGAGACCCAGGTAATCATTGGAACAGAATGCGGTGTAATCGCGGCCATCGACGCTGACGCGCGCGCGCTGCGGCGTCGTCAGCAGGCGGCGTGTACGACGCAGGCCCTGTGACTCACGAGCGGCCAGCTCATCAGCAAGTTCAGCGTGCAGTGACAAGGGCAACGACTCAAAAACGCGAACGGTTATTGCGTTGCGGCGGGATTCATCGGCTGCAAACCCAGCCGCGCGAACAATGCCTGGTCGTTTTCGACATCGGGATTGCCGGTGGTCAGCAGTTTTTCGCCGTAGAAAATTGAATTCGCACCGGCGAGGAAACACAGCGCCTGGATCGCATCACCCATTTCCTGGCGCCCGGCCGACAGCCGCACCATGGCCTTGGGCATGGTGATGCGCGCGCAGGCAATGGTGCGCACGAATTCCAGCGGGTCGAGCTTCGCGGTGCCGTGCAGCGGCGTGCCCGGCACCTGCACCAGGTTGTTGATCGGCACTGACTCCGGATACGGCGCCATGTTCGCCAGTTGCGCAATCAGTGTCGCGCGCGCGCTGCGCGTCTCGCCCATGCCGACGATGCCGCCGCAGCAAACATGCAGTCCGGCTTCACGTACCTTCTCCAGGGTGTCGATACGATCGCCGTATTCACGCGTAGTGATCACGTTCTTGTAATTGTCAGCGGCGGTATCGATGTTGTGGTTGTAATAATCCAGCCCGGCATCGCGCAACTGGCCGGCCTGGCCGGGTTTCAACATGCCCAGCGTCGCGCAGGTTTCCATGCCGAGGCCGCGCACCGCCTTGACCATCGCCACCACCTTGTCGAGATCGCGCTGTTTCGGACCGCGCCATGCGGCACCCATGCAGAACCGTGTTGCGCCGTGTTCACGTGCGGCGCGCGCCGCAGCAACCACTTCATCCACGGACAGGATTTCCTGGTTTTCAACGCCGGTGTGATAACGCACCGCCTGCGGGCAATATCCGCAATCCTCAGCACAGCCGCCGGTCTTGATCGACAGCAACGTCGACAATTGCACGGCATTGGCATCGAAATGCGCGCGATGCACCTGCTGCGCACGGAACAGCAGGTCATTGAACGGCAACGCAAACAGCGCTTCGATGGCAGCCACCGTCCAGCGTGGGGTGTCGGCAGGAGTGACAGGCAGTTCGTTGAAGGAAAGGGAAGTAGCGGGGGCAACGGTATCCACGGGTTTCGCCTCGATTATTAATAAATTATCAATAAAAACAAATACTTATGATTACTAATGGTCGCAGATGCGTCAATTTTTGTCAAATTCGATGATCCCCGCACTTAACAACTATGGGGCTTGGTGGCGCAAACGGGTGACCTCACTCTGCCTGCTTTGCGGCGCAACAGCGACCGAATCGAATATTTGTCCAGGCTGCCGGGCAGACCTGCCCTGGCTCGACGCCAATGTGTGCAGCAGTTGCGCGCATCCCTTGGCGGCGCCGGGATTGTGCGGACGCTGCATCGCCGAGCCGCCGCATTACGACACTGTGGTCGCGTCCTGCCGCTACGCTTTTCCGCTCGACGGCCTGATCCAGGCCTACAAATACAGCGGGCGGCTGGTCGCAGGTGCAGCGCTGGCCTCGCTGTTCGCCAATCGCGTACAGCAGCGTCCGGATCTGATCGTGCCGGTGCCACTGACAGCACAACGTCTGCGCGAACGCGGATTCAACCAAGCACTGGAACTGGCACGCGCGCTGGGACAACAAATAGGCGCGCCGGTCAATGCACAGCTTTGCGTCAAGACGCGTGACACTGCGCCGCAAACCCGGCTGCCGTGGAAACAACGCCGCAAAAACATCCGCGGCGCTTTTGTCGTCGAGGGTGGTGTGGCCGGCCGTCACGTGGCCGTCGTCGATGATGTGCTGACCACAGGGGCCACGCTCAGTGAACTGGCGCGCAACCTGAAACGCGCCGGCGCAGCAACGGTCACCGGCTATGTGATTGCGCGCACCGTCGGCAGATAGTTGTTACCACAACAAGATCAGCGCAGCTTCTGATCGGCGAAGGCCTGCAGGTCGGCAGACAGATTGCCGCTGGTCTTGGCCAGCCGATAGGCTTCCTGCGCTTCGGCGCCGCGTCCCAGGGCCTCAAGCGAAACCCCCAAACCGAGCAGCCATACCCCGACATTGCGGCGCCGGCCTAGCGCACGTTGAAACTGCGTGACCGCGTCGGCGTGTTTCTGCTGGCGTTGCAGCAGGCTCGCGTAAAACGCAATGTAATCCGGGCTGACGTCGGGATAATCCAGGCTGCGCACGAGGGTTTGCGCGGCGGTGTCGAGTTCACCGTTATCCAGTTGCAGCCGCGCCAGCGTCATCGCAAAGCCCTGCTGAGCCGGCGCCAGTTGCAGGCCGTCCTGCAGCACCCGTATCGCCTCGGCCGACAGGCGCGCATCGAGCAATGTGCCGACCAGCGCCTGACGCGCGCCATGATAGGCCGGATCAATCTGCAGCGCCGCCTCGAATGCGGCACGCGCTGCATCGGCCTGACCCTGCTGTCGGGCTGCAGCACCCTTGGCATATTCCGCTTCGGCGCGCTGGCGTGGCGTCGGCTTGCTCATTTGTTTATCGATTCCCACCGGTGCCGCGGCCACGGTCACCGGTTCCGTGGTTTTTTTAACTACAGGCGCCGGCACGGTTCGCGGTTTGTCTGCCGGCGCCGCCGCCTGCGGGTCGGCGGGGGCCGTGCGTGGCTTGATAATGGTGGCCGTTTCCACGCCCGGCGCCGTATCACGGCCCGCCGCGGGTGCGGTGACGGTTTCCGGTACATACGCCAGATCCAGAGTCAGCCGCCGGGCGATCAATTCTGTGTCCCGTGCCTCCGGTGTTAACGCCGGCGCCGGCACGATTGCGCTGGTTACCGGAGCGCTTGCAGTCACTGCCGGCGGACGCCCGACCTGCCACCACCAGACGCCGGCCGCGAGCAAGGCCAGGCCGGCCACCGCGCCAATGATTCGGAATGCCGGTCCGTACGCCGCATGCGGTTCATCCGGCAGTGCCCGCACATGATCAGGAATCCGATTGCGCTCCTCGCCGGATGCACGGCGGCGCTCGAGGTCGACCAGCATCTGATTGATTACGCTCATTGCATACTCATTGCAGGTACGCCAGCGAAATACCGCCGGCTGTCAGCAGAAACATGGCGAACCCCAGCCACCACCAACGCATGACCGGCGCCGCCGCCGGAGTGTCCGCCGCCGCAATGCGCACATGATGCGGCTGCACCTGCTGCATGCCTTCACCAAAAGCGAGCAGCAGCGCTTTATGGGCAACGATGTTGATCAGGCGCGGCACACCGCGACTGACGCGATGCATGCGCCGTACTGCCGCGGGCGCAAACAGCCGGCTGCCGCGGTAACCGGCAACGCGCAGGCGGTGGGCCAGGTAATGATCGACTTCTTCCGCGTTCAGCGCGGCCAGCCGGTACTGAAAAGTAATCCGCTGGCGCAACTGGCGCACCGCCACGTGGCCCAGACGTTCGTCGAGTTCCGGTTGGCCGAACAGCACCACCTGCAGCAGTTTGCGTTTTTCGGTTTCAAGGTTGGTCAGCAGACGCAGTGCCTCCAGCGTTTCCTGCGGCATGGCCTGCGCTTCATCCAGACAAACCACCACCGTCTTGCCCTGGCGCGCAAAATTGAGCAGCGCGCGCGACAATTCCTTCAGCAACTGGTGCTGGTCCGCTTCACGCGGCAGCACGATGCCCAGTTCATCCGCCAGCGCAAACATCAGCGTGCGCGGTTCGAGATAGGGATTGGGTATGTACGCCGACACAAACCGTGCATCGAGCGTTGCCAGGAAACGGCGGCAGAGCAGTGTCTTGCCGGTGCCGACCTCACCGGTGACTTTCATGAACCCTTCGCCGTTGCGAGCGGCGACCAGCAGCGTGTTCAGCGCTTCCTGATGCGAATTGCAGGCGTAAGCGAAACTGGTGTCCGGCGTGATGCCGAACGGCGGCTCACGCAGTCCGAAATGCGCTTCGTACATGGCGCCAGATTATCATCGCTGCGGCTCCTGCGCGCTCATCGCACGGATACGGTCTCGCGTCTGCGTCAGATCTTCCTGCCAGTTGCGGTCACTATGGATAATGGTCGGTTTGAGCAGGATGACCAGCTCGCTTTTCACATTGCGGCTGTCACGCTGGCGGAACAGGCTGCCGATGCCCGGCGCATCGCCGATGCCTGGCACCTGGCTGCGGTCATTGACCGACTGTTGACGCATCAGGCCGCCGATGGCGACAATGTTGCCGTCCGTCACCCGGACAATGGTATCGGTTTCGTTGACGTCGCTTGAGGCCAGCGGCAGCGTGAACGAACCCAGGCTTCCGAGATCAATGACTTTACGGCGTTCGACCACGTTGCTGACCGAGGGATGGATGTGCAGGATGATATTGTTGTCGGCGTCGATCTGCGGCGTGACATCCAGCGCAATGCCCGAGAAAAATGGTGCAACGGTGATCGTCGGCGTCACCGTGCTATTGGTGCCGCTGGTGCTTGATGTCGTGCTGACATTGGTGACGAAGAACTCGTCGGTACCGACTTTCAGCACCGCCTTCTGATTGTTGATCGTCGCCACCCGCGGGCTGGACAACACGTTGACGCCGCCCTGGGTTTCGAGGAACGACAGCAGCGCAGCAAAATTCTGCGTCTGCAAGGCAAGTCCGAATACACCGCCAGCAGCACCGGCACCCAATGCCAGTCCGCTCGCCAGCGTGCCCACGGAGCCGCCCGATAATGCGGAATTGCTCAGCACCGTGCCATCCGCGGCACGCGCAGTCGTCGCACTGATGGCGCCGGTGCGGCCCAGTGACGCGCCAGGGCTGATGATGCCGGCACCAATACGGGTGCTGCCGTCACGGAACGCGGCCCAGTTGACGCCGGCCTGGTAGCCCTCACTCAGTGACACCTCGATGATTTTCGCTTCCAGCACCACCTGCCGCTCGACAATGATCTGCATCGATTTGAGAAACTGCTCGACACTGCGCAGCTCGTTGGGCATCGCCCTGACGACGACGACCCCCGATTGCGTATTGACAACGACGTTGCTCCCGGCGCCACCGCCAAGAATGGCAAGCAGCGACTTCTGGATATCGCCCCAGAAATCCGAATCTGAAGTTGTCGTGACGCGGGTACTTTCGCTGGCGCGGGTACCGCTACCACCGCCTGGCCCTGTCGTCGGCACCGGAACCGCACCGGGCGCCGGGGAACCCGGACTCGCGGCGCCGGAAGAAATCGAGCTGGAACTGACGCGGGTTTCGGTCTGGCCGCGACGCTGTGCCTGCAGGTAATTGACCTGGAAAATGCGGGTCTGCAGCGCGGCGGGCAGCACCACAATCCGGTTACCCTGTGCGGTGTAGTCAAAACCATAAAGATCGCGCAGGGTGTTCAGTGCTTCGGTGACCGTCACATCCTTCAGATTGACGGAGATTTCACCTTTGACTTCGGGGTGCAGCACCATGCTGTAGGGCGTGCCGGAGACGATGGCCAGGAACACCTGCGCGGCCGGTGCATTGCTCACCGACAAATCAAAGCGCGCCTCGGGTTTCTGCGCATCGGCGCGCGGCATTTCAACCACCAGCGGCGGCAGCAATGCGCGGCTCACTGCGTTCTCGGTGACCGGCTTGCGCTCGGTGGCCGCACGCTCGAGCTCCCTGTTGATGGCATCCTGCGCGAGATTCGGGCGCTGCTGCGGCAATTCAGCACAGCCCGCGACAATCGCCATCATTGCGATGGTCATCCATCGTTGCATGTCATTTCGCCTGTTCATGTTCATTTTTTTGTTCGGGCTGCGCTTTTCTTCAAATCACCGGCCATGCGTTTCTCGACCAGCGGAAACAGTTTCAGCACCGTGGTTTCCGCGCCATCCTTCAGCACCGCTTCGCTCTCGGTGAGCTTGACCAGGCGCGCCGAACCGTAACGTCCCCCCAATACCACCATCTCGCCGCTGATCACCGCCACCTTGCGTCCCGGTGACAGCATGACCGATTGCAATACCGGTCCGCCGGTATACCCCCCCTCGCCGGCCGTCGCGGCAAGGGCGCCGGGGGGGCGGGTCGGATCCGTCAACCCCTGTGCACCTGCGGTCACCGCCACGCAGGACGCAATCATCATAAAAATCAGCTGGGGCAAGTGTCTCATACCACCAACCAGGCCTTGTTCAGGCTCAAAGTATGCAGCGTCAGCGTCAGCCGCAGTTTCGGTTGTTGCTCCGCATCCAGCGTCACCTTGCCCCAGAACAACTGCCAGGGCAATGCTTCCAGCCGGGTGAGATAGCCGAACAGCTCGGCATAAGAGCCCTCGACGGATACTTCGAAACTGTGCTGATAAATGCTGCGCCCGGCCGCTTCGCCGGCTGCCGGTTTGGCCGGAGCTCCGGACTGGATTGGCGCCCCTGACGTCTGATAGCGCTGAACCGGGAGCTTCCGCAGGCTGACCAGGGTCAGACCACGCTCCTTCTTCAGCACCCCTTCCAGCAGTTTGGCCACCTCATCCGGCGGCACCAACTGCTTCTGCAAACCCTGCAGCCGGGCATCCGTTTCGGCAATTTGTTTGCGCAACTCATCGCGGTAACGCCGCTTGACCTCGTCCGGATCCGCCTGTCCGCTATTGGCGGCAATCATGATTTCGCCGGTCTTGATCGCGGTACGCGCCTCGGACAATTGTGCGGACAAGCGCTTTTGCTGCACCGCCAGCGGGCTCAGCAGCAGTGTGTCGAGGATCGCGACAACCACCGCTACCATACCTGCGGCAATCAGCGCACGTTCGCGCAGAGACCGCCCATTAAAAAGGCCGGTCCAGTGCTGCCAGCGTTTGGTCAACTCGGACATCAGCGTTGTTCTCCGCGCTTGTCAGCCCCATCCGCGGGTTCGCTGGTGGCCAGATTGAATTCCAGGAAGCGCGGTGCCGCGACGACGGCCTTTTCACCGTCCTTGAGCGGGAGCGCCGGCACCACTGCGGGCCGCCGCATTTCCAGGGCTGAAAACGCGCGCCCCTGGAGCGCGGGCTCCTTGTTCAGTTTCTGGATGTACTCCGGCAACAGATCCGCACTGAGCACCCGGCCTTGAATGGCGACTTCGCCGGTACCGCCAACCGTGAATCCGGTCAGCCACAAACCGTCCAGCGCCTGTCGTGAAAACGCCTGCAGGTAACTGGCAAAACCGCTGCGCTTGCCCAGCGCCCCACCTTCCATGACGCTCATGGCATCGCGCGCGGATTTAAGCTCGACCTCCAGTCGCTCCACTTCGGCGACCAGTCCGGTGTTGCCCTTTTGCGCCGCGCCCTCGCCCTTCAACCGGTCGGTGTACGCGCTCTGCGCCTTGAGCAAACCCTGCGCGGAAACCACTTCGGCGCGCAGGCCGTCAGCCTGATGCTGGTAGTAAAACTGCAGACCGATCATCACTACTGCGGCAAGTCCGGCCAACATGGCCGCCCGGTTCATTGACAACAGCAAACGCGGTTTGCGGAACGCCGGGCCGAAAAGATTGATGTACTGGCTCATCAGATCGCGCGCTCCTTGCGCATCGCCGCGCCGATCATCTGCAGACATTGCGACTGGCGCAAAGGATCACGCAACTCCGGAACCCCGGGGAAATCCACGACCTGCTCCAGATCCAGCAGGCTGACCGGCACCGTCAGGTTGGTGCCGAGATATTCGACCAGTCGCGCGCCGTCAGGAACCTGCGACACCATCAGGCGCGACACCGCGACGTTGCGAAACTGCCGGTCAAAATTATCCAGCGAACGCTGCAGTTCCAGCGCCACCCGGTCATAACGGGCCTCAACATCGGTTCCGGACACAAAATCCTGCAGTGACACCTCGATCTGGCGGGCCTGATACAACTCACCGCCGCTGGTAAACGTCAACAGTGCGCCGGCATCATCAAAACACAACATGGCCAGGCCGCGACCGTCTTCCTCAAGCAGTTTCGCGAAGTTGCGTTGCGCGAGTTCGGGAATATCGATCACTTCCAGATCGATATCGGCATCATTGAAGGGTTTGACTGTCGCCGCAATCGCATCGCTGCGCGCCGCCACGGCCAGCATCTGTGCCGCGCGCCCCGCGTTGTCGCCGCCGGGAACGTTGACAGAATCGATCATCGCCGTTTCAACCGGGTAGTCGATCATGTCCTTCAGCGACCAGCGCACCGCATTTTTTGCCTCTGCCGCCGGCACATTCGGCGCATCGACTGTAAACATCTGGTACTGGCTGGTTTTCAGCACGGTGATGCATTGATAGCGGTCGAGATTCAGTTCCTTGCGCAGCCGCTTCAACATATCGACGTCACTGCCTTCTTTGCGAAATGATTCGCAGAGCAGAATCTCCGGACGCGGCTTGCCTGCCACCAAAACATGCGAGAGATCCACACGATCAGCGTGAAGATTGAGGCACAACCATCCCGGTCGCTGTTTTTTATTAAACAAGCTCATGCGTGGTTACTGGGCACACCTATTTATAAACCTCCCGAAAATAACATATTTTTCAATGTTGTCAAAGACTTACGTTGTTTTTTCTAGCACCCAACACCGATCAAACTCTGTAACACATTGTTTTAATTACTAATTTACGCCGTATGTTTGTGCTTCACACTACCGTACGACTACGCATCAGCATTGCGGTAGGCCGATGCCATACCCCCTTACTTCGCAAAGAACATGCCCGGGTATTGCTAAGCCCTCACCAGCACATGCGACAGAGGTAAAACGGTCTGCCGCCATGCCCGGCCTTTGCCCGTAACGGACAAATCCATCCCAATCACTACATCTGCCGTCCAAATTTCGCCGGATTTGTCGAACAGCGGACAGCGTATCGCGCTCATTGCAACCGCACACCCGCTCACCGCGCATTGACCGTGGTTAAAACGGTTAGTTAGTGGTGTTCTCCCGCGTATAAATCGCCTCGTCGCCGCCACGCATGATACCGAAGCGCGCGCGCGCCGCCGGATCGCGGGTCGCAGTCGTGCCGCACCACTTGCCGCGCAAATAAGTTTTATTGCCGGCCGTGGCCGTCGGCGCAAATGCCGGGCAGGCATTGGCGGCGACGGCGGGGCTGGCACCCAGGTTCAGTGCCACATCGACGCTGCCGTTATTGGCTGCACCCGGCGCACTCAGGCGGATGGCCGAACGCCCGGCCTGCAGCGGGCTCGCGGTGATGGTCGCCGTGGTTTCGGGGTTGTTGAGATTGCCGATGTAATTGCCGAGGCCGACATTACCGGCAACCAGCGTGGTGCAACTGTCATCGGCATTGGTGATCCAGAACGTGCCGTTCCAGTACTGCGCTTCCACCGGAACACGCACCGCCAGCAGTTGCGAGCCGCTGACGCCGCCCAGCCGCATCCGGCCGTAGCGTATTTCAGTCGTCGCTCCGGTGAGCGTGTGGTCATTGCCGGCGCTGTTGTCGACATCCAGATCGTATGTCGCCATCAGTACGCCATCGCTGTCGGTGGGCGCTATGCCGAATTGCACCTGCGCATAAGGGCCGTCGGGCGGATCATCCGGCGTCGGCCGCGTGACGGTTACCCGCGCTGCGTTACTGCCAGTCACGTTGAGTACGCCATTGGACCACGCCGGCGCGCTCGTCACATAAGCGCCGCTGACCCTGGCGGTCAGCGCGGCGAACGGCGACACGTTGCGCGCGCCGATGCCATAAGCCGTTTGCGAGTTGTTCGTGCCGCTGGTCGTCGGATCAAGCCTGGCATAGGTCCCGGTGTAGTTCTGCGTCGTCGCGCCCAGCGTATTCTGCGCGGTCAGTGTGAACGCCAGCGTCAGCCCCTCATCCATGTAGGTGAATGTCGATGCCGGTGCGCAGGCCGCCACGGTGCGATTGGTGCGCGCAGCACCGGACACCGCGAAGCGCTTGGGCCGGAAGCGGCCGACATAACCGCCGGCCGCACCCGTGCCATCCAGTCCGCTGTTGCCGGTGATGTTGACACCCGCCGTGATGTAGTCGCTGACGCTTGCGGTCAGGAAGGCATTGCCCACTTCGCTGTAGCACCAATCGGTCGCAGTCGCAGTACCCGCAGTCAATGCAATCGTTGCCGCACTGTCGCAGGTCGCGCCTCGGGACATCGCACCTAAAACACCCGGCAGGTTGGCGCTCGGTGCAATCGTCGCAGTAGCCGCAAAATTGGGTACGGTACCGTTATCAGTGATGTTGACGCTGGCGTCGGGGATGCCGTCGTTATTGGCATCCTCGCCTGCCGCCCATTGATAAGCCCTTACCGTCATGGAAAAGTTGTCGCCTGCTGCCCCGCCCACCGGACTCGTAGTCATGAGCGTCCCTGTATCCGTATTGCTGTGCGCAATGCCGGGGAAAGTCATTCCGAACGGCCGCACCACAAACAGGTTTGACGAACCGAGCATCTCGTAACCGGCGACCCCGGTATCGAGATCAAAACGCGCGTGCAGCGAAATCTGTCCGGCATCAGGGTAGGTAATCACGATGTCCGCTTCCGAGTTGGCGTTGAACAGCAGCGGCACCCCGCCGCCGGTTGCGAAATAGTTGGAGGCACCGGCGGCGCTATTGTCATTGCTTGTCGGTATGGCGGTGGTGATGGCATTGTTGGTGATGCTGACCAGACTGCCGGCGCAGGTGCCGGGGCTGTTGCATTCCGCGCCCATTTCGATGTTGCGTGTTGCCGCCGCCGGGAATCCAGCTACGCAGGCCAGAGTTGCGGTATCGGTGCGGATCGCCTGCAGGCGGATGGTTTTGGCATTGAAGCCGGTATTCGACGGCTTGCCGGAAATCTGCGTTGGAATGGTATCGCTGCTGTCGGTGATGTTGCGGAAGCGGAACCCCGCCTGCGCCATGGTGAACGACGGATCATCGGCGGCAATCGCCGCGCCCGAGGTTTCGCTGATGACGCCACTGACCGCATTGAAGCCGAAGGTGTCCGTAGTGCCCGGCCCCGGCAGATTGGCGTAGCGGAAGGACAATTGCGCCGTGCTCGATCCCGCGGCGAAAGTATAGGTCGCGAGGCCATTGCCGGCGCCGACCCCCGTCAGGGTGCCGCCACCCGAGACGATGCCGGTCCAGGTGCCGCGGCCGTTGGTGGTCGACAGGCTTACCGCGAGGCTGTTGGCGTTCACCGGAGTATGCGTGGCGCTGTGTGCAGTCAGGGTGATGGTATGCACATCACAGGCGACACCGCTGCCGGCGTGCGTGATCGAAAAATGGTTAATGCCCGGCCGCAGCGCGAGCATGTGTGTCACACCCGTATCCGCAGCCGGGGGCGAGGTAAACGTGGCGGTGCGCGATCCGGTCAGGCCGGCCGCCGCACGAAGTTCGGTATTCATCGCCAAGGCAATACCAACATCGTTGGGCACGGTGACGGATGAAGCATCCACACGTTCCGTCATCCCGGCGATGGCATTCCACACCGTCGCCGAATTCGCGCTGTGGGTGGTGACCAGCATCGTATTGGCCACCACTCCGGTATCGATCTGGTTGGCGACGTGGCTGGTGCTGCTCGCTGTCGCCTGGCCGAGGCTGGCAACAATGGGGTTGGTGGTATCCACACCCGAAAAACTGACGATGCCACCGACCGCTCCGGCGAGCACCGGTGTACCGCCGAAATTCCAGGTATACGAAGCCGGCTCCGAAGCCGCGACACGGCGATACACCACCAACCGCTGGCCAGAGGCGCCGCCGGTGGTCTGATCAATCGAGTCCACCACAGTCCATCCCGCGGGCGGGGAGATCGTGGTGGTGCAAGCCGCGCCTGATACGGCACTGCATTGCCGCAATGTGATGGACGCGATCATCACGTCATCGTTGACCGTGCCCGCGGGCACGTTAATCGTCAGCAATGCGTTCGGCCTCAGCGCAATGGTCAGGAAGGCGTTGACGGAATTGGTGACGGTCGCGGTGGTGTTGCCTGTCGCGCCGGGGTTCGCCAGAACACCATCCCATACCGCAAAACCGCCGCCATTGCCCGCGGTACCGCCACCATCCACGCGCTCGGTAATACTAGTCAAGTTCCCATTGGTAATCACACTGAAGGCCGCGGCCGTCGAGTCGAGCTCGCGGCTTGCAGCCTGCACTATCAGTGTATTGGGCACCGTGGTCGTGACGCCGGTCAGGCTCACACTGGTGCTGGCGGTGGTCTTGGCACCGCCGACGGTGACATCCCAGGGATTGCCGGTGGTAATGGCACCGCGGTAGGTCATGATGCGCGCATAGGCATGGTTGCCGGGATCGGTGACCACCGGAGAAGCCATCGCCGCCGAAGTCGCCCGCGCCCAGAATACCGTCAGCCGGGTGCCGGCACCGGTAGTCTGCGGGCTGCCGGGCACCTGGACAAATCCCGCCGGAGTCCCCAGTGCCGCAGCTTCCGCTCCCGCACTTTCAACAAACAGCAGTGCAATATCGTTGATGGCATGTGCTGGCCATACCACCGTCACGTTTCCCGTTCCGCTGACAGCGGTTCCCGCAGCCTGGAACGCCACATTGGTGCCGGGACCGGTGTTGGCTTGGGCGGCGGCACGCACGCCGACCTGCGCCTCTGCCGGTGTTGTCAGCAGGATCATCGGCAACAGCAAGATGGCTGCTGATATTAAACTTAAGTATTTGTTTTTAAAGTATATTTTCATGGTGCACACTCGTATCGAGGCGCAGTTGTCGGATCTTTGCATTTGGCAATGGTAACCACCACGCTGCGCTCGACATAACCCGTCGGTGGTGTTGCTGCAGGCGCCACGGGGCACGCCGACTGATTGCAGGCTGTGGCTGTAATCCGGTAGATGTGTACGCTGCGGTTCGCCTCTGTCGCATCAAAATCCTCGCACCCCACCACGACCGTGAATGGCGCCAGCGAGCCCCCCAAACTGCTGAGCGTGCCTGCCGGGCAGGTGGCAAACGTCGGTGGCGCTGCCGGCGTCGCGTTATCGGGATCCAGCGCCCGGTACATCGCCCAATTGATGCCGGCACGCGCTGCGTAATAAGCGCGCACACCAAGCACATCATTTTGCACGGTGTTCTGCTGCAGTCCGGTAAAAATCACCATGAACGCGCCCAGCGCAGACAACACCACCAGCAGGAATATCCCCGTGACCAGACTGAAGCCGCGCATGCGCGCGAGGCGATATCGATGACTGTTCATCATGGCGCGTTGCTCACCTGGGCCTGCTGGAACATGCGTATCCGCTCCGTACCGCCGCCGGCCGGCGTACTGATGATGGGCAGGATGATCGACACCGTGGCGGTCCGTTCGCTGAGTGCACCGGCCGCGTAGACAAACAGGCAACCAGCGGGCGTGGTGTCCACGTTCGCCGCGACCACGGCCGTGGCCCCGCCTGGAGGCGCCACCTGCGCCGTGCTGTAGGCGTAGCCCGAATAACGAATTAGCTGGCCGCCGGTACAGCCATAGGTCACGGGACCGCTGACGACGTGAAAGCGTTTGGCGGGAGAGGGCTCGGGAAACGGCAGCGAGGTTACCGCAGCAATCGTGATCGTTGAACCCGCGAGATTCGAGTAAACCGCACGGTTATCGCCAAAGTAGGCATTTGATGTCGTACCACTGTTGTACAGATTATAGACAACGATGTGGTTACCGGCGACACGGGCAG
>JAKFUS010000038.1 GCA_021732605.1 Betaproteobacteria bacterium | reverse complement strand
GTTGTAAAGCAGGTAAATACCGACGCCGCGACAAACCCCGATCAGCGGCGTGTTCGGCACCCGTTCGCGCGGCAGCGGTTCACCGGTTTCGGTGAAATAGACATGACGCGCCAGTTCGCCGAAGGTCGCTTACCCTCTTCATCACGCTCGTCTTGTCCAGTGTTGTACGGCGGGTCGATGTAGATGCACTTCACCTGCCCCGCGTAGTACGGCAGCAGCGCCTTCAGCGCTTCGAGGTTGTCCCCCTGCACGATCAGATTGCCCGAGCCGGGATCGCCGCAGCCGAGTTCGGGCACGTCCTTCAGCAGGCGGAACGGCACTTCAAGATGATGGTTGACCACCGCATCCTTGCCGATCCAGTTCAGCGTCGGCATGCGGCAGGCTCAGTGTGGATGATGAACGGCAAGGGCTGGGATCCTGATTTATTGTTGTTCTGTTCGCAAACACGAACACCGCCGAAAATATACCCGATAGCGGAGTCCCGCGGTACCTGCATCTCAACCTTCATCACTCGCCGAGCCGTGATACAGCACCTGCCCGCTGTTCCGCTGCACGATCAGCAGCCGGCTGGACTGCAACATCACCAGATCGCCGCTGTTGCCATACTTGATATAAAAACATTCGCTCGCATCAGGCAGCGGCTGCAGCGAGTACGGCGCGCCGCGATTCAACCGATCGTAAATGCGCACCCAGGCGAGATCGGGAATCGCCGTGATCAGGCTGCGCACGTTTTGCGGAACCACCAGCCCGGTCGGGGTTTCGACGATGCGATATCCGCCCCCCGGCAACGCTGAACGGCTTTCAGAATATACAATAAAATCAATTACTTGCATTTCCCCTCCCTGCACTAATCGTCAGACTCGTTGTTGCGTGGATTGCAGTGCGCATTGCATCTTTGTACCACCTCCGCCGCCAGCCGCTGCAGCTCAACCGTCGGCGGACGATTGGCAAAGCGCCGGATATCGAGCACATGCCAACTGCTCTCCACCCAATCAACACCCAGTCCGAGTGTTGCGATACGCCGGCCGGTTTCTGCACAACGCACCGAGAACAGGCGCACTTCCCCGGACTCGCAGCGTTGCGCATAGAGATCGAGGCAGTTGCGCATGGCATAGGCCTCCTCGACCAGTGCGGCACCGTTCGACAAGGGCATGACCTCAAAACGACCAATGACGGTTTGCGGCAACGGAAAACCCCACGCCGGATAGCGCAGGGCCTCGATGCGCTGCGTCGCCACGTACCAGCCCTGCCAGTTGCGGCGCAGCCAGCGCCACCCGGCGCGGGCTTGGGATTTGGTCAGCACGTGCCCGGTGGCGATGGCCCAATGCAACACGCCGGTCGCTTCGCTGACAAAAGTGGAAAATTCCGGTGACCGGCGCCGCGCATCCGCCGCCAGCAACAGCGCGCGGCTCACCGACGGATGCACAGCACACCAGCGTGTAAAAAACAGCAGGCGGTCGCTGTCGTCAGGGATGTAGCAGCGAAACCACGCCCGCGCCAGCGTGGGCGGCGGCGGGGGCGGCAATCCGGCGGCATCCAGTGTGCGTAGATAAGACAGGCACACATGCAACAAACCGATATTGGAAGCCATGCTGCAAGCGACGCTAAACAGCCGGTCACCGTGGCGGTGGACATACCGCCATGCTGCCTCCGAACATTTTTTCGTCCGGAAGTAATCGCGCATTTCCGCCACCGGATCGCCTTTGAGGGGCAACACTTCATCGCGCAAACAGAGTTCTAGCAGACGGAGCAGTTGCGGATTTTCCCGGGCTACCCGGCGGAACAGGTGTTCGTGCCGCCAGACGAGGTTGTACGTGCTGCGCGGCATTTGCGCTACGACACGCGCGGGACGGGCGCGCACCGCAAGCGCCGACAATTCACGATCCAGGCCCAGCGCGCGCGGCAACCCTTCCTGCCGCAGCCAGATAAACCGCGGATCGTTTTGCAGCAGGCGGTACGCGCTGGCCATCAACCATGCGTCGTGCGCCGTGGCTTGCCGGTCTGTCGCGAACAACGGTCGCTGCCCCGCACTGGCGCTGAGCCGTAAATCCTCGATTACCCAGCGCAGCCAGTAGCTGGTGCAGAGCGGAACACCCAGTTCAATCTCCAGATCGAGTGTCTGGGCGCTACCTCGCGTATCCAGCCGTGCAACCGAAACGCGTCGCGAAACATAATCGACCTGAAAGCCGACCGTTTGTAATACCGTCACCAGCCGACTCGGGCCTTGCTCGATCACGCGTGGCGATTGTTCGAGCTGCGTATCGAGCCAGGCGCAGAGATCCGCCAGCCGGCGGCGCAGCAGGGCGCGTCCTGCATCCAGCGATGTCCCGCAGCCGAAGGCCCGGGCCAAATCATCGGGCACCGCGACCGGCAGCCAGCGATCCACAAGTCGCAATGGCCGACCGAGATGCTGCGCAAGTTTTCCCGGATAGACGACGGATGTCGCCGCTTCGCGCAGGGTTCGTGCGCGCGGACGCGGCTTGTGCAGTCGATCGAATCCGAACAGGCCCGGCGCGTGCTGGGCGCGCAGTTGCAGCAGCGGCAGCAGTTCGCTGCGGGAATTGCTATGGCGGATTGATGCGGTGGCGGGCATGTTGCACCGGGCTTGAATGGCGATACGCCAATCTATCCGGCCCGGACAGGCCCGGACCAAAGTTCCCCTATTATTGTTGTGCTTCCGGGTTTCCCGAATGCCCAACCCGTCATTCCGGCCAAGCGCAGCGCGAGCCGGAATGACGGCAGGAAGGGCAAAAACTAGTCCCCGTCTGTCTCCGGCAGGCCGCTGAGCATTTCTTCGCGCTCGGGCAGGCGCAGATGGCCCATGTAGGTGGAGATCAGCACTTCGCGGATGAAATGCGACAGTTTGATCCCGGCGTGATCAGCAAGCCGGGTGGCATCGTCACGCAGGAGCGTCGGCATCCAGACTTTGTAATTGAAGAAATTTTTGCCGAGGGATGTCCGGCTTGCGGTCTCGTCGCCGTCCCAGCCGCTCTCTTCGACATGTTTTTTCAGTTCTTCCAGTTCTTTTTTCGACAGCTTGCGCAAGGGATCTTTGGTGCGGTCGCCGGAGCGGGAGAACATTGGCATCTGATGGAAAAATCCCTCTTTCTGCAAGCGCATCTGCTCAAAACGATACCGTCCGTAAACATAAATAAACAGCGTCTGCTTGATCAGTTCGGTGCGGCTGAGAGAAAAATAGTCCGCGAGTTCACGCAGAATCTGGTCCATGGGCTCCGGCAGCCAGACCTTGACCGCGACCTTGGCCGACCCGAATTCGGAAAAATCGCCGTCATATCGGGTCACCGGAATCTGTCTGGGAAATACCTTGCCGATGGAACCCGCAATCTTTTTCGGTGCGGATTTCTTTTTCCCGAAGATCATGGCGCAGCCGGCGCTCAGACCTTCGGTACCGCCATGCCGCGCTGCACCGCGGGGCGCGCGGAGAGCTTGTCGTACCAGCGTTTGACGGCGGGGAAGTCATTGAGGTCGACCTTGTGCCACTCGTGGCGCGCGATCCACGGATAGGTCGCCATGTCGGCAATGGTGTATTCGCCGGCGGCCAGCCATTCGTTGCCGGCGAGGTGTTTGTCGAGAACACCGTAGAGGCGCCGTGTCTCGTTGACATAGCGCTCGATGCCGTACGGCACCGGTTCTTTGGCCGCGCGCAGAAAATGATGCGCCTGGCCGAACATCGGGCCGACGCCGCCCATCTGGAACATCAGCCACTGCAGCGCGTCGTAACGTCCGCGCACGGCCTGCGGCAAAAACTTTCCGCTTTTGCCCGCGAGATAAATCAGGATGGCGCCGGACTCCATCATTGCGATTGGTTTGCCGTCGGGACCGTCGCTGTCAACGATCGCCGGAATTTTGCTGTTGGGATTGATCGCGACGAACTCGGGTTTGAACTGGTCATTCTGGCCGATGTTGATGGCATGGGTGTGGTACGACAGGCCGCATTCTTCGAGCATGATGGAAATCTTGCGGCCGTTGGGTGTGCTCCAGGTATAAAAATCGATCATCATAGAATCTCCATAAGTATTTGATTTTATTAAGTATTTTTTAATGCAGTCAAGCGCGCCTGAGATACTGCCGTCTTGATTTCAGCGGGTGCTGCGTGATTGCGCGCCACGGCGCCGGCATCCACCGCCAGCGTCGCCTCATGGGCGCGACGCAAACGCTGGCGTGCCGGCTCCACATCCGCCTCACCCGCCAGCGCCGCCTGCACCAGCGCGGTAAACCGTTCCGGCCGCCGCCACGCATCCGCCGCCTCGAGCAATCCCAGCAGCTCTTCCGCATCAAGGCTCGCCGCATCAGCCAGCGCATTGCCATGCCGCGCCGCCAGCACCGCGAGATCGCGGCAGCCGGCAGGGGCTTTTATTTTTGCGCAAAATGCGTCCACCGCTTCGGGTTCCAATACACGAGCCAGCGCGGCAAACCGCACATCGAGGGAGGCGCCCTGCTCCGCCGCGGTATCGAGCGCATGCAAGGCCTCTTCTGCACGACCTTCGGCATATAGCGCGTCGAGTTGCGGCAACACACGTGCCAAAGCGCCGCATTCACGCAATACCGCAAACATCGTCGACGGAGTTTTTTCCAGCAGACCCTTGACCAGTTCCTGCCACACGCGTTCAGCCACCAGCGCATCGGCCTCTCCGGCCCGCACCATCTGCATCATCAGTACTTGTGTTTCAGGTGCCACGCTGAAACCAAAACGTGCGGCAAAGCGCGCCACGCGCAGGATGCGCACCGGATCCTCCATGAACGCCGGACTGACATGACGCAGCACGCCGCGGCTGATGTCCTCGGCGCCATCGTGAGGATCGACCAGCCTTCCGGCTTCGTCACGCGCCATCGCGTTGATGGTCAGGTCGCGGCGCTGCAGATCTTCTTCCAGCGTGACCTCGGGCGCGGCATGAAAGGTAAAGCCGTGATAACCCGGCGCGGTCTTGCGCTCGGTGCGCGCCAGCGCGTATTCCTCGTGGGTCTGCGGATGCAGGAACACCGGGAAGTCGCGACCGACGGGCCGGTAACCCATTGTTATCATCTCATCCGGCGTCGCGCCTACAACGACATAGTCGCGATCCTGTACCGGCAGACCGAGCATTTCGTCGCGGACTGCACCGCCGACGGTGTAGATTTTCATGATTCGTAAAGTTGATTCAACGTCTTGCAATTCAACGTCCCGCGCTTCAACGTCCAGCCAGGTTGCGAAAGCGCTGATAACGCGCACGCGGGGTGCGCGCCGCCAGCCACATCGGCGCGACGGCTTCCAGCGCCTGCGGCTTGATGCCGAAGGGAAAGGCGCTGTCGCTGACACTGTCGACTTCCATCGAACGCAGGTTGTCGCGTGTCATCAGTTTCACCGGCAGCCATTCCATCGCATACGCCTGGCAATACGACAACGCGCGGTTGAGGCCGATGATCGGACGTTGATGGCCGGTGACCCGGCCCACATAAGCCACCAGTTCACGCAGCGTGTAGCGCTGCGGACCGCATAACTCATAACACCGGCCAAAGGTCTTCATGTCGGGCAAAGCGCGCACAAATGCGGCGGCGACATCATCGACATATACCGGCTGGAACCGGGCACCCGGACTCGCCAGCGCCATGACTGGCAGCGCACGCGCCAGACCGGCAAACAGGTTCAGGAAACTGTCCTCGGGCCCGAAAATAACCGATGGACGGAAGATCGTGAAATCGAGACCGGATTCGCGCACGATCATTTCAGCTTCACCCTTGCTGCGCAGATAGGCGCTGGGCGCATCAATCGCGGCCGCCAGCGCGCTCATCTGCAGCAGCCGGCGGACATCATTGGTGCGGCAGGCGGCCACCACCTTGCGCGCCAGTTCGACATGCGCCGCCTCAAAGCCGCGTTTTCCGCTGGCGTCGTGCAATACGCCAACGAGGTTGATCACCGCATCACAACCCTGGACCAGCGCGGCAAGCGCCGCGGGATCCTGTACATCCGCGACCACCACATCGACCGTGGGCAAGAGGATCAGCGCTTTGGCACGCTCGCGGTCGCGCGTCGGCACACGCACGCGATAACCCTGCGCAGCCAGTTGCTGACACAGATGACGCCCGACAAAACCGGCGCCGCCGATGACACAGATATTGGTGATTTGCATCAGCCCATTCTACCCTTCACCCCTGACTCATTACCCATCACCAATCACCAATCACCAGTTACCAATTACCAATTACCAGTCACCAGTCACCAGTCACCAGTCACCAAGCTATGGCGTATCGCCCAGCGGTTTCTCGCGGTCACGCGAACGCGGCTCGATGACGCCGATGCGCGCCTTCAGCGATTGCATCTGCTGGCTGAAGTTGTGCGCGTAATAACTGGAGTTGGCCATCACCTTTTTGACGTAATCGCGGGTCTCGTTGAAGGGAATGCTCTCGGCGTAAATAGCTGCTTCCATGCTCTGGCTGTCGCGCCAGGCGCGGGCGCGCCCCGGACCGGCGTTATAGGCGGCCGAAGCCAGCACCGGGCTGCCGTCCAGTGAATCGAGCACGTGGCGCAGATAATAGGTGCCCAGGCTCAGGTTGGTTTCGACATCATTGACCTGAGATCCCTGCCAGTCCTTGAGTCCGATCTTGCCGGCGACCCATTTTGCAGTGGCCGGCATCAGCTGCATCAGCCCGCTGGCGCCGACGCGGGACTTGGCCTGCGCGATAAAGCGGCTTTCCTGGCGGATCAAGCCATTGACCCAGGCTTCATCGAGGTCGAGCTGGCGCGCGGCGGCTTTCAGCTGGTCGCGATACGGCGCCAGGTAACGCAGACCGAAATCATGCTCGAACACGGTGCGGTCGGCAGTGTTAATTGCGCGATCATAGATCGCGTTGCGGCGCGCGACTTCGGCTGCCGCCAGCAATTGCCGATCGCTCAATTCACGGATCGCCCACAGCCATTCACGCACCGCCTCAAGCCGCAAATCCAACCGGAACAGCTCCAGCGCGCGCTTGATGCCGGACCGCGCCGCCACGCTGCGGATTTCGTCTTCTGTCGGCTTGTACGCCACCGCCGGCGCCAGCACCGAGCCGCCGAGTTCCTCCAGCGCGAGCTGGCCGTAGAAATTATATTCGGCCGAAAGTGGCTTTAACAGCGCGGTGGATTCTGTGGTGCGTCCCTGCGTTTTGAGTGCCCGCGCCTTCCAGTAGCGCCAGGCCGAATCCTCGGCCTCTTTCGGTGTCATCGCCTCGATTGCAGACAACACCTCGGGCCAGCGCTTGGCGCGCAGTGCGGCACGCACCTTCCAGCCGAGCTGCAGGTCGCTCATGTCCGCGGCCTGCGCAAACCAGTCGAGCGCTGCCGGATCATGGCGCATCGCGCCAAAATAGCCGAGCATGCCCCACACATACGCACGCTCTTCGGCGGTAAATCGCGGTGCGAGTTTGACCCAGTGCGCAGCCGCCTGCTGCGGCGAAGTACGCCCCAGGCGATACACCGCAAACATCGTGGCTTCGCGTCCGCCCCGCGATTTAAGATCGGCAGGCGCATCGCTCAAGTGCCCCGCCGGGTTTCCCAGGATGGCCGCGAGCACCCGCGCATCCGGCGCCTGGCCTTTGGGCAGGTAAACGCCGACACGGTTTGCCTGGCTGACCTGCCCGGCTTCCAGTGCCAGCCGGATGCGGGTCCAGATGTCTTCCGTTGACAACTGCTGAGCCTCGATCAGGGACTGGAACAGCAGATCGCAGCTGGCGGGTACCTCGCGCGCAACAAACCACAATGGGCGCGCTTCGCGCAGTGCCAGTGTGTCGATGCGCGTGCGCGCCTGCAGCCCATAACAGGTCATTTCCAGGTCGTCGTTGACCAGCGCCGGCAACTCGGCATTAAACAATTCCCATTGCGCGTTTTTACCCAGCAGTTTCAGCCAGTCACGACGCAGGTAATCCGACAGCGGTGTGTCACGATTGGCAGCAAGGTATGCGCGGATTTCTTCGGGCGCCCGCGCCTCCAGTCCAGCCCGCAGCCGCCAGTACTGAACGTAGGGCTCGAGCAGATGGCCTTTGAAACGCGGAGCAAGTTGCTCCAGTTGTCTGCCATCACCGACGCGCGCAGCGTCACGCGCCTTCAGGAAAGCATCATCCAGGTTGGCCGCAGCGGCGACGCCGGCGCTGATCAGCAAACCACAGACGACGGCTGGGTAGAACCGGAAGTGCAATCGGAAATTAATCATAACCTATTGATTATAAATCATATTTTATATGTGCGCGCTTATGCCACACCTATGCCAAAAACAAACGATAGGCCGGATTTCGTGTTTCATCGCACCACGGGTAACCGACCTGCTCCAGAAACGCCTGGAAGCGGGCCTTGTCCGCCGGCGGCACTTCCATGCCGACCAGCACGCGGCCGTAATCCGCGCCGTGGTTGCGGTAATGGAACAGGCTGATGTTCCAGCCGCGGCTCATGCTGGTCAGGAAGCGCATCAGCGCACCCGGCCGCTCGGGAAACTCGAAGCGGTAGAGAATTTCATTTTTGGCCCCCGGCGCATGGCCGCCGACCATGTGCCGCACGTGCAGCTTCGCCAGCTCGTTGCTGCTGAGATCCAGCGTCTGCAAGCCGCGCCGCCGCAACGCACGCACCAGCTGCGCTGTTTCGCGACGGTCGCGCACCTGCACGCCGACAAACACCCGCGCCTGCTTTGCATCGTCAAAACGATAATTGAACTCCGTCACATTGCGCGGTCCGAGCTGCTCACAAAACGCCTTGAAGCTGCCCGGCTTTTCCGGAATCGTCACTGCGAGTATGGCCTCGCGGTTTTCACCGAGTTCCGCTTGTTCTGCGACAAAGCGCAGCCGGTCAAAGTTCATATTGGCGCCGCAGGCGACGGCGACAAACGTCGCGCCACGCGATTTTTTGCGTGCCGCCCAGGCCTTGGCACCGGCGATCGCCAGCGCACCGGCGGGCTCGAGGATGGCGCGGGTGTCTTCAAACACATCCTTGATCGCGGCGCACATCGCGTCGGTGTCGACACGGATCACTTCATCGACCAGCGTGCGGCACAGGCGGAAAGTTTCCTTGCCAACTTGCTTAACGGCAACACCGTCGGCAAACAAGCCGACCTGCGCCAGTTTGACGCGACGCCCCGCCTTCAGCGACTGGTACATCGCATCCGAATCCATGGGCTCGACGCCGATGATCTTGATCTCGGGTCGGAGGCGTTTCACGTAAGCGGCAATACCGGCAATCAACCCGCCACCGCCGATAGCGACGAATATCGCGTCAATGGGCTCCGGATGCTGGCGCAGAATTTCCATGGCGATGGTGCCCTGGCCGGCAATCACATCGGGGTCATCGTACGGGTGCACATAGGTCAGGCCGCCGCGTTTTTCGAGCTTGCGCGCGTGCGCCGCGGCTTCGTCATAAGAATCACCGTGCAGCACGACTTTGGCGCCGCGCCCGCGCACCGCATTGACCTTGATGTCGGGCGTGGTCACCGGCATCACGATGGTCGCCGTGCAGCCGAGGCGTTGCGCCGCCAGCGCGACACCCTGGGCATGATTGCCGGCGGAGGCTGCGATCACGCCGCGACGCAGGGCCTCCGGCGACAGCTTCACCATCATGTTATATGCCCCGCGCAGCTTGAAGGAAAACACCGGCTGCATGTCCTCGCGTTTGAGCAGGATGCGGTTGTGCAGGCGCCGCGACAGGATGGGGGCTGGTTCCAGCGGGGTCTCGATCGCAACGTCATAAACCCGCGCGTTGAGGATGCGTTCCAGATAATCCGGTTTTTTCATGATTTTGTTCTGTACTTGTCTGGCAAATTGCTGATTCCCAAAGGTTATCAGGAATAGGCCTGCCCGGCACGGACTGCGGCAACAGCACGACGGGTATCATCATGTATATTGAATTGAATCGCTGACGCAAAACGGAGCAAAGCAACACATGAATCAGGACTCATTAAAACAGGCCGCAGCCAAAGCCGCAGTCGCACTGGTTCCCGCCGGCAGCATCGTCGGTGTCGGCACCGGATCCACAGTTAATTTTTTTATCGATGAACTGGCGCGCATCAAAAACCGCATCGAAGGCGCCGTCTCGAGCTCGGAGGCCAGCGCCAAACGGCTGAAGGCGGCCGGCATCGAGGTCATGGACCTGAACAATGTGCGCGATCTGCCGGTGTACGTCGATGGCGCCGATGAGGTGACGCGGCACCTGATGATGATCAAGGGCGGCGGCGGCGCACTGACCCGCGAAAAAATCGTCGCCGCAGTGGCGCAAAAGCTGATTTGCATCGCCGATACCTCAAAACTGGTCGATGTACTGGGCCGCTTCCCGCTGCCGGTTGAGGTCATTCCGATGGCGCGCTCCTATGTGGCGCGCGAAATCGTCAAACTCGGCGGCCAGCCGGAGTGGCGTGCCAATTTCATCACCGACAACGGCAACCTGATCCTCGACGTGCACAACATGACCATTCTTGATCCGCCGGCACTGGAAACCCGCCTGAACCAGATCACCGGGGTGGTTACCAACGGCCTGTTCGCACGACGCCCGGCGGACGTGCTGCTGCTTGCCGGCAAAGACGGTGTGCAAACCCTGCGCCATCCCGGCGCCGCCACGAAACTGTCATAATTTCGCGATATAACTCGCCCTTTCAGTAAATTCCTTCTTCGTCCAGAAAGAGCCTGCCATGCCGGACCATACCCTGAAACAGTTTGACACTGAGCTGGAAGAAATCCGCTCAAAAGTGCTGCAGATGGGCGGCCTGGTCGAGGAGCAGATCATCCGCGCGCTGGAAGCCCTGACCACCGGCAATGTCACGCTGGCCAGCCAGGTCATGGAAAACGATCACCGGGTCAATGCGCTGGAAGTAGCCATCGACGAGGAGTGCAGCACCGTCATCGCCCGCCGCCAGCCGGCAGCCAAGGATCTGCGCATGGTGATGGCGGTAGTCAAAACCATCACCGACCTCGAACGCATCGGTGATGAAGCGGCGAAAATTGCCCGCATGACACAGTTCATCTACGAAAGCGACCGCCCGATGGTGCCGCGCGTCTCGGAAATCCAGCATGTCGCCGATATCGCGCTGGGCATGCTGCGCAACGCTCTGGATGCCTTTGCCCGGCTCGACTTGACGGTGGCCGCCAAAGTCGTCCGCCAGGACGAGCAGGTCGATAAGGCCTTTGTCAGCATCCTGCGCCAGTTGATCACGTTCATGATGGAAGATCCGCGGACGATCTCCCATGCCATCGAAATCCTGTTCATCGCCAAGGCCATCGAGCGCATCGGCGATCACGCCAAGAACATGTCCGAATATGTGGTTTATCTGGTCAAGGGCAAGGACGTTCGCCACACCAGCGTCGAGAACTTCGAACGCGAAGCACTCGGCTGAACCGCCGCAGACACTGCTTCTGCATCACTGGCGCGTGGTACACTCGTTCGCGAGTCATGGAGCGGGCGGGCAATCATGCGGATCATGCAGGCGACGATGAAATCGGGAGCACTCCGGGGTGGCTGACCAGTCCACCATCGTCGCCGTTGACCTCGGCTCCAACTCCTTCCACTGCCAGATCGCCCGCGTTGCCGGCGAGCAGTTTTTCCCGCTGGATTCGCTGCGTGAGCCGGTGCGCCTCGGCGCCGGTCTGGGCAAGGACAAAAAGCTCGATGAAGAATCGCAGGAACGCGCGCTGGCCTGCCTGGCGCGCTTCGGTGAACGGCTGCGCGGCCTCGACCGGCATGCGGTGCGCGCTATCGGCACCAACACGCTGCGCGTTGCCAAAAACGCCAACCCGTTCCTGAGAAAGGCGCGCGCGGCGCTGGGTTTTCCGATCGAGGTGGTCGCCGGACGCGAAGAAGCGCGACTGATCTACCTCGGCGTGTCGCACAGCCTGCCGGCCTCGCGCGAAAAACGCCTGGTGATCGACATCGGCGGCGGATCCACCGAATGCATCATCGGCAGCGGTTACAAGCCGCTGCGCCTGGAAAGCCTGTTCATGGGCTGCGTGTCGTACAGTCTGCGGTATTTCCGTGACGGTCGCATCAGCAAATCCGCATTCAAGGCGGCGGAACTCGCTGCACGCGCCGAGCTGCAGCCCATCGTCAGCAGCTATGTGCGCGGCAACTGGAAACACGCGGTCGGCTCGTCGGGCACCATCCGCGCCCTCGCCGAAATCCTCCAGTTGTGCGGCTACACCGACGGCCCGGTCACGCTTGACGGGCTCGACCGCCTGCGCAGCCAGCTGATCAAAGACGGCGACATCACACGCAGTGAACTGCCTGGCCTGCGCCCCGACCGCCAGCCGGTACTCGCCGGCGGCCTGGCCATCCTGCACGCGGTGTTCCACGAACTTCGCATCGAAACCATGACGCCAGCCACCGGCGCGATGCGCCAGGGCATCCTCTACGACATGCTCGGCCGCTTTCACAACCACGACATGCGCGATGTCACCGTCGCGCAGTTCATGCGGCGCTACCATGTCGATACGCAGCAGGCGCGGCGCGTGGGATCACATGCCACCGCACTGTATGAAAAACTCGCCGGCAACGCCGTTGATGACGATGCGGCACGCCTCTTGGGCTGGGCCGCCAAACTGCACGAAATCGGCATCCCCGTGGCCTACAGCGGTTACCACAAGCACTCGGCTTACATCATCAGTAATGCCGACATGCCGGGTTTCTCGCGCGAAGAACAGCAGCAGCTGTCGGCGCTGGTGCTGCGTCACCGCCGGTCGCTGAAAAAATCCCTGGAAGATGTGCCTGAAGAAATCGACCGGGCGGCGGTGCTGGCGCTGCGTCTGGCAGTGGTGCTGTGCCGGGCGCGGCGCGACACCCGGTTCCCGCCGCTGGACATCAAGCTGCAGGGAGAACGCGTGCGGCTGGCTTTTGATGCCGCGTGGCTGGAAACCAATCCGCTGACGGCGACGGCACTGCGCGAAGAAGTTGAGGAGTGGGCACGCATCGGCGAGGAACTGAAAATCCCCGGGCTTGACGATATCGTATTGGCGCAAGAGCCCGCGTTCGTCGAATAAGAGAACCTACTGCGCGCTGCGAAGCAAGTCCCCTTGGGGGGCGGGGCGATTGCTACGGTTTTACCGCTGCGCGGGTCTACAAAATCCCGGGTGTAATCACCGCTTTGACCCGCACGCCGTCAGCGTCGTGCGTCAGCCACCAGATCGCACCCTTTTTCAGACTCCAGGCTGAAGCTTCTCCGGTCAGCGCCAGTGCAGCGACTGCACCCAGCGTCGGCTGGTGACCGACGACCATCACCGTGCCAGCGCCATCGGGCCAGCCGGCCGCCTTGAGTACGCCTTGTGGCGTGGCCGCAGTAGACAGCGCTTTGTCGATGATGACTTTTTCCGTGAACGCCGTCGCGGTTTCGCGGGCGCGCGCCGCCGGACTGACCAGGACCCTGCAGTCCGCAGGCAGACGGGCTGCCAGCCATGCCGCCATTTTCTGCGCCTGTTTGCGGCCTTTGGCGGTCAGCCGCCGCGTCTCGTCCGGCACGCCGTCTTCGGCGTCCGCATGCCGCCACAAAATCAGATCCATGCCCATTCCGCCAGAGTCACTCTTCGTCTCGCTGTTCGTCTCACTAAGCGCGTCTCACCAAGCATTTCACCAAGCCTGCAACTCATCTCACGCCTGCCAGGGTCGGCGCAGAGCACGAAACCGGCGCCATGCAATTTGCAAGATTTCGCGCTCTACCGCAGCACGCGCCTCACACCAGCCGATGACGATGCCGGTTGCGGCAATGACTTCGCGGTCGTCCGCCGCCGCCGCACTGAGCAAGGGCTGCACGGCCGCTGCATCATTGATGCGACCCAGTATATCCTGCAGTAGCGCAAGCCGGTCGCGCAGTGTCGCCATGCTGCGTCCGGGAAACAGTGTCGAAAAAAATTCCACCGCATAACGCAATTGTTTGACCGCAATGCGCAGGCGGTGCAATTCGGCGGACGTGCGTCGCTCGAGATGGCGGCCGCGCTTGAGCACGCGGGCATGGCGCGCCGTGAGTATCTGCACTGCGCAAGCGCGCGCCGGCTGCCGCCACGCCGCACTGTCGTCCTCACTGTTGTCACCATTGCCGAGGGCCGCCAGCCAAGCGCCCAAGGCAAGCAGGGAAACATTGTAATCTATTGATTTTATTGATTTTTTTATGCTCTTGCGAGCGGACTGCCGGCACTTCCGGCAAACCACCTCAAAGGCTTCAGCAGCCCCATGCGCAGCCAGTGCCGGGCGCACCATGGGCAGGGTTTCCGTGACAAACACATCCCAGTCGCGCGCCGGTCCAAGGGTGCCGGCAATCGCCCGCAACGCAGCCGCCTGAGGCGCAGCCGCAGTGCCGAGCACATCGCGAAACAGGCTGAAGGCAGACCGCAAGCGGCGGATGCCCACGCGCATCTGGTGCAGAAATTCAGGATCCTGCGAGTCTGTAACACCCCGTTCGTTGGCCCGCACCTGGGCCAGCGCTACAGAGGCGATTTCGATAAAACACTGGACGGCCGTCATCTCCCGCCTCAATACCACCGGGGCCGCTTTCACCGGCGATGCACCTGCGCCGCGAAACAGCAGATAACCGCGCTCGGCCTTGGAGCGGTGCTCCGGTACCAGCGGCATGGTTTGCGCGAGTTGTTGTGCCAGTTCGAACAATGCGCTGACCGGCCCGCTTTTCAGTTCCAGTTCGATCTCGCAGACCCGGTCGCGGCGGCGCCCGCTGCGAATGACGCCACGATCAATCGCCGCCTCGATCAGTACGCCGGGCACGGGCTCGAGCACGCGCAGGGTGCGCGTGATTTCGGTGTGCAGCACCGGCACCAGCGACTCCGCCACTTTCCGCGAGCGCAGGATTTTGGTGAGCGGATGCCGCGGCAGCAGCGACACATCGGGATGCCGGTCCTGCAGCACGCTCTCGATCTCCAGCCGCTGGTGCACGCCGGAGGTCACAGACCCACCGCCCTTCACCGCCTGCACCCAGCGCCGGCCCTCGCGGCGCACGCGCAGCGTGATGCACCGCTGCTGCAATTCCAGTGCCGGCGTATCGAAGTAAGTCGCGGCCGGTTTGCGCGTGACTGAAGCTCGCATCGACTGCAACAGCGGCAGTGCCAGTACTTCGCGCAAGCGCTTCGGCGGCACACGCAGCTTGAGTTCGATTTCAGCGGCGATCGTGGTTTCGCCGGATAACAGTCGATCGCCAGCGCCGCGGGGGCGGGTCATGCGCTCGGCTTGCGGGCGAGCAGGTCGAGCAATTGCCCCTGAGCTGTGGCCGGTTTCACGCGCCCCGGTACGCGGCATACATATCGGCCGTCCTCGCCCATCAGCCACGCCTGCGTGTTGTCTTCGAGATAGGGCAACAGACCCTCGGCAATGACCCGTTGCTTGAGCTCCGGATCAAGAATCGGAAAGCACACTTCGACGCGGCCGAAGAAATTGCGATCCATCCAGTCGGCGCTGGACAGGTAGACGTCATCGGCCCCGTCGTTATGGAAATGGAACACACGGGTGTGCTCGAGAAAACGACCGATGATCGAGCGCACGCGGATATTATCCGACAAGCCGGGCACGCCCGGACGCAGCGCGCAGACACCGCGCACGATCAGGTCGATCTGCACCCCCGCCTTGGAGGCCTCGTACAGCGCACTGACCACCTCCGGCTCGAGCAGCGCGTTCATCTTGGCGATGATCTGCCCCTTGCGCCCGGCCTTGGCGATGGTCATTTCGTTTTCAATCGACCGGATCATTTCCTTGTGCAGCGTGAACGGCGACTGGCGCAGATGGCGCAGTTTGGTGGCGCGACCGAGTCCGGTCAGCTGCATGAATATGTCAGCAACATCATTACCGATCTCTTCGTTGCAGGTGAACAGGCCAAAATCGGTGTAGAGGCGTGCGGTGCGCGGATGATAGTTGCCGGTCGACAGGTGCACATAGCGGTGCAATCCGTCACCCTCGCGGCGCACAACCAGCAGCATCTTGGCATGGGTCTTGTGCCCGACAACACCGTAGACCACGTGCGCGCCGACTTCCTCCAGCCGCTGTGCCCAGTTGATGTTCGCCTCCTCGTCGAAACGCGCCATCAATTCGAGCACCACCGTCACTTCCTTGCCGCTGCGCGCGGCGCTGATCAGCACTTCCATCAGCTCCGATTCGGCGCCGGTGCGGTACACCGTCATCTTGATTGCCGCCACCGCCGGATCGCGCGCCGCCTGCTGCAGGAACACGATCACCGGCTGGAACGACTGGAAGGGATGGTGCAGCAGCAGGTCGCGGGCGCGGATCACCGTGAACATGTCACCCGGCTGGGCCAGCCGCTGCGGCAGGCCCGGGCGGAACTGGGGAAACTTGAGGTCCGGACGGTCAACCCCGTCCGGCACGCTGATCACACGTGCCAGGTTCACCGGGCCGTCAACACGATACAGATCCTCGTCGTCAAGTTTGAACTGTCGCAGCAGAAATCCGGAAATATGCTGTGAACAATTGTCGGTCACTTCCAGCCGCACTTCGTCGCCGAAATGGCGGTGCGGCAATTCACCGCGGAGGGCGGTGCGCAGATCCTTGACCTCTTCCTCGTCGACGAACAGTTCGCTGTTGCGCGTCAGCCGGAACTGGTAACAGCCCAACACCTTCATGCCGGTAAAGAGTTCCCCGACATGTTCATGCAGGATCGACGACAAAAACACGAAATCGTACTCGGTGCCCGCAATATCCTGCGGCAGCCGGATCACCCGCGGCAACACCCGCGGCGCCTGCACAATGGCAATGCCGGAATTGCGGCCAAAAGCATCCTTGCCCTCAAGCTCGACGGCAAAATTCAGGCTTTTGTTGAGCACACGCGGGAACGGATGCGCCGGATCAAGGCCGATTGGTGTCAGCACCGGCATCACTTCGCGGCGGAAATAACCCTTGATCCAGTCAGCCTGCTGCGGCGTGAACCCGCTGCGACGCAGGAAGCGGATACCCTGCTGCTCCAGCCCGGGCAGTATTTGTTCATTCAGCAGCTGGTATTGGCGCGCAACCAGTTCATGCGCCTCAACGGCGACCTGGCGGTAGACCTGGTCGGCGCGCAGGTGTTCGGGATAAACCGGCGCCAAACCAGCTTCAATTTCGGCCTGCAGTCCGGCGACGCGGACCTCGAAAAACTCGTCAAGGTTGCTGCTTACAATACACAGGAAACGCAGGCGCTCAAGCAGCGGGTGCGCGGCGTTTTCAGCCTGCGCCAGCACCCGGCGGTTGAACGACAACAGACCCAGTTCACGATTGAGATAAAACTCAGGCGCAAAACCGGCTTTGCCGGGCGCGCGCCGGGGCCGGCGGGCAGCGGCGTTCATCGGAAGCGAAGTCCTGGCAGGTCGCGGTGGGGCAGTTCGCTACCGGGGCGGCGGCACGTAACCGGCCGCGGCATCCGCACCGCTGCCGAAAAAATGCTGTTCCATTTGCTGCGCAAGGTAATCACGGGCTTTCTTGTCCGCCAGGTTGAGGCGGTTCTCGTTGACCAGCATTTTTTGCTGCTCCAGCCACTGCTTCCAGGCCTCCTTCGACACACTGTCGAAGATGCGTTTGCCCAGCGCGCCGGGATACGGCGGAAAATCAAGGCCTTCGGCCTCACGTTTGAGTTTTACGCACTCTACCTGGCGTGCCATGTCATTTCTCCACAATAAGACATTAATGTTAACGAATTGTGACAATGCCCCGTGTGCGGCAGCTCACTTACAGTTTTGCCCGGATTTTTTTGATCAGCACCACCGAGCGGCGGTGGTAGTTGTACAGCTCTTTCTTTTTTTGTGGCAGCGCGCTGACATCGGTCTCGATGAAACCGCGTTCGACGAACCAGTGTTCGGCGCGCGTGGTCAGCACAAACAATTGCTTCAGCCGCAGTCCGCGCGCGCGTTTCTCAATCGCCGCCAGCAGCCGTTCGCCGGCGCCTCTGCCGCGGAATTCCGGATGCACCGCAAGTCCGGCCAGCTCTCCGGAACGTTCATCCGAAAACGGATACAAGGCTGCGCAGCCGATGATCAGCCGGTCATGTTCCAGCACCCAGAAGCGGTCGATCTCCATTTCCAGCAAATCGCGGTTGCGCTTGACCAGAATACCTTCGTCCTCCAGCGGCTCGATCAGCCCGAGAATGCCGCCGATGTCCTCGATTTTCGCGTGGCGCAGCGTTTCCAGCGGGTCCGGTGTCACCAGCGTGCCGACGCCTTTATGGGTAAAAAGCTCGAGCAACAGGCTGTCATCCAGATGCCCGGAGATCAGGTGTGACCGGCCCACGCCCTGCTCACAGGCGCGCACCGCCGCCGGCAGATAGATCTGCATCTCTTCCGGCGCGACCCGGCCCCGCGCCAGCAGGCTCCGCGCCTCACGCACCGTCAGTTCGCGCAGCAGCTCGCCGCGACGTCCGGTGACGCCGGCAGATTCCATCAGGAAAATCAGCTTGTCCGCCTTCAACGCCACCGCCGTTGCCGCCGCCACATCGCCCAGTGCCAGGTTGAACACCTCGCCGGTCGGTGAATAGCCGAGCGGCGAAATGACCACCAGTTCGTCGTCTTTCAGCCGCCGCTCAATCGCCAGCGCGTCCACCTTGCGCACTTCGCCGGTATGCAGCAGATCCACACCATCAACGACGCCGATCGGCCGCGCAGTGACAAAATTGCCGCTGGCCACGCGGATATCGGCACCGGCCATCGGCGAATTGGGCAAGCCCATCGACAACAAAGCCTCGATCTGCACCCGCAGCGTGCCTGCCACTTCCATCGCTGCTTCCAGCGCAGCGGCATCGGTGATGCGCAGCTTCTCGGCAAAACGGCTGCGGATTTTCTGCGTTTTCAGTTTGGCTTCGATCTGCCGCCGCGAGCCGTGCACCAGCACCAGCTTGACGCCCAGTGCGGCGAGCAGGTTCAGGTCATGGGTCAGATGGAAAAACCGGCCATCTGCAACCACTTCGCCGCCAAAGGCGATGACGAACACCTTGCCGCGGAAGGCGTGGATATAAGGCGCGACGGACTGAAACCAGTCGATAAACCGATCCTGCGCCGACAGGCGTGGCCGCGTACCGGCTGGCACTTTCTGCGCTTTCTTGGCGGCGGGCACTTTTTTATTGGCGGTGGAGGTGGTGGAAATGGCGTTTTCCTTTCTGCTGCAGATTGAGCGTATTGAAATTGATGGTATGCGAGAACCCGCCGTGGCGAAAGCCGCCGCGCTAGAAATCGCCCCACAGGGTCTGCATCGCCGCGAGCAGGGCCACCGCAGCGGTTTCGGTGCGCAATACGCGGGGACCCAGCCGCAATGGCCGGAATCCGGCGCGCGCGGCGTCATCCGCCTCCACCGCGGTCAGCCCGCCCTCGGGTCCGGCCAGCACCGTCACCACACCGGAAGGCCGCGGCAATTCACGTAATCCTGTCGCAGCACCCGGCGCCAGCAGCAAACGCAGGCCTGCCGTATCCGCCGGTTGTTCCAGCCAGTCGCGCAACGACAGCAGCGGGCGCACTTCAGGCACGCGATTGCGGCCGCACTGCTCGCAGGCAGCGGCCACCACGCCCTGCCAGTGCAACACGCGTTTTGCGGCGCGTTCCCCGGACAGGCGCACGACACAACGCTCACTCAACAGCGGCTGGATCGCATTCACGCCCAGCTCCACCGCCTTTTGTATCGTGTAATCCATGCGCTCACCGCTGGACACAGCCTGCGCCAGCGTCACCTGCAGCGGCGACTCGCGGTCCTCACTGCGGCTGCTGTTGACCCGTACGCTGACCGCGTCGCGCGCAATAGTCGTGATCACCGCGTCATGCACGGTGCCGCGCCCGTCGAACAGCAGCACCGGGTCGCCGGGTACAAGGCGCAGCACATGCATCACGTGGTGCGCTTTGAAGTCCGGCAAGCGGCATTCGCCATGATCCGGGATGGCTTCCGGAAAATATATTCTAGTCAATGGGTTTCAGTCCGTTGGAGAAGTGATGAGCGCGCGCGTTGGGAGCCCCCCGAGGGGACTTCCTTCGGGGCGCGCAGCGACTAAGCGCACACGCTTTCAAGTCGTTGATTAAGCGAGAGTTGCATCACCATCAAGGCGGGGCCGTTTTGCGGCAGCAAGGTTTCTCAACAAACTTTTAGCCCCGATTTTCGAGTTGTAAATTATGCCATATCAGGCTGCGCCTGATCCGAGACCCATGACAGTGTCGCAATACACCCCGGGTATACAATTGCGCTTTTTCCGCAACACCATTCGGTGTTCCGGCAGGGAGATTCCGTTTGCGTATCGTCATTCTCGGCGCCGGGCAGGTCGGCAGCTCCGTCGCTGAAAACCTGGTTTCTGAAGCAAACGACATCACCGTTGTCGATACCGACGCCGGCCGCCTGCGCAAACTGCAGGATCGCCTCGACCTGCGCACCGTCGTCGGCAACGCCGGCCACCCGGAAATCCTCGAACGCGCCGGCGCCCGCGACGCCGACATGATCCTTGCCGTCACCCAGAGCGACGAAACCAACCTGGTCGCCTGCAAGCTGGCGGCGACCATGTTCAACATCCCGACCAAGATCGCGCGCATCCGCGCTGCTGATTACCTGTCACACCCGGAAATCTTCGCGGCCGAAAATTTTTCGGTCGATACCGTGATCTGTCCTGAGCAGGTGCTCACCGATTACATCGCCAAGCTGATCGAGTTTCCGGAATCGCTGCAGGTGCTGGAATTTGCCGGCGGCCTCGTCAGCCTGGTCGCGGTGCGGGCCTTCCACGGCGGGCCGCTGGTCGGCAAGGAACTGCAGACCATCCGCAAGCACCTGCCCAATCTCGACACGCGGGTGGCGGCGATTTTCCGTCAGGACAGCCCGATCCTCCCCGACGCCACCACGGTCATCGAAGCCGGCGATGAAGTGTTTTTCATCGCTGCCACAGAAAACATCCGCGGCATCATGCGCGAGTTGCGGCGCATGGACAAACCGGTGAAGCGGGTGATGATCGGCGGCGGCGGCAATATCGGCCGACGCCTGGCCAAGGCCATCGAAGACCGCTACGAAGTCAAGATCATCGAATACAGTAAAACCGGCGCGGAACAACTCGCTGCCGAACTGAAGACCACGCTGGTGCTGGTCGGAGATGTCACCGACGAAGATCTGTTGCAAGCCGAGAATATCGGCGACATGGATATGTATTGCGCGCTGACCAATGACGACGAAAACAACATCATGTCATCGCTGCTCGCCAAGCGTATGGGTGTGCGCCGCGTGGTGGCGCTGATCAACCGCGGCTCCTACGTCAATCTGGTGCAGGCGGGACAGATCGACATCGCGATTTCCCCGGCCCAGGCTACCATCGGCACCCTGCTCGCCCATGTGCGCCACGGCGATTGCGTCGCAGTGCACAGCCTGCGGCGGGGTGCTGCCGAAGCGCTGGAACTGGTAGCCCACGGCGACTTCAAATCGTCGAAAGTGGTCGGTCGCCGCATCGAGCAGATCAACCTGCCCGCAGGGACGACCATCGGCGCCATCGTGCGCACCGGGAAGCAGGCAGCGGGCACCGGCAAATCCGCAGCTGATCGCCAGGTGTTGATCGCGCATCACGACACCATGATTGAATCCGATGACCATGTGATTGTGTTTGTGATCAACAAACGCATGGTGTCCAAAGTGGAGCAGCTGTTCCAGGTCAATTTGGGATTTTTGT
>JAKFUS010000025.1 GCA_021732605.1 Betaproteobacteria bacterium | reverse complement strand
TGAAGACGCAAATCTGGATCGCAGTCTGCACTTACGTGCTGATCGCTATCGTGAAGAAACGGCTCAAGCTGTCGCATAGCCTCTACGAAATCCTACAAATCCTGAGTTTGACCATGTTCGAAACAACCCCAATAAATCAATTACTTCCACACCCATCAACGGATTCAGAGTCGCCAATCATGCCGATCCAGGGCGTTCTCCTCTGAAAAACGTTGGGACACTACTGAATTGATATAAGAATTTTTATTTTGTAAAAGTAGGCGCATTGTTGGAATTAAATGGCCAAGTAGGGATATTAGTAATTTATTAAACGATATATTCAATTAAATCTGCATACGCTAAAACAGAATTCCTGAATAGTAAAAAATTACTTAAAACTTTTTAGGCATTAAAGGCAACCCTTTTTCCTTGCGGTCTTTCATTAGCAGAAATTCATATCCTTCTTTTGAAAAATTTATAGGATCTACATTATTTAAATCTAATGACCAATGATTTAATTTAGCAACGATGCTCAAAATGTGGCGTTCTGAATCTGAGAAATTTTCACCCGCCTTTTTCTCTAACTGAATTCTTTGTGACTTGGAAATAACAAACGCCACAAAATCCGCTATTTGCAATCCAATTGTCGCTTCAGAGCTTTGAAATTTAATTACCTCATAAAAAATATCGTCGCTTTTTATTGGGAGCGCTACCTCGGCATTTTCTTTCGCTAATCCAACATCTGTATAAATCTGCAACCTGTTGTTGAAGTCTCGACTTTGTTTTCTTAAGATTTTTACTGAATTCTTTAACTGTAATAATAGTAAAAAATATCCAATGTGCTCTGTTTTTTGAAAATTCCAAAAATTGAGACCTATCCCATCCAAATAATCCCAGAAGTCGCGATGGTCATTTCTAAATTCATCGCTAAATGATTGAAAAAATATTGGAAGATTTAATTTAGAAATAAGCATCGCCATCAAGTCAAAAATCTCAATTCTCTTTTCGACGGATTCTTTTTTCCAAATTCCTCTACCGCTGTAAATATCAGTGAAATGCAATTCATTTAGGTTGTAGTCTTGCTTGATGCCGCTGAGAAAAAGGGTCATCCCCGTTTCAACATCAGTGGATATTGAATCTGGCACAATTACTGCTGCCCAAGACTTTTTTGAATCAGTATGAAACGGGGACAGCGAAGACGCGCCTGGATTTCCAGAATCATCAATATAGATTCCCGTGATACTCATATCTGATTACCCACCAATCATGGTTGATCGTATAAGCTTCCCTGAATTCTGGAGCAGCGCGAAGCTGAGCTTTCTGGCATTGTTTTAATGGCCAGGATATTCAGATAAAGATCACCACTAGTTTAATAAATAAATTGCTGTCTCAAATCCATCCGGATTGCCGCCTGAAATTCCTTGATTTCCTCCCATTCCTCTGGTCCACAGACAGATTTTCCGTAGCGTTTGACTATCATACGTTCCACGCGCACTGCTTCACTTTCGCGCACGTAGGTGGCGCCATAAACCAGTGAGCGGCTTTCGAAGCGCACGTTTGAAGGCATTGACCTGATTTGGATTGCCTTTGGAAAACGGATCTGATAACGCTCGATGACGGTCCCAGATGAACAAATAAAAGGGGTACGCCGGGTGTCGGCAAGGCGAAGCGTCAGTTGATCTCTGACCCCGCTGGATATTAGTCCTACAGGGATCCTCCAGCCTGCCGGACCGGGAACGTTCGTCAGTGGATCAAGCTCGAATTCATTGATAATTTCAAAAGGCTTGCCCAGATCGTAAGGGTCCCCCATGCTGTAACGTCCAGTGCCGTTTTCTCCGTTGGCCGCGAGCGTCTCCCGAACATTACTCTCCATCGAGCTGGATTGCGCATCTACCGCCCAGTCCCGTAGCCTGATCTCCGCTGCCCCCTTAAATCGCTCAACTGCTCGCCCCGTAATACGCCCCTCTTCGTTTAATGTCAGATCAACATCGGTCTGCGCGATGTTCGTTTCCGGCTTGAAGTCAGGTGTGCGACCGATCGCCCCCAAAGCAGTCAATATGACAGGCTTACCCGCGATATCGAAATACAAATCACCGGGTCGCACAGTTTGTGCGGTGCTATCCAAATATATATCCTCTTGCGGAACATAGAGAATGACGTGGTTTAAAGGGCTGATCACGGCCAAGTCAGTTAACGTGTAAGCATTGCCGAGATTGATTAGTGCGGGGCTACTGTCGATACCTTTGGCCTTGAGTAGAGCACCCAACAGCGCGACATGATCCTTACAATCACCGTAGCGACGCTTGAGAATGTCTTCCGTGGTATTTGGAATCAGGCCACTTCGGTCAACAATCACTGAGACGTAACGAATGTTTTTGACAACCCACTGATAAAGTGCATCGATTTGCTCTCGCCTGCCTGATAGGCCCTTAGTAACCTTATCTGCAATAGCCTGCACATCGGGTGTTACGACCATTCGGGGTGCCGCATGACGCTGATAATCCAGTCCTTGTTCAATGCGGTTTTTATAGCTGCTAAGCCCAAAATAAGGCGCATAGTCATTTATCGAGACGGCGGCCGGCTCTGACTCAAAACCAACAGGCTGGCTGTATTCATAGCGGTAGAACGACACGCCCGAAATATCGGAGATTTTCCCGCCCTTCATGCCTCGGGCTGAAACATGAAAATTCAAACTTGACGGATAAGCCGCAGTAAATCGAACATCCTCGTAAACCAATCTTGGGTTCATAACTGTGCGGTAAAAAGTCAGTCCCGGCAGCAGGGAACGAAATGTCGTTTTTCGGTGACGTAAATAAAGAACGCTGCCGACATCAGCCTTGGGGAAAACGACGATTTTGTACTGGTAGTCGCTGAACTGAGGTGACGAGGCGTTTACGGCATTTTCCTGGGTTCGAATTGAATCTTGCTGAACGTCATGTCGATGCCCCTCAGAGTCGAGGGTGTAAGCCTCGACAATCTCCACGCGGTGCATTTTTGGAGAAAACTCAATGCGACGATTTGCATTGGCATTGATAGCGTCTTTACGCTCGATCCGAACGACCAAGGTCTCGTCTACAGTTTCCAGCCCTTTAGAATCTACTTCCACATACACATGCATCTTCAGGACTGTTGCTTCTGGCCTGTACTCCGCAGCAGTTAGTCCTGCAGAAAACAGCAGCAAAAAAATAAAAAGTGCGTAATAAGTTAAGAATTTCATGCAAACCTAAAAGATGCCATATTCGAACAGCTCTCAATTAATTTTTCTCACATCAAATAAACTGATATGCACGTATTTGGCACTGCGGTGGAACTCGTAACCCCATTGCCCGGCAACTACCTCGTTAACGCCTGGATACTCCTTGTCACGAACAATACGAAACGTCTCCCTCGTTTCGCAATTACACAGAACATCGCCAGCCACCTCCCACTTTAATGGGGGTTTCTTTTGCGCAGCACTTTTCGTCATGTATTTTTCTTTAACGAGATATTTTTCTTTTTGATTTCCAAGTCGATCAGTGGCCTGATTATTTGGGCCTAATGCGGACGAATTACTTTTACTTATTTTGGTTAGATCTAATTTGGTTATCGAATTTTTATTGGCTATGACACGACCTCTTTCCAACTCGGAAACTATCTGATTTGCAACTTCATGCCCCAATTTTGCGGCGCGCGAAAAATATTTTTTTGCAAGCTCTATGTCAGCGCAAAATGAATCGCATCCTGTGACATATATTTTTCCCAATTCGAATAGGGCGTCGCGATCTCCAAGATTGGCCTTTTGCTCTAAGTTATTTGCACCATTCCAACCAAGATGAACTGGCAGCAGATTATTTAATTGATCGATGGCATAGTTTTTTTTAACGCTTTTATATGCACTACCTTTGTCCAAACTATCAATTTTAAATTTCTTTTCGGCATCCCTATCATTCTTGTGATCGCCCTCGGGAGGCGGAATAATCTTAAATCCAAAGTTAACTATTTTTTCGGAAAAAACAAAACAAAAGATGAGATATAAAATCCCGGCGACCTTACCAAAATTCAAAGTTATTAAGGCTCCACCGCCGCATAAAACCAGCATTAAAAATATATATTGAAATACGGACCATCTGAAATATCTAGATATAAAAAATGCTAGTAGAGCCGCACCACCCAACAACCAAGTAATTATTGTGTTGTCTTTGGGATAAAAACATTCTTCCTGGTCATCGCAAGAATAATCTTGCCGCCAAGCCTGTGCCCATGCATCGTCGATAAATAACGAGACTATTAAAACGATTATTTTTAACATACGTCGACGAATCGATCCTTGCTATGGTTTAAGCTGTTCGCAATTTTTTTTTAAGTATAGTCATTTAATCAATGATAATTAACAAACTGCCGGCAACTCCTCCCACCTCGTCGTATAGCATTGCGACCGATTTTCCGCCCGCATAGCCCAAGCATTGGCAATCCCAGATGCGGCTGCCCGGAGGGTATTCCGCCCGTACTCCCGATTGACCGCATCCATGGCCGCCATCAGGCGAGCCGATCGCTGCCCTCCTCCAGGCTCACTGAACAAAGTCCCTTGCTGGATAGCCTTGTCCGACAGGGCCGTCAGCATGATCCCGGCCTTTTTGTATCGATAACCTGTCCGGTAGATGGCCTTGAGCCCTCTCAGAGCGGCCTGGATCAGCACCCGCGTATCGTCATTCGGATTGAGCAAAGGGACTGTCAGCCCAGCGTTGTATTGCCGCTCGTTTTCCTTGAAGGGATTGGTCTGGACAAACACATAGACTGCACCGCTCACGGAACCCTGCTGCCGCAGCTTTTCAGCCGCACGGCCAACGTAGGTGGCTACGGCCTCATGAAGCTCCTCAATACACTCCACGGGCTTTCCAAAGCTCCGGGAACTCATGATCTGCTGCTTCGGCGGCGCGATCTCCTCCAGCTCCAGACAGGGCACGCCCCTAAGCTCCTCGCAGGTCCTTTCCATCACCACCCCGAATTGGGCACGGATGGCCTTCGGTGAGGCGTTACGCAGGTCGAGAACAGTCTGTATGTCCATCCTCGCCAGTCGAGCATTGATCCGCCGCCCTACCCCCCAGACCTCACCAACTTCGATTCTGGACATCCATTGCCGGCGCTCCAGCCTGCTCATGGCATGCAGATCACATACCCCGTCAAACTCTGCATTCTTCTTGGCCATGTGATTGGCGAGTTTGGCCAGGGTCTTGCTGGGACCGAAACCGACGCATACGGGTAAACCGGTCCATTGTCTGATGCGCTCACGGATTTGCTGCCCCATTGGGCCGAGCCCGCCGAACAGATGGGCATCACTCTCAACCCTCAAGAAACTTTCGTCGATGCTATACACCTCGATATCAGGACTGAAGTCGCGCAAGATGCTGACCACCCGGTTACTCATATCGCCGTAGAGGGTGTAGTTCGAAGAGAACGCGAGGATGCCGTGCTTCCGGGCCAGATCCTTCATCTTGAACCATGGAGTGCCCATCTTGACCCCGAGTGCCTTGACCTCGTTACTCCGGGCCACAGCACAGCCGTCGTTGTTCGACAGCACGACCATAGGGACTTTCTGCAACTTCGGCTGAAATACGCGCTCACAGGAGACGTAAAAGTTATTCACGTCCACCAGCGCAAACTGTGGAGCCACGGTCAGCCCTGTTGGGGATAGCGCCGGACCACGCCAACCACAACACCCCAGACCTCCAGTCCCGACCCTTCCTCAAAAACCATAGGCTGGTAGGCAGGATTCTCCGGACGTAATTCGACGCGTCCTCGGTATTTGTAGAGCCGTTTGATGGTGTATTCCCCATCGACTACGGCCACCACGATGTTGTTATGGCGGGGGCGCACGCTGCGATCCACCACCACCTTGTCACCTTCCTCGATGCTGGCGCCGATCATGGAATCACCTTTGACCGTGAACATGTACGTCGCAGACTTTCGCCGCACGAGGTAATCGTTCAGGTCCAGGCCATCTTCGGCATAATCAGCCGCTGGAGAAGGAAACCCGGCAGACAGCCTGTGCTTGAGCAGCTTGAATTCGAACGAATGGGGGACTCGCTGGAGAGCCTCAGGAGCCTGGTTCAGGCTGAGCGGAATGGATTCGGTGGTTGCCATATACTGTATATAATACCAGTATCAAGAAATCACCCAACTGACAGTCCATGTGCAGCCACTTCGAATCAGTAACGAAGAAGGAAGTCATCAAAAAACACTTTGATGCCGAAGTGACGTCCGAAGATACCAAGGCCGACATTTGGCCGGGATACAGGGGATTGTTGATACGCCCCACCACAACAGGGACAAGAAGCGCACGGGTGGCCATCTCAGGGGCATTTGGACTGATACCTCATTGGGCCTCGGATACCAAAATCTCCCGTCACACCTACAACGCCCGAACAGAGACTGTAGCCAGCAAGCCCAGCTTTCGGGAGGCTTGGAAGAAAGGACAGCACTGCATCATCCCAGCTACTGCTATCTATGAGCCTGACTGGCGATCCGGCAAGGCTATACCGACGCGAATCTACAGAGGAGATGGCCACCCGATGGGTATTGCAGGCCTTTGGGATTGTTGGCAGCCCGATAAAGGCGATCCCGTTATCAGCTTCACCATGCTGACGGTAAACGCCGACGGACATCTGCTGATGCAGCAATTTCATAAGCCGGCGGATGAAAAACGCATGGTCGTGATCCTGCCCGAGGAGCAATACGGGGACTGGCTTGGGGCAAGTCCATCGGAGAGCATGGATTTCATGCGGCTGTATCCTGCCGACAACCTAGCTGCACTTGCCCAGCAGGAGGCAAAACGAGAAACCGGCAACCCAAAAACCAAAGCAGCCCCAGACCTCTTTGGTCAATAGCCCTCCCGCCAATGTGATTCCCTTGCACTGCTCGACAGCCAATACAGCAGCGATGAGTTTCAGCGATCGCTGGTCGAGCAGAACGTCATTAGCAGCATGAGCTTCCTCGTTGATAGATGTGACAATGCGGCGATGGTGAGCTTCTTCTAGACTATTGAAGCTGAAGCGGGTGTAGCGATGTCGTTACGCCACCCGGGATGAAGCACGTGTCGAAAGATCAGTAACCCTGATCATCGCTTTCCATACTGCTTCAGGGTGTCGCAAAATTTATGTGGGGTAAATTGTGGGTTTAAAATAAAGTAACCAATTAATTATTTTAAAAATCAATGGTTTACTTAATATTCTGGCGGAGAGTGTGAGATTCGAACTCACGAGGACCGTGAGGCCCTGCCGGTTTTCAAGACCGGTGCATTCAACCGCTCTGCCAACTCTCCATACTGCCCGCATCAACTACCCTGCCGGTTTTAGCTCCGGCCGCGCCTCCGGCGCTTAACTTGCCTGTCGGCAAGTTAGCCTCGCAAGCGCACATACTACGTGCGCCAAGACCGGTGCATTCAACCGCTCTGCCAACTTTCCATATTCCTGCGCATCCAAGCCGCCGGTTTAGCCCCGGCCATCAAAGCGGGCGAATTGTAGCCCCAAAACGCCGGTATTGGCACCATCCCGGCCTGGGTTACCGAAAATAATGTCATGTATTATCAATTGCTTGCACTGCCCGGACGCCATGAAAAACGGCTGATATCGATTGCAACTTTAACCGCCTTTCAGTAGTCTTACGTCCTGCTTACACCAGCTTTTTGGTGAACCTTTTGGAGACATATCCTTATGCAACCTGAACTGCGCACCGGGGCAACCTATTCTGCCGGCACGTCCGACATTGCTGCCGAGCAGAACAAGGTCCTCCGCAACACTTACCTGCTGCTTGCGGTCTCGCTGATCCCGACAGTGATCGGCGCCGTAATCGGCACCAATTTCATCAATTTCAGCTTCATGCGCGCCAGCCCGATCATGTCGGTGATCGTGATGCTGGCCGTGTTCTACGGCTGGATATTCATGATCGAGAAAAACCGCAACAGCTCGCTCGGCGTCGCCCTGCTGCTCGGCTTCACCGCGTTCCTCGGTTTGATGATGGCGCCGCTGCTGCAGAACATCCTGTCCATGCGCAACGGTGGGCAACTGGTGATCATGGCTGCCGGCGGCACCGCTGCGGTGTTCTTTGTGCTGTCGGGCATTGCCGCGACAACCAAACGCGACTTCAGCTTCCTCGGCAAGTTCATGATGGTCGGCTTCGTGGTGATCATGCTGGCGGTGCTCGCCAACATTTTCCTGCAAAGCCCGGTGATGCAACTGGCGCTGTGCGGCGCGTTCATCATCTTCTCGTCGGCGATCATCCTGTGGCAGATCAATTCGATCGTCCGCGGCGGTGAAACCAACTACGTGTCGGCGACGCTGACGCTGTATGTGTCGCTGTACAACATCTTCACCAGCCTGCTGCAGATTCTGGGCTTCGCCGGCGGGGATCGGGACTAAGCATCACCCGACGTAAAAAAGCGGCCTGCGGGCCGCTTTTTTGTTGCTGTTCAAACTTGGATTGCCAAATTGGTAATCCGGAATCCCATCCCCACCCTATCCCTCCCCTTGAAGGGGAGGGAATTCCAAGAAAACTCCTTCCCCTTCAGGGGGAAGGTTGGGATGGGGGTGGGTGTTTCAACTGGACCCAGCAATAAAAGTTTCTTAATCGCGCTCAAACAGCGCCATCGATTCAACATGCGCCGTATGCGGAAACATGTTGATGACCCCCGCCGCCCGCAGCTTGTAACCATGCACCGCCACCAGCACTTCGGCGTCACGCGCCAGCGTTGAGGGGCTGCAGGATACATAAACGATACGCCGCGGACCGTCAGCCCCGATCAGCTTGACCAGTTCCATCGCACCGTCGCGCGGCGGGTCAATCAGCAACTTGTCGAACGGGCCCAGCGCCGCCCACTGCTCCGCATTAATCTTGAACAGGTCCATGGTCAGGAACCGCGTATTCCCGGTCAGACCGTTGCGCTGCGCGTTCTCCTCCGCCCGTTTGATCAATCCGGCGCTGCCTTCGATACCGGTGACCTGCGCTCCGCTGCGCGCGATCGGCAGCGTGAAATTGCCCAGTCCGCAGAACAGGTCGGCGATGCGCTCATTCGGCTGCGGATCCAGCAATTTCAACGCACGCCGCACCAGTACCTGGTTGATCGAGTGATTGACCTGGGTGAAATCGGTCGGGCGGAAATGAATCTGCACGTCGAATTCGGGCAGCGTGTAGTACAGCGTATCGGCCTCCGGCGGATAAAACAGTTGCGCCGACTCCGGGCCTGACGGCTGCAGGTAAAACACCACGCGGTGGGCGTCGGCAAAAACCCGCAGCTTGTCCTCGTCATCCGCCGTCAGCGGATCCAGGTTGCGCAGCACCAGCACGTCGGCGGTCGCGGTAATCGCCAGCTCGATCTGCGGCAGTCGCGCACGCAGGCTCAGGCTGTCGACCAGCCGGCGCAACAAGGGCAGCAGATCTGAAATGCGCTGCGGCAGTACCTCGCAGCTGGTCATGTCGGCGACATAGCTGCTGCGCTTTTCATGGAACCCCACCAGCGCACCGCCCTTTTTGAACACATGGCGCACCGTCAGGCGCGCGCGGTGGCGGTAGCCCCAGGCCGGACCATAAATCGCCGGCAGGATCTGCTCGGGCTCGACCTTGCCAATATGGCGCAGATTGTCTTCGAGCACACGCTGTTTGGCGGCGACCTGGGTGCGCGCATCCATGTGCTGCAGGCTGCAGCCGCCGCAGAGTCCGAAAAATGTGCAGCCCGGCGTGGTGCGCGACGCGCTTTCGTCAAAAATCCGGGTCGCATACGACTGCTCGAACGCAGCCTTTTTGCGATACACCGAGGCCTCGACCCGCTCCCCCGGCAGCGCGCCCTCGACAAAAACGACCTTGCCGTCACGGCGGGCAATGCCGCGGCCTTCCTGGTCCAGGGATTCGATGTGCAGAAGATTCATGGGGTTTTCCGGACCGCGCGCAACAACGCGGCAGATGCGTTATGCAGTCCAGCGCGCCAGAAATTCCTGCCAGTGCGGCTGCCCGGCCTTTTCCAGCGCCGCGCGCACCACCTTGATCTGCGCATCGTGCTGGTCCTGGGTCAGTGCGCCGCGCATCAGCTGGAAGCGCAGAAACACCAGGTGGGTGTTGACCACGTCGGTTTCACAGTAACGCCAGATGTCTTCCAGCTTGCCGTCCTGGTACGCGCCCCACACCGCGGAGCCGTCCATGCCGAGTTTACCCGGCAGGCCCATCAGCTGCGCCAGCGCATCCAGCGGCGCATTGGCGCGGCCCTGATACATTGCCAGCAGGTCCATCAAATCGAGATGACGCTGGTGATAGCGACTGATGTAATTATTCCATTTGAATTCGCGGTCGTCCTCGCCCATGTCCCAGTAGCGCGCCGCTTTCACGCCATGCATCAAGCCGCGGTAATGCAGCACCGGCAGGTCGAAGCCGCCGCCGTTCCACGACACCAGCTGCGGCGTGTATTTCTCGATGCCGTCGAAAAAGCGCTGGATAATCTCGCCCTCATTTTCCCCATTCGCACCCAGTGACCACACCTTGAAGCTGTCGCGGTCGTGCAGCGCGCAGGAAATCACCAGCACGCGGTGCAGGTAATGCGGCAGGAAATCATTGCCGTGGCTTTGCCGCCGCAACTGGAACGCCATTTCGGCGACATCGCGATCGGACACGGTGGCGTCGATGCCGTGCAGCTTGCGGATGCCGGCAACGTCGGGCACGGTCTCGATATCAAACACCAATACGGGATTCACAAAAAATACCTTTACAATCAAATACTTATAGATTTATGTGCGATATTTATGCAAACACGCCGGTCGACAGATAACGGTCACCGCGGTCGCAGACGATGGACACGATCACCGCATCCCGCACCTGCGCCGAAATCTGCAGCGCGGCCCATAAGGCGCCGCCAGAAGACACACCGGCGAATATGCCTTCTTCGCTGGCCAGTCGCCGCATCGTGTTCTCGGCATCAGCCTGCGTCACTTCGATGACTTTATCGACCTGCGACCAGTCGCAGATTTTCGGCAGATACGCCGCGGGCCATTTGCGAATGCCCGGAATCTGCGAACCGTCCGTCGGCTGGCAGCCGATGATCTGCACTTGCGGATTTTTTTCCTTCAGGAAACGTGATACGCCCATGATGGTACCGGTGGTGCCCATGCTGGAAATGAAATGCGTGACGCGGCCGGCAGTATCGCGCCAGATTTCCGGGCCGGTGCCTTCGTAATGCGCCAGCGGATTGTCGGGATTGGCAAACTGGTCGAGCATCACGCCGCGGCCCTCGTGCACCATGCGCTCTGCCACATCGCGCGCGCCTTCCATGCTCTCCGCCTTCGGCGTCAGCACCAGTTCGGCGCCGTAGGCACGCATGGTCTGCTGCCGCTCCAGCGACTGGTTATCCGGCATCACCAGCACCATGCGGTAACCCATGATCGCCGTCACCATCGCCAGCGCAATGCCGGTATTGCCACTGGTCGCCTCAATCAGCGTGTCGCCGGGCTTGATCGTGCCGCGCTCCTCTGCGCGGCGGATCATCGACAACGCCGGGCGATCCTTGACCGAGCCTGCAGGGTTATTGCCTTCAAGTTTGACGAGGATGGTATTGCTGGTCTTGCCGGGCATGCGCTGCAATTTCACCAGCGGCGTGTTGCCGACAAAATCTTCCAGCGTCTTGTACATGATCTAGGTCTTCACCAGCAATTGCTGGCAGTAACGCGTCACACCCTGCTCCACCGTCAGGAACGGCGCGGCATAGCCCGCAGCACGCAAGGCCGTCAGGTCGGCCTGGGTGTAACTCTGGTATTTGCCTTTGAGGTCGCCGGGGAACGGGATGTAGCGAATCACACCCTTTTTTTGCAGATCAACCAGCGTCAGCGCCGGCTCACCCGCTGCAACGCGGCAACCATTCACTGTGGCGACAGCCATGTCGTTGAACGACTGCGCCGCGCCGGTACCGCAGTTGAATATGCCTGACCGGCCACCGTTCTGCAGAAAATGCAGATTGACCTTGACCACATCCTCGACCGAGACAAAATCGCGGCGCTGTTCGCCGTTGCCGTAACCGCCACTGCCCTCGAACAAGCGCACATGGCCTTCGGCGCGGTACTGGTTGAAAAAGTGGTACGCAACGGAGGCCATGCGCCCCTTGTGCTGCTCGCGATCACCATAGACATTGAAATAGCGCAGGCCGACCACCTGCGGACCCCCGGGCGGCAAACGCCGCACGCGTTGATCAAACAGCAGTTTTGAATAACCGTAAACGTTCAGCGGGCCTTCACAATCGGCCTGCTCACGAAAACCGGTCAGTGCGCCGTAGGTCGCCGCAGACGATGCATAAATCAGCGGGATCATTTCTGCGGCGCAGAAATCAAGCAGCGCGCAGGAGTAAGCGTAATTGGTGTCCATCACATACCGGCCATCGCTGGCCGTGGTGTCGGAACAGGCACCCTGGTGGAGTATCGCCTTGACCGCACGACGGTAGGCACCGGCTTTGATCCGCGCCAGGAATTCATCCTTGTCGAGGTAGTCGGTAATCTTGCAGTCGACCAGGTTGCGGAATTTGTTGCCCTGCGTCAGGTCATCGACCGCAAGAATGTCGGTAATGCCCTGCGCATTGAGGCCCTTGACCAGGTTGGCGCCGATAAAACCGGCAGCGCCGGTGACGACATAAACCATGGCTTATTCCTCCCGCGCCGGTGGAAACAGCTCGTCCGGCTGGACCACTGCGGTGCCGAATTTACCGACGACGATGCCGGCTGCGCGGTTGGCAATGCGCACTGCGCTTTCCAGATCCTCCCCTGCAGCCAGCATCACCGCGATGGTGGCGATGACTGTGTCACCTGCCCCGCTGACGTCATAGACCTCGCGTGCCTGCGCCGGCACATGCAGGCGGCTCCCGCGCCGGTACAGCGTCATGCCTTCTTCGCTGCGTGTGACCAGCATGGCGCCGATTCCCAGCCGCTGGCGCAGGTTCTGTGCTTTGGTGGTCAATGCAGTTTCGCTGCTCCAGTCACCGATCACCGCGCGCAACTCGGCGCGGTTGGGCGTCACCAGCGTCGCCCCGCGATAGCGCGAATAGTCTTCGCCCTTGGGATCGACCAGCACCGGTTTGTTGTGGCGGCGTGCCAGTGCAATCATGCGTGCAATATGCGCCAGACCGCCCTTGCCGTAATCCGACAGGATCACCACGTCGCAGCTTTTCAGCAGGCGCTCAAAGTCTTTCAATTTCGACGCCAGCACTTCATGGCTGGGCGGTGTTTCGAAATCGGCGCGCAGCAACTGCTGGCGGCGGCCGATGACCCGCAGTTTTACGGTGGTGGAAATCGTCGGATCGTCGTGAAGGCTGGCGCTGATCTTGTCGCGTTTCAGCAACTGGCGCAGGCAGCGCCCCGCCTCGTCGCGCCCGACCACAGACAGCAAGGATGCCTTTGCGGCCAGCGCCGCCACGTTGCGCGCGACATTGGCCGCGCCGCCCGGACGCTCCTCGACACGATCAACCTTGACCACCGGCACCGGCGCTTCCGGTGAAATCCGGCTGACTTCGCCGAACCAGTAACGGTCGAGCATCACGTCGCCGGCCACCAGCACACGCGCGCGGCGCATCTGTGCCGGCAGCTTCGACAACAAGTCGGTCCGTGGCGACACTGTTTTTTTCTGCGGTGTTTTTTTCATCAGCTTATTGCATCGATTCAGGATTTTAATGCAGCGGCAATGTCGGCATTGATGCGGTCCAGCACCGCCAGCGGATCGGCAGCGCGGGTGATTGGTCGGCCGACCACCAGGTAATCGGCCCCATCCGTGATCGCCACCTGCGGCGTAACAATGCGTTTCTGGTCATCCTGCGCAGCATCGGTCAAACGAATGCCGGGCGTGACCAGGCAGAATGCCGGCCCGCAGGCACGGCGCAGCAAGGACGCTTCCTGCGCCGAACACACCACGCCGTCCATACCGCAGTCTGCAGCCAATCGGGCCAATCGCTCGACCAGCACCTGCGGCGCTTCCATCTGTCCTGTTTCGCGCAGGTCTTCCGCCCCGAGGCTGGTCAGCACCGTCACTGCAATCAACTTGGGGGGATGCGACAGACCGGCCAGCGCCTCGCGCGCAGCCTGCATCATCGTGCGCCCGCCACTGGCATGTACATTGATCATCCACACGCCGAGCGCCGCCGCGGACTTGCAGGCGGAAGCCACGGTATTCGGGATATCGTGGTACTTGAGGTCGAGGAACACATCAAAACCACGTGCCACCAGTTGCTCCACCAATGCGGGACCGGAGACGGTGAACAATTCCTTGCCGACCTTGACCCGGCAACGCTTGGGATCCAGTCGCTGCGCGAATGCCAGTGCCTCGGCGGCACTGGCGTAATCCAGCGCAACGATGACCCGCGGGCCTTTGTTATCCGTACTCATGCCGGCATGTCCTTCAGCTCCGGCGCGCTTCATGCCGGTAGTCCTTTTTCTTCAGTCCGTCGCGGTGCGTAGGTTTCCCATTCACCGCAGGCCGGGCAATGCCAGTAGAACTGCCGTGCACGGAAACCGCAGTGTTCGCATTTGTACATCGCGAGGCTGCGCGTGTGCTGGTGGATCAGTTGCTTGATCAGTTCCAGGTCATGGCGGCGCTCTGCGGGTACCTCCAGCAACTGCGCTTCGAGCAGCTTGTCCAGCCCCAGCAGTGTCGGTGTACGCCGCACCTCATCACGCACCAGCCGATAGGCCGCCTGCGCACCGCTGCCGGCCAGCGTGGCCCGGTAAACCGTATCCAGCAGGTCCATCGACGGGTATTTCTCGAGGAAACCGCGCAGCAGGTTCAGCCCCTCTTCGGCGCGCCCTTCTTCGCCATAGACCTCCAGCAGGCGGTCCGCGACCAGCGAGAGATAAGCCGGATTCTGCGACTCGATGCGCTGCCAGGCCGTAATGGCCTCAGGCCGGTTGCCAAGGCCGCGCTCAAGATCACCCAGCAGCAGGTTCGCACGCACACACAGCCGGTGATGTCCGAGTGCCTCGGCCAGCAGCGGCCGCGCATCTGCGGGCCGCGACTGCATCAGCTCACGCGCCGCCATTTCACAGTAAAAATTGGCAATTTCCTTCTGTAAAGAACTGCCGTTGAGCACTTCAAGTTTCTCGGCAATGATGATTGCCTTGCGCCATTCCTTTTCCTGCTCGTAGATTTCGAGCAGGAACCGCAGCGCGGCCTCGGCATGGGCTGTGCCGTCGAGCTTGAGGAACAATTCTTCGGCGCGGTCGAGCAAGCCCGCCTTCAGATAATCCTGCGCCAGCTCAAGGAGAGCCTGTAATTTCTGCTCCTGCCCGAGATTCTCCCGCTCGGCCAGGTTCTGGTGCATGCGGATCGCGCGTTCGACTTCGCCGCGGCGCCGGAACAGGCTGCCCAGCGCGAAGTGCAGTTCGATGGTATCGGGATTGACCTTGGCCACCTCGATGAAGGCTTCGATCGCCTTGTCGGGCTGCTCATTGAGCAGGAAATTGAGGCCCTTGAAATAGGATGCCGGGAGCAGCCGGGATTCGGTGACGATCTGGCGGATATCGACGCGCGCAGCCATCCAGCCCAGCGCAAAAAACAGCGGCAAAGTCAGCAGCCACCACAGTTCGATATCCATTATGCGCAGCGCTTCAAAGCAAAATTCACAGCAGGTCCGACGGCGGCAGGACGGGCGCGTCGGGCTCCCGTGCCGCAACCAGTTCGCGTTTCAGTGCGGCGATTTCCCGGCGCAGGCGCAATGTCTGAAACAAACCGGTCAGCAATCCGACCAGCGCACCGGCACCGACTGCAACCAGCAGCACGACCACCAGCGGCGCTTGCCACTGGTATCCGAGGTAATACCGCACCGTCACCGGATCCGTGTTCACTATCGCAAACGACAGGATCAGGAGGAACAGCGCGACCTTGATGATCCACATGAGGTATTGCATGGCCCGTCGAGAATATCATGCCCCGCCATTCGCGCGGGAGCACCCCGCAGCACACAAAAAAGCGGCATGGCCGTGTAGCCATGCCGCCCAAAGGAACGATGCCTGATCGTCCGTTATTTCTTGATATCAACGCGTTCGCGCAATTCCTTGCCGGCCTTGAAATGCGGCACGTATTTCGCGGGCACCTGCACACGTTCACCCGATTTCGGATTGCGCCCGGTACGCGGCGGTCGGTAATTGAGACCGAAACTGCCAAAACCCCGGATTTCGATGCGTTGCCCCTGCGACAGGCTTTTCCCCATTGCATCGAGAATCATCTTTACAGCCAGCTCGGCGTCCTTGGCCACAAGCTGCGGATAGCGTGCTGCCAGTTTCGCAATCAACTCCGACTTGGTCATGATGCTCCCTTACCTTTTATTGTTGAGTATTGGCCGTATCCATCTTGGCTTTGAGCAAGGCGCCAAGATTGGTGGTACCTGAACTCGCCTGCTTGTTGTCCGAAGTCATCTTCTGCATGGCCTCGGTTTCCTCCGCAAGGTCTTTCGCCTTGATCGACAGGTTGATCGTGCGGTTCTTGCGGTCGACGTTGATGATCATTGCGGTCACCGAATCGCCTTCCTTCAACTTGGTACGGATGTCTTCCACGCGGTCACGCGAAACTTCCGACGCGCGCAGGTAACCTTCCATGTCGCCTTCGAGGTGGATCACGGCGCCCTTGGCGTCGATCGCCTTGACGGTGCCGGTGACCACTGTGTTTTTCTCGTGGCCGCCGACATAGTTGGTGAAGGGATCACCTTCAAGCTGCTTGACGCCCAGCGAGATACGTTCGCGCTCGACATCAATCGACAGCACCTGGGCTTCGACTTCCTCGCCCTTCTTGTAATTGCGCACGGCTTCTTCGCCGGGCACGTGCCATGACAGGTCGGACAGATGCACCAGGCCGTCGATACCGCCGGCGAGTCCGATGAAAATACCGAAGTCGGTGATCGATTTGATCTGACCTTTGACCTTGTCGCCCTTTTTCGAGTTCATCGAGAACTCTTCCCAGGGATTCGCCATGCACTGCTTCATGCCCAGCGAGATGCGGCGACGATCCTCGTCGATCTCCAGCACCATCACCTCGACCTCATCGCCGAGCTGCACGACTTTGGAGGGATGTACGTTCTTGTTGGTCCAGTCCATTTCGGAAACGTGCACCAGACCTTCGATGCCCGGCTCGATCTCGACAAACGCGCCGTAGTCGGTGAGGTTCGAAACCTTGCCGAACAGGCGGGTGTTGGGCGGATAGCGGCGCGACAGGCCAACCCACGGATCCTCGCCCAGCTGTTTCATGCCCAGCGAGACGCGATTCTTTTCCTGGTCGAACTTGAGTACTTTGGCGGTGACTTCATCGCCGACATTGAGCATTTCCGACGGATGTTTGACACGGCGCCATGCGAGGTCGGTGATGTGCAGCAGGCCGTCGATGCCACCGAGGTCGACGAACGCGCCGTAGTCGGTGATGTTCTTGACGATGCCCTTGACGGTCGCGCCTTCGCGCAGATTCTCGAGCAGCTTCTGCCGCTCTTCGCCCTGGCTGGCTTCGAGCACAGCACGGCGTGACACCACGACGTTGTTCCGTTTGCGGTCAAGCTTGATGACCTTGAATTCCATTTCCTTGTTTTCGTACGGCGTCGTGTCTTTCACAGGACGCGTATCGACCAGCGAACCGGGCAGGAAGGCGCGGATGCCGTTGATCATCACCGTCAGGCCGCCTTTGACCTTGCCGCTGATCATGCCGGAGACAATGTTGCCCTTCTCGAGGGCATCTTCCAGTTCGTGCCAGGCGGCGAGGCGCTTGGCCTTGTCGCGCGACAGGCGGGTTTCGCCATGTCCATCTTCCAGAGCCTCAATGGCGACGCTGACGAAATCGCCGGGCTTTACTTCAATCTGGCCACGGTCATCATGAAACTCTTCGATAGCGACGTAGCTCTCGGATTTCAGACCGGCATTGACCACCACAAAATTGTCATCAATGCGCACGACTTCGGCGGTAATCACTTCGCCGATACGCATTTCCTTCGTCGCCAGACTCTCTTCAAAGAGTGCGGCAAAACTCTCGGCAGGAATACCGACAGGGCTAGCTTGTTGGGTTGTTTTCATCATTGGAATCAGGAGGTTATCACACCCGTTTGAGAAACGGGAGGGTAGTTGAAAAAAGCCATGGTCCTGGCGGTCCATGACGCCTGTTTGCTGCCCAGCTGGTGCCTTTATTGCGGATTTTGCTGTTTTTGATACAGATACAAGACCTGTGCCACCACGTCAGCCACCGGCATCCCGGTAGTGTCTATTTCAGTGGCATCAGTACACTTCAACAGGGGGGCCGTGGCGCGATTGCTGTCGCGAAAATCGCGGTCGCGGATGTCCTGCAAAAGGGCCGCCATACTAGCACCGGAGTCCTTTTCCATCAACTGCTTATGCCGCCTGCGCGCCCTCTCCTCGGCGGTCGCGGTCAGGTAGATTTTGAGCTGCGCATCCGGGAACACCACCGACCCCATGTCGCGGCCGTCCGCCACCAGGCCCGGCGGCTGGCGAAAGCCGTGTTGCAGCGACATCAGCGCCCGGCGCACGCCGGGCAAGGCCGCCACCCGTGACGCCGCGGCCCCGGCGACCTCACCACGGATCTGATCCGATACCTCCCGGGCATCGACAAAAACCCGATCTCCATTAAATTTTACTTTTAAATTCAATGTGATATCGGTTATTTCTGAGTCGCTGTCGAGATTGACCCGGCGCTCCCCCCCGACAAAGCCGACGATCCGGTACAGCGCTCCGCTGTCCAGGTAATGAAAGCCCAGGCGCTGCGCAACGGCTGCGGCAATCGTGCCTTTGCCTGATGCCGAGGGGCCGTCGATGGCGATGACTGGCGGCACCTTCGGACCCAGAGTCATGCGGCGATACCCGCCAGTACCTGGAAATAATCGGGAAAGGTCTTGGCCACACAGCCCGGATCGTGGATGCGTACAATCACCCCGCCCAAAGCCGCGAGCGAAAATGACATGGCCATGCGGTGGTCGTCGTAAGTGTCAATGGTCGCAGGCCGCCATTGCGCCGGCGGAGTAATTTTCAGGCGGTCCGCGCCTTCTTCCACCGTTGCACCGAGTTTGACCAGTTCCGCGGCCATCGCGGCGATGCGATCGGTTTCCTTGACCCGCCAGCTGGCGATATTGCGCAATGTCGTGGTGCCGTCGGCAAACAGCGCGGCCACCGCCAGCGTCATCGCTGCGTCCGGAATATGGTTGCAATCGAGATCCACCGCACGCAGCTTGCCGCGTTTTTGGGCCTCGGCACCCGCGCTGGCTTCGATCCAGTGTTCGTCCATGCTGACCACAGCGCCCATCTGTTCCAGCGCTTCGGCAAACCGCACATCGCCCTGGGTGCTGTTGCGTCCCACGCCTTCGACACGCACCGGGCCGCCGCCAGTCAGGCCGCTGATCGCACCGGCAGCGAGAAAATACGACGCTGATGACGCATCACCCTCCACATACAATTCCCCCGGACTGACATAACGCGAGCCCGCGGGTACCGTGAATGATGCCCAGCCGTCGCGCTCAACCACCACGCCGAACCGGCGCATCGCATTCAGCGTGATCTCGACATAGGGTTTGGAAATCAGCTCACCTTCAATGCGCACCCGCGTTTTTGTGCCGAGCAGCGGCAGTGCCATCAGCAATCCGGTCAGGTACTGGCTGGACACATTGCCGCGGATGCTGACCTCCGCGCGCGGGCTGATCGCGCCGGCGCCGATCAGCAGCGGCGGAAAACCCTCGTTGCCCGCATAGCGGATGTCCGCGCCGAGCTGGCGCAAAGCATCAACCAGATCGCCGATCGGCCGCTCATGCATTCGCGCCACGCCGTCAATGCTGTAATGACCGCCGCACAATGCCAGTACTGCGGTCAGCGGCCGCACCGCAGTGCCGGCATTACCGAGGAAGAGTTCAGCTTTTTTGGCCGGAAAACCCCCGTTGACACCATGCACCGTCATTGCCCGCAGCCCTGCGGCCTCGCAACGCACGCCCAGAGCGCGCAGCGCCGTCAGCATGTGGGCGGTGTCGTCGGAATCCAGCACTTCGCGTAGGGTCGTCGTGCCCTGCGCCAACGCCGCCAGCAGCAGCGTGCGGTTGGATATGCTTTTCGAGCCGGGCAAGCGCACCTTACCGCGCACCGCGCGGATCGGCTGTAGATCCAGATACTCTAATTTTGTCGCGCTCATCAGCTGCGTCCCGGTTGCGTCTTATTTACGCTTAAGCAGCCACCGCGCCCGCGCTTTTTGCGCGGTTCTGAACATATGCTCGAGCGATTCTCCGTCACCCACAGCCAGCGCCGCGCGCGCAGCTTCGAGTTCGCTGATGAAACCGTCGACCAGCGGCACCAGCGCCGCACGGTTGGCAATGCAGATGTCACGCCACATTTCCGGTGAACTGCCGGCAATGCGCACCGTGTCGCGTAAACCGCCGCCAGAAAACCCGAGCAGACGTTTGGCATCACGGCGCTGCGCCAATTGGTTGACTAACGCAAACGCAACGACATGTGGCAGATGGCTGACGGCGCCGAAGATTTCATCGTGCTCCGCCGCTTCCAGACGCACGATGCGCGCGCCGCAGGCCAGCCAGGCTGCGCGCACCAGACGTACCGCAGCAGCGTTGGTTTCTTTTTGCGGCAGCAGGATCAGGTTGCGGTCACGGAACAGTTCGGGAAACGCCGCGCCGGCGCCGCTGTGTTCGGTGCCGGCAATCGGATGCGCCGGCACGAATTGCGCGAAATGCGCACCGAGATGGCGGCGCGCCGCAGCAATCACATCCTGCTTGGTACTGCCGGCGTCCGTGACCACCGCATGTTTCGGCAAAGCCGGCGCAATGCGCGCAAAAATCCCGGGCATCTGCCCTACCGGTGCGCCAATCAGAACCAGGTCTGCACCAACCACCGCGCGTGCAGCATCCGTCTCGGCTTTGTCGATCACACCCAGGCGCAGCGCCACCTGCAGATTTTTGCGGCTGCGGCCGACGCCGACCACCTGTTTGACGATGCGCGCTTTTTTAAGCGCAAGCGCGAACGAACCGCCGATCAGGCCGACCCCAATGACCACAAGTTTATTGATGCGCTTATTGATGTGTTTATTGGCGGGCATAGCAGTTCTGTTCAAGCGTTCCGTTCAAGCGTTTCGTTTGGACGTATTGCGAAGGCGCATTAATCGCCCAATCGTTACCTTACCGCTTTTCCGCGCCCGCGCAACCGCCGGTGCAATCAGGCAACCAGCGCCTGCTGCAACACTTCGAGGAAGCGCGCATTTTCGGATTCCAGTCCGATCGACACCCGCAGATGGTCGGGCATGCCGTAATTGGCGATGGGCCGCACGATGACACCGGTCTTCAGCAGCTTCTGGAACACGCTAGCGGCGCCGGGCACCTTGAAGGTGATGAAATTGCCGTAGGACGGAATGTAATTGAGGGACAGCTGCTGCAATCCGGCCACGATCTGCCGCATGCCGCGGCGGTTGAGCTCATAACTGTCGCGAACAAAAATCTCGTCATCCAGCCCGGCGGCAGCGGCGGCCAGCGACAGGCTGTTGACGTTGAACGGCTGGCGCACGCGATTCATCAGGTCGGCGACGCCGGGCGCCGCCAGTGCGAAACCCACGCGCAGGCCGGCCAGGCCGTAGACCTTGGAGAAGGTGCGGGTGATCATCAGGTTCGGATATTTTTTCAGCCAGCCGATGCTGTCGTAACGGTGTTGCGGCTCGAGGTATTCGTTGTAGGCCTCGTCGAGCACGACCAGCAACTGTGGCGGCAACTGTGCGATGAATTTCTCCAGCGTCGCGCCGTCGATGAAGGTGCCGGTCGGGTTGTTCGGGTTGGCAATAAACATCAGCCGGGTATCGGCACGCACTGCACGCACCATCGCCGGCAGGTCGTGGCCGAAATTGCTGGCCGGTACTTCGATACCCTTGGCACCCATCGCCTGCACAGCCAGCGGATAGACCGCAAAAGCATGTTGTGAATAAATGGCAGACAGGCCCGGTGTGAGGAAGGAACGCGCCGCCAGTTCCAGCACGTCATTCGAACCGTTACCGAGCACGATATTTGCCGGCTCAACACCAAATCGCCGCGACAAGGCCTGCTTCAGGTCAAAACCGTTGCCGTCCGGATAACGCGCCAGGCCGTCGAGCACCGCGCGGATCGCCAGCGCCGCTTTCGGGCTGACACCCAGCGGATTTTCGTTCGACGCCAGTTTGACGATGCCGGATTCTTCGAGCCCCAGTTCGCGGGCCAGTTCGGAAGTCGGTTTGCCCGGCAGGTAGGGTGCAATGGCCCGGATATAACCGGGCGCGAGGTCGCAGACACTCATGTTATTGGTTTTTTCCAAAAACATGACAA
>JAKFUS010000061.1 GCA_021732605.1 Betaproteobacteria bacterium | reverse complement strand
CCCGCCCCTTACGTCCGCAGCGACGCCACTGTTTCAGGAGAGGTGGCAGAGTGGTTGAATGTACCGGTCTCGAAAACCGGAATACGCGCAAGCGTATCGTGGGTTCGAATCCCACCCTCTCCGCCAGCAATAACAGCGGCCCCGAACGGGGCCGTTTTTATTTCTGGTGAAGTGTGGTGTGCGAACGAAACCACAGGGTTCGACCAGTGACACTTTTTCCGGCACGTTATGTGCGCTATCGAACATGAGGCGCGGGGCTTTTGGTATACGGTCGTCTGGTTGACATGCCCAAGGTAACCAGTATTCCGTATGAAATACCCTTTGATTATGGCGTCGCTGATCCTGCCGGCCACACTGCTTGCGGCTTGCAAACCTGCGTTGATACCGCCACTCGCGCGGGGAGATATCCACGCCGTATCTGAAGTGGATTGGAAACGCAGCCCGGCGTCCATGGCTTCCGGCAGCGATGCTGAGGGTCCAGCAACCGGTATTTCCCTTGAACGGACTGACGGTTTGAATGCGCCGGCACCAATGCCGGTGCAATCCACAGGGCCGGTCGATGACCAGCATGCAGCGGACGTTGATCGTTCGCAGCAAAACAAGAGCCTGCAGGCGCGCAGGAGTTTGACCCTGCAGTTGTTGCATGCCCTTTCCGCGGCTCGCCCTTGACCGGTTGTCGATGCCCGGCGTTCAGGACATCGCTGATTAATGCACATGGAAATCACAGCGTCCGAACGCGGCTGATACCATAAGCCTCCGGTCGCCGGCACGGCCCCGGGCCGGCAGGGGCGCCTGCATCACCTCCGGACGGACGCAATCATGGCACAGCAGCTTCCCTATGACGTCACCACGGCAACCGGCGAAAAAATCGCCTTCGAATTTCCGTTGCATGAAGAAACGCAATCGCCGGTGCGCGTGTCGCAGTTGCTGACAGCGGTGCTGGCCGCCGTTGACCGCGAGCTGCGGGTGCTGGGCAACACAGCAAACGGGGACGTGATGCAGGCGCTGGCCATGGCGCTGGCGGCGCGGACGGCGATGCTGCATGCGCCGTATGCGGAGGGGAAAAATCTGGCGACGGGTCTGGCCACCACCGCGCTCGCGGCCGCAGAGCGTTGCGAGCGCGACGACGGTGGTGCGGGGCACGCCTGAGCACGTCGGTTTTATTCAGCCCTACTGCGCCAGCTAATTGCGCCAACTCATTTGGCCAATTCATGCATGACCTTGATAAGATCGGATTTGCCCTCGAAGCCGATGCCCGGCAGTTCGGGCATGGTGATAAGGCTGTTTTCCACTTTGACGCCGTCCGGAAAGCCGCCGTAGGGCTGGAACAGGTCGGGATAACTTTCATTGCCGCCGAGGCCCAGGCCTGCGGCAATATTCAGTGACATCTGGTGGCCGCCGTGCGGTATGCAGCGTGAAGCTGACCAGCCGGCGATTTTGAGTTCGCGCAGCGTACGTTCGTATTCACACAGGCCGTAGGACAGTGCGCAGTCGAACTGCAGCCAGTCGCGATCGGAGCGCATGCCGCCGTAGCGCAGCAGGTTGCGCGCATCCTGGTGGCTGAACAGGTTCTCGCCGGTGGCCATCGGCCCGGGATAAAACTCCGCCAGCGCCGCCTGCAGCGCAAAATCCAGCGGGTCGCCGGCTTCTTCGTACCAGAACAGCGGATAGTCGCGCAGCATTTTGGCGTAGGCGATCGCGGTCTCCAGGTCGAAACGACCATTGGCATCGACGGCGAGCCGCGCATCCTTGCCGATTTCGGTGAGCACCGCTTCAATGCGCCGCCGGTCCTCGGCGATGTCGGCGCCGCCGATTTTCATCTTGACCACGCTGTAGCCGCGATTGAGATAACCGCGCATTTCATTGCGCAGCGCCTGCAGGTCCTTGCCCGGGTAGTAATAACCGCCGGCGGCATAAACGAATACTTTGGGATTGGCGGTGACGTCATGTTGTTCGGCGAGCATGCGGAACAGCGGCTTGCGCGCGATCTTGGCGACTGCATCCCAGATCGCCATGTCCAGCGTGCCGACCGCCACTGAACGCTCGCCGTGACCGCCGGGTTTTTCGTTTTGCATCATCGCGCCCCAGGCGCGGTGGGGATCGATGTTGTCACCAGTGGCGTTGTGCAGGGTCGCGGCATCGGCTTCCAGCAGTCGCGGCGCGAAACGTTCGCGGATCAGGCCGCCCTGGCCATAACGTCCATTGGAATTGAAGCCATAGCCGACAACGGTGCGGCCATCGACTTTGACGTCAGTGACCACGGCGACCAGGCTGGTGGTCATTTTGCTGAAATCGATATAGGCGTTGCGGATCGGGGAGGCAATCGGCTTGGTGACTTCGCGGACGTCGACGATGCGGGGCATTTAAAAAACTTTCAATGAGGGTGACCGGGGACCCGGCGGACAAGGTGCGTTGTCGATTGTTGTAGTCCACATTTTAATCAATGCCGTGATGCGCGGCCAGAGCGCGGTAATATCAACCGCGTAAAACAGGAATATCGGTCATCGCAAGAGGGCGATCATGCCGCAACCATCAACATTCCATGCCATTCTGATCACGCTGTGCGCGGCACTGTCCGTCAGCTTGCCGGTGTGGGCCGCTGATCAGTATCCGCAGCGCCCGGTGCGCCTGATCATTCCTTATCCGCCCGGCGGCGCCGGTGATATTGTCGGTCGCCTGCTCAGTAACAGCCTGAGTGCGACGATGGGCCAGCCGTTCGTCAATGACAACCGCGGTGGCGGCGGACAGATCATTGCCACGCAGATCAGCGCCAACGCGGCCCCCGACGGTTACACGCTGTTCCTCGCCAGTGCCACGCATTCGATCAACCCGGCACTGCGCAACAATCTCCCCTATGACACGCTGAAGGCTTTTGCGCCGATCACCTTGGTCGCTGAATCGCCGCTGGTGTTTGTCGCCCATCCATCGCTGAAAGCCGCCAGCATCAAGGAACTCATTGCGCTGGCGAAAGCCCAGCCCGGCCGCATCAATTACGCATCCTCCGGCCCCGGCACCGGTGGGCACATGTCGGTCGAGCTGCTGAAGTCGCTGACCGGAATCAATCTCGTGCATATTCCCTACAAAGGCGCAGGACCGGCGCTGATTGATGTGCTTGCCGGCCAGGTGCAGATCATCTGCACCAGCCCGCTGCCGGCGATGCCGCATGTCAGGACGGGGCGGTTGCGCGCGCTGGGCATGACCAGCCTGCAGCGTTCGCCGGCGCATCCCGACGTGCCGCCGGTCGCGGACACGGTGCCGGGTTACCAGTCAACGCTGTGGTACGCGCTGCTGGCGCCGGCGGGCACGCCGCAGGCGATTCTCAAAAAAGTGCATGGCGAAACCGTGAAGGCGCTGGCAGCGCCGCAGATGCGCGAACAACTGCTGACGCTGGGGGCCACACCGGTCGGCAATAATCCACAGGAATTGCAGAATTTCGTGCGCGACGAAATCGCACTGTGGACCAGGCTGGTGAAGCAGGCGAATATCAGGCTGGATCCTTGATCCGTTTTTATTTCTGAGGACAACATGACTGCCACCGTAATGCTGTTTGACCCGACGGCGCCGCGCGGCGGTTCCGTGCAGCCTGCCACTCCGGCGGCGAAGCGTACTGCGCTGGCCGGCGCCGTGATCGGCTTCATCGACAACGCCAAACCCAATTTTCACCACCTCGTCGATGATCTCGCCGAATTGCTGGTCAGCCGCCATGGCGCGGCGAAAGTGATCAAGCGCCGAAAATCGTCGGCGTCCCTGCCTGCCGATGCCGCGGTGATTGCTGAATTGTCCGGCGAATGCGATGTGGTGATTGCCGGTTCCGGCGACTGAGGGTCATGCGCGTCGTGGAGTATCCACGACAGCATCGAAGTGGCGAAGCAAGGCAAGGCCGCCATCGCCGTGTGTTCCACGGCATTCCTGACGCTGGGCCGCGCGCAGGCGCGTGCGCTGGGCAATGGCGCGTTGCCGATCGCGGTGATTCCGCATCCTTTCGGCGGACGCAAGCGCGAAGAGGTGCGCAAGATCGCCGAGCAATGCGTTGAGGACATCGCCAAACTACTGAGCGGGGCTGCATGAGCGCAGCACCCACCGACCGCGCTGCGACCTTCGAGGCGCCCGACGATTTTGAGGCCATCAATCGCATTTACCGTGAGCGGCGCTGGAGCGACGGACTGCCCATCGTGCCGCCGACTGCGGCGCGGGTCGAACGCATGTTGCGGGAGACCCGCCGCAGCCGCGATGAAGTTATTGCCAGCGTCGCGCCGGGTTTTGGCGCGGCCACCGTCGAACGTATTGCGATCAATGCCGTGCTCGCCGGTTGTGATCCGGAATATCTGCCGGTCCTGATTGCGGCAACAGAGGCTGTGGCTGATCCGGCATTCAACCTGCAGGGTATCCAGGCGACCACCAATCCGGTCGCGGTATGGCTGGTACTCAACGGTCCGCTGGCGCAGCGCCTGCAAGTCAACGCCACCTTCAACTGCATCGGCCAGGGTGCATGGGCCAACGCCACGCTGGGCCGCGCGATGCGGCTGATCCTGCAAAATGTTGGTGGTGCATTGCCGGGGGAGATGGACCGTGCGACTCACGGCCAGCCCGGCAAATACAGCTTTTGCTGCGCCGAAAACGAAGAAGCGCACCCCTGGCAGCCCTTGCATGTCGAACGTGGTTTTGCCGCCGCCGACAGCACGGTGACCGTGGTCGGCGCCGAAGGCACGATGAACATGAACACTCATGCCAAAACTGCGGATGAACTGGCGCGGGTGATTGCCGAAACCATGGTGCATCCGCCCAGCAATGAATATGTGCACGGCGGTGAGCCGTGGTTCATTCTCGGAACCGAACACGCCGAGATTTTCCACCGCGAAGGTTGGGACAAGGCGCGGGTCAAGCGCGAGTTGTGGGCGCGCTCGAAAATGGCGGTCAGGCACCTGAGCATCAACGAAATCGAACGCGCGCGTGCTTCCCGTACCACTGAGCTCGGCCCATTGGCAGATGACACGCTGCTGCCGATCTCGCCGCGGCCGGAGGACATCCAGTTGATCGTCGCCGGCGGGCCGGGCACCCATTCGGTGTATGTGCCTTGTTTCGGCAACAGCCGGGCGGTGACTCGGCGTATTGACGGCTAGTTTCCGGGTAGATGCGGTGTTTTAATCATAAGTATTTGTTTTTATTAATATATTTATGGCCCTCGATTCATCCCGCTGCAGTCAGTTTCCGTAAGCCTGCCGTAAGTCATGGGCATTAAGGTGTCACCGTGCAGTGACTTATTCAGCGAATCAGGCCAACGATCAGGCCAATACGGGAGCAGACACCATGGGCAGAGGACGCATCAAGGCCGAACCGGGCGATCCCAATAATTCGATTGCGACCCGCATCCGTACCGCAATGGCCGCCTGCGGCATGAAATCCGTAGCCGAGCTGGGCCGCCGCATCGGCCTGCCGCGGCAGACGGTGCATCGCTGGATCAATGGCGATACCAAGAACATGACCCATGAAAACCTCTACAAGGTCGCTGATGCGCTGCAGGTGCGTGCGCGCTGGCTGGCCGTGGGTGACACCGCACCGGCGCAGATCGACCTCGGTGAAGGTGATGTCGTCGGCCTGATCAAAACCTATGAATCGATGTCGGCTGCTGCGCGTGAGCAGTGGCTGGCGATCGGCCGCACACTGTTGTCGATGCACACGGTGGGCAAGGGCACTGCGGTGGATCCCTATCCGAATGCTGCGCCGTTGCCGCCGCTGCAGGAACCCGCTACGTCGCCGAACCATCGCTGAATCTGGTTTGGTATTACCTTGGCACCGCCGCCAGTGGCACCTCTGCTGGTAACAATTTCCCCGCTGACTTGGTAACCTCTGTGTTTTAACCGGAGGAGCGGCGCATTGCGCGATACTAGGCGCAGCGGCTGCCTGACAAGTCGATGCATCGATTGCTCCAGTTGGGCCGCTGTGCCGGCATCCTGTTGATGCTCGTTGCTGCGGCCTGCCATGCAGCAGAGTCCCGCACCGAGCTGCCTGCTGACTTGCCCGCTCAGAAGCAGGCCTTTGTGCAGGATATGGTGGAGCGCCACGGTTTCGCGCGGCCGGCGCTGGAGCGGGCTTTGCGCGAAACAAAATTCATCGGATCGATCATCCGCGCCATGGATGCGCCGTCCACCGCGCTGCCCTGGCATGAGTTCCGCGCTCGCCATGTCAACGATGCACGCATCATTGGCGGACTCAAATTCTGGACGGAGCATGCCGAAGTGCTGGAGCGGGCTGCCACCACCTACCAGGTGCCGCCGGAGATCATCGTCGCCACTATCGGCATCGAAACCATGTTCGGGCGGCGTACCGGCAACGTCAACGTGCTCGATGCCTTGGCGACCCTCGCATTCGGTTATCCTCGGCGCGCAGATTTTTTTCGCGGCGAGCTTGAGCAGTTTCTGCTGTTGACGCGAGAAAACGGCTGGGGATTGAACGCGGTCAAGGGTTCGTTTGCAGGTGCCATCGGCGTTCCGCAGTTCATACCGAGCAGTTACCGCAAATATGCGGTGGATTTCGACGGTGATGGCCATCGCGATCTGCGCCAGGTGGCCGATGCCATCGGCAGCGTCGCGAATTATTACCGGCAGTTTGGCTGGCAGCAGGGTGCACCGGTGATCATACCGGTTGATGTGGGCAATACCACGCTCGATGCAATGCTGGCGGCGGGCATCGCGCCGCACACCACCGTCGCGGAATTCCGCAAACGCGGCCTGTTGCCGCTGGAGCCGGTCGGCGACGAAATATTGGCGACCCTGATCACTGCGGAAAGCGAAATCGGTCCCCGCTACTGGCTGGGGCTGAACAATTTTTACGTGATCACGCGCTACAACCGCAGCATCAATTACGCGATGGTGGTGCATGAACTGGCGTCAACCCTGCGCCAGCAACGCCTGCGTGCCGCCGGCACTGCGCCGGTCGCTCCCTAGCGGTCGGGTTAGCTGCGCGGCTGCGCCGCCGCCGGATGCCGCGGAAATGCGACCAGGTGGTCGAGTTCGAGCCGGATGCCGATTTTTTCGCCGATGGCGTGGTTGTGATGGCTGGGCACCAGTGAGTAGACGAGTCCGCCGTCGGGCAGGCGCAGCGTGTACAGAAACTCCGCGCCGCGGAACGCCTTGTGCAGCACCGTGGCCTGCAGCGGGCTTGCGTCGTCGTGCAGCACATCGTCGGGTCGCAGCAGTACGTCGACTGCAGTTCCGGCCGGCCAGTGCGGAGCGGTGTCCTGCACGAATTCGCCGAGCTCCAGCCGGATCTGGCCGTTGTCGATGATGGTGCCCGGCAGGAACAGGCCCTGGCCGATGAAATCCGCGGCGTAACGCGTCTGCGGTTCGTGATAGATCCGGTACGGCGTATCCCATTGCTCGATGCGACCATCCTTCATGATGCCGACCATATCGGCAATGTTGAAGGCTTCGTGCTGGTCGTGAGTGACGAGGACCGCGGTAATCTTTTCACGTTTGAGAATGTCGCGAACCTCGATACTCAGCCGTTCACGCATTTCAACGTCGAGGTTGGAGAAGGGCTCGTCGAGCAACAGTAATTGCGGGCGCGGCGCCAGCGCGCGGGCGAGGGCGACGCGCTGCTGCTGGCCGCCGGACAGCTCCTGCGGATATTTTTTGCCTTGATCGGCGAGTCCGACCACCCCCAGCAGTTCCACTACCCGCGCATCACGTTCAGCGGCCGAGGCGCCGCGCAGGCCGAAAGCGATGTTGCCGGCGATGGTCAGGTGCGGGAACAGCGCGTAATCCTGGAACACCACGCCGATACGCCGTTGTTCAGGCGGGATCAGGAGATTTTTTGCGCTCATCACCACGCCGTCCAGCGCCACCGAGCCGCTGAGTACCGGCTCGAAGCCGGCGATGCAGCGCAGTACCGTGGTTTTGCCGCAACCGCTGGCGCCAAGCAGGCAGGCAATCACGCCGGGTGCAACCTCGAAACTGACGCCCTGCAGCACCGGCGTACGGTCGTAGGCGTGGCAGACATCCGAAAATGCGAGGCGCGAATTTGTCACAACCGAATTTTTCACAACGTCTGTCATCGCTAAATTATAGCCGTTTTGCTGTTGATAATGATTCTTGTTAAAATGATTTTCTCATAAATTTCCGTAACTTACGCGCGCTGCTCCTGCGTTTCAGACCTCCTCGAGCCGATACCCGGTGACCACCACTACATTTCCGCAGCCCATCTCGACAGCCTCGGCCATGCGCGCACGCCTGCCGCGTCTGCTGACGGTTTTTGCCGTCGTGCTGGCCGCTGTGCTGGCGTTGCCGGTGATCGTGGTGCTGCTCAATCTGCTGACACCATCCACCGAGACCTGGCGTCATCTCGCGAGCACGGTGCTCGGTGACTACGTGACCAACTCGCTGCTGCTGATGCTCGGTGTTGCGTTTGGCGTGATCATCGGTGGCGTCTCCACCGCGTGGCTGACGACCATGTGCCGGTTCCCGGGACGCCGCGTGTTCGAATGGGCACTGCTGCTGCCGATGGCGGTGCCGGCGTACGTGATGGCCTATGCCTACACCGACCTGCTGCAGTTTGCCGGGCCGGTGCAATCGGCGTTGCGCGTGCTGACCGGCTGGGGCGTGCACGAATACTGGTTTCCCGATGTGCGCTCACTGGGCGGTGCCATCGTCATGCTGGCGCTGGTGCTGTACCCGTATGTGTACCTGCTGGCGCGCGCGGCCTTCCTCGAGCAGTCCGACAGCATGCTCGAAGTGGCGCGGGTGTCCGGTTACGGGCCATGGGGCACCTTCCGTCGCGTCGCGTTACCCTTGGCACGACCCGGCATTGTCGCCGGCACCGCGCTGGCACTGATGGAGGCGCTGGCCGATTACGGCACGGTGGCTTATTTCGGCGTGCCGACCTTTACCACGGGAATTTTTCGCGCCTGGTTTTCGCTGGGTGATCATGCGGCGGCGGCGCAGTTGTCGGCGATGCTGCTGGGCTTCGTATTCCTGCTGCTGCTGCTCGAACGCATCAGCCGGCGCGGCGCGGCTTTTCATTCGATGTCGCACCGCAAGCGCCTGCGCAATGTCTATCAGTTGCGCGGCCTGCGCGCCGTGGCCGCCGTGCTGTTTTGCGTGGTGCCGCTGGTATTCGGTTTTCTGCTGCCGGTGGGTGTCATGGGACATATGGCGATCACCTCGGGTGATGCCCAGTTCGGCCTGCGTTACCTGACGCTGACCGGCAACACGGTGACGCTGGCGGCGGTGACGGCCAGCCTTGCGGTGCTGTTGGCGCTGGTGGTGGGTTACGCCGGACGTGCTTCGCCGACACGGCTGGTGCGTGTGGCGAACCGCATTGCCGGCCTGGGCTATGCAGTGCCCGGCGCGGTGATCGCAGTCGGTGTGCTGATCCCGGTAACCCGTCTCGATCATGTGCTGGCGGGCTGGATTGAAGCTGCAACCGGCGCCAATCCCGGGTTGATCCTGACCGGCGGCATTGCCGCGCTGGTCTACGCCTACCTCGCGCGGTTTTTTGCGGTGTCCCTGCAGGCGGTGGATGCGGGGCTGGCCAAGATCACGCCGTCGATGAACGATGCCGCGCGGTCGATGGGCCTGGGGCCGGGCGAGACGCTGGCGCGGGTGCATGCGCCGCTGCTGTGGCGCAGCGCGCTGACAGCAGGTCTGCTGGTGTTCGTCGATGTGATGAAGGAGCTGCCGGCAACGTTCGTGATGCGGCCGTTCAATTTCGACACGCTGGCGGTGCAGGCCTACAACCTCGCGTCCGATGAGCGTCTTGCAGAAGCGTCAACGGCAGCACTCACCATCGTGCTGGTGGGGCTGCTGCCGTTGATCGTGTTGTCGCGGATGATACTCAGGCCGGGGCCCGGGCATCATCCTGATTGAATATAGTTACGTAATGTAGCTATGTAAAAAGGTAGTTATGTAAAAAGGTTACTTGTAACCGACACGATCGAAGATTTTTTGCGCGAGCGGCTGGTTCTTGCCGAGCGCGCTGATGTTCAGCGTATCCATCCTGAAAGTGCCCAGTGACGCGAGTTCCTTGTTGTTCAGCGTCGCGCCCTTGACCACCGGCCATTCGTTGTTGCCTTCGGCGAAATAAGTCTGGGCGTCGTTGCTGGTCAGGTATTCAAGGAACTTGATTGCGGCATCCTTGTTGCGGGCCGTTTTGATCACACCGGCACCGGAGACGTTCATGTGGGTGCCGAAACTTTTCTGGTTGGGCCAGATCAGGCCTGTGGCCTCGATGATTTTGCGGTCTTCGGGCTTGGGCGATTTCATCAGCCGCACGTAGTAATAGGTGTTGGTGATGGCCACACCGCATTCGCCCGAAGCCACGGCGGTGATCTGGTCGGTGTCGCCACCCTTGGGCGCGCGCGCGAAGTTGTCGACCACCCCTTTGGCCCATTGCTCGGCGCGTGCTTCGCCGAGGTGTTCGATCAGCGCGCTCATCAATGACAGGTTGTAGATATGGCTGCCTGAACGCGTGCAGACCTTGCCCTTCATTTTTGCGCTGGCGAGGTCTTCGTAGTTCTGTACGTCGGCGGGGTTGACGGTGAGCTTGTTGTAAACGATCACGCGGGCGCGCGCCGAGAAACCGAACCACTGGCCGTCGGCGGTGCGCATGTTGGCGGGCAGGCGCTCGTTCAGCACTTTGGACTGGATCGGCTGGAACAATCCCGCCTGTTCGGCGCGCCACAGGCGGCCGGCATCGACGGTGACCAGCACATCGGCAGGGCTGGCCGCGCCTTCGTTGATGATGCGCGCGATCAGCGGATCTTCCCCGGCTTCGATACGGTTCAGCTTGATGCCGGTGGTTTTGCTGAAGTTGCTGTACAGCGCCTCATCCGTCTGGTAATGGCGCGAGGAATACAGGTTGAGTTCCTGCGCAATGGCGCTCGTTGTGAACAGTCCGGCCAGTGCAAGGCTCAAAATGGTGAGATGCATATAAAATATCCTTTAGAAACAACTATTTATGTGATGCATCGAGGCTGAATTCACCTTAATATTAACAAGAATTATTCTCAATAGCAAATCTAATGAGAATCATTGTTATCCATGCGCATCATGGGCAGTGACTGCGGAACGGAGCAGCGAGACGGCCGGATGGTTACAGCGGGAGGGTTACGGCGATTAAATCGGCAGGCGGCGGGCGCCGTTGTAGCGGCTCTGCCAGTAACGCTGGCTCATGTCGACGATTTCGACTGTACCGCCGCGGCTGGGCGCGTGCAGAAAGCGCGATTCGCCAAGATAGATGCCGACATGGGAAAACGGTTTGCGCAGTGTGTTGAAAAACACCAGGTCGCCGGGTTGCAGCTCGGCACGGTCCACTGTTTCACCGACCTGACTCAGGTCGTTTGCGTTGCGCGGCAGGGCCTGGCCGGTGATCTGGCTGTAGACATAACGAATCAGGCCGCTGCAGTCGAAACCAGTATCAGGTGAATTGCCGCCCCATTTGTAACGCACGCCGATGAAACTCAGCGCGCGCAGTGCAAATTCCTGGGCTTGGCCCAACACACCGCCGACGGCTTGCTGGGTCGACGTGCTGAAGGTCGGCGGATTGCCGGTCTCGTCCGCGAGTGCGGGCAAGGGCAGCAGTGCCAGTGCGATGAGGAGTATCCGGAGTCGTCGCATGGCCGGACTGTAATCAATAACAATATGATTGTAAAGGAGAAATCGTCATTATCCCGATGGTTATGCGAGGCGGGTAAACTAAACCGATGAATAAAACATGGATCCGGGGATTGGGCCTGGCGGTTGCGCTGCTGGGGTTTGTGCTGCCGGCGGTCGTCAGTGCGCAGACCACGGTCGAGGTCGTGCCCCTCAAATACCGCAAAAGCGAGCAGGTGATCCCGGTGCTGCAGCCCTTGCTCGGGCGTGATTCCAGCATCAGCGGGTTCCAGAACCAGCTGGTAATCCGTGCCACCCCGGTCGAAATGGCGCAACTGAAACGCGTGCTGGCCGATATCGACACCGCGCCGAAACGGCTGCTGATCACCGTGCGCCAGGATGCCGACATGGATCGCGACCGGCGCGAAGCCGAACTGTCGGGCAGCATCGGCAATCAGAATGCCCGCATCACCGTCCCCGGCAGCGGTTCGCAGAGCGGCGGCAACGTGATCTTTCGTGACGGCGATGACCGCTTGCGCGGGCGCGTGATCGATTCACAGCGTTCCAGCAGCTCCAGCACTTCGCAGTCGATCCAGGTGCTCGAAGGCTACAGTGCCTTTATCCGTGTCGGCGAATCGCGCCCGGTGCGCAGCCGGCAGGTGGTGCGTACCATCGTCAACGGCCAGATTATCGACCGGGTGGTCGAAGGCACCGACTACCGCGATGCCACTACCGGTTTCAGCGTGGTGCCACGGGTACAGGGCAATATGGTTACACTGGATATTGACCCGCAGCGCGAAACTTTTGACGACGGGCGGCGTGGCGCCGTCAACGTGCAGCGCGTGGTGACCACGGTGTCGGGACGGCTCGGCGAGTGGATGGACTTGGGCGGCGTCAATGAATCGCGCAGTGATAACCAATCCGTGCTGCTCGGCCGCAGCAGCACCAGCAGCAGTGAGCGGCGCGGCGTGCAGGTGAAGGTTGAAGAACTGCCCTGACCTCGGCGTTTAAAACGACGATCCCGGCTGCTTCAGGAATTCAATTTCTTCAGGCGTCGAAGTGCGGCCTAGGATGCGGTTGCGGTGCGGGAAGCGCCCGAAACGGTGAATCACATCGCGGTGACGCACTGCGTAATCGACATAACCCGAGAAGGTTTTGCGGTCGGCTTCTGGAACGCCGGCGGCCAGTGCCGTGAACAGCGCAACGCAGCGCTCCTGCAGATCCGCCGATTCGCTGTGTTCCAGCGGCAGGTAGAAAAATACGCGTTCGATCGTGCGTAATTCCCGGTCCACGCCGCTGCTGACGCCTTCCAGCGCCAGTTTTCCGGCAAGCAGGTCGTAAGCAAATGCCCGCGGCGTTTCGCGATACATATTGCGCGGAAACTGGTCGAACAACAGGATCAGCGCCAGTCGCCCGCGTGCATGTTGTGCCCAGCCGTCGAGTTTTCCTGCGGTCGCGGTTTCCACCAGATCGCCGAAGCGTTTGCGGATATCGGCATCGACTTCCGTGTTTTTTGACCACCACAATTTCTGCTGGGTCTGGGCGATGGCCGTGTCATTACCGGCATTGCCGAACCAGAATTCGAGAACTGTGGCGGGGGTGGGGGTATCCGACATGCTGGTGCTCAGCGGTATTTGGCCGCCGTGATGAACTGACTGAAAGTTTCGCACCAGACGATGGCCGTGGTGTACGCCGCGGGATCCACGGATTCCGGCAGCGGCACGATGAAGTTGTCGAAAGTCTTTACGTCGCCGACGCGCACCATTTGTGATTTCAGGCGCTGGAAGTCGGCTTTGGTTTCGATAAACTCCGGTGACAGATAGAGTTTGTAATCCGGTCCCGGCGCGATCCTGCCCATCAGTACGATGCTGCGGCGGCCGACCGAAACCGTGCCCTCACCCCAATGAAAGAGGTCGCTGTCCTTCAGGTCGCGGCGGAACTGGCCTGTGAACTGTGCGCCGCCGGACTGCGCCGTGATGTCGTCAGTTGTGGGCGCTTTGGGGGCGATCAGGATCGGCAGCGCGTAAATGCCCACGGCAAAACCGATGGCCAGTGCCACGGTGTGGGTGATCCCCGACATGAGCCATTTTTTCATCGTTGCCTCCTGCCTTCCTGAGCCGAGCATAAACCAGAACGCCAAAGGCTTGACGCTGCCTCCGCAACTGGTGAGTATGCGATGCGTCGTTCGCATCACCATGACCGGAGTATGCATGCTCCTCAAACGCGGTTTTGATTCCATCGTTGCCACCTGGCTGGCCGGCCTGGTCGTGTTCCTGCCGCTGGCACTGACGCTGGCTGTGCTGGGCTGGCTGGTCGGCCTGCTGAATGATTACCTCGGCCCGGACAGCATGGTCGGTGGTTTTTTCTCTGCCTTGGGTTACAAGGTCGCAGCCAATTCCCCGGTGCCGTACCTGCTGGGCACGCTGGTGCTGATGGCGGCGATCTACCTGCTTGGGCTCGCACTGCGTCTGGGCTTGAAACGCCCGCTGGCGCAGTTCCTCAACGTCACGCTGCGGCGCATACCCGTGATCGGCAGCCTCTACGATTTCACCAGCGGATTTGTCGGGCTGCTCGACAAGAAGCAGGGTGACATCGGAGCGATGAGCGCGGTATGGTGTTTTTTCGGTGGTGAAGGTGTTGCGGTGCTTGCGCTGGCGCCGAGTGCGGAACCCGTCACCATTGACGGCCGGCGTTATTTCGCGGTGCTGGTGCCGACCTCCCCGGTACCCATCGGCGGCGGGCTGGTGTATGTGCCGGTGGAATGGGTCAAACCAGCCAACTTCGGTATCGAAAAGCTGACGGAGATTTATGTGTCGATGGGCCTGACACCGCCGCCTTCAAGCGCAGAGCAGGAATCAGGTCCTGTCATTGCTGACGCGAAAGCTGGAGCGACGGAAAAAAAGCAGAAGTAGGGCGGTCAGTCCGAGGTCAGTGTCATCAGGATGTCGGCGTACCACGCACAGTTCAGTCCCAGCGCTTCGTCCTGATCGGAGTCGCGCGTGCCGACATCTAGCCGTGCGGAGTGTACGCCGAGCAGCCGCCACGGCAGTTTATCGACCGGTGAATCATCTCCCGGAATACGCATCACCACCGGCGCACCGCTGGTGCCGCGATGGGTGCGCGCATCGGTGAGGAAATACCCCTTGCCCTGGAAGCGCAGGCCGAATGAAGAGGCCACCGCCGCGCGGCGCGCCACTGGCATATGGTGCAGCGTGTCGTGGAAACCCAGAGGAAACCCGACCACCAGCAGTCGGGTGCCGACCTCGATCTGTTCGAGCGGCTTGTACAAGTGTTCCGGAGTAAAGGCACGATAGACCACCGTTTCCGGCAGCGCGCTGCGTTCGATCTCGATCACCGCTACATCAATGCCGCCGGCAGAATCGATGCCTTGGCGCCACAGCCGTTTGCCATCGCGGTACAACGGAATCGAGAACGTGATGGATTTGACCATGTTCTCCGGATCGATATGCAGCTCAATCTCGATCCGGTCCGGCAGATGCTTGCTCGGCTCGTTGAGCATCACATGCCGGCTGCTCACCAGGAACAGCCGGCCATCGCGTTCGAAGAAAAAGCTGCTGGCATTCGTCAACCGTCGTTGCTGCTCGAAGGTGAGAATTCGGGCTGCGGTGAGGAGCAGGGATTCGATCATTGCCGAGGCAGTTTACAGCACCTGCAGTGTCAACGGCCTCTTTGACCTGAGCTACTGCACGGTCGCCCCATTCGGCAATTTGTAGAGCGCATCAATGGTCTGCAAGTCCCGCTGTGACAAGGCGGCCTCGGTGTTCGGCATGATCTGCGGATACATGATGTCGCGGGGTGAATCGCTGTGTCCAAGCAGGCCCAGCGAATGGCCCATTTCATGGATGGCCACGGCCTTGACGTATTCCAGCAGAGCCTCGTCTACACCCATCATGACCCGCGCTGGAACGACGACCGCCAGGCCATCGGTTTCCAGATTGAGGCGCTTGCCGTCGATTTTCCAGCCGACGCGCGCCTGGCCGGCGGCGTGGTTGCTCATGCCCTGGGTCCAGACCACACGGATGTCCCAAAGGCGCAGCGTGAAATCGCCGCTGTCGATAATCAACGGGAACGGATGGCCGTCCCAGACCTTGATCCCCTCGATGACGGCATCGCGAATTTTGCGTTCGGAGGGGCCGCTGAGGAAATCCGCCGGTGGCACACGGATGCGCAGCTTGCCCTTGTCGAGGTTCCAGCGCGTCACCTGGGAGCCCTGCAGCGCGGTGCAGAGATAGCCGCTGTTGCGGCAGACTTCGCGGGCATCCAGCGTTATGCCAACGCCTTCATCCAGTTCCGGCGGTGGGCAGGCGAGCGCACCGCTTCTGCCGCAGCCGCCGCGAAAGCCGAACCAGTAGATGACGAAAACCAAAGCACCCCAGCAGATCAGGCGGACCATGGTGCTACACCGCGCCTGAATGGCGGACGAACGTCACACGCATTGCGATTACTCCCCTGGTCCGGCTCGCCGCGTTAGGGAGCGGCAATTCCTTTACGACACTGTAAATCATGTGCATGCAATGAGGCATGCGGCACTTCATTTGCAAAATGCGTTTACGGCATCTTCCAGCCCAGCCACTCACAGACGCCGCGCCCCAGCACCCATTCCTTGTCGGTTTCCTTGAGCCACGGCGCATACTTTAGCCACATGTCGACATGTTCGCGGTACGGCACCGGCGAGCGTGACCAGTCGCTGCCCCAGAACAGACGTTTCGGGCCGAATGCTTCATAGGCGCGCTTGGTATGGGCCTGTATTTTTTTGAACGGATACGCTTCGGCGATATAGGAAGGCAGTGCGCTGGCCTTGACCGCGACATTGGGGCGTTTGGCGATCGGCAGCAGCTTGTCGAAATTGCGGAAGGTGTCGTCTTCAGGCTTGCCGCTGCTGAGCGCCATATGGTCCATGGCAATTTTGAGATCCGGATAACGCGCAGCGACGTCGTCGATGGCGTGCACAAAATCCTGCGGTACCAGCACCATCAGCTTGATGCCGAGTTTTTCCGCCTCGGCCCAAACCCAGTCGAACTTGCCTTCGACCAGCGGCTGCTGCATCACGGGGATGTGGAAGGTGAAACGCATGCCGAGCATGCCGGGTTGATTGAGCCAGGTCTTGATCGTGGTGCGGGCATCCGGCGCCTCCGGATTGAAGCGGCCCATGATCGCAAAGCGGTTCGGGTGTGCCTTGACGGCGGCGATGGCGAGATCGTTGCGATCCCCTTCCCAGGACGGCGGCACGATCACCACACGATCGACGCCGGCTTCGTCCATGTCCTTGAGCAATTGCTCGTGGCCGAGCGGGATTTCGCGCTGTGCATGCGCGCGCGCGGGCCACGGCCGCTCCGGCGTGTTGGCGCCCCAGATGTGTACTTGTGAGTCGACGATCAGCATTAAATCCTCCGATTACGGGTTTGCACTGTTTGTTATTGGGTAGCGAGTTCAGTCCAGGGCTTGATTTTTGCCAGCTTGCGGCCGAGGGTGCGTTCCGCCACTTCGGTATCGTAAGCAGCCTGCGCGCGCAGCCAGTAGCCATTCGAAAGACCGAAAAATCGGCACAGGCGCAGATCGGTATCGGCGGTCACGGTGCGGCGACCGGCCACGATTTCGCCGATGCGTTGTGCCGGGACATCGATTTCCTTGGCGAGGCGGTACTGGGTGATGCCCATCGGTTTCAGAAACTCCTCCAGCAGGAGTTCGCCGGGGGTGACAGGGTTAAGTTTTCTCATAGGGTTACCTCTCAGTGGTAGTCCACGATTTCCACGTTTTCAGCGCCTGATGGCGTCCAGCGAAAACAGAGGCGGCACTGGTCATTGATACGGATGCTGTGCTGGCCAGCCCGGTTGCCCTTCAAGGCTTCAAGACGGTTTCCCGGCGGTACCCGCAGGTCATCCAGGCGTCCGGCGATTTCAAGTTGCCGGAGCTTGCGGCGGGCCACGTCGGCGATATTGGCAAAGCGTTTGACGCGGTCGCCACCGGCCAGTGCTTCCGTTTCAGCGCATCGAAACGACTTGATCATGCGTTATAGTAACGCGGCGCGTGATTATTGTAAAACCTGACCCTGAACGGAAACGGCTGACGCGATGAGCAAAGTCATTCAGAATCAGCCACGGCACTGCCGGACAATGCGCTGTGCAGGCGAGAAACAATAGTAAATAATTGAATTTAAAGGACAATTTATGAACGGCGCAGAAAGCCTGGTGCGCACGCTGCTGAACGGCGATGTCAATGTCTGCTTCGCCAATCCCGGCACCTCGGAAATGCATTTTGTCTCGGCGCTGGACCGTGTCGAAGGCGTGCGCTGCATCCTCGGCCTGTTTGAAGGTGTGGTCACCGGTGCGGCTGATGGTTATTACCGCATGGCGGGCAAACCGGCGGCAACCTTGTTGCATCTCGGGCCCGGCCTCGGTAACGGACTGGCGAATCTGCACAACGCGAAAAAAGCCCGCTCGGGTATCGTCAACATCGTCGGCGAACATGCGAGTTATCACATCCAGCATGACGCGCCGCTGACCGCCGACATCGAAGGCGTGGCACGGCCGATGTCGGACTGGGTGCTGACTTCGCGTTCGTCGCATGCGGTGGCCGCCGATGGTGCGCTTGCGGTGGAAGCTGCACGCAAGGCGCCGGGACAGATCGCGACACTGATCCTGCCCGCGGATACCGCATGGGGTGAAGCGGAAGGTCCGACTACTGTCAATGCACCGGCGCCGCGGGCACATGTGGCGGACAGCGCCATCACCGATGGCGTGCGTGCACTGACCTCGGGTCAAACTGCAGCGATCCTGCTCGGTGGCGCAGCTCTGCGCGGCAAGGCACTGGATTACGCAGCGCGCATTGCCGCCAAGACCGGCTGCACGCTGATTTCCGAATACAACAATGCGCGCATGGAACGTGGCGCCGGGCGGGCCGTGGTCAAACAACTGCCTTTCGTCGTCGACAACGCATTGGCGATGCTGAAGGATGTGCGCCAGCTATTGCTGGTCGGCGCCAAATCACCGGTGTCGTTTTTTGCCTACCCGGGCAAACCCAGTGTATTGGTGCCGGAGGGCTGCACGGTGACCAAGGTCGCCGGCGCGGAAGCCGACCTTGAAGCCGCACTGGAAGCATTGGCTGATGCGCTGGGCGCGCGTAATACTGCGCCGCGCATCAATACACCGGCCCTCGATGCTGCGCTGCCCACCGGCAACATCACGCTCGACGGCCTCGGTGCCTTGTTCAACGCATTGATCCCTGACAACGCGATCATCATCGACGAAGCCGTGACCAGCGGCCGCGCCTTCACCGGCGCCACAATGGGTGCGCGGCCGCATGACTGGCTCAACATAATGGGCGGCTCCATCGGTTGGGGATTACCCGCAGCGACGGGGGCGGCGATTGCGGCACCTGACCGAAAAGTCATTGCCTTTGAAGGCGACGGCAGTGCGCTTTATACGCAGCAGGCGCTGTGGACCATGGCGCGGGAGAACCTCGACGTGACTGTGGTGATTTTTGCCAACCGTGCTTACAAGATACTGATCGGCGAGCTTGCCAATGTTGGTGCTGCAGCACCTGGCCACAACGCGACGGCAATGCTGACGCTGGACCGGCCGGATCCGGATTGGGTTTCGATTGCCAAAGGGTTTGGCGTGGAAGCGGGGCGGGCTACTACGCTGGATGAGCTGGCGGTGCAGTTCAGGCGCGGGCTGGCGACGCCGGGGCCGTATCTGGTTGAGCTGGTGATGTAAGGAAGCGGTCCTATCTGGTGGCTATGCCGGGATCTCAATGTACTCGACGCGACTTGCCGGCTGCGGAATAGTGACTCCATCTTCGCGCATGCCATCAAGATGAAATTCGATCGCTTCGCGAATTTGTGACTCGACTTCATCTGCGGTGGTGCCAGTGGCGACACATCCGGGCAAGTCAGGTACGTAAGCCGAGAAATTGCCCTCGGCTTTTTCGATCACAATGGCGTAACGCATTTGAACCTCATTTCTTGAGACCAGACTGTTTCAGGATACTGCTCAGGGTGCCCGGTGCCAAGTCATCGCTGGGTTTTCCAGGGATGGTGACCCGGCCAGGCTTCATGGGATGCCTGAATTGCCGGTGACTGCCACGCGTCGCCGCCAGGTACCAGCCATCTTCATGAAGCATTCGCAGTATTTCGCTGACCTTCATGGTGTCAGCATATCGGAGCTTCCCGGCCCGGGAAAACCAGCGCTGCCGGATGACATTTAAGTGCCTTGGCCAGTACTTTGGCGCGCTCGACCCCGAGGTTAACCCGGTCATTCTCGATTGCGGACAGGGTTGCCTGGGGAATCCCTGTAAGCGCGGCCAACTTGCTTTGACTCAGTTCCTGAAGTTCGCGCAGGATGCGGACCGATTCGCCGACTGAGACTCCGATGCGTTTTTTTGCAGGACGAAAATTTTTCATCTCACGGCCTCGTGAAAATGGGGTTTTCCTGGCGGTGCCTATCGTGAATGACGTAAATCTTACACCGACCCCATTTCACTCTAACGTGGCGCTAAGGCGCGCGCCGCTTTTGGCGCGTCCCGCTTGAGCGCAGGGTTAGAGCTTGGGCATCAACATAAGAGTCAAGAAGCCGACGAATCATGCGCTGGTACTGCGTGTGATGTTTCGTGGCTTCGGATTTGAAAAACTCGATGCTTTTTTTGCTCAGGGCCAGCGTGACCTTCATGCCCTCCTCACGAAAAGCCAACTCGCTTGGAGAGGGAAGAAAGTCGGCAACTACCTGAGTCTTGCCTAGGGGTTCATCCGTGTATTTTATTTTCGCGCTCATAAATTGCCTTTCCTTTGCGCCAATAGCCAGCGCCGATGATTCGAATAACAGCGGCGCGATAGGTGAATCGCACCGTCAGCACACCGCCATCAACATCCCCGAAGCAATAGAACCTGTCTTCGATTTGACTGTGGGTGATGTCCTTGGCAATCACGCGCTGTGGGTCGGCGAAGGCATACTGGGCGCGGGAAAATGAAACGCCGTGTTTCTGCTGATTTTCAGCATCCTTCTCGGTATCCCAATCAAAACGAGTGATTGCCATAGGCGAAGACTAGCATATACCCATATAAAAAGCCATACATCGGTATGGATGCTCTAACGTAGAGGTGTGCCGCGCGCCGCAGCACAGATATTGAAGAAGCACGGCGGCTCGCGGCACGTCCGCACCACCGCCATGTTAGAGGGCACTTTATTCAACACGCTTCACGCGCTCCCATTCGCGCTTGAGAATGGACTGTGACAGTGGCACAAGTTCTTCAACCAGTGCTCGGGCCTTTTGCGCATCTCGCTTGTTACCGGCTGCTGCACGCCCACCCATAGTGAGCAACAGGTCTCCGAGAAGCCGACCGAGGCGTTGATGGTCTTCTTCCTTCGGATTGAGCATCAACCGCACCTTTGCGCTCAGCAGTGCAAGCCGCTCCATCTTCTGATCGAATTCGATTTCGGTACGGGCCGACCAGTCTCCTGCATGAATGAGACCTGTGATTGAGATGTACTCGGAGATGAGGTCCCGGAGGGTGTTTATCCAAGCTTGGCGGTTTGCCGAACGAACGGCAACGCGGCTCTGGCGTTGCGCCGCCCATATGGTAACCAGCGGACCGATCAGTACTGCCAGTAGAGCCGTGACAGCGGAAACGACAGCGATTGTCTCGACCATGACCATTGTGCCCTTTAACGCCTGTTATAAGGCAAATCGCGATCGCTGTTTCTATCGTTGCAAGATGGCATCGCGGCAATTACGGTTAAGACGACAACACCCGCTACGCAAAATGTGACTACCTTGCCGGTAGTGCGGTGCCCGTGATCCATGAGCCATGGTCCCAAGAGGAATACTGCAATACCAAGAATGATGTAAAGCAGCACCTTCCCGGCGGGAACCTCTGTGCTGGCAGCGGACCACCCGTCGTTCAGTAGATGGCCCAGAAAGCGTAAAAGAACGGCAGCAGCAATTAGTCCAACAATAACCAGAAGTGCCTTACCTACAGGGTCGTCTTTCGTCTTTTTCTCGGGTTCTTGACTCACGGTGCTCCTGCGAAGTTGCTACTTCGATAGACCTCTAACGTTTTGGTGAGGGGCGCACCGCTTGCGGGGCGTCCCGATCAACCTGATAGTTGGGCAGCGATGCGCTCGTGTCGATCCGCCGCAGTGGACCGAAGCACTGATCTAGCGAAGGCTTATAGCAGGCCAAATGAAAGGGTTGAGTCCGATGAAAAATAATATAGTTGGTGTAGGACTGATCATCACCGCCGCCACCATCCGAGCAATCCCTCCCTTTGTTTGTCTTAACGGTTTTTACATTGAGCGTGTAGAACCCATTTGAGTCAGACTGCGGCGAAATGTCGTAAATACTTTCGGTTACCTCCTCGCCGCTTACGACATGTAGCGAACCGTCTGGTCGGTAGTCGTATACCTCAGTGCATTTGTTGACGTCGCGCGTCCATTGCCACTTACCTACTATTGGATGGATCTGGGCGTATGCCGAGAAGGAACAGCAGAAAAGTGTCACTGCCAAGGAAATAAAAATTGATTGGATAGTCACAGTTTGCGTCCTCTCGCGGCCCAACGTTTGAGTTCACCCGCGGACGGAAGCGGGCGCAGCCCGCTGTAGGCCGTCGCGTGCAACGAAGGGTTGGGCGTCACCGTAGACATGAGAATCAATGCGTCATCGAACTAGCGGTCGATACGTGCGTCTAGGTCGCAAGACAAAGGTTTCCGACATTCGCCGAACGGCGTTCGCAGAAAGATGCTTCCTTGCATCATGATTCTTGCGGAGCTGAGTGGATAGCTGCGAAGCCGTTGAGCCTGTGCCTCGGTAAGTGTGTGCCGTATCCCGAAGGTCGCAGTCTCGAATGGGGGCAGCTGGACTTCAGTGACGAATCGCTGCTCGTGCGCGAACAGCTCGCGCGACTCTAAGGTCAGAGTGCCCGATGCGGCGACGATGCCAAGCTTGAACGGCGTGAGATTCGATACGTGAAACGCCAGGTGGGTTAACTCCGGGTTCTCACGGTTCACTCGAACGAAGAAGTGCGGGGGAGGCTCTGCAGCAGTGAAGATGCGCACCTTCGCGAGAAGGTCATCTTGCGACCATACCCAGCGCAGCAATCGATCGGGGAACACGCGGCGGAGACTAAATAGCCAGCGTCCCATGTCTGACCAAGAGAAAGGATCAGCCATCAGGCCTCCGGCGCACTTTCAGATTGAGGGTTCATGGTAAGACAGAGACTGCGCAGGTCGGTGTGACGCCCAACTAGTTTTATACGACAAAAACGCCGTATAACATTCCGGCGCGATGGATAACATCCCAATAATCAATGACATATAACCCTTTGCAAACATTGGTTTAACCGAATTATACTGTATATATGAACAGTAATAAAATTCGGCGCAAAACCGACTATCCGCCTTTGACCTCGGTACGTCTGCTGGATCAGCTGCGCGAGCGCATTCGCTACAAGCATTACAGCCTCAGTACCGAGAGGACTTATGTGCAGTGGGTGCGGGCGTTTGTCCATTTTCACAAGTTAAGGCATCCGCGCGAGATGGGCAAGCCGGAGGTCGAGGCGTTCCTGGTATGGCTGGCGGCTGAACGCAAGGTGTCCGCATCCACGCATCGGCAGGCATTGTCGGCATTGTTGTTCCTGTTTGGCGAGGTATTGGGTGTCGATTTGCCCTGGCTCGACGAAATCGGGCGTCCGCGCCAGGTGCGGCGCCTGCCGGTGGTGCTGTCGGCGGACGAAGTCAGGCGCATTTTCCAGTTTCTGGAAGGTGAACATCTGCTGTTGGCAAAGTTGTTGTATGGCACAGGCCTGCGCATCATGGAGGCGATGGGCTTGCGTGTTAAAGATATTGATTTCACACGCAACACGATTATTGTGCGCGAGGCAAAAGGCAACAAGGATCGGGCGGTAATGCTGCCTGCGACACTGGTGGAACCTTTGCGCAGCCAGCTTGCGCGGGCGAATGTGTTATGGGCGCGCGACCGTGCTGATGGATGCC
>JAKFUS010000064.1:12765-23764 GCA_021732605.1 Betaproteobacteria bacterium | reverse complement strand
GTGAAATGATTGCCGAGCTGAGCCTGCAACGCTTCAAGCCAAGCTCGCGCCGCAACGCTCCAGAATTCGTCGAGCAGTCTCGGGTCCTCAGTGGTGGGCGCATGCACGTCCATGGCTTCCCAGTCCACGATCGGAAAAGTCATGCTCTGGCGGAACACGAGTGGCGGGGCTTGCACGGCGCTCCGGGATGAGGCGACTGCCGTTGCTGACCCACTGCCGCTAAACCAGCTGCTGAATATGTTCTTCATTAACAGTATATGAGGCCAGTGTAAGTTGTTGTGGATCTGCGCTAATAAACATAAATAGCACGTTGACTCCATTTACTTTTCACATCGTATGCAGTTCCTCGCGAATCACCCGGCGCAGCGTGGTTTCAATCTGTTCGCCAGTCATGGCCTGGCGCAGTGCTTGATTGATGAGGGTCTGGTAGCCACGCTCGCCGGCCTTGGCCTTGAAGAACGCAATGATCGAGCCGTCGAGCATGATGGAAACGCGCTGCTTGCCCAGCCGTTCACTGACTGCCGCGGAGAATTCTTCGCGGCTGACATCCTTCAGGCCTACACGCAGGCGTGGCGGCTTAGAGGTAGCGGGAGAGGGTTTCGATTTCATGGGGTTCCGCCTTTCGCATGGAGATGATGTGGATTTCGTCTTCGGTTTCCGTGTGACAGATGGTCACGATGGCCGTGCCCAGAAAGCCCGTGGAATTGAAGCGCTGCTCACTCCCGTAATCGCGGGCATCTTCCACCGTGAAGGTCGGCCCGTTAAATACGCTTTCGGCATGCGCAAAATCAAAGCCATGCTTTTTCAGGTTGGCCGTGCGCTTGGCCGATTTCCACGTGAATTTCACGGGTTTTAGTATACATACAATAATATGTATTTCAAGCGGAAATCGTGGCGCATGATCTCCGTTGGGGCGACCGATAGGTTTTAATAAGTATTTGTTTTTATTATCATATTTTAATGTTTATGTAGGCGTACATGGCTTGATTTAAAGCCTGCTGAGTATCTCTGCACCCCTGGCCAGCGTCTGTTCCGACTTGGCAAAACAAAACCTCAATACCCGATGCGCCGGTGGCTGGCGGTAAAACACCGACACTGGGATCGACGCAACGCCATGTTCTTTGGTCAGCCGCACCGCAAGATCAGTGTCCTTCTCTTCGCTGATGGCTTCATAAGACAGGTTCTGGAAAAACGTCCCGCGCGAGGGCAGGGGTTTGAAGCGTGAGCCTTTGAGGCTGTCCAGAAAGAAGTCGCGTTTTTTCTGGTAGAAGGCCGCGAGCTGCAAATAGGCGTCCTTGTTTTTCATGTATTCAGCGAACACATACTGCAGCGGGCTGTTGGCGACGAAGGCGTTGAACTGGTGCACTTTGCGGAACTCGTTCATCAGCTCGCGTGGCGCGGCGACGTAACCCATTTTCCAGCCGGTGACGTGATAGGTCTTGCCGAAGGACGACACCAGGAAGCTGCGTTCGGCGAGCCCAGGAAAGCGGGCGACGCTTTGATGATTGTACCCATCAAACACGATGTGTTCGTAGACTTCGTCGCTGATGACGACGATGTTGGTCTTCTTCAGCATGCCTTCCAGCAGCCGCAGGTCTTCCGCCGACAGCACGGTCGCCGTCGGATTGTGCGGGGTGTTGATGATCATCAGCCTGGTGCGTGGCGTGATCGCGGCCTGCACCGCCTGCCAGTCGATGCTGTAGTCGGGATAACGCAGTTGCACGTAGACCGGAATGCCGCCATGCACTTCGACGGCGGGGCCGTAGCTGTCGTAGGTTGGTTCGAACAGGATGACTTCGTCGCCGGGGCGGATTAGTGCGGCGACCGCGGTATAGATCGCGTAAGTGGCGCCGGGCACGATGGTGACTTCGTGCTCCGGGTCGTAGGCCGCGCCGTACAGCGATTCAATTTTTTCTGCGACGGCCTCGCGCAGCGGTGCGATGCCGGCCATCGGCGGGTACTGGTTGACGCCGGCGTTGAAGTGTTTGGTCACCAGTGCACGCAGTTCCGGCGCGCAGTCAAAATCCGGGAAACCCTGCGACAGGTTGATCGCTTTGTGTTCGGCGGCGAGGCGCGACATCAACGTGAAGATGGTGGTGCCGACGTGGGGGAGTTTGGATTGGATTTGGCCGGGATAGGACGGCATGGGTGTAAATGGGTGACTAGGTGATTGCGTGATTAAGTGACGTGGATTTTACGGTCAGCGGCTTTGTGTCGCGCTGGGCCTGGCCTTGGATAGGTCGCGGAAATCGTCGATGTAATCCTGCAGCTTGCTGACCAGATGGGTGCGTTGGGTGGGTGTCAGCATTTGATCAACGGCTGCGTAGAGTTCAGCACGTTTTTTCCAGGACTCTTCGAATAGCCGCGCCGGTTCAGCGCCGCGTCCGGCTTCCCAGTGCTGCAGCCAGTCGCGCAGGCGTTGCGCGAATACCGTGCGATCGCCGCTGCGGAGTTCGAGCAGCACAAAAAACTCGCGCTGGCGGCGCAGCCGATCTTCGTGGCGCAGCTTGTCGACTAGCGGCATGGTTTTGAGCATGGCGATGACGCGTGTTTCCTGGATATCGTTCAGCGGCCCCACCCAGTCGCGCAACTGCGATAGCGTGCGCTGCTGCACCACCTTGCGCCGTTCGACCTCGCTGTCATTGTTGCGGTGTTCGCGCATGAATTTTTTGTTGTCCTTGTCGACTTGCTGGCGGAAGGTTTCAACTTGTTCCGGTGTCAGCGTGGCGAGCAGGTCGGCCGCATCGGCGGCGCCGCGCGCGGCGATGCGGGCGTAACGCTGTTTGGCGCCATCGACCAGCCACAGCATGTCGCTGTCACGCAAGCCGCGTTTGGCGCGGATCTGAATGTCGCCGAGGAACTGCGCGTATTCGGGCAACTGGGTCTGGCGGTGCCAGCTGTGCAGGCGTTCGAAGCGCTGCGCGAACAAATCGCGCTGGTCGGCGTTCAGGTCGAAGTAATCATGGACCATCCACGCGGCGACCGAATCGAAATGGCCATAGCCCACACGTATCATGCTGCAGCCGCTGCTGAGCAGCAGAAGCAGCATACAAACTGCCAAGCGCATGAATGTAGTTGACACGAACGCGGGCATTACGGGTGGTACTCCATAAAAAACGGGGCCGTGAGGCCCCGTTTATAACATCAGTTGAAAATTACTTCAGGCCGGCCATGGCGCATTGCTCATCCTGATCGCCGGTGACGCCGCTGACGCCGACGCCGCCAATCACCTTGCCGTCAGCCATGATCGGGAGGCCGCCCGGAGAGGCTACAACGCCGGGAAGCGTCATCACGGCCGGGCCAGTCTTGGCAATGGTGTCGACCCATGCGCGGGTCGAGCGGCGATACATCGCGCCGTTGCGTGCTTTACCGATGGCGATATCCAGACTGGCGGTCTGGGTGTTGTCCATGCGTTCAAAGTAGATAAGCCCGCCGTTGTTATCGACGACCGCGACGGCCACATTCCATTTGTTGGCCTGACATTCGGCGAGTACGCCGGCAGCAAGTTTTTTGGCGGCGGCGATATTGATGGTGGTGCCATAGTCCGGCCGTGCCTGGGCGGCGGCTGTGGTGCTGACCAGTGCAAAACATGAGACCGTCATCAGCTGCAGTAGTGTTTTTGTTGCCGACATGAGAACTCCTCCCTGGTGGATGGTGATTGAAGCGGGTCAGTGAAGCGCAGCAACAATACGCCGCAGCCACAGCAACCGCAAACTCAAAGCGCGGAGAAGTAATCAGCCATGCGTTTGCGCAGTGCCGCATCGGGAAGCCGGCCGCTGCAGGCGGCCATGTTGTCCTCGATGTGGCGCACCAGCCGCGTCCCGGGGATGGCGCAGGTCACGGCTGGGTGACTGATGATCCATTTCAGGAAAAACTGTGCCCAACTCGTGCAATCCATATCGGCACACCAGGGTGGCAGGGGTTTGCCGCGGACTTTGCTGAACAGGCCGGCCTGTGAAAACGGCCGGTTGATCAATGTTGCAGTGCCGGAATCGGCGCAGGCCGGTAACAACCGGGTTTCGGCTTCCGGTTCATCCAGCGAATAGTTGAACTGCACAAAATCGAAATCGCCGCTCTTGACCAGTTTTTCCAGTTCGGCATGCGAGCCGGCGGTGTAATGGGTGATGCCGAGGTAACGGATGCGCGCGGATTTTTTCCAGTCGCGCAGCACCGGAAGATGGGTTTTGAGGTCGAGCAGGTTGTGCACCTGCATCAGGTCGATGGTTTTGGTCTGCATCAGGCGCATGGAGTCTTCCATCTGCCGGATGCCTTCAGTGCGGCCGCTGGTCCAGACCTTGGTGGCGAGGAACAGCGATTTGCGCACGTCCAGTGCGCTGGAGAGTGTGCCCACCGCCGCTTCGGCATGGCCGTACATGGGGGAAGAATCGACAACCTGCCCGCCGAGTTCGACGAAGCGTTGCAGCACGGCTTGCAATTCGGTCTGCGCCAGACGATCGCGGGGGATATCGAAGGTATCGTAAGTGCCGAGGCCGATTGCAGGGAGTCTTTCGCCGCTGCGCGGAATCGGCCGCGTGATCAATCCTGCGGGTGCGCTGCGCGCGTCAGTCATGTTGAGCAGCAGCAGCGCTGCCGCGGCCTGCAGTGCCCTGCGGCGCTGCGGGTACGCAGGTTTGTGATGCGCGGGTTTGTTCATCGGCGTTGTTCATTCCGGTCGGACTGCGGTTGCAGAGGGCTGCAGGGTATATCCCAGTTTAGTCATGCACTGCCGGAGCAGGCTGTTCTCAAGGAAAAACCGCTCGGAGTCGGGCTGCGTGTTTTGCGTGACGATGGTTCTGCCTTGCTGGTCCGTGATCACCTGAGGCGCAAGGCTCGGTTGCAGGGGCATGCGCTGGTGCGCTTCGAATCGCCCTTGTACGGTGCATTGTGCCTGGTCGCGCTCGACGTCGGCCGCAGCCGTTCCGGGTTTCCGCCACTCGAACTGCGCGCAGCCGCCGGCCGCAAGCAGCAGGATTACGTACAGATGGTGGAAGGACTGGCGCGATGACATATTGGTTTAGACTAGCAGAACAATGCAAAGTTGCCTTGCTCAAATCAAATCCGGGAGCTTGCGGTGCCGCAAATGATAGACGATGGTCTGGTGGTGTTTTCCAAACGCGCCTGTCCGACCTGCGTGCTGATTGAGGGCGAAATGCAGCGCGCCGCGCGAGAAGTGCGCAATTTCTGCATTGTGTCGCAGGACGATCCGCGTTTCCCGGCGGATGTCGCGGGCATCGTCGATGATCGTGAGCTCGACTTGTCGTGGACCAACCATATCGAGTTCATGCCGACCCTGATCCGCTTTGAACACGGCCGCGAAATCGAGCGCGTCGTCGGCTGGGATCGCGCCGGCTGGCAGCGGCTGACCGGCATTGCCGATCTGGGATCGCAACACCCGCCGCTCAAACCCGGGTGAGGGTCGCTGGCACTCGAGCCCGGGGTGGCCGAGAAGCTGGAAGCAAAACACAGCGGCGCCACCTGGCTGGCGGCGCGCAAGATCGAGTACGGCGAAGCGGTTGATCCGGCGGAGCTGTGTTATCAGCGCGGCTGGACTGACGGCTTGCCCGTCACGCCACCGACCGACGTGCGGGTGATCGCGATGCTGAAGGGCACGAACCGAAAACCCGACGAGATTGTCGGCAGGATGCCGCCGAATCTTGTTGAATGCAGCATCGAGAAAGTCGCCATCAACGCGGTGATGGCCGGGTGCAGGCCGGAATACATGCCGGTGCTGCTCGCCGCCCTCGATGCCGCGCTGGAGCCGGTGTTCACGCTGCACGGAGTGCTGGCGACGACTTATTTTTCCGGCCCGGTCATCATTGTCAACGGTCCGATGGCCAGGCGCATCGGCATGAACAGCGGCATCAACGCGCTGGGCCAGGGCAACCGCGCCAACGCCACGATCGGGCGTGCACTGAACCTGATCGTGCGCAATGTCGGCGGCGGGCGGCCCGGTGAAGCCGACCGCGCGACCCTTGGTGCGCCGAGTAAATACACGCTGTGTTTCGCTGAAGATGAATCGGACCCGGCATGGCAGCCGCTGTCGGTAGCCCGCGGTTTTGCACCCGGAACTTCGACCGTCACGCTGTTTCAGGGTCACGGTCCCGAAGCGTTTGTCGATCAGAAATCGCGCACACCCGAAGCACTGACCAAATCGTTTGCGATGTCGCTGGTGAAAATCGGCCACCCCAAGCTGGTGCAGTCGGCGCGTGCGGTGGTGGTGCTGTCACCTGAGCATTATGCGATTTACCGCGAAGCCGGATGGGATCGTACGCGCATCGAACGCGCCCTGTACGAGGCGACGATACGCCCCGGAGCGGAACTGGTGGCCGGTGTGGATGGTGTGGGCGAGGGTATCCCGGCGAGCCGTGCCCATGAGCAGGTGCCGAAGTTTCATGAAGATGGTTTGATGGTGGTGCGCGCCGGCGGCGCTGCGGGACTGTTCTCGGCGATTCTGCCGGGCTGGCTCGCGGGCCGCAGTTGCACCGAACTGCAACCGGTCACCAAGGAGATTCGAGTATGAACACGATGAGCTGGCTGCGCGATCCGACAGCCGAAACCGAAGCGGTGAAGCGCGCACGCCGCGCACCACCGGCGTCACTCGACGGCCTCACGCTGGCGCTGTTCGAGATCGGCAAAGCGCGCAGCGATGAATTTTTCGACAGCGTTGAGAAACGCATGGCCGAGCGCGGCATCAAGACCAGGCGTTACGCCAAGCCGACCAATGCCAAGGTTGCACCGAAGGAAGTCGTTGACCGTGTGGTTGCCGAGGCCGATCTGGTGCTGATCGGTTTATCCGATTGAGGGTCTTGCACGTCGTGCAGTCTGCACGACCTGATGACCTTCGATACGCTGGGGCTGCCGGGAGTGTCGGTGGTAACCACGGAATTCAAGGACGCCGTTGTGGCGCAGAGTCGTGCACTGGGCTTCGATCCGGCCATCGTCTATGTGCCGCATCCGGTCCAGAACCGCACCGCGGCGGAACTGGCGGCGCTGGCCGATGCAGCGATAGCGCCGGCGCTGGCGCAGTTGATAAAAAGCAATTAAAAACAATTTGTCATTGAGTTTCGTGCAGTCTTTTTCGCTGTGCGTTACGATTTTCCCGAGCAACAAACATGAAGGCGGATGATGAAAATACTGGTCTACGGGGCGGGCGCAATTGGTGGTTATCTGGGGGCAATCCTGACGGCTGCCGGCGAGGATGTGACGCTGGTGGCGCGCGGCGCGCAATATGACGCATTGTCTTCGCGCGGCATCTTCCTGGAAGGGCCGCGAAGTGGGCGACCAGATCCGATCAAGGTACGCGTGTGCAAACCCGGTGAAGAAAAAGCCCCGTATGACGTGATTTTTGTGACGCTGAAATCGCAGCAGATTGCAGCGGCGGCACAGCATCTGCGCGGCCTGGTCGCGAAAGACGGCGTGCTGGTATTTCCGCAGAACGGCATACCCTGGTGGTATTTCGATGGCATCGATTCCAGATATCGCGGCACGCCACTGAAAACACTGGACCCGGACGGCGTGCTGGCGCGTACCTTCGAATCACACATGATCATTGGCGGCACGGCGCTGAAGCCCGCGGATCTGGTGGAACCGGGCCGCATCCGCCTGCCGGATGCCGACACCGATGCCCTGGTCATCGGCGAGATCGACAACCGCATTACACCGCGGGTGCAGGAAATTGCCGCGATGACCACCCACGCCGGCTGGAACGGCAAGGTATCCGATGACGTGCGCAAGGTGAAGTGGACCAAGCTGGTGGGCAATGCGGTATGGAATTCGCTTGGTGCCATTACCCAGTCGACTGCGCGTGAAGTCGCGGAATTTCCGCAAACCCGCTTGCTCGCGGTGGCATTGATGCGCGAGGTCATGGCGGTCGCCGCTTCCGTGGGCACGGTGCTCGATGCGGACCCGGAGGCAATCGTCAGCGGCGCCGCCAAACGCGCGTCGCTGCCGACCTCAACGCTGCAGGATGTGCGCGGCGGCCGGCCGCTGGAAATGGATGCCATCGTCAATGTCGTGCTCGAGCTGGGGCAGATCACCGGCGTGGCAACGCCGTCGCTGCAGGTGGTTGCGGCCTGCGTGAATTTGCTCAATCAGCGCATCAGTGTGGATGGTGTGGCGATTAAGCCGGTGAAAAGGCGGTGACTGGTGATTGGTAATTGGTAACTGGTGAGTGGTAATCGGGGAGGGGGCATCGCAGCAATTCAGGTTATTTCCCATCACCTCTTACCAGTTACCAATCACCAATCACCAAATTCACAGCCCCTCAATAAACGCCACCATCCGCTTGCGCATGGCCGCATCCGGCAGCCGTCCGCGTCCGGCATTCAGGTTGTCGATCATGTATTCAACCTTGTCGGTGCCGGGGATCACGGCATTGACGGCCGGGTTGGTCAGCAGGTATTTAAGGAAAAACTGGCCCCAGCTGGTGGCGTCGAATTCGGCGGCCCAGTCCGGCACCGCTTTGCCGCGCACCGCGCGGAACAATTGACCGCGTCCGAACGGCAGGTTGCACAGCAGTGCCGTACCGGTATCGGCCGCCGCCGCGAGCAAACGCTGCTCGACGCTGCGTTCGGCCATCGAGTAGTTGACCTGGATGAAATCGAGCTTGTCCTGCTGCATCATTTCGATCAGGCGGTCGTTGGCGCGTTCCTGGTCCTGCGAATGGGTGACGCCGATGTAGCGGAAGTGGCCCTGTTGTTTCCACTCGCGCAAGATGGCGAGCTGGGAGGCAAACATCCTGCGCTCGAGAAATCCCACGTTATGCATCTGCATCAGGTCGATTTTCGGCGAGTGCAGCTTTTGCTGTGATGCCTTCATCTGCGCGATGAAGGCATCGTTGTCGTTGGAGCGCACCTTGGTCGCGAGAAAAACCTTGTCGCGCACTTTCGCTGCGGCGAGCAGGTCGCCGACCACGCCTTCCGCGGTCCCGTATGACGGGGCGGTATCCACCAGTCTTGCGCCGCCATCGAGCAGCGTGTGGATGACCTGTGTGCGTTCGGCGCGTTTGTCGGTGTCATTGCCGATATCAAAAATGATGGCGGTGCCGAGGCCGATGACGGGCAGGGGTTCTTTGCTCTTCGGGATCAGCCGGGTCAGTAGCGGCTGGGTTTTTTGTGCTGCGGACAAACCCGGCAGTGTGGCGGCGGCCAGTCCTGCGCCTAGTGAGAGTATGTCTCGGCGTGTATATAAACTATTGATTTTAAACATAATTTATAGTTCCGGGGTGGTGGATGAAGGTGGATTGTTTGCCCGGCGCTCATGTCCGCGCCCCAGCGCCAGTGCCAGCGCCACCCAGGCCAGGGCCACAGGTACTGTAGCCAGTGCAATCGCGCCGAGTTCCATGCCGAGACCACGCAGCACATGAAATAACCAGCCGCTCGCCGCATCACCGCCGCGGAACACGACATTGTCAATGACGTATTTGGCTTTGTATTTTTCCGCGCGGTCGAGTGCAGTGAACAATAGTTCGCGCGCCGGATTGGAGATGGCGAAGTTGGCAGCACGTTGTGTGGCCTGGAAGGCAATCACCACCCACAGCATGGGTGTCAATGCCAGCGCGAGGAAGCCCGCGGCAAATACCAAAGGTAGAAAAGCGGTGGCAGGGCCGGCACCAAAGCGACGGATGATTTTTCCGGTGACTGTGAATTGCACAATGATGGTCACCAGGCTGACGGCGAGGTCGATGCGCGCAAATATGGCTGTGCGCCGGTTTGGGTCATCGCTCAGCGCAGCGACAATGTTGGCCTGCTGGAAATACAGAAAAGTGCCGGCCAGCGACAGCAGCGCGACCCACAGCGCAATGCCGGCTAGATAGGGTGAGCGCAGCACCATCATCAGACCCGCGATGCCGCTGCCGCCCACGCCGGAATCACTTGGCATAGTCTGAGCTGATGTACTGCCGCCCTTGATTACGCTTTTGGGTAATACCGCGGCGGATTCCAGGCGCATTGCACACAACACGGCCATTTCCAGCAGCAGTGCGGCGATCAGCAACAGGTTGGCGCGGCCGATGGGTTCGGCGAGACCGGCCGCGATCAGGGGCCCGAGCAGCGCACCGGCCGAGCCACCGGCGGCAATGAAGCCGAACAGGCGTTTGCCCTGTTCCGATTGATACAAATCGGCCATGAACGACCAGAACACCGAGACGGCGAACAGGTTGAATACGCTGATCCAGACAAAAAACACGCGTGCGGTATCGAGCATTGCGACCTTGAAGGTCAGCAACAGCCAGAAAATAAGGATGTTTGCGGTGAAGAAGTGATAGACCAGCGGAATGAAACGTTGCCGCGGCACACGCGCCACCACCGCACCGAACAGCGGCATCACGGCCAGCATCACGACAAAGGTGGCGGTGAACAGCCAAGGCAGGTTCTTGATGCCGCCGGCGAGACCCATTTCGTCGCGCACCGGGCGCAGTACGTAATAGGCGGCGAGCAGGCAGAAAAAATAGGCGAAGGACCATAACAAGGCCCGGACTTCAGCGGGGCGCACATCAACGACGCGGCTGAGTGCCAGCCGGAAACCGCTCATGGGTTCCATCAGGGTTTGAGCTTGCTATTGGCTGGATTGATCATGCGTATGCTGCAGCTCATGGTGTGCGCAACTCATCGTGCTTTCACTCCCGGGATCACCGCTTCGAGTCTAACAGAGTGTTTTTAAACGGCGCCTGCCGCAATGCCGGTGCTGAGTGGGTGTGGGTTACAATATGTGGAACAAATTGCGCCGCTTGCACTTGCCGCAGCAGGCGCGTAGCAAACCGGATTCAACCTCGTGAGGAGAATACGATGCGCGTACGTCAATTACTGGTGCAGGGTGTGGGGCTGCTGATGGTGCTGGCGGCGACAGGTTTGCAGGCTCAGGGTTATCCAGCGAAGCCGGTCCGCATCATTGTGCCCTTCGGCGCCGGCGGTCCCGCAGACGTTTACGCACGTTTCCTCGCACAGCAATTGCAGCAGCCGCTGGGGCAGAACGTCATCATCGAGAACCGTCCCGGTGCCGG
>JAKFUS010000064.1:0-11916 GCA_021732605.1 Betaproteobacteria bacterium | reverse complement strand
TTTTCCGATGCCAAGGGCGTGCGCGTCGGCGTGCATGACAAGGAGTCCAACACCATCGTCGATCTTTCGGCATCCACGCGGCTGCCGAAGGAGATGACGGCGTTTGTTGCGCTGGGCAAAAAGGGCCTGTCGCGTGCACGCAAGGCGGTCAAAAGCGGTGAGGGCCGTCTGCCGCTGGCGAGTGTCAAGTTGCTGGCGCCGTTTCCGCGCCCGGCAAAAAACATCCTCTGCGTCGGCAAGAACTATCACGATCATGCCAAGGAATTCCACAACAGCGGTTTTGATGCCAGCGCCGGCGCCAACGCCATTCCCGATGTGCCGATCATGTTCACCAAGTGGCCGAACTCGGTGATCGGTCCCGGGGTTGCGATCCCCAGCGCCAACGATTACACCAATTCAGTGGACTATGAAGGTGAGCTGACGGTGGTCATGGGCGAAGGCGGCCGCAACATCACCCAGAAAAATGCCTACAAACATGTCTACGGCTACACCATCATCAACGACGTGACCGCGCGCACGCTGCAGAACCGTCACAAGCAGTGGTTCCTCGGCAAGAGTATTGACGGTTTCTGCCCGATGGGGCCGTGCATCGTCACCGCCGATGAAATCAAGGATGTGACCCAATTGCGGCTGACCACCAAGGTCAACGGCGAGCTGCGCCAGGATGCCTTCGTCAGCCAGTTGATATTCGATATTCCGCGGCTGATCGAGGATTTATCCAAAGTAATGACTCTGGAACCGGGTGATCTGATTGCCACCGGTACCTGTGCCGGTGTCGGCATCGGTTTTAATCCGCCGAAGTATCTGCAACCCGGCGACCACGTGGCCATCACCATCGAGCCCATCGGCACGCTGGAAAATCCGGTGGCCTGATCAGTAAAAGCAGCTTGTACTGAACTGCGTGCCGCATGGCAAAAATCAATAACCCGGAGGAGGGGACGATGAAGCACATTGCTTTTGCTGTGATCGGGGCGCTGGCTGCGGCCGGTGTTCATGCCCAGGAAGTTTATCCTGGCCGGCCGCTGACCATGATCGTGCCGTTCCCGCCGGGCGGCGTGGCCGACATCACCGGCCGGCCGACCGCGGCAGCGCTGGAGAAAATCCTCAAGCAGCCGGTGTCGGTCGCCAACCGGCCGGGCGCAGGCGGCGCCGTGGGCAATGCCGCCGTGGCCAATGCCAAACCCGATGGTTATACGCTGCTGATGGCGCTGTCGAGCATTTCGGTAATCCCCGAAGCGGACAAGCTGTTTGACCGCAAGCCGGCATACTCGCTGGATCAACTGGCGCCGGTGGCACTGATTTCGGCGGACCCGGTGATTCTGGTGGTGCATCCTTCGCTGCCGGTGAAAACGCTGAAAGAAGTGATCGCGCTGGCACGCAAACAGCCGGGCGAGCTGTCGTTCTCGTCTTCCGGCGTCTACGGTGCGCTGCATATGCCGATGGAAATGTTTCTGCACGCGGCCAAGCTGAAAATGCGCCATGTGCCGACGACCGGCGGCGGTCCGGCGATTACCCAGTTGCTGGGCGGGCATGTGACGATGACCGTCGGCGGGCCTGCCGCGATCAGCAGCCACGTCAAGGCCGGCAAGCTGCGCACCATTGTCAGTTGGGGGGCTGAGCGCCATCCGAACTATCCGGAGGTGCCGACGTTCAAGGAGCAGGGCTACGACATTGTGTATTACATCTGGGCCGGGCTGTTTGTGCCGGCGGCGACGCCGGCACCGGTGGTCAAAGTGCTGCGCGAAGCGACGCGGCAGGCTGTGGCCGATCCCGACTTCAAAAGCCAGATGGCCAAGCTGAATTCACCGGTGCAGTACCTGGATGCGCCGGAGTTCGCCAAATATCTGGATGCCGATGCCAAACGACTCGCCGCGGTGGTGAAAATCGTCGGCAAGGTCGGAGGGTAACCATTGATGCAAGGGACCGGAATGAAAAGCGATGGACTCAAAAGCGATCAAGTTTCCGGGCTGATGCTGTTTGCCCTGGCGATTTGCGTCTGGTGGTTGAACCGCGCTTTTCCCGTGGGTTCCCTCTCCGATCCCGGGCCCGGTTATGTACCCTTGCTGCTGGCGATTGCGTTCGGTGGCATTGGGCTGATGATTGCCGTGTTTGGCGGACGTTCCGCGCCGCTGCTGGCGATCCGCTGGCCGGAAGCCAGTCGTGCGGCGGTGATCCTGATTGCCTGCGCTGTCGCGACACTCGCCCTTGAGCGCATTGGTTACCGCCTGAGCATCGCCATTTTTCTGGTGTTTTTCCTCGGCGTGGTTGAACGCAAAAAGCCGCTGGTGGTGGCGCTGGTGGCGGCGGGGTTCAGCCTGGGATCGTTTTATGTCATCGGTGATCTGCTCAGAGTGCCGCTGCCGCGCGGCCCCTGGGGCTTCTGATGCAGGAAACCTTCAACAGCCTGATGATGGGGTTCTCGGTGGCGTTCCAGCCGCAGGTGCTGATGTACGCTTTTTTCGGCTGCATCATCGGCACCCTGGTCGGCATGATGCCGGGGCTGGGGCCGCTGGCCGGCATCAGTCTGCTGCTGCCTGCGACATTTGGCTTGAATCCCATCGTGGCCATCGTACTGCTCGCCGGCGTTTATTACGGCGCGATGTACGGCGGCTCAACAACCTCGATCCTGATGCGCATTCCCGGCGAGGCGGCTTCGGTGATGACCTGTGTCGATGGTTATGCGATGACGCAGCAGGGCCGTGCGGGTCCGGCGCTGGCGATTGCCGCCATCGGTTCGTTTTTTGCCGGCACCGTCGGCGTGGTCGGGCTGATGCTGCTGGCGCCGACGCTGGCGGATTTCGCGCTGCGCTTCGGACCGCCGGAATACACCGCGCTGCTGCTGATGGGTTTGTTCGTGCTGGCCTACATGAGCGGCGGCTCAATGCTGAAAACGCTGGCGATGGCGGTGCTCGGCCTGCTGCTCGGCATGATCGGCATCGATGTGATGAGCGGTTACACGCGATTCAGCTTTGATATTGTCGAGCTCGGCGACGGCGTCGGCATCGTGCCGGTAGCGGTGGGCCTGTTCGGCATTTCCGAAATCCTGCTCACGGCGGGCCAGGCCGAGCCGCCGAGAGTGCAACAACCGACGATGCGCCAGCTGATTCCGTCGCGCGAGGATTTGCGCCTGTCGGTCGGCCCGATCATGCGTGGCAGCCTGCTCGGTTTCATGATCGGCATCATTCCCGGATCGGCGCACATCATTTCGTCATTCGTGTCCTACGGCATCGAGCGCCGACTGTCGAAACATCCGGAGCGTTTCGGCAAGGGCGCGATCGAAGGTGTTGCCGGGCCGGAATCGGCTAACAACGCGGCGGCGACCGGCGCCTTTGTGCCGATGCTGGCGCTGGGCATACCCACCAGTCCGGTGACTGCGGTGATGATCGCGGCGATCATGGTCCACGGCATCCTGCCGGGTCCGATGCTGATCCAGCAGCAGCCGGATCTGTTCTGGGGCTTCGTTGCCAGCATGTACGTCGGCAACGTGGTGCTGCTGGTATTGAACCTGCCGATGGTCGGCTTGTTCGTGAACCTGCTGCGCATCCCCTACGCCTATCTTTATCCCTGCATTCTCGCGTTCTGCATCCTCGGCTGTTATTCGGTCAGCAACAGCATGATCGACGTGTGGATCATGCTCGGGATGGGCGGCATTGGTTATGGGCTGCGCAAATTCGGTTTTGATCTGGCGCCGGTGGCGCTGGGCCTGGTGCTGGGCCCGATGCTGGAGTTGTCGCTGCGTCAGTCGCTGGCGATGAGCGGTGGCAGTTATGGCATATTCCTTGTGCGTCCGATTGCGGTGGTGATGCTGGTGCTCGGACTGCTGCTGCTCGCGCTGGCGCTGAAGCCGCTGCTATTCAAGAGTAAGGATTGGCGTTCCAAGGTGGGTTTGGATGACCAGACCGGATGAAATGTGCCGGCATATCTATAAGTAATTGATTTTAAAGGTATTTTTTTGTTTCTTCGAATCCTGGCTATGAGCGTGCTGGCGGTCGCAGGCGGCGCTGCAATGGCGCAGGAGCCGGTACTCAGCGGCGGGCCGTATGTGCCGACGCCGCAGCGCGTGGTCGAGGCCATGCTCAACATCGCGCAGGTCAGCGATCGCGATTTCGTGATCGATCTCGGTTCGGGCGATGGCCGCATCATCATCACCGCCGCGCAGAAATACGGCGCCCGCGGCAAGGGTTACGACATCGACGGCGAACTGGTCGAGCGCAGCACTCTGGCTGCGCGCAAACTCAAGCTGGAGCAGCAGGTGCGTTTCGAGACGCGTGACGTGCTGCAGGCGGACATCCGCGAGGCGACGGTGATCACGCTCTACCTGCTGCCCGACATGATGCACGCGCTGCGTCCCCGGTTAATCCGCGAGCTGCGTCCCGGCACCCGCATCGTTTCCCACGACTTTGATTTCGGCGACTGGAAACCCGAGCGCAAGGTGAGCCTCGACCTCGACGAAAAGTATGATGTAACCGGCAGCTGGTCTTCAACGATCTATCTGTGGACGGTGCCACCACGGACCGTGCAGTGACGACCGCCGCCGCCGGCGATCCGCGCCGGCCTTCCTTCGGTTTCATGATCGGGGTGCTGGTGACAGGGCAGAGCATCGGCACCATGGGCACCACGATGATTCCCGCTGTCGCGCCCAAAGTTGCTGAGACCCTGGGTATTTCCTCAGCGCTGATCGGTTACCAGATCAGCCTGCTGGCTCTTGCGATGATTGTCGCGCTGGCTTTCGGCAGCCGCTTCAGCCAGCGCTGGGGGGCGACCCGTATGCAGCAGATCGGCCTGACGCTGGTCGCCACCGGTGGCCTGATCGCGATTTTGCCGCACGTATTTTTCTTTTACGCAGCTTCCATTGCGCTGGGCCTGGGTTACGGTTCGCTGACGCCGTCGGCATCGAGCCTGCTGATGCGTTTTACGCCGACGGCCCGGCGTAACCTGATTTTTTCGCTGAAACAGACCGGCGTGCCGCTGGGTGGCATTGGCGCCGCACTGATCACGCCGGCGGTCGCCGTGGCCTGGGGCTGGCAATGGGCCATTCTTGGCAATTCACTGGCGCTGTATGTGCTGGTGTTCGTGCTGCAGCGCGGGCGCCCGCACTGGGATGATGACCGCGATCCGCAGGCCAGGATCAGCGGCAACCCGTTCAGCGGCGTAATGACGATCTGGAAACATCCGGGGTTGCGCTTGCTGTCGATCTCGGGCGGCAGTTTTGTCGTGGTGCAGATCTGCCTCAGCACGTTTACGGTGATCCTGTTCAATGAAGAACTGGGCTGGGGACTGATTGAAGCCGGCATCGTGCTCACGGCGTCGCAGGTCGGCGGCGTCTCCGGCCGCGTATTCTGGGGCTGGCTCGCCGATCTCACCGGCAATTGTTTCGGCATGTTGTCGCTGCTGGGTGTGGTGATGACCGCTTCGGCGCTGGGTTGTTATGCGGTGACGCCGCAGTGGTCGATGGTCGCTGCCTGCGCGCTGTTTTTTGTCCTGGGTTCCACCGCCAGCGGCTGGAACGGTGCATTCCTTGCCGAGGTCGCGCGGCTCGCGCCGCGCGAATCCATCAGCGTCGCGACCGGCGGTTCACTGGTGTTCGTCAATATCGGCAAAGCCATCGGCCCCATTGCTTTTGCCAACGCATTTTTGCTGACCGGGAATTACCAGATGGTGTTCGTATTACTGGCTCTGCCCGCGGCAATAGGGCTGTGGTGTGTGTGGGCCGCGCACCGCGGCACCAGGACAGGTCCTAGTGCGGCGCCGCGCGCATGATCTGGTCAATCATGTCGCGTGTCCAGGTCGGGGCCACCAGCCTGATGAAATCGTACATGTAATCGCGCAGAAAACTGCTGCGGCGGATTTCGATACGCGTGCTGGTGGGGTCGAACAAATTGCTGGCATCCCTCACGCGCAGATTGCGGTCGCGTTTCGGCTCGTAGGCCACCGTGGGCAGAATGGCAATGCCCAACCCCAGTTCGACATAAGTCTTGATGACGTCGGCGTCGATGGCCGACAGGACGATGTTCGGTGTAATCCGCGCTTTCTCGAAGGCGCGCAGCACGGCAGAACCGCCAACATAGCTCTGGTCCAGCGTGATCAGGGGATAGGCCGCGAGCATCTTCAACGTCAGCCGCTTTGCCTTCAATAGCGGATGGCGTGCGCGGGTAATCAGGCTGCGGTCCAGTCTGGAGCAGGGCAGCATCACCAGTTCATCCACCGGTTCCGGCGGTTCGCTGCTGATGCCGAGATCGGCTTCGCCGGCGGCGACCAGTTGTGCGATCTGTGCAGGGCCGCCCTGGCGCAGCACCAGTTGCACCCGGGGATGACTATTCATGAATTCCTTGATCACCCGTTGCAACACATAACGGGCATGGATATGTGTGGTGGCGATCACCAGGCGGCCGGACTGCTGTTGGGTGAATTCGGCGCCGATGTTGCGTACGCTGTCGGCGTCGCGCAGCATGCGTTGCGCCACCTCCAGCACTGCCGCCCCGGCTTCGGTGACGCCGACGATGCGGTTGCCCTTGCGCAGTAGCAGGCCTACGCCGAGTTCCTCCTCCAGCAGCTGAATCTGTTTGCTGACGCCGGGTTGCGCGGTGTGCAGGCGGGTGGCGGCACGCGAAATGTTATAGCCCGATTCGGCGATGGTCTGGAGGTAGCGGAGCTGGCGCAGGTTCATGTGATGCAGGTGTGAGGAGTGAGGAGTGAGGAGTGCGGGTGGCAGGGGGGTTTAACTATAACAAAATCATATTGAACAATACTCAAATATTCTTTTATTACATATAGAGGCGGTTTTACACTGCGGGCTGCACTCTGGAGGGGGTAGGCATGTCAAGAATGACGGGTTCGCGCCTGGTCGCGGAAATGCTGCGCGGTTACGGCGTCAGCCATCTTTTTTATGTTCCCGCCATCCTGCTGAAGGGCATGGCAGAAATGGAGGGCATGAACATCCGCCGGGTCATGACTCACGGCGAAAAATCCGCGGTCTATATGGCCGACGGTTATGCCCGCGCCAGCGGCAAACCCGGGATCTGCATGTCGCAGCAGATCGGGGCGTCCAATCTCGCTGCGGGCCTGCGCGATGCCTACATGGCCAGCGCACCGCTGATCGCCATCACCGGTGGTCATGTGCCCTCGGGGCGTTACCGTAACGCGTACCAGGAAGTCGAGGACATGTCGCAGTTCGACGCGGTGACCAAGTTCAATGCGCGCGTCGACGATCTGGCGCGGCTGCCCGACCTGTTGCGTCAGGCCTTCCGCGCGGCGACCACGGGCGCGCCGCGCCCGGTGCATCTGCAGTTGCGCGGTCTGCACGGTCAGGTTGCCGATGGTGAGGCCGAGCTGTCGGCGCTGGTCGAGACACAGTTTGCCCGCGTACCGGCGTTCCGTCCCGTGGCCGATGCTGCAGAGATCCGCGAAGTGGCGAAACAGCTGGCAGCGGCACAGCGCCCGATCATCGTCGCCGGTGGCGGCGTGATGTCATCCGGCGCGCAGGCGGAAGTCATTGCGCTGGCCGAGCGCCTGTCGATACCGGTGGCGACTTCGCTCAATGCCAAATCTGCAATCGTCGATCAACATCCGCTGGCAGTGGGTGTGGTCGGCACGTACTCGCGGTCCTGCGCCAATCGCGCGGTGCATGAGGCCGACCTGGTGTTTTTCATCGGCAGCCGCACCGGCGGCCAGACCACGGTCAACTGGAGAATCCCGGGCACCGGCACGCGCGTGATCCAGCTCGACATTGAGCCGCTGGAGCTCGGGCGGAATTACCCGAACAGTGTTTCCCTGGCCGGCGATGCCAAGGCGACGCTGCAGCAATTGCTCAAGGTGGTACCGGCGCAGCCCGCACCCGCGATGGCGCCCTGGGTCGCCCGGGTGCAGCAACTGGTCGCCGAATGGCGCGCAGAAGCTGCAGCGTTGCGTGATTCAGATGCGGTGCCGATGCGGCCAGAACGCATCTGCAAGGAGATTTCCGCGACCCTGCCCGACAACGGCGTGGTGGTGTCGGATACCGGGCACTCGGGCATGTGGACCGGGGTCATGGTTGAACTGCGCCATCCGTCGCAGCGCTACATCCGCTGCGCAGGCTCCATGGGCTGGGGTTTCCCCGGGGCGATGGGTGTGAAGTGCGCGCTGCCCGACCAGCCGGTGGTGTGTTTTACCGGTGACGGTGCTTTCTACTATCACATCGGAGAACTGGAAACCGCGGCGCGCTTCGGTATTAATCTGGTGGTGGTGGTCAACAACAACAATGCGCTGAACCAGGAGATTCCGCTGTGGGACAAGGCGTTTGATGGCGTAGCCCAGGACCATCCGGAAGATTTGTGGAAATTCCGTACAACGGATTTTGCGCAGGTCGCTGAATCCTTCGGTTGTGTCGGCTTGCGTGCAAGCACGCCGGCAGAGTTGCGCGCGGCATTGCAAAAGGCGTACACGCTGAACCGTCCGGTGGTCATTGATGCCACCAGCGACATCAAGGCTTTTGCCAAGAAAGCCTGGACCCCGGAAGGAGCCGCCGGTGGATATTGATCTCGAAGCACCAGGCCTCGCGCGCATCATCGGCCGCGATGCGCCGATGGATCGCATCGCCCACGGACTGACGTTTGGTGAAGGCCCGGTGTGGGACCGCCGCACCGGGCTGCTCTACTGGGTGGACATTATCGGCAACACCATCTGGAAGTGGAAACCCGGGGGCAGCCAGGATGTGGTGATGCGGCCCTCGGGTCACGCCAACGGCATGACCTTTGATCGCGAGGGTCGCATCGTTGTTGCGGGCTGGTCCAACCGCACCATCTGGCGATTCGAAAAAGACGGCTCAACAAAAGTCATTGCGGATCGTTACGATGGAAAAAAATTCAACAGTCCCAACGATATCGTCGTCAAATCTGACGGTTCGATTTGGTGGACCGATTCCGCGGGCGGGCTGGTGATTCCGGGCATGGTGGCGCAGGACACCCAGCGTTATCTCGACGTGATGGGTGTGTTCCGCCTGTCGCCCGACGGCAAGACGGTCAGTTTGGCCATTGCCGACTGCACCTATCCCAACGGCCTGGCGTTTTCGCCTGACGAGAAGTTGCTCTATGTCAACGACAGCCGTCTTGGCCTGATCAATGTCCATGACGTGAAAGCGGACGGCAGCGTCAGTCCTGGCCGGTTGTTCCACAAGTTCACCGAGCCCGAACCCGGTGTCGCCGACGGCATGAAGCTCGACATCGAGGGCAATGTCTATTGCACCGGGCCGGGCGGGGTATACGTGCTGGATCCGCAGGGTGGTGTGCTTGGCCGGCTGAAGATTCCCGGTCACAGTACCAACATGGCGTGGGGTGATGACGACTGGTGTTCCTTGTATGTCACGACCTACGATTCGGTTTACCGCACCCGGGTCAAGATCCCCGGTGTTGCGGTCTGGTAATCATGATCAAATAAGGGGGGCCACCGATGGCATGGACTTTTGAAAAGGGGGCGGGGCCGCATAACGGTCCGGCCGGCGGCCTGGTGTGGGATGGCAGCGGCATGTTGTTCAGCCTGATCAACGAGGAGCGCATTCTGCGCTTTGATCCGGCGAGCAGCGCCACTACCGAGTACCGGCGTTACACGGGACGCACCAACGGCATTGCAGCTGGGCCGCGCGGTTCCCTTTATGGTTGCCAGGAGGGCGGGCGTCGCATAGTGCATTACCTCGCCGACGGTTCGGCCACGGTAACCGCAACGCGGCTGAACGGCCGCATCCACAACCATCCCTGCGACCTCGCTGTCGATCGCACCGGTCGTGTCTGGTTTTCCGATCCGCACAGTGGCACACCGGCCTTCGGACCCAAGATCTTCCCGCCGCTGGAGCATGCGTCGGTGCTGCGCCTGGAGCGCGATGAACGCAAGTCCTGGACGCTGCGCCGCATGACCCACGACACGCGTGCGCCCCGTGCAATGTTGTTGTCGATTGACGAGAAAACGCTGTATGTCGCAGAAGGCGACGCGCAGTCACCGCTGCGCGAACTGCGTGCCTATGCCGTGCGCGATGACGGCGAGCTCGGGCCGTACACTGTCCTGCACACCTTCGGTGCTGATCACCGTGGTGCGCACCGCGGTATTGAGGGGATGTGCCTCGATGCGGATGGCAATATCGTCGCCTGCGCGGGTGCGCAGGGCAGCGGTGCCGGTGCGCTGGTCTATGTGTTCAGTCCGGCCGGTGCTGTGCTGGAGACCCATCCGCTGCCGGCCGATCTGCCGATGCGTTGTGCCTTTGGCGATGCCGGCCTGAGCAGCCTTTATGTGACCACGACGGGCGGCGAACTGCTGCGGGCACGCAATTGCGGCCGCCGTGGATACGCACGAAAGGTTTGAGGAGACGCTCCATGTCCGGACACCGCGTCAGACTGGCAATCGCAGTGGCGACGCTGCTGGCCTGCTGGCCGGCGGGTGCGCAGAACTATCCGCAGCGTCCGGTGCGGATGATTGCCGTCGCCGCCGGCAGCGGCCCCGATGTGATCGGTCGCATGCTGGGGGCCAAATTCGCGGAGCGGATGGGCCAGCAGTTCTACGTTGAAAACCGGCCCGGCGCCGGCGGCAATGTCGGCGCGGAGTTTGTTGCACGGGCCGCCCCGGATGGCTACACGCTGCTGATGGGTTCGGCGAGCCAGGCCATCAGCATGACGCTGTTCCCGAAACTGGGTTACGACCTCACGCGCGATTTCATTCCGGTATCCATGATCTCGACCGCGCCTTTCGTGCTGGTGGTGCACCCCAGCATGCCGGTGCGCTCAGTTCGCGAATGGATTGCACTGGCGAAATCTTCCCGTGGGCAATTGTTGTATTCCAGCGGCGGCGCGGGAACGCCGCCACATCTCGCATCCCAGATGCTGAGGTCGGCTGCCGGCATTGATTTCGTCCACGTGCCGTACAAAGGCATCATGCCGGCGGTCAACGACCTGATCGGCGGCCATGTGCATTTTTCCATCGCCGTGACCACGGCGGTGCTGCCGCTGGTGCAGTCCAAACGCCTGCGCGGGCTGGGTGTCACCAGCGCGACGCGCTCGGCGCTGGCGCCGGAGATGCCTACCATCAGTGAGACGATCAAAGGCTTCGAGGTGATCGGCTGGTACGGCCTGTTCGCGCCGTCGGGAACGCCGCCAGCAGTGGTTACGCGTCTGTATCAGGAAACGCAGCATGCCATCGCGCAGCCTGATGTGGTCGAGCGCCTGCTCGCCGTCGGCAGCGAGCCGCAGGTCATGACCCCCGCTGCATTTGCAGCCTTCGTCCAGAGTGAAATCCGCAAATGGGCCAAGGCGGTGAAGGATTCCAATGCGCAGCCGGACTGAGGCGATGCGCGCGGCGATTCTGTGCGGTGCAGCGGGGCTGGCGCTGGCGGCAATGGCCGGCGCCGGAACAGCGCAGGAGTATCCGCTGAAGCCTATACGCTTCGTGGTCGGACCGGGGCCGGACGCACTGGCGCGCGCGGTCAGCCAGAAACTGACCGACGCCTGGGGACAGCAGATCGTCATCGACCAGCGGCCCGGCGCCGGTGGCAGCATCGCCGCCGAAATTGTCGCCAAAGCGCGCAACGACGGTTACACCTTGCTGCTGGCAACGGGGTCTCACACCATCAATGCCAGCCTGCAAAAGCAGTCTTACGATCTGGTGCGTGATTTCCGTCCGGTGTCGCTGGTCGGCTCCGTGCCGTTTATCCTGGTCGTGCATCCGTCACTGCCGGTGCACACGGTGAAGGAGCTGATCGACCTGGCACGGGCAAAGCCCGGCACACTCAACTATGGCTCTGCGGGTAACGGCACACCGCCGCATCTTGCCGCTGAAATGCTGAAAACGCTGACCGGTATCCGCCTGGTGCATGTGCCGTACAAAACGGCGGCACAGGCGATGATCGACGTGCTGGGCGGCCAGCCCCAGTTGATGTTTGCCGTGGCGCCGGTGGGCCTG
>JAKFUS010000050.1 GCA_021732605.1 Betaproteobacteria bacterium | reverse complement strand
TTCCAGTGTCGTCATTGTCGGCTATTGGCCGGCAGCAGCCCGTCGTTGCCTGATGGATCCAACCCCTCCGCTGCTATAGTGCAGTCGGCTTCTGACGTTCAGTGCAGCCGTCTTCTGAAAACGACAATTATCTCCTTGAATGCTGTGTTTTCATGGCCAATTTGGGTGGTGTCATCGAGAAGGGAGCTACCCAAAATACTCTTGAGCGATCTAAGCAGCCTGCCCTCATAATGATTCGTATAAGAAGATATTGCTTCTCGACCAAATTGAACTTTACCTTCCTCAAGGTTATAAAAAATTGCACTCGGAATGGTTAGAAACGCGTCTTCGATCGGGATGAGCTGCGCCCCACCCGTTGCGCAGTACCCCACTGTCGAGTTTGATGTACCAAAATCAATGGCAAGTGTGTTTTGCATCCGAAGCAATCAAAGATATGAAATATGAAATTTGGAGTATGCATTCTTCAAGAGGATCAGGCCGCATTTTATGCGGGGGACACTACTGAATAAATTGTTCAGCCCGTTGATTCGCTGGACCAAGTCAAATTGGCTTTTGCACTGTTGCCCCAAGAGTTGTCCCCACTTCGGCTCGGGAACCGCTTAGGTTTTTGAAGTCGGCTGGCGCTGTCAGCTCATTGCCAAGCGGCTGCTTCTGACCCAAAGCGGACATCCAGGACAAACAAAAACCCCGCCGCAGCGGGGTCTGTATGGATGCGGGTCAGCCAAGATGAAATCCACCGACTGATCTTAATATGCCCGGGTGAACTTAAAAACAAAATCTTCATCCGATGTGACCTGGACACCAGCCGTTTGAGTACAAAACTACAAACGGACGGCCTTAATCCTCGACACAAGATATTTTGACTGGTAAAATTCGCGCATGAAAAAGTTGTTGGCTATCCTTCTGCTGGTTCTGCTGCCCGGGCAAATTGCCTGGTCGGCCGTCGGCAGCTTGTGCCAGCACGAAAATGGTTCTGCTGCGAATCACCTTGGACATCACAACCACCAGCACAAGCTGGATCCTGTTGGAGACACTTCTTCCGACAAGGTTAAATTCGGCGGCAAAGATTCAGATTGCACGGCGTGCCATGCCGGCTGCGCTTCCGTAATACCGGAGTTTTCTTCTTTTGTTGCCGATTTCACCGGGGCTCGTATACCCGCGGCGAATCCGGGGCAGTTGATGTCCCCCCTTCCCGAACGTCCTGAACGCCCGCAGTGGCGACACCTCGCCTGATCGGCGGGGTGCAACCCTGATTTTCAGTCGCTGCTTCTGACGCTCCCCGCTTGCGGGGCAGTCTGACTGTTTGCCTGTTGCCGGCGATCCCTCTGGATTGCTGCCCGCCGATTCCCGTGTCGTTTCAAGTTCAACGGAGAATCGGATGTACCGAAAGAATTCATTACTATCGTGGCGTAGCCCTTACGCGGCTTTTGCCATTACATGCGTAGCCGCCATCTTCAGTCTGTTTGGCCAATCAGTGGCCGCGCAAACCATGGAGCGGCGACACGACCCGTTCAGCATCAAGGAGGCTTTTGATTCCGCCTGGTCGAGACAGCCCGAAGCCCGGTCTCTGTCTGCACGTGAAGAAGCCAGCACCGCACGCCGTGAAGCAGCATCCAGCCTGACCGCGGAACCAGTCGCGCTCGAACTTTTGGGCAAAACGGATCGTCTCAATCGCAATCAGGGCGGCCGCGAGTATGAGGTAGGGGTCGCATTGCCGCTTTGGCTGCCCGGGGAAAGATCCCGCACTATTGCACTGGCGGAGGCAGAAACACAGACGCTCTCCGCCAAAGTAGCGGCGGCCAAATTGCGTACCGCGGCCTCGATCCGCGAAACGTATTGGTCATGGCAGCGTGCACTTGTGGAACACGCACTTGCGCGTGATCGTTTGGCTTCAGCCCGTGGAATTGCTACTGATGTTGCCAAGCGGGTTCGGGCGGGCGATCTCGCCCGCGCGGACCAGCATCAGGCGGATGGCAATCTCGCTGCGGCAGAAAGTGCATTCGCGGAAAGTCAGGCTCTGCTCACTGCGACGCAACAGCAAATGCGTCAGATCACCGGAATTGCGCTGCAACCGGATACTGGAACAATCGTCGCCGATGCCAGCCAGCGCGCTGAAACCTTACCGCGCATCAAAGCGCAAGCCGCTAATTTCGAAGGCAGCCACCCTCAAATCGCCGACCCTGCTGCGCAGGCCGAAGCCGCCCGCCGGGCAGCTGATCTGGCCCGTGTCCAGACCCGTGCCAACCCGGAACTCACACTGAGCACCACCCGTGAGCGGGGAGATTTTGCGGATCAATATCAGCAAAGCATCACTGTAGGTTTGCGCATTCCTTTCGGATCGAGTGCGCGTCATCGCTCCAAGAATGCGCAAGCTCTGGCAGAAGCACTGGAGGCGGAAACGCAGCTAAGTCTTGCGCAGGAACGTGTCGCCGCCGAATTCGAAGCCGCGCGACAGCGCGTTGAATCGGTACGGCTGATGGCGGATGCGGCAAACAAACGTGCAAGGCTGGCGCGGGAGACCCGGGGATTTTTCGAGAAGTCCTTCCGCGCGGGTGAAACCGATTTGCCGACGCGCCTCCGAATCGAGCTCGAATCCATCGAAGCCGAGCGCCAGGCTCAACGTACGCAGATCGACTATGCCGCATCCATATCCGCCTTGCGACAGGCCATGGGCCTGCTCCCCGAATGAATCATAACCAATTGATTTTAAATATATTTATGAAACTGATGCCGATAACACGAAATAAACCGGATGCCACCCACGGCCAGAGTATTGCAGTTACCACGCACCGCCAGACGCGCATGTTCTTCATGCTGCTGCTGGTTACTGCGCTGCTACTTTTCGGTAATGCCATTGCCGGCCCCGGACACGATCATGGCGACGAAGCAGCGGCGACAACTGGCGCAATCGCACTGCCGCGCTTTACTGCGACTTCGGAACTGTTCGAACTTGTGGGGGTGCTGAATGGCTCCCGCCTGACGCTATACCTGGACCATGCCGACACGAACGCTCCGGTCAAGGACGCCCAACTCGAACTCGAGTTCGCCGGAACCAAGCTGAAGGTCGAACCGCATGGTGAAGGCGAATTCGAAGCCACACTGCCCGCCGCACCCAAACCCGGTGTGATCGCGATTGCAGCCGTCGTCGTTGCGGGTCAGCAAACCGACCTGCTCGCAGGTGAACTCGATCTGCATGATGACAAGGCAGAAACGGCAACCACTTCAGCTATCGACTGGCGGCAGGTGCTGCCCTGGGCTGGCGGCTTGATGGCACTGGCTGGCCTGGTCGCATTCCTCATCCGACGCAAACGGCAGCGCAGCAGTGTCCTCAACGGTCGCCGTGGAGGTGCCGCGTGAACAACTTCAGAAAGATACGAACGATGAATAACATTCGCGGACTGTGGCTCTGTGCTGCCCTGTTCTTGGGATTGAACTCTCCGGCCTTGATGACCCAGGCCTGGGCCGGCCCCGGCCACGATCACGGCGACGAGTCACAGCCGGCAGCGGCGGGCAACGGTCCAAGTCGCCTGCCTGATGGCAGCGTTTTCCTGCCGAAACCGGCGCAGCGCCAGATCGGGGTACGCACAGCTTTGATTGCCGCCGCCGATCTGCCCCGCGCATTCGAACTCGCGGGAAAGGTCGTCATGGACCCTAACGCCGGCGGTTTGGTTCAAGCCACCCAGTCGGGCCGCATCGAAGCCGGGCCGCGGGGTTTGCCGTCGGCCGGCCAGGCCGTACGCAAAGGCGATATTCTTGCCTACGTGCTGCCGTCTGTCGGTGCCATCGAGCGCTCCGGTCAGGCCGCGCAACTCGCAGAACTGCGCTCGGCCAGAGCACTCGCCGAAAAACGCCTGACACGGCTCAGAGATCTCGCGGATACCGTGCCGCGCAAAGAAATTGATACTGCAGAAGCCGAACTGTCCAGCCTGACCGAACGCGTTTCCGCGATCGGCGGCGGTCTGTCAACAAGGGAAGCGCTGATCGCCCCGGTATCAGGTGTCATTGCCTCGGCCAAAGCTGTTGCCGGCCAAGTGGTCGATGCCCGTGAAATCGTGTTCGAGGTAGTCAATCCCGCCCGCCTGTATATCGAAGCACTGGCCTACGATATTGAAGCCGCCACCTCCATCGCATCTGCCACGCTGGCTTTAGGCACTGAGCGGGTAGCGCTGCAGTATGTCGGCTCGGCGCGCAGCCTGCGCGAACAGGCGCTGCCGGTCATGTTCAGGGCCGAAGGTGCCGCGCTTGGCAAACTTGCCGTCGGACAGTCAGTGCGGGTGTTCGTACAGAGCACCGGCAAGGTACGCGGTCACAGTGTCCCCGCCGCGGCACTGGTGAAGAGTCCGGCCAACCAGACCACGGTATGGGTCAAAACGGCACCGGAACGCTTCGAATCGCGCCCAGTCACGCTCGAGCCGCTCGACGGCACGGCCGTTGCCGTCACTTCAGGACTGAAGGATGGCGAGCGCGTGGTGACTCAGGCCGCCTCGCTCGTCAACCAGATCCGATAGAGGACCACTCATCATGTTCAAGTGGTTACTCGAAAACAGCCTCGGCAACCGCCTGCTGGTGATCATCGGCAGCTTGGTGCTGATGGCCTATGGTGCGTTTACGCTTTCCCGCACACCGGTTGACGTGTTCCCGGACCTCAACAAACCCACGGTCACCATCATGACCGAAGCCGGCGGCATGGCCGCCGAGGAAGTGGAGCAACTCATCAGCTTCCCTTTGGAAACGACAATGAATGGTCTGCCCGGCGTGGAATCCGTGCGTTCGGTGTCCAGCGCTGGCCTGTCCTTCATCTACGTCACTTTCGACTGGTCCACGGAAATTTTCCGTGCCCGGCAGATGGTATCGGAGCGACTGTCGTCGATGGAAGAAGGTCTGCCTGCAGGCGTCACGCCGCGAATGGGCCCGATCAGTTCGATCATGGGCGAAATCATGCAGATCGCCATACCCGTGGATGTCGCCAAGATTTCGCCAATGCAGGTGCGTGAATACGCGGATTGGGTGCTACGACCTCGGCTGATGGCGATTCCCGGAGTTGCGCAAGTGATTCCCATTGGCGGCGAAGTTCGCCAGTTCCAGGTGCAACCCGATACCGCCCGCATGTCGGAACTGGGGATCACGCACGATCAGCTGGAAGCAGCACTGAAGGGTTATTCCTCGAACACCTCTGGCGGTTTTCTTGAACTCAACGGCCGCGAATACCTCATTCGCAACCTCGGACGCACCTCACAGCTGGATGACCTGCAGAACGTGGCGCTGACCGCGAAAAACGGACAGCCGATTCTGTTGCGGCAAATTGCCAACGTGATGTTTGCACCGGCCATCAAGCGCGGTGATGCCGGTTTCGAGGGCAAACCCGCAGTCATTCTCGGCATCCAGAAGCAGCCTACTGCCGACACCATCACGTTGACGCGAAGCATCGAAACGGCTCTGGCAGAAATGCAGAAAAGCCTTCCGGCCGGCATGGAATCACCCAGAGTCACCTTCAGACAGGCCAGCTTCATCGAGGCTTCAATCACCACGTTACAAGGCAAACTGATCGGCGCATCGATTTTCGTGGCTGCAATCCTTTATCTGTTCCTTGGCACATTGCGGCCGACACTGATCGCGCTCACCGCAATTCCGGTATCGATTTTTATCACCGCGCTGGTATTTAAATACTTCGGCCTGTCGATCAACACGATGACGCTGGGCGGCCTCGCCATTGCCATCGGCGGTTTGGTGGACGACGCCGTAGTTGGGGTGGAGAACGTGATACGGCGCCTGAAGGTGGACCGTGCAAAACATCTGGAACACCGGCTGAACCCGTTGGAACTGGTCGCCCACGCGACCATGGAAGTGCGCTCGGCGATTCTCTATGCCACGATCATCATCGTACTGGTGTTTCTGCCGCTGTTTGCGTTGCCCGGTATGGAAGGCCGTCTGTTCGTCCCTTTGGGCATTGCCTTCATCGTGTCCACAGCCGCATCACTGGTGGTTTCGGTCACTGTGACGCCAGTATTGGCCTACTACCTGCTGCCGCCGATGAAATCACTGCATCACGGCGATACTTGGCTACTGGCCTGGCTGAAGACCCGTTACCGGAACAGTCTGGAAACCGTACTGCAGCGCCCGAAAGCCGCGATCGTCAGCGGCGGACTTGCCGTCATTCTGGCCGCCGTGGCGGTTCCGTTTTTTCCGACCTCGTTTTTGCCGCCGTTCAACGAGGGAACGCTGCTCGTCGGGATGCGACTTAACCCCGGCGTTACGCTGGCCGAATCCTCAAAGCTGGCGCAACAGGCAGAAGTGCTGATCCGCCAGGTGCCGGAAGTCACACATGTTGGCCGCCGCAGCGGCCGTGCCGAACTTGATGAGCACGCCGAAGGTGTCCACGTAAGTGAACTTGATATAGGCCTCAAACCGGCCGGAGAACTCAAACGTTCGATGACCGAAATCCAGGCCGATATCCGTTCGCGGCTGGTCAACCTACCAGCCGCAATTGCAATCGGCCAGCCGATTTCGCACCGCATCGACCACATGCTCTCCGGCGTACGCTCGCAGATCGCCATCAAGGTCTTCGGAGAAGACCTCGACACGCTGCGCGGCCAGGCGGAGGTGCTGCGGGGCAAACTCGCCGGAATCAACGGCCTGACCGATCTCGAAGTAGAGAAACAGGTGCTGGCACCGCAGATCAAGGTACGCGTTGACTACGCCAAAGCCGCGCAATACGGCGTCTCACCATCGCAGATACTTTCAGTGCTGCAAAGCCTGGTCGAAGGAGAAAAGGTCGCGCAGATCGTCGAAAACGGCAGGCGTTTCGCGTTGGTTGTACGCCTGCCAGAGTCCGCACGTTCAGTAGAAGGCCTGGCTCAAATCCTGATCGATACGCCGACAGGGCGCGTGCCACTGTCAAAAGTGGCGACCATCGAAGACGGCGACGGCCCCAACCAGATCAGCCGCGACGATGGCAAGCGGCGCATCGTGCTTTCGGGTAATGCGCAAGGGCGTCCGTTGTCGGATGTGGTCGCCGATATCCGGACCGTGGTGGCGGAAACGCGGCTGCCCGAGGGCTATTTCATTACCCTGGGCGGCCAGTTCCAGGCGCAGGAGGAAGCGTCAAAGCTGGTGGGCCTGCTGTCCATCGTTTCGCTGGTGCTGATGTTCGTGGTGCTCTACAGCCGTTACAAATCGGCCACGCTGTCAGCCCTGATCATGGTCAACATCCCGCTGGCTCTCGTCGGCGCCGTGATCGGGCTGTGGCTCTCGGGACAGCCGCTGTCCATCGCCGCGCTGATCGGCTTCATTACCTTGGCAGGCATATCGGTGCGTAACGGCATTCTCAAGGTCAGCCATTACATCAACCTGATGCGCATCGAGGGGGAAGAATTCGACCACAAGATGATCCTGCGCGGATCGCTGGAACGTCTGTCTCCGGTGCTGATGACGGCACTCGTCACCGCGTTCGCCCTGGCACCGCTGCTGTTCGAGGCCGAGCGTCCAGGAACGGAAATCCTCCACCCGGTGGCCGTGGTGATCTTCTCGGGACTGGTCAGCTCCACGCTGCTCGACACTTACCTGACGCCGGTGCTGTTTTGGCTGTTCGGCCGCAAGGATACCGAAAAGCTGATGGACGAGCGCGAACAGGAAGCGTTCTGATGTTCTCTTAACCGTTCAAAAATTCTTTTGTAATTTTTACCCTGAAAGGAGCATTTCATGAAACTTGCAACCATCGTTCTGGCAATTTCCCTATTCGCGAGCGGAACCACGCTCGCCGCCGAAAAACATAACCACGGCCATGACCATAAGCCGCTGCACGGCGGGATTGTCGTCGAAAGCAAGGATATGGATTATGAACTGGTGGCAAAACCGGATTTGTTGCAGCTTTATCTGCGTGATCACGGCAAACCGATGGATGTAAGCAAAGCCTCGGCGAAGATAACGCTTCTGGCAGGAACCGAGAAACAGGATATCGAACTCAAACCCTCAGGAAACAGCCTTGAGGCCAAAGGGCAATTCAAGATAAGCGCCGGAACCAAGGCGGTTGCTCAGGTAAACATTGCCGGCAAAATGTCCAGCGTCCGTTTCACACTCAAATAGCACGTAGCCTTAGAGCGCCGCTTTCTGCTCCTCCGGAAAATGGCGGCCTCTTTAAATGCGTCCTGCAATTTCAACCCCCAACGCAACAATAAACTCAAGGTCGGAGAAGAGCATGAATGGAATAGTTAAACTATCGATACTAATTTCTGGAATAGGCGTCTTATCCGGCTGTCAGACATTAGAGTTGCATACAGCATCAGAGCCCAGAACATCGGCAACCGTCACCGATCCTTTGACCTGCACCCCGCCAGCCCTACCAATCAGAAGTTAGGTTCGTTAAGGAAGATGTCCGCTTCTGGCCGGTAGCGGACATGAGAATCGGTTCCCCGATCTAGGCTTGAACCAAGAATAGTTTGAGGCAGATTTGTGATCTTAAGCAGCAACCCGCTTCGGCCCACCACGCCCGGCCGCCAGCGCCGCAATCTCCCGTACATCCTTCGCATTTTCGAAATCCTGGATCGCTGCATACAGCCGCGCGACGTTGTCGGGTGACAGTGCACGCGCGGCGCAGTTGTCGAATTTTTCCTTGAGCCGGTCTGCCGGCAGCGGCTTGTCGACGCTGCGGCCGAGTGCTTGATCAGTTTTAGTGCTGACAACGCGGCCGTCGGTCATCGTGACTTTGACTTCGGCGCCAAAATGGTTGTCTGCCGGGAACTGCTCGGTGGTGTAGGGTGCGACGTGGATTTTCGGCAGGATGGCGCGTGTGGCCGGATCTTTCCAGTGGTCGCCTTCGAAGTGTTCGAGTTTGACGAAACGATCCTTTAGCGCGCGGGCCAGCGTGTATTGCACGCTGAACTTGGCGTCGAGGTAGGACTGCGGATCGGGGCGGTTGGTGTGTTCCAGGCGTCGGGTATGGGTCCAGGAATCGATGCGCGCGACATTGTCCGGCGTCAGCTTGTATTTGTGCACCAGTTCGATCATGCAGTCGATCGCCGGATGCGTGCTGCCGCAGCAGGGATAGGACTTGATGGCGATGCCGGGGCGGGTGATGTCCAGCGGATTGGCCCAGGCCGGGATCGCCTTGCTGGCGTCGTAGTTGCCGGCGCCGTTGAAGACTTCGAAATAACCCTGCTTGTGTTCAAAGGCGGTGTCGCCTGCGGTGAAGCCGTCGCGTGCCAGCAGTGCTGCAAACAGACCACTGCGCGCGCAATGCCCGACGTGCAGCGGTTTGGTCATGGTGCCGAAGTTGGATTTGACGCCCGCGGCAAGCGACGCGGCGATCGACAGCGCAGTCGCGGTTTTTTCAACCGAGAGTTTCAGCAGATGCGCACAGGCCGCGGCGCCGCCGAAGACACCGATGGTCGTCGTTGGATGCCAGCCCTTGGTGTATTGATGGAAATTCACCACCATCGACAATTTGCATTCGGCTTCGAAACCTGCAATATACGCCACGATGAAATCCTGGCCGGTTGCGCCGATTTCATCAGCGAGCGCGAACAGCGCCGGCAGTACCGGCACTGAAGGATGGCCGCCCAGCGTGTTGTTGCAGTCGTCAAAGTCGAGGGCGTGCGAGGCGGTGCCGTTGATCAGTGCGGCGTCGAGCGCGCCGACGCGCCGCGCGTGGCCGAACACCAGCGAAGGTCCGCTGCTGGATCCTGATACGCCGAGCACGATGCGCGTCGCGTCTTCGGCAGCGCCTGCGATGGTGACGCCGACGGTATCGAGAATGCCGACCTTGGCCCAGTGCACGGCGTCGGCCGGCAGGGCGTTGTATTGTAAACTACTGATTTTATTGGATAATTCTATGGCGAAGGTCATGGTCGTTCTCCTCTGCGCTGCGTGCCGTCTTGCGGTCCGCATGGAAATAGGTGGCGGAAGAGAGTGGGAGTCGAACCCACACAGGACCGCTCGCGGCCCCTACCGGGTTTGAAGTCCGGCCGCCCCACCGGGAGCGATTCCCTTCCTTTTGTTCTGCGTGGCCGTCATTGTAAGGCGGCGCGCCGTTTACGAGAAACACTGTTCCAGACTGTGGTGCCCGCTACGCTCAGGGTTTGCGCGCTGCGTTGAGCAGCAGCGGTGTGATCTCTACGGTATTTTTCCCGTCGGTTAGCCATGCCGTGCCGTCCTGCACTGTGCATTGCAACTGCATCGTGCGCTGTGCCAGCGCCGCCATGGCCTGGCTTGCTGCCTGGGGCAGTTCGATGACGGTCAGATTGTCCGGGCGCGACAGCCCCGTCTGCACATCCTGCCACCAGCGTTCCGTGCCGCGGCCGTAAGCGTACAGGCGTACCTGCGTGGCGCGGCCGCAGGCTTTGCGCACGGCTTTTTCCTCGGGCAGACCGACTTCTATCCACAACTGGATCGCGCCGGTGAGGTCTTTTTCCCAGACGTCGGGTTCATCTTCACTGCTCAGGCCCTTGCCAAAGGCCAGCGCCTCACTGGCACTCAGCGCAAACGCCAGCAAACGCACCATCATGCGTTCGTCGGTTTCCGACGGATGGCGCGCCAGCACCAGTGCATGGGTGGCGTAATAGCCGCGGTCCATGTCGGTGATGGTCAGTTCGATCTTGAAGATGGTTGCGTTGAGCGCCATGAGTTGGTTAAGGTACTGCGATGATGAAAGATGAAAACATGTCTGATGATGCGGTGATTGCCGCAACCCGCAACTGGCTGGAGAAAGCGGTGATCGGCCTCAACCTGTGTCCGTTTGCGCGCGCAGTATACGCCGGTGAGCGCATCCGTTATGTCGTCAGCGATGCAAGGACCATAGAAGGACTGCTGGAGGTGCTGGCTGCGGAACTGGAGGTGCTGGCGAAGACCGACGAAAACAAGACCGAAACCACGCTGTTGATCCATCCCGGTGTGCTGGGCGATTTTCCCGAATACAACGATTTTCTCGAGGTGGCGGATCAGCTGGTTGAGGAACTCGACCTGGACGGCGTGTTGCAGGTGGCGAGTTTCCATCCGCAATACCAGTTTGCCGATACCGAGCCCGATGATGTCGAAAACTGCAGCAACCGCTCGCCTTATCCGACGCTGCACCTGCTGCGTGAATCCAGTGTTGAGCGCGCAGTGGCTGCGCATCCCGATACCGAGCAGATTTACCAGGACAACATCAAGACGCTGCGCCAGATCGGCCGCGAGGGTTGGGCGCGGCTGAATGTGGGCGCGCCGCGCAAACCTTAGCTGATTTTATTTCAGGCGCGCCGCCACCGCATCCGCCGCGCGTCTGGCATCCGCCATCGCATCCTCCAGGCTGCCACCGCAGCCGCTGCGCACCGCACCGACCGCCCACAGACCGCTGACGGACGTCTCCAGCGCATCGCTGGTAGTGACAAAGCCATTGGCATCACGGTTGACCTCGGCCGGCAGGAAATCACCATTCGGTTTCAAGCCGATGTAGGCGAACACGCCGGCGCAGGGAATTTCTTCGCTGCCCGTACTATTCTTGATACGCAGTTTCTCGACCATCTGTCCGCCGAGGATGGCTTCCACCGTGGTGCCGAAACGGACTTCAATCTTGTCGTTGCCCTGGATCTGGTCGATGAAGCGCTGCTGTGCACTGAACGATGTGCCGCGATGGATGATGTAAACCTTGCCGCAGTAATGCGTCAGCACCTGGGCTTCCTGCAGCGCGGAATCACCGCCGCCAACCACAGCCACGGTTTCGTTCTGGAACATCGGGCCGTCGCAGTCGGCGCACTTCGATACACCGCGGCCTTCGAATTCTGTTTCACCGGGCACACCCAGCAGTTTCAGATTCGCGCCGCTGGCGATGATGACCTGGCGCGCGCGGTAACTGCCGCCATCGGTGGTCACGGTAAAGCCGCCATCAGTGGCAGCCAGAGCAGTCACCGGTTCCTGGATGCTGCTGACGCCGGCATCGGCGTTGGCCTGGGTCATCTCGGCGGCAAACGCTGCACCGCCGGCTTCGCCACCGGGTGGGGCAGGATCCAGTTCATTCACATTGAGCACGAGGCCGCCGAAAATCTGCTGCTCGAAGGTCGCGGCGCTCAGGCCCAGTTTGGCGAGTGTGTGGGCTGCGGTGAGTCCGGCGATGCCTTCGCCGATCACGATGGCATCAAATGCGGTGGTGGACATGCGAGGGTTCTCTTTCAATAACGGTTGTTGCGGAAAGGCGGGCGTTGCTGCGGTTTTTGCGTAGCGGGTTTCTGTTGCTGGGGTTTCGGCGCCGTGCCGGGCGCCGGCGGTGCTGCGGCTTCGGCTGCACCAAGGATGGGCACAAAGTCCTTGCGCATCTTGCGTGCGTCACCGACACGCTGGGTAATCGTGAGGCCGTCCAGCGCCTCAAGGATTTCAATGGCCAGCGTGCGACCGATGCCGGTGGCGTCACGATACTGCGCGGCGGTGAACAGGCCGTTGGGCTGTTTGGCGTGTACGGCCTGCGCGGTGGCGGCCAGCACCGCCATGGTGGCCTTCAGATAAAACCGTTCGGCACCGACCTTGTACAGGTTGCCGGCCTTCATCTGGCGGTAGAGGAAATCCTTGAGGATGGCGTCTTTCAGTTTCAGTTGCGGTGCAAGTTCTTTCAGCGGCGGCGGGTTGAATCCGGCGGCTGTCAGCACCGGCTGCACGGTTTCCCACAGTTTGACGTCGGCGCTGTTGGCCGTGGTGTCGTGGCCGGGTTTGCGTACCAGCGAGCTGTGGATTTCGATCTTGCGCTGGTCGGCAAGCAGGCGCAGCACATGGCTGAAGGCATCGGCATCGAGTTCCGGCGCCAGCGCGGCGTGCAGGGTTTCGATTTCCAGGCCGGGGGCCTGTGGTTGCGCCTGGTGGAAAGCCAGCACTTGTTTGACCGCGCTTTCCTGCAGTGCGGTCAATCGCTGCTGCGTGACTGCGCTGCGGTGCTCCTTGCCCAGCACTACCAGGCCTGCCTGGGCATGGGCGGCTGCGGCGACCTCCTGCAGCAAATTGAAAATGGCTTCGAAGTGGGCGAGATCGACGGGTCGCTTGTCATTTGCCGCCAGTGCCGCCAAAGCCGTGATGTGATCAGGTGATTCCAGTGCGGTAAGCGTGGCATCGCGTGTCTTGCTGCGCCGTACCGCCGGCGGTAGCGGATCGATGATGATGCCGCCACCGATGGTGCGGGCTGAGGACTGGTCGCGCAGGATGAAACGGTCACCATGCAGTGCAGATACCGGTTCATCCAACACCAGCTGTGCGATGCCGCTGGTTCCGGGCGCCAGTCCTTCGCCGCGGCGCAGTGACACGCGCGCGGTGACGTCGGCGGTTGCCAGGTGCAGGTGTACGGGCGTCCAGTGTTTCAGTGCACGGGTTTCGGCGGGCAGCACGCTCAGGCGCACATCGAGTTTGCGCGTCGGGCGGTGGATGGCTGCGGCCATGACCCAGTCACCACGACGCACCGAATCAACATCGGCACCGGTCAGATTCAGCGCGCAGCGTTCGCCGGCGCGCGCCCGTTCCGCGGCCTTGCCGTGGATCTGGATGCCGCGTACGCGCACTTCAATGCCCGCCGGTGAAATCACCAGCTTGTCGCCAGTGCTGATCGTGCCGTTGAACAGGGTGCCGGTGACCACGGTACCGCTGCCGGCAATGCTGAAGGCACGGTCGATGGCGTAGCGCAGGTGCTGGCCTTCGGCGCTGCGCAGGCTTTTTGCGGCGCCTTCGCGCAGCAGCAGCGCTTTTAATTCGGCCATGCCGGTGCCGCTGACTGCGGATACCGGATGGATGGCGGCGTCTGCCAGGTTGGTATTCGTCAGCAGCGCGCGCACCTGATCACTGACCTCTGCGATGCGCGCGGCATCGACACGGTCGGCCTTGGTGATGATCGCGGCGCCGCGGCGGATGTGCAGCAGGTCGAGGATCTGCAGGTGTTCGATCGTCTGTGGCATCACGCCATCATCGGCGGCGACGATCAGCATTGCATAGTCGATGCCAGACACGCCGGCCAGCATGTTGCGGATAAAACGTTCGTGGCCCGGTACGTCGACAAAACCGATCAGTCCGCCATCATCCAGTGGCAGATAGGCAAAACCGAGGTCGATCGAAATGCCGCGTGCTTTTTCTTCAGGCAGACGATCGGTATCGGTGCCGGTCAGGGTTTTGACCAGCAGCGTTTTTCCATGATCGATATGGCCTGCGGTAGCTACTATCACTTTTTAATGCTCTTCTTCATCTGGCGAGGGAGGCGTAATGCCGTCCAGTCATTTGAGTCGTAGTTGTGGCAGTTGACTGATAAATTCGTCTTCGTGATCCAGGCAGCGCAGGTCGAGGACGAAGGCGCCGTCCTTGATGTGGCCGATCACCGGCACCGGCAGTGCGCGGAACGCCGTGGCGAGCAGGCCGACGTCAGTTTTCTTTTTGGCGGCGGGCGTCATCGCCAGGCCGCTGCTGGGCATAACATCCACCGGCAGCGCGCCGCTGCCGATCTGGCTTTTGCAGGCGGTGATTTCGACACGCCATGTGTCGCCCAGCGCTGCGGCCACCTGCGGCAGCACGCGCTTGGCCTGTGCGGCAATGTCTTCCGCTTTGCGGGTCAGCAGTTGCAGTGCGGGCAATTCTTCGTGCAGTCGCTCCGGATGCAGGTACAAGCGCAACACGGCATCGAGCGCGGTCAGTGTCAGCTTGTCGAGGCGCAATGCGCGCTTCATCGGATTTTTTGCAATGCGCACCATCAGATCGCGGCGTCCAACCAGCAGTCCGGCCTGGGGTCCGCCGAGCAGCTTGTCGCCGCTGAAGGTAACGACGTCGGCGCCGTGGGCGAGGGTTTCGCGTGGCGTCGGCTCGTGCGGCAGTCCGTATTGTTCGAGGTCAATCAGTGTGCCGCTGCCCAGATCAACGATGAACGGCAGCTTGTGTTCATGCGCGAGTTTGGCGAGATCCGGCTCGAGCACTGTGGCGGTGAAACCTTGCACCACGTAATTGCTGGTGTGTACTTTCATGATCGCCGCGGTGCGTGGTGTGATGGCTTCGGCGAAGTCTTTGAGATGCGTGCGGTTGGTGGTGCCGACTTCGACGAGTTTGACGCCGGCCCGCGCCATGATGTCGGGGATGCGGAAGGCGCCGCCGATTTCGATCAGTTCGCCGCGCGACACCAGCACTTCGCGCTTCAGTGCCAGCGTGTTCAGCGCGAGATACACCGCAGCGGCGTTGTTGTTGACGGCTACGGCCTTCTCGCCGCCGGTCAGTTGTTTCAGCCAGCGTTCGACGTGGCTGTCGCGTTCACCGCGACCGCCTGTGGAGAGTTCAAATTCGAGATTGACTGGGCGGGTCATCGCCGCCATCACCGCCTCGGCGGCTTTTTTCGGCATCACTGCGCGGCCGAGGTTGGTGTGCAGCACAGTGCCGGTCAGGTTGAAAACAGGTTTCAGCGATGGCTCGCTACCCTGTTTTAGTGAGGTGGTGCAGGAGTGCAGGAACTGCGGTTCGTCCCAGGCGGTGTCGGGTAGCGCCAGTCGCTCGCGCTCGGCGTCTAGCGCATGGCGCAGGATTTCGGTGACGCGGCTGCGACCGTACTCGGCGATCAGTGCCGTGACCGCGGCGCTGCTGAGCAGGCGATCCAGCGAGGGCAACGCGCGACGCGCGGCTGCGGCGGGATTCAACATGGTGGCAGGGCCATGCGGTGGCGGGCAGGGGTCATGTGCAGAATATTCTCGGGAGCCGGGAGCGGGAGGACAAAAGGCGAAGGCGCAGTTTATCGTAACTGCGCGGACGCGTGCTATTCTGACTGTGGATGCACTGCAGCACTTATTTGCCACGATTTAATAGTCACAGATGATCAGGGGGTCGCAATGTTGTTACGCATCATGATGGCGCTGCTGGCGCTGGGTACAAGCGGCGCGTACGCCGCCGAAACCGCTTATCCGACCCGGCCGATCCGTTTCATCTGTCCTTATGCCCCCGGCGGAGCCGGTGACATTTTCACCCGCACCATCGGCCAGAAATTGACCGAAGCACTGGGCCAGACGGTGGTGGTCGACAACCGCGGTGGTGCCAACGGCGGCATCGGTACCGATCTGGTGGCGAAAGCGCCCGCCGACGGTTATACGCTGCTGATGGGCAACAGCGGGCCGATGACCGTCAATCCGCATCTCTACCAAAAACTGCAGTACGACACGCTACGCGATTTCGCGCCGATCACGCAGGGCACCTCGTACATGTATGTGCTGGTGGTGCCGCCCGCAGCACCGGTAAAAACCCTGCCGGACTTCATCAAGCTGCTGCAATCAAAGCCGGGGCAGATGACCTATGGTTCGACCGGCATCGGCGGCGGCAACCACTTGTCGGGCGAACTCTTTAACCTGAGGACCAATACCAAATCAATACACGTGCCCTATACCGGCAGTTCGCTGGCTCTGGCAGCGCTGCTCGGCGGTCAGATCAGCTACATGTTTGACACCGTGATTACCGCGGTGCCCCAGGTGCGCAGCGGCAAGCTGCGTGCTATCGGCGTCACCGGTGCGAAACGCGCGTCGGCGTTTCCGGATGTGCCGACGCTGCAGGAACTCGGGCTCAAGGATTTTGCGCTGACGCAGTGGCAGGCGGTGGTGGCACCGGCGGGCACGCCGAAACCGATCATCGAACGGCTCAATCGCGAAGTGGTTAAAGCACTGAAAATGCCCGACGTCATTGAGCGGCTGGCGACGCAGGGCGGCAATGATCTGGTTGGCAATACGCCGGCAGAGTTTGCGCAGGTCATCAAAAATGATCTCGCGCTCTACGGCAAAATCGTCAAGGCGGCGGGCATCAAGCCGCAGTAGCGTGAGCGTTTATGGTGCGTTTTGCGCCATTCTGAGGCGTAAAGAGGGTGCGCCTGCAGCCATGCCCTCGCCGGATGGGTTGTGCCGCGAATGGCATGCTTCTTGCGAATTTAACTTATTGCAAATTCGTTTTATATATTTGTTGGCTTTTCATGGTTAACGATGACGAAACAGGAGCAGCTGCAATGAAAAAAATATCTGCAATCTTATGGCTGGGTGCCGCTTCTATGGTGGTCATGAGCGCTGGCGTGGCAGCACAATCATGGCCCGCCCGATCCGTGCGTTTGATCAGTCCGTTTGCGCCCGGTGGAGGCGCGGACATCACTTCGCGGGCCGTTGCGCAGAAACTGACTGTGACGCTGGGGCAGCAGGTGATCGTCGACAACCGCGGCGGTGCGGGCGGCATGCTGGGTGTTGATCTGGCGGCGAAATCACCGCCTGATGGTTATACCTTGGTGATGGGCACCATCGGTCCTATCGCGATCAATCCTGCTCTGTTAAGCAAAATGCCGTACGACCCGCAAAAAGATCTGGCGCCAATTTCGCAGGCGGCAGTGGCAGTCAATGTGCTGGTAATACACCCGTCATTGCCGGCCAAATCGGTTAAAGAGCTGATCACGATTGCCAAGGCACGGCCAAACGATCTCAATTACGGTTCGTCGGGTTCGGGAGCGGCCGATCACCTGGCGGGTGAACTGTTCAATGCCATGGTCAAGGTCAAGATGGCGCATGTGCCGTACAAAGGTGGCGCACCGGCGATGCTGGATCTGATGGCGGGCAATGTGCAGATTGTGTTTTCCACGCTGTCGACGGCGACCGGCGCCATCGAAAGCAACAGGGTGCGGGCACTGGCGGTGGCAGGCAGCAAACGCTTCGAGGGCCTGCCGAATTTGCCGACCATGTCCGAGGCCGGCTTGAAGGGCTTTGAGGTTAACAACTGGTACGGCCTGTTTGCACCTGCGGGTACGCCGAAGGACATCATTGATCGTGTTTCTACGGAGACCGCCCGTGCGCTGAGTCAGCCCGATGTCAAAAAACGGCTGCTGGACGCGGGCATCATCGCGATGTCCAGTTCATCGGAGAATTTTGCTGCATATACCCGCGCCGAAACCGCCAAATGGGGCAAGGTGATCAAGGACGCGAACATCAAGGGCGACTAATCAAGCGCGATTAAGTCGCGCACCAACGATAATCAATCCCAGGCGCGCTGTACCCAGCGCGCCGCTTCGAACACCTTGCGGTCGCTGTTGCGTTTGCCGATCAGCTGCACGCCGACCGGCAGGCCGTTGGGGCCCTTGAACAGCGGCAGTGTCATAGCTGGCACATGCGCGCTGGTCCAGATTGCGCAGAACGATGCGTTGCCGGTGGAATTGAGGCCGATCGGGGCTTCGCCGGCAGCAGACGGCGTCAGCAGCACATCGTAGTCGGCGAACACATCATCCAGCATCAGGCGGCAGCGTTCGACAAATGCGCGCGCATCGCGGTAGGTTTCGTAGCTGCACGACAGGCCGTCCTTGAGACGGTTGTTGCGCAGGGTTTCGCTGATCATGTCCCAGTGGTGGTCGATTTCCCAGGCGCGGTTGCGCGCGAACTCGAAGCTTGAGATCCAGCGATGCGCCTCCTCGATGCGGGCAAAATCGCCGGGTAGTGTGACGTCGCTGATTTTGGCACCTGCCTTGGCCAGTTTTGTCGCGCAAGCTTCAATCTGCCTTTGCGTGTCCGGTTCGCATTGATCCCAGATGTGCGTCCGGCAAAAGCCGATGCGAGGCGCAACGCTGTCAGCGGGGAGCGGCTCCGGTGCTACGCCGAGCAGCACGTTGCGGTACAGCGCGATGTCTTCGACCGAACGCGCGATCAGGCCCAGCGTGTCCAGCGATCCTGCGGCTTCCATCACACCGGCGCAGCGCAAATCACCCCAGGTCGGCCGGTAACCGACGCAGCCGCAGAATGCCGCCGGGCGGATGGTCGAGGCCGTGGTTTGTGTGCCCACGCCCATTGGCACCATGCTGTCGCCGACTGCGGCGGCCGATCCGCTGGAGGAGCCGCCGGGCGTGCGTCGCGGATCCATCGGATGCATGGTCTTGCCGGGAAAGCGGTTGGCGAATTCGGTAGTCACGGTCTTGCCCATGATCAGCCCGCCGGCGCGACGCGTCAGCGCGACGCATGTCGCATCAATGCGCGGCCGGTGTCCCTTGTGGATGGGCGTGCCGTATTCGGTCGGCATGTCGGCGGTGTCGATGATGTCCTTGATCGCGACCGGCACACCCTGCAGCGGACCGATGCCGCCGCGTTTGTCGAGCGCACGCGCCTGCGCGAGCACCAGTTCCGGATTGAGGTAATGCCAGGCCTGGACCTGCGGATCGCGTCCGGCGATGTATTCGAGGCAGGACTCGGCTACGGCGGTAGCGGTGGTTTTGCCTGCGGTGATGGCCTGGACGATTTCAGTGGCGGTGTGGTGATGCAGTGGTTTTGCGTTCATCGTGTTCATCAAGAGGTGGCGGGAAATTTTATTCCGCTCGAGTATCCCTGCATCGCAAAGCGACCGTCAATGATCAGAGGCGGAACGCTGCAGTGAGGCGTGATGTGCTGATCAATAAAAAACGCCGGCATCAAGCAATGCCGGCGTTTAATTTATAAGTATTTGATTTTAAATAAATTATTCCCACAAACGCTCGGGCAGTGGCAGTCCGGCCAGCTGCTCCGGCGTCAGCGGCCGGTCGGGCTGGATGCCCAGCTGTTCCAGAACCGCGACGAGTTGCCGGCCGTGCTGCGCGCTGTGCCAGGTCGAGCGTTCGTAGAGCATGTAGATGGGCTGCATGCCGAAGAAGGTCTTGATTTTCTGCTGACAGGATTTGTCCTCGAGCTTGTTCCACCAGTTCTCGAGCCTCGCGATGATGGTGTCGCCATAACGTGCGATCTCGTCGCCGGTCATGAACATGCCGTCTTGCGGCGGCACGTTGGCGAGCTGCACGGCATATTCGACGCCGCCTTCCACGGACTCGAGGAAGGCCTCGCCGATGCGGAAGATGTGGTGACACATCAGCCGGATCGACCGGTCGCGGTTGGGGATCACGCGTTCCGTCAGTTGTGCGTCGGGCAACTGGCGCATCAGCCGCTGTGCGGCACGCAGCGCCATCACCCAGCGCTTGATCAGTTCTTCCGGCGGCAGCGGTTTGTGGCCGGTACCCTGCAGGCCGACAAATTCCGCAACGTCTTCCAGGTTCTGACCGAAGACAAACTGCTCGCCCTTGGCAACGACGGGAACATTACGTACACCGAACTTGAGCAGGCGTTCACGGCCCTGTGGATCGTTCAGTACGTCGATGGCGACGAAATCTATTTTTTTGCGCGAAAGAAACTCTTTCGCCCGGAGACAGCTGCTTCACCCAGGCTGGGTGAAGAGGATGAATTGTTCGTTGGCGCCCATGTGTGACCTTTCCCGAGGCGGTTGAAATACGAGCGGCAAGACTAACGTTCAGTGGCGTTGGGCGTCAAGGTTCGCGATGCTATAATCCGCGCGCTTTTTACCCGCAACTGATACCCGCAACATTACCTCGCAAGCCAGCCCGCCAAAAAACCATATGATGAAGCTGATCGGGACTGCCACCAGTCCCTACACCCGCAAAGTGCGCGTCGTCCTTGCCGAGAAACGCATGGAATGCGAGTTTGTCGTCGATGCGCCGAATAGCGGCAACAGCACGGTCACCCAATACAATCCGCTGGGCAAGATCCCGGTGCTGGTGCTCGATGACGACAGCACGCTGTTTGATTCGCGCGTGATCGTCGAGTATCTGGACAGCGCCAGTCCGGGCAACCGGCTGATTCCGGAAGAAAAACGTCCGCGCATTCAGGCGCGGCGCTGGGAAGCGCTCGCCGACGGTTGTACCGACGCCGCGGTGGCGGTGACGGTGGAGAAGCGGCGGCCTGAGGCGCAGCAGTCGCCGGAGTGGATCGCGCGCCAGCAGGGCAAGCTGGATCGCGCGTTGCAGATGATGGCCGATGATCTGGCGGCGAAAACCTGGTGCACCGGTGACTTTTTCACGCTCGCCGACATTGCCGTCGGCTGCTGCCTGGGATGGCTGGATCTGCGGTTGCCGGATCTGCCGTGGCGTCGCAATCATCCGAACCTCGCGCGGCTTGCCGACAAGCTCGCGCAACGCCAGTCGTTCAAGGATACGGCACCGCAGTAGTTGGCTTTGCGACGGTGATGCGTGTCGCGGCTTAATTGACTAAGCGACGGTGAAACGAGTCGCGGCTCAAGTAACGAAGCGACGATGAAGCGCGTCGCTGCTCTAGGCTGTAAGTGCGTCGTCAGTCGTTGCTGAACGGCTCCGTATCCGGCGGGCAGCCCGCGTCGCGCGACACGGTCTGCGCCTGGCGCGCCGACTTGATGATGCCGCCGCCGATGCAGACGCGGCTTTCGTAGATCACCACCGACTGGCCGGGCGTCACCGCCCACTGGTTTTCGGCGAACTCCACCACACATTGTTCCGGCGTCATTGTTGACAGCGAACACGCGGCGTCTTTTTGCCGGTAACGTGCCTTGGCGCTGTACACCCACTGCGTGTGCGGCGCTTCGCCGCTGATCCAGTTCAGGTTGACGGCGGTCAGCTGGTCGGCGAGCAGCAGCTGATGATCGTGGCCCTGCACGACCACCAGCCGGTTGTTTTCCATATCCTTGTGCGCGACGTACCAGGCGTCGCCGTCACCGTTGCGGGTGCCGCCGATGCCCAGGCCCTGACGTTGTCCCAGGGTATAGAACGTCAGCCCCATGTGTTTGCCGACCTTGACGCCTTCCGGCGTGACAATGTCGCCGGGGTTTGCCGGCAGGTAACGGTTGAGGAATTCGCGGAACGGCCGCTCGCCAATGAAGCAGATGCCGGTCGAATCTTTCTTGTCATGGTTGGCCATGCCCTCGCGGCGCGCAATGTCACGCACGTCGCGTTTATAGAGTCCGCCCAGCGGGAACCATGTTTTTGCCAGTTGCTGCTGGTTGAGGCGGTAGAGGAAATAACTCTGGTCCTTGCTGCCGTCCTCGGCTTTCAGCAGCTGGTGCAAGCCGTCGACTTCGCGCACCTGCGCGTAGTGGCCGGTGGCGATGCGATCGGCGCCGAGGTTCATCGCGTGATCAAGAAAGGCCTTGAATTTGATTTCGGCATTGCACAGTACATCCGGATTGGGCGTGCGGCCGGCCTGGTATTCGCTGAGAAATTCGCTGAATACGCGATCCTTGTATTCGGTACTGAAATTGACCGCCTCGATGTCGATGCCGATGCGGTCGGCGACGGCGACGGCATCGATCAGGTCCTGCCTTGACGTGCAGTGTTCGTCGCTGTCGTCGTCTTCCCAGTTTTTCATGAACAGGCCGACCACTTCATGGCCCTGCTGTTTGAGCAGCAGCGCGGCGACCGACGAATCAACGCCGCCCGACATGCCGACTACGATTTTTTGCTTGCGTGCCATGATTTCAGTTGTGGGTATGCAGCAACTGCAGCGGGTAGCGCCGGCCCGCCAAATAATCGTCCACGCATTGCATCAGCAGCGGGCTGCGGTGTTTGGCGCGGTTGGCGCGAATGTCGGCAGCCGGCATCCATAGGGCGCGCAAGATGCCGGTATCAAGTTTCCGACCGGCTTCATGGTCCGAGAGTTCCCCGGTGAAAGCGAAGCGCAGGTAAGTAATACCGGAATCCGCCTGTTGATACTGGTAGACACCGATCAGCGCAGTTGGGGTGAAGCGCCAGGCGGATTCCTCCAGCGTTTCGCGGATCACGGCTTCGAGCAGGGATTCGCCGGCTTCGAGGTGCCCGGCAGGCTGGTTGTAGAGGATGCCTTCGTCCGTCTGCTCTTCGACCAGCAGGAAACTGCCGTCGCGTTCAACCACGGCGGCGACGGTGACATTCGGTTTCCATTGCTGATTCTGGCGGTTCATCCGCGTATTTTATCGCCCGGCCGGTGATGCGTCGCGTAGCTGCGTGTTGCAGGCGTCGGGACGTAAAAAAAGCGGGGCCGTAACCCTGCTTTTCAGAAACAGCGAATGCTTATTTTTTGTCTTTTTTAGCGCTTTTCTTTTCTTTTTTCTCGGTCTTTTTTCCGTCTTTCTTGTCGGCTGAATATGCCGGTGCGACAGCCACTGAAGCGAACATTGCGGCAATTGCGATTGCGAGCAGCTTCTTCATGGTCTCTCCTCCCTGGTTGGACAGAATCGCGGCCGACTGCAGGCTCGCGGCTCAATGCGAGCGGCGTTACATTAGCGCATGCACCCATAAATGACAACCGGATAAACCGGAGGTAATAAAAAAGGCAGGGCTCGAGCCCTGCCTTTTTAAGAGAAACCGAAGAATTACTTCTTGTCGGCTTTTTTCCCGTCTTTCTTGTCCATCTTTTTCTCGTCCTTCTTCATTTCTTTTTTCATTTCGTCTTTTTTCGCTTCCGCGGCGAACGCCGGGGCAACAGCAACGGTGGCGAACACAGCGGCGATGATGGCGGCAAACAGTTTGCTCATGATTTCCTCATTGGTGGTTGATCAACCAGGCCTTGCGGCCTTTGACCGAAAAGCCGGTCAAGGGCAAATAACGAGTCTGAATATAAGTGGTTGACAGTCTCATGTAAGTTTTCTCGGAAAAAAACACAATAAAAACAATGACTTCAGTTTTTTATCGGCCGGAAAGATCGGATGGGGGGTTTTTTATGGGCTTTTTGCGGCCTCGCAGCACCCGTATCTGGTTCCTTGTAGTCCAAAGTTGGTGATTCGGCGATTTTCCATGCGCCGGGGGCAATTCCGGCCAAAGTCCACGGGCCGACAGTGTGGCGGATCAATCGCAGCGTCGGGAAACCAATGGCCGCCGTCATCCGGCGGATCTGGCGGTTACGGCCTTCGCGGATGGTCAGTTGCAGCCAGGTCGTTGGTATGGCCTGCCTGAAACGGACCGGGGGCACCCGCGGCCATAACCATTCCGGCGGTGCGACGAGCGCGACCTCGGACGGGCGGGCGCGATAGTCGCTCAATTGGATGCCTTTGCGCAATGGTGCCAGCGCCGCATCCCCGGGCGCACCCTCGACTTCAACAAAGTAGGTTTTCGGCAGTTTGTGCCGGGGATCGGTAATCCGGTGCTGCAGATCCCCGTCGCCGGTCAGTACCACGAGTCCCTCGCTGTCGGTATCCAGCCGTCCGGCCGGATAGACGTCGGCGATCGGCACAAAATCCTTCAGCGTCTGGTGTGCACCCGAAGGGGTGAACTGACAGATCACGCCATAAGGTTTGTTGAGCAGGACGACCGATGCCATCGGCGCATTGTACGGAAAAAGGCCCCGCGGATACGGGGCCTTTGTGATGCCGGAGGCGGTTTTGCTTAAACGGCGATGCCGGCTTCGATCTCCCTGGTCAGCTGCTCATAGCCGGGCAGTGTCAGGAATTCCACGTAGTTGTCGCTGGTGGTGATTTCATCAAACAGCAGGGCGGCTTCTTCGTAGCGGCCGGCGCTCCAGGCTTCCTCACCGAGTTCGCGGCGTACCCGTGCCAGTTCTTCCGGCAGCATTTTGCGGAACATGTCGCGGGTGACCTTGCGGCCGTCATCGAGCACACCCTTGGGGCTGCGCATCCATTGCCAGATCTGTGAGCGCGAAATTTCCGCGGTGGCGGCGTCTTCCATCAGGTTGTACACCGGCACGCAACCGTTGCCGGCGAGCCAGGCGCCGATGTACTGGATGCCGACGCTGATGTTATTGCGCAGGCCGGCTTCAGTGATCGGCGCTTCCGGCTGGAAGTTGAGCAGGTCCTTGGCGGTGACATTGACGTCGGGCCGCAGGCGGCTGACCTGGTTGGCGGCCGGCATGTGTTTGTCGAAAATTTCCCTGGCAAGGCCGACCAGTCCCGGATGCGCAACCCAGGTGCCGTCGCAGCCGTCGGTGGCTTCGCGTTCCTTGTCGGCGCGAACCTTGGCCATTGCGGCGTCGTTGGCTGCGGGATCGTTTTTGATCGGAATCTGTGCCGCCATGCCGCCCATCGCAAACGCTTTGCGCTTGTGGCAGGTCTGGATCAGCAGCAGCGCATAGGCGCGCATGAACGGCGCGGTCATCAGGACCTGGCTGCGGTCGGCAAGGCAGAAATCCTTGTTGGAACGGAATTTCTTGATGCAGCTGAAAATGTAATCCCAGCGGCCGATATTGAGGCCGACGCAATGCTCGCGAAGTTCGTAGAGGATTTCGTCCATTTCGAAAGCGGCGAGCACGGTCTCGATCAGCACCGTGCCCTTGATCGTGCCCTGCGGCACGCCGAGTTCCTGCTGTGCCATGATGAAAATGTCGTTCCACAGCCGTGCTTCAAGATGGCTTTCCATTTTCGGCAGATAGAAATACGGACCGGTGTTGCGCGCCAGGGCTTCCTTGGCGTTGTGGAAAAAATACAGTGCGAAATCGAAAATCGCGCCGGAGACCGGGTCGCCGTCGATCAGCACATGGTTTTCCATCAGGTGCCAGCCGCGCGGACGCACCAGCAAAGTCGCGGTTTTGGCATTGAGTTTGTAGCTTTTGCCTTCGGGGCTTTGGTAGGTGACCGAACGCCGGATGGCGTCGCGCATGTTGAGCTGGCCCTCGATCATGTTGCTCCAGGTCGGCGCGTTCGAGTCTTCAAAGTCGGCCATGAACACATTGGCGCCGCAATTCAGGGCGTTGATCACCATCTTGCGGTCGGTGGGGCCGGTGATTTCGACGCGGCGGTCCTGCAGGTCGGCAGGTACGGGGCCGATGGTCCAGTCTCTTTCGCGCACGGTTTTTGTTGCAGGGAGGAAATCGGGCAGTTTGCCGGCATCGAATTCGGCCTGGCGCA
>JAKFUS010000008.1 GCA_021732605.1 Betaproteobacteria bacterium | reverse complement strand
CCTGGTCGATCCGCTGGGGCGGCGACACGGTGATGGATCTGTCCACCGGGCAGCACATCCACGAAACCCGCGAGTGGATCATCCGCAATTCGCCGGTGCCCATCGGCACGGTGCCGATTTACCAGGCGCTGGAAAAGGTCGATGGCAAGGCCGAGGATCTGACCTGGGAAATTTATCGCGACACGCTGGTCGAGCAATGCGAGCAGGGCGTGGATTACTTCACGGTGCATGCCGGCGTTCGTTTGCCGTACATCCCCATGACCGCGAAACGCATGACCGGCATCGTGTCGCGCGGCGGCTCGATCATGGCGAAATGGTGCCTGGCACACCACAAGGAAAGCTTCCTCTACACCCATTTCGAGGACATCTGCGAACTGCTGAAGCAGTACGATGTCTCATTCTCGCTGGGCGACGGATTGCGTCCGGGTTCGATTTACGACGCCAACGACGAGGCGCAGCTGGCTGAATTGAAAACGCTTGGGGAACTGACCAAAGTGGCGTGGAAACACGATGTGCAGGTGATGATCGAAGGCCCCGGCCACGTGCCGATGCACATGATCAAGGAAAACATGGAGCTGCAGCTCAAATACTGCGACGAGGCGCCGTTCTACACCCTGGGGCCGCTGACCACTGACATTGCGCCGGGCTATGACCACATCACCTCGGCCATTGGTGCTGCGATGATCGGCTGGTACGGCACGGCGATGCTGTGTTACGTGACGCCGAAGGAGCATCTGGGGCTGCCCGACAAGGAAGACGTCAAGGACGGCATCATGGCCTACAAGATTGCCGCGCATGCCGCCGATCTTGGCAAAGGGCACCCGGGCGCGCAGATCCGCGACAACGCCTTGTCAAAAGCGCGTTTTGAATTCCGCTGGGATGATCAGTTCAACCTCGGCCTCGATCCGGACAAGGCGCGCGAGTTCCACGACGAAACGCTGCCGCAGCATGGCGCCAAACTGGCGCATTTCTGCTCGATGTGTGGGCCGCATTTCTGCTCGATGAAAATCACCCAGGACGTGCGCGAATATGCCGCGGCGCAGGGTGTTGCAGAGAAAGATGCCTTGCAAAAAGGCATGCAGGACAAGGCGCAGGAGTTTGTCGAACAGGGCGCCGAGATTTACCGCAAGGCCTGAGCACCACCGCCGCGACGTGCCGGTACACCGGCCGTGCCCGGCGGCGTTAACAGAGTTCAAGCACGATACGGGCACGATACAGGCACCAGCCACAGTGAGGTGATTATGCTGCAACGTACATTGTTGATTCTGCTGCTGGGCACGGCATTGACCGCGACAGCGGTGACAGTACAGGCTGCGGAGCCGGTGCCCCCGGCGCGTGCGGCCATGCCACCCGAACTGCGCATGTTGTTGGGCGGACTGGTGAGCGAGAACGACGTCAGTCTGCTGTTCGCCCATTTGCGCGCTGCGATGGCTGCGACTGCCGAGGGCCGCCAGCCGCCGCCGTTTCCGGAAGCGCTGGGCAAACGTCTGGAAGCCGCTGGCAGTGAATTGCAAATGCGCGGGCTGATTGCCGGTATGGTGCTGACGCAGTTTGTGGAACGCGCGGTCCGCGATGCCGTGCGTGAACTGGCGCCCCCCCCGACGTCGCGCGACGGCTATTGAGCCCTGCCGGTTTCACCGGCGGATGCCCAGCCCGTTCTCTCCCGCAGCATCTCCGTTTTTGCACTGAGTAAAACTTGAACAAGAAAATCACACTGACCGCAGGAGTGGTTGTGGCGCTGGCTATTGCCGGCGCTGCTTACTGGTATTTCGGCAGCGCGCCGGCCCAGTCCGCGGTCCGGCTGGCCAACATCGAGCGCGGTAACGTGGTGGCCGCAGTCTCATCGACGGGCACCTTGAATCCGGTGGTGTCGGTGCAGGTCGGTTCGCAGGTGTCCGGGCAGGTCAAGGAAATTTTTGCCGATTACAACTCGGTGGTGAAGTCGGGTGATGTCATTGCCCGCATCGATCCCGAATCATTCGTGCTGCGCGTCAACCAGGCGATGTCCGATCTGGAGGCGGCGCGGGCAACGGCGCTGACGCAGCGTGCCAATGTGGCGGCATTGCAGGCCGAGGTGTCGCGCGCCCAGGTTGCGTACGCCGAGACCGAACGCGATCTGAAACGCAACCAGATGCTGGTCGAAAAGGGTTTTGTGTCTCAAGCAGCGCTGGAAAAAACACAATCGGCGGTTGCCATTGCCGCCGAACAGGTGAAGACCGCGCAGGCCCAGCGCGCGGTTGGCGATGCGCAGATCCGCAACGGTGAGGCGCTGGTCAAACAGCGTGAGTCGCAACTGGCGCAGGCCAAAGTCGATCTCGAACGCACCACCATCCGCGCGCCGGTGGACGGCATTGTCATTTCGCGCAGCGTTGATGCCGGACAGACCGTCGCCGCCAGCCTGCAGGCGCCGACGCTGTTCCTGATTGCACGCAACCTGACCGACATGCAGGTCGAGGCCTCCATCGATGAGTCTGAAATCGGCCGCATTGCCATCGGGCAGGAGGCGACGTTTACGGTCGATTCGTTCCCGGGCCGCACCTTCCGCGGCAAGATCACCCAGGTGCGCAAGGCCGCACTGGTGGTGCAGAACGTGGTGACGTATATGGCAATCATTTCCGCGCCCAATCCCGACCTGACGTTGTTGCCGGGCATGACCACCAATGTGCGCATCACCGTCGCCAACCGCGATCAGGTGCTGCGGGTGCCCAATGCCGCACTGCGTTATCGTCCGCCGGGTGCGGCGACGCCGACGAAGAACGATAAAGGTCCTGCGCAGAAGGGCACCGAAAGCGCTGCGGCACCAGGCAGTGGCGGGCAGGCGCAGGCAACGCGCGAGCGCCTGACTCAGGAGCTGGGGCTCAGCGCCGAGCAGCAGGCCAAACTCGAGGCGATCCAGAAATCGACCGCGGAAAAAATTGCCGCGCTCAGCGTGGATGATCCGGCGCAGCGTAAAAAAGAAGCCGGTCGTTTGCGTGCGCAGTCGCGTACCGAAATTGCCGCGATTCTCAACGACGAGCAGCGCAAGCGTTACGAGGCGCTGGCGGCCGAACAGCGCGGTGTGACCACCACACGCGGCACGGTGTGGGTGCCGGACGGATCGCGCACGCCGAAATCGGTCAGCGTGCGTCTCGGCATCAGCGACGGTACGGTCACCGAGTTGCTCGGCAGCGAATTGAAAGAAGGCGACGCGGTGATCGTCGGTGGCGGCGGGGCGGCGAAAGCGGACGCCAAGAGCAATACGCCGCGCTTTGGTTTCTGAAATACGGCTACTAAAATATCAATAAAAACAATTAGTTATAAGAGACGCTGACGCCCAGCCATGTCGACCCCGCTGATCACTACTCGTGAACTGGCCAAGTCCTATGCCTTGGGCGGGTTTACCGTGCAGGCCTTGCGCGGCGTGTCGGTGGAGATCAACGCCGGCGAATTTGTTGCGGTGATGGGGCCGTCGGGTTCCGGCAAGTCGACGTTCATGAACCTGCTGGGTTGCCTCGATACGCCCTCGGGCGGCGAGTACCTGCTCGCCGGTGATCGCGTATCGGGACTAGGCAGCGATGCGCTGGCGGCGATCCGCAACCGGCGCATCGGTTTTGTGTTCCAGAGTTTCAACCTGTTGCCACGCACCTCGGCGCTGGAAAACATCGCACTGCCGTTGCTGTACAGCGGGGTTGCCGGCGAGGAGCGCAATCGCCGTGCGACGGCACGCCTTGCCGAGGTCGGTCTCGCCGACCGCGGTCATCACCATCCGGCGCAGCTGTCCGGCGGCCAGCAGCAGCGTGTGGCGATCGCGCGTGCACTGGTCAATGACCCGGTGCTGATCCTTGCCGACGAACCCACCGGCGCGCTGGATACGCAGACCAGCTGCGAAGTGATGGCGCTGCTGCAGCAACTGAACGCGCAGGGCATGACGGTGGTGCTGGTGACGCACGAGCACGACATTGCCGAATTTGCCAAGCGCGTGATCACCTTCCGCGATGGCCGCGTGATTGAGGATCATATGGTTGAACGGCCGAAGGACGCCGCAGTGCTGGCGGCGCAACTTCGTGCGGAGCAAGTGGTGGAAGAGGCGCGGCCGTGAACGTGCTTGCCAGCATTCGCATCGCGTTGCGCGCGCTGCGTATCAACAAGCTGCGCAGCGCGCTGACCATGCTCGGCATCATCATCGGAGTTGCTGCGGTGATTACGATGATTGCCGTCGGATCCGGCGCACAGTCGCAGATCGAGGATCAGATCAAGGGCCTGGGCACCAACCTGATCATCCTGATGCCCGGTTCCAGCACCAGTGGTGGCGTACGCATGGGGGCGGGGTCGCGCAACACGCTGACTGAGGAGGATGGTTATGCGATTCAGCGCGACGTATCCGCAGTGCAGGCGTCGGCGCCGACCCTGCGCGGCACCGGCCAGGTGGTGGGCGGATCGGGCAACTGGTCAACCGTGTTCTACGGCGTGTCCCCGGAGTATTTCGAGGCGCGCAACTGGGTGGTCGCGCAGGGCAAGGGTTTTGAAGCGGCCGACATCGCCGGCTCGGCCAAGGTTGCGCTGCTCGGCGACACCGTGGCACGCAACCTGTTCGGCGACACCGATCCGGTCGGGCAGGTGATCCGCATCCGCAAAGTGCCGTTCACCGTGATCGGCACGCTGGAGAAAAAAGGCCAGAGTCTGATGGGGCAGGATCAGGACGACGTGATCCTGATGCCGATCTCGACGGCGCGTAATCGCGTTCTTGGCCAGGGTGCCGGCCGGCTGCGCACCGTGGGTTCAGTGTCAATCAAGATCCGTGACGGCGAAAGCATGACCGAGGCCGAGGCGCAGATTCGCGAACTGCTGCGCCAGCGTCACCGCATCCAGCCCGCGCAGGAAGACGACTTCACGCTGCGCAATCTGTCGGAAGTGCTGAGCGCGCGGGAGGAGTCGAGCAAGATCATGGGCCTGCTGCTCGCGGCCGTGGCTTCAGTGTCGCTGCTGGTCGGCGGCATCGGCATCATGAACATAATGCTGGTGTCGGTCACCGAACGCACCCGGGAAATCGGCCTGCGCATGGCTGTGGGCGCGCGTGGACGCGACATCCTGACGCAGTTCCTGGTGGAGGCGATCACGCTGGCGCTGATCGGCGGTCTGCTCGGCATTGCGCTGGGTGTCAGCAGTTCCGTGGCTATTGGCAAGCTTGCCGGCTGGCCGATCCAGCTCGGCATCGAGCCGGTGGCGCTGGCCGTAGGGTTCTCCGCGGCGATCGGCATCTTTTTCGGTTTTTATCCGGCGCGCAAGGCGTCGCGGTTGTTGCCGATTGAAGCGCTCAGGTACGAGTGATTGGTGACTGGTAATTGGTAACTGGTAACTGGTAACTGGTAACTGGTAACTGGTAACTGGTAACTGGTAACTGGTAACTGGTAACTGGTAACTGGTAATTGGTGATTGGTGACTGGTAAAACCGGGACTGGCTAATCCGTGCCAATTACCAGTTACCAATCACCAGTCACCAAAGTAAGTTACCAAAGTAAAATACCGCGATGGATCCCGCGCTCGCCCTTAAAGCCCTGATCATGGGCATCGTCGAAGGTCTCACCGAATTTTTGCCGGTATCGAGCACCGGCCATCTGATCATCGTCGGCGGGTTGCTAGATTTCAACGACGAAAAAGGCAAGGTGTTCGAGCTGGTGATCCAGACCGGCGCGATGCTGGCGGTGTGCTGGGAATTCCGCGCGCGTTTCCTCGGCGTTTTGCGGGGTCTGGCGACGGATGCAACGGCGCAGGGTTTTGTGCTGAACCTGATTGCCGCTTTCATTCCTGCGGCGATCATCGGGCTGGCGCTGGGTGCCATCATCAAGGCCCATCTTTTTCACGCGGTGCCGGTAGCCGTGGCGCTGATCATCGGTGGTTTCGTGATCCTGTGGGTGGAGCGGCGCGAGCGCCCGGTACGCATCGCCGAGGTCGACCGCATGACCTGGCGCGATGCGCTCAAAGTCGGGTTCGCGCAGGCTACGGCGCTGATCCCCGGGGTGTCCCGTTCCGGCGCCACCATCATCGGCGGCATGCTGTTCGGCCTGTCACGCCGCGCGGCGACGGAGTTTTCGTTTTTCCTCGCGGTGCCGACGTTGATGGCCGCCGGCGCTTATGATCTCTACAAAAACCGCACGCTGTTGTCGGCGGACGATATCGGTTTGTTCGGCATAGGCACCGTGTCCGCGTTTTTTTCAGCGTTCATCTGCATCCGCTGGCTGATGCGCTATGTCGCCACGCATGATTTCCGCGTGTTTGCCTGGTACCGCATCGGTTTCGGACTGTTCATCCTCATCAGCGCCTATACCGGCATTATCCATTGGTGACTGGTGACTGGTGATTGGTAACTGGTAACTGGTAACTGGTAACTGGTAACTGGTAATGGGTAATTGGTGATGGGTAGTCTTAGCCTTGGGTCCAGGGCAGGTCCGCTGCGCGCCAGCCGCCTACCGTGTTGCGATGGCCCTGCGGATCGCGGTCGCCTTCAAAACCTTCCAGCACGTTGTAGCTCTCGGCGTAGCCCGCCTGCAGCGCCAGCATCGCGGCGTTGTGCGAGCGGCCGCCGCTGCGGCAGATGAACAGCACCGGCGCTTCCACGCCGACTTTTTGCTGCAATTCCTGAACGAACGCCGGATTGGCGCGATTGCCGGGATAGGACAGCATTTCGATTTCGACCGCGCCGGGGATGCGCCCGACCCAGTCCCATTCGGCGCGGGTACGCACATCGACCAGCTGTGCGCCGGGCATGGATTTCCACAGTTGCCAGGCTTCCTGCGGCAATAACGCGCCGCTGTACGGCAAGCCCATTTGCCGGGCGCGGTCACGCGCGGTTTGAATTATGGAGTTGGTGTCGCTCATGGTCTTGCTCATCAAGGTTGCGGAGTCGCGCATTCTAGCGGGTGCAACCCGCCAATGTACGCACTATAATAGTGCGGCACGGATTGGTGCGCACGATAATGGTGCGACCATTGGCGACTGTTGGATAAAATTCGATTTATATTCAAAAACATAACGATGCACCGCCTTGGTACATATCCTGCTGAATAGGGTCGCCGGAACCAATTCGACCCCAATCCCTTTAATCATTAGCAACGTTAGGAGAGTTAGATGGGAAGCGCTACCGATGTCATGAAGATGCTCAAGGACAACGAAGTCAAATTCGTTGACCTGCGATTTACCGACACCCGCGGCAAGGAACAGCATGTGTCCGTGCCGACCAAGATGTTCGGCGAAGACAAGTTCACCGACGGCCATGCGTTTGACGGCTCATCGATCGCCGGCTGGAAGGGCATCGAAGCCTCGGACATGCTGCTGATGCCGGATCCGGGCAGCGCGCGCATGGATCCTTTCATGGATGAAGCGACGCTGAACCTGACTTGTGACGTGGTCGAGCCGTCGGATGGCAAGGGCTACGACCGCGATCCGCGCTCGATCGCCAAACGCGGTGAGGCTTATCTCAAATCGTCCGGCATTGGCGATACCGCCTATTTCGGTCCGGAACCCGAATTCTTCATTTTTGATTCAGTGGCCTGGAGCGTCGACATGTCGGGCTCGATGGTCAAGATCAAAAGCTCCGAAGCGCCGTGGTCTTCCGGTGAAGACACGGAAGGCGGCAACATGGGCCACCGTCCGCCGGTCAAGGGCGGTTATTTCCCGGTGCCGCCGGTGGATTCGCTGCAGGACATTCGTTCGGCAATGTGCCTGGCGCTCGAAGAGCAGGGCGTGCCGGTCGAAGTGCATCACCACGAAGTGGCCACCGCCGGTCAATGCGAAATCGGCACCCTGTTCACCAGCCTGGTCAAACGTGCCGACTGGAACCAGATCCTCAAATACACCGTGCACAATGTCGCGCATTCCTACGGCAAGACGGCAACCTTCATGCCGAAACCGATCGTTGGCGACAACGGTTCGGGCATGCACGTGCATCAGTCGTTGTGGAAAGGCGGCCAGAACCTGTTCAGCGGCAACGGTTATGCCGGTCTGTCCGAACTCGCGCTGTTCTACATCGGCGGCATCATCAAACACGCCCGCGCGCTGAACGCGATCACCAACCCGGGCACCAACTCCTACAAACGGCTGGTGCCGGGTTTTGAGGCGCCGATCAACCTCGCTTACTCCGCGAAAAACCGCTCGGCGTCGATCCGCATCCCGTATGTGGCCAGCCCCAAGGGTCGTCGCATTGAAGTCCGTTTCCCGGACCCGACCGCGAATCCCTACCTCGCCTTCACCGCGCTGATGATGGCCGGCCTCGATGGCATCCAGAACAAGATCCATCCCGGCGACGCCATCGACAAGAACCTCTACGACCTGCCGCCGGAAGAAGCGAAAAAAGTGCCGGCCGTGTGTTCGTCGCTGGATCAGGCGCTGGAGTATCTCGACAAGGATCGTGAGTTCCTGACGCGCGGCGGTGTGTTCTCCAACGAAATGATCGATGCTTACATCGCGTTGAAAATGGAGGAGGTCACGGCTTTCCGCATGACCACGCATCCGCTGGAGTTCCAGTTGTATTACAGCCTCTGATCGCATGTGCTTCGGCAAAAGGGCGGGCATGTACCCGCCCTTTTGTTTTCCGAGGCCCCGGCAAGCGGCCGGCGTGATTGCGAAATTTACTTTACTGACATAGACTTAGCCCTCCTTTGCTCATGCTGCAAGTCAACCACACGGATGCTGTTCCCGTTGGAAGAGATGCCGGCCTTCGGGCGGGATTAACCGGGGCTACCCATGCGTTTATTCACGCGTTTATCCGCGCTTTTATTCACCTTATCATTGCTGTTGCCGGGGTTTTCGGGCCTGGCCAGGGCCGATATCTGGGAGTGCATCGACAGCAGCGGCAACAAGCGGTTTACCAACCTCAAGGCAGAATCGGCCGGCTGCAAACCGATGAATCTGCCGCCGGTGTCAAGCGTGCCCTCGCCCAAACCCGGCGCCAAGGGAGACGCCAAACCGCAGGCTGCGGCAGGCAACTTTCCCAAGGTCGATGCGCCGACACAGCAGCAGCGCGACGGCGAGCGGCGGAAAATTCTGGAACAGGAACTGGCCGGCGAGCAGAAGCTGCTCGATCAGGCGAAGAAGGATCTCGCCGAGCAGGAGGCCACCCGGCTCGGCAGCGAGCGCAATTTCCAGCGTGTGCTCGAGCGGCTGGAGCCGTTCAAAAAGAAGGTCTCGTTGCACGAGAACAACGTCACCAACCTGCGCAAGGAATTATCCTCCCTGCGCTAGCTGGCCTGACGGCGCGGGTCAGCCGCGCACACGTCCCCCCGCTTCAGTTTTTTCCCTTGATCGTTCCGACTCGGCCGCAGCATGGCCGTGCTGGCTTGTTTTTTGCTCCAGCACACCTTGGGTCGATGCCATGAACATCGCGGCGCTGAACGGACTTGATCTGCTCGCGACTGCGGTGGTGGTGGTCGATGACAAACAAGCCGTGCTCTACATGAACCCTGCAGCGGAAAACCTGCTCGAGGCGTCAACGACCAATATCACCGGGCTGACGCTGGAGCGGCTGTTCGGTGATAACGTCGTGCTTGCTGCGGCGATCAGTTATGCCCATGCCAACAACTGCAGTTATACCGAGCATGAGATTGAACTGGCGATCAACGGCCGGTTGCGGCTGAATCTCACCTGCACGGTCAGCCCCGCCGACCATGGCAAGATGGCCAGCGGCACCTTGCTTGAATTCCGCCAGATCGACCAGCAACTGCGCGTTGAACGAGAAGCTCGGCTGCTGGAGCAAAGCCAGGCGCATCGCGACCTGATCCGCAATCTGGCACATGAAATCAAGAACCCGCTGGGCGGCATCCGCGGCGCGGCGCAACTGCTCGATCGTGAACTGGAGCGGCCGGCACTGCATGAATACACGCAGGTGATCATCAAGGAATCCGACCGCCTGCAGTCGTTGATGGATCGTCTGCTGACGCCGCACCGGCTGCCCTTGCCGGGTCCGGTGAACATCCATGAAGTGCTGGAGCGCGTGCGCAGTGTGATCCTCGCCGAATTCCCCGGTATGGTGGTGCGCCGCGACTACGACACCAGCATGCCCGTCCTCACCGGCGACCGCGAACAACTGATACAGGTTGTGCTCAACATCACGCGCAATGCCGCGCAGGCGATCAACAGCGTCGGCAAGGAAGGCAGTGAAAAAGGCGAGATCCGCCTGAAAACGCGTATTGCGCGCCAGGTCACGCTGGCGCGCCGCCGTTTCCGGCATGCAGTGCAGGTGGAGATCAGCGACAACGGCCCCGGCATTCCCGAAGACATGCGCGCGCGCGTGTTTCAGCCGCTGATCTCTGGCCGCGAAGGCGGCAGCGGTCTTGGCCTGACGATCGCGCACAATTTTGTCACACAGCATCACGGTGCGATCACCTTCGAAAGTGCGCCCGGCAAGACCTGTTTCACATTGCTGCTCCCGGTGCAGGATGCCCCGCGCGTGCCACGCTCTGCGGAGCGTTAAATGCCTGCGTCCAGCCCTTACATTTATGATTGCGAAACCACATGAAACCTGTCTGGATCATTGACGACGACCGCTCGATACGCTGGGTGTTCGAAAAAGCCCTGACCCGCGAGAACATCGCATTCAAGGCATTTGCTTCAGCACGCGAAGCGCTGGTAGCGCTGGAGGATGAAACCCCGCAGGTCGTGGTCAGCGACATCCGCATGCCGGGCGAGTCCGGCCTGGAATTGCTGCAACAGGCCAAATTGCGTCATCCCTCGCTGCCGGTGATCATCATGACCGCCTATTCCGACCTGGAAAGCGCGGTAACGGCATTCCAGGGAGGCGCTTACGAATATCTGCCCAAACCCTTTGATGTCGATCATGCGGTTGAACTGATCCGCCGCGCGATGGACGAAAGCGTACGCCAGGACACGACCGGTGAAGTCAGCGAAGCGGTACCGGAAATTCTCGGCCAGGCAGCGGCGATGCAGGAGGTGTTCCGCGCCATCGGCCGCCTGTCGCAATCGCATGCGACAGTGATGATTACCGGCGAGTCGGGGACCGGCAAGGAGCTGGTAGCCAGCGCGCTGCATCGCCACTGTCCGCGCGCGGGCCGTCCGTTCATCGCGATCAACACCGCGGCGATTCCCAAGGAACTGCTGGAGTCCGAATTATTCGGGCATGAGCGTGGCGCGTTTACCGGTGCGCAGAACATGCGCCGCGGGCGTTTCGAGCAGGCCGAGGGCGGCACGCTGTTTCTCGACGAAATCGGCGACATGCCGCAGGAACTGCAGACGCGGCTGTTGCGGGTGCTCTCGGACGGTAATTTTTACCGCGTCGGCGGACATCAGCCGATCAAGGCCAATGTCCGCGTCATCGCGGCAACCCACCAGGACCTCGAGGCGCGGGTCAAGCAGGGATTGTTCCGCGAAGATCTGTTCCACCGCCTGAATGTCATCCGTTTGCGGTTGCCGGCACTGCGCGAGCGGCGCGAGGATATTCCGCTGCTGGCGAAATATTTTCTGCAGAAAAGCGCGCGCGATCTTGGCGTTGAATCGAAGCGCCTGGCCGAGGCCACACTGAAGTACATCGCCGTGCAGGATTTGCCGGGCAACGTAAGGCAACTGGAAAATCTTTGCCACTGGCTGACGGTGATGGCGCCTGCGGCGACCATCGAGGTCAAGGATCTGCCGCCGGAAATGCGCGCGCAGTCCGCCGTGACCGGCGCGGAGGATTGGGTGTCGGCGCTGGGCCGCGAGGCCGAGTTGCGACTGCATCGCGGCGAGACCGGCATCATGGAAGAGCTGACCCATCAGTTTGAAAAAGTGCTGATTCTCAAAGCGTTGGCCCAAACCGGCGGTCGACGCATCGAGGCCGCGCAATTGCTCGGCCTCGGTCGCAACACGCTGACGCGCAAGATCCAGGAGTTGAAGATAGAAGCTGGACGCGGCGAAGAAATGTGAATTGCGGCGATGAAGCTATGCCGCGGCTTAAGACCTCCTGCTGATTAGGTTGTGAGCAGCGGCATAGCCGCATCGCCGCTTAGACAAGGGGTGAGCTGCGGCAAAGTCTCTCTGCCGCTTAGTCATCATCATTCAGAGTAGTATTCCCCGGAGAACTTTTCCGGGGAGACCGCTGCGATGGCGCAATACGATTACGATCTGATCACCATCGGTGGTGGTTCCGGCGGTGTGCGCGCCAGCCGCATCTCCGCTTCGTACGGCGCCCGGGTTGCTTTGATCGAGTCCGGTGACCTCGGCGGCACCTGCGTCAACGTCGGTTGTATCCCAAAAAAACTGTTTTCCTATGCGGCGCATGCGGCATCCGATTTTGCTGATGTCCGTGGTTTCGGCTGGTCGGTCAGCGACATGCAGTTCGACTGGAAAACGCTGCTCGCCAACAAGGACCGCGAAATCGCCCGCTTGAACGGTGTCTATGCCAAGGTGTTGCAGGACGCGGGGGTTAAAGTCATCACCGGTCGCGCCCGTGTCGTCGATGCGCATACCGTGGCCATTGGTGATCGAACGCTGAGCGCTGCGCACCTGCTGATCGCCACGGGCGGCCATGCCGTCAAACCCGATATCCCCGGTGCGGAACTGGGTATCACCTCCGACCAGGCCTTTCATCTCGATGCTTTGCCGCGCCGCGCGGTGGTGATCGGCGGGGGTTATATCGCCGTTGAGTTCGCGTCGATATTCAATGGCCTTGGTGTGGAAACCACTTTGCTGCATCGTGGCGACCGCTTGCTGCGTGGCTTTGACGAAGATCTGGGCAAGGTGCTGGCCGAGGAGCTGGCGCAGCACGGCATTACTCTGGCGCTGAATGAAACTCCGAACGGACTGGTGTGTGATGGTGACGGGCTACAGGTGAAACTGGGTTCCGGACGCAGCATCGAAACGGACCTGGTACTGTTCGCCACTGGTCGCCTGCCGAATGTCACCGGACTGGGCCTAGAGGCGGCTGGCGTCAAACTGGCGAGGAATGGCGCGGTGCAGATCGACGATTTTTATTGCAGTTCGGTGCCCTCGATACATGCCATCGGTGACGTGATCGACCGCATACAACTGACGCCGGTGGCGATTGCCGAGGGCATGGCGCTGGCGCGCACTTTGTTCAAGAGTGATCCGGCGCCGCTGAATTACGCCAATATTCCCACGGCAGTGTTCAGTCATCCGCATATTGGCAGTGTCGGTTTGACTGAAGCCAAAGCGCGCGCGAGCCATGGCGCAGTGGATATTTACCGTACCCGCTTTCGTCCGTTGAAGGCGACGCTGTCCGGGTCAGCAGAGCGGGTGTTCATGAAACTGGTGGTGGCGCGGGATTCCGGTCGCGTGCTCGGTGCGCACATGGTGGGTGCTGAAGCCGGTGAAATCATCCAGGGACTCGCGGTGGCCCTCAACTGTGGGGCGACCAAGGCGCAGTTTGACGCGACGCTGGGCATACACCCGACCACAGCCGAAGAATTCGTTACCTTGCGCGAACGCGACCCCGTCTAAGTAGCGTTCCGCTACGAAAATTCAGCGATGACCGGCGCGTGATCCGACGGACGTTCGTGGTGCCGCGGCTCGAGGTCGACGCTGCAGGATTTACAGCGGCCGGCCAGTGTGTTCGACGCAAGAATGTGGTCGATGCGCATGCCCATCTTGCGACGGAAGGCCTGCATGCGGTAATCCCACCAGGTAAATGATTTTTCCGGCTGCTCGAACAGCCGGAAGCTGTCCTGCAGGCCGAGGCTGCGCAGTCGAGCAAACGCGGCGCGTTCGGCGTCGCTGCACAACACCTTGCCGGCCCAGGCTTGCGGGTCATGCACATCGCGATCTTCCGGCGCGATGTTGAAATCACCGAGCAGCGCCAGCGACGGATGCTCTGGGATCTCCTGGCCCAGCCAGGACGTCAGCGCGGCGAGCCACTCGAGTTTGTAGCGGTATTTGTCTGATTCGACGGATTCGCCGTTCGGTACATAGGCGCAGACAATGCGCACACCGTTAAGCGTCGCAGTGGTGACGCGTTTCTGCGGATCATCGAATCCGGGGATGCCGTGGGCAGCGGCAGTGACGGGTTGCCGCGTCAGTATGGCCACGCCGTTGTAGGTTTTCTGGCCGCTGAATGAGGCGAGATAACCAGCGGCCTCAAACTCGGCCAGCGGGAATTTGGCGTCTTCGGTCTTGGTTTCCTGCAGGCACAATGCGTCCGGCTTGTGCGTTTCCAGCCAGGCCAGCACCTGCGGCAAGCGGACCTTCAGCGAGTTGACGTTCCAGGTGGCGAGTTTCATAACTGATTTAAGTAATTGTTTTTATTCATATATTTTACGTGAAATCTTCTGCGGCTACGCGTCTGGCTACATCAATCAGTGCCGATGCTACCTGCTTATTGTGAGTTATACCTTGCCTGATTGGGAGCGCGTCGGGGGGGCAATTCACGGCAGCCCGGGTGCCGTTTTGAGCCTCTCGGCGGTGGCGCGCCGCAGATGCCGGTAGTAATAACAATCCTTTTTCTGGCTGTCAGGTAGAAAACAAGCCCGGTTCCATATGGGACTCAAGCCAGCGACAGCCCCCAGCACCTCTCAGCGGAAATTTTTTATTTTTTGAAATTAAGCCTTCTCCGCGGCATCGAGTAGGGGGGGCATCAAGCCGCAGGCCGGGGTGCCAAATGAGGACTCCTCGGCGGTGGTATGACGCGCAAATGAATAACCCCGCCTAAGCCGGGTCTGTGTGAGTACGGGTCAGCTACTTCTTCCCGCAGGCGAGTTTCCAGAGGGTTTCAGAAGGGGAGTTGGGAATGATGGGTTTCCAGTTGCCGGGTGTGCCATCTTCAGAGTAAACGAGACTCCCAGCACCCATATGCCCGGAAAGATAAATGGAAAAGAGGCTGCGGGTGCGCTCATCCTTGCAGTCGTATTCCCGCTGTTCTTTTGATGAAAGAAAACTATACCGACCATCGAATTCCGTTGTCTTAAAGTCCATCAGATACCATATCTTCACTTTGTCGCCAGACCTGCGAATAGTGGCATGGTCGGCGTAGAGAGTGGCCTTATTAGTGCGGAAAACCTCCACCCACCCGGCCCACGATGAATTCGCAGTGAGCATCAGCACTGCTAAGAGAATGCGTTTCATTGGTTCTCCTTCTTCTTATTCGCCCGCTACTCCCACGGCTTATCCCCTTACGGGCACGGGAACCCGAATGCGGCATCCAGAGATTTCGCCTCACCGGCTAGATAGCACTCGATGGCATCGGCAGATTTTGCGGCCCAAATGAGTGACGCGGCTTTGCCTTGTACCGAAAGCGGTAGCGTTTGCTTACGCAAGTGCTCAGCCAAGCGGGTGAGAACGGCCCGCGCTTCTATTTTGTCCATATTGCGCCCTTTCATACGCACCCTGAATCAGGATGCTGTGCCCGCGCCGCCAACCATCATGCCGCTTGCCCGTGCAACGGGATTACATTGTCGGAATCGGCCGCCCACTTCTCTCCGGACTCGCAGGCCTGAATAAAGGCCGTCCACCTTTCAAGCACGGTGCGCCGTTCGGTCATATAGTCATGCTGGTCATAGACTGCTACAAGTCCGCCTAGGCTGTGATTCAGGCATCGTTCCGCAACGATCAGAGAGACACCCAAGGCGGCAAGGTGGCTGCGCGCAGTGCTGCGCAAATCATGCGGGGTGAAGCGGCGCACCTTATTGCCCAGTTGGTCGCAGAGTTTGTGCAGCATCGAATTAAGGGCGCGCTGCTCAAAATGTATTTCTTTGCCCCCGTTGTTTTTCATGCGCCGACTTTGACGCGCTGGCAATACGAAGCCCGAACCGCAGGCAAGGGGTTTCAGCGCCTTGAACCATTCGACTACAGCAGGAACCAGTGGCACTGTGAAGCCCTTGCCGGTCTTTGAATTGGCATCGGGTATCAACCATTGTGCCCGTTCAAAATCCACGTGCGCCCATTCAGCCCGCGCCAGTTCGCCGATGCGCGCACAGGTCGCAAGCCGGATTTTTACTGTAAGCGCGTTTTGTTCTCCGATTGCGGGCAGTGCTGGCAGTAACACCCGTAATTCCGTATCTGTAAGATTCAAGCGCTGGCGTGTTGGTTCTGCCTTGCCGACGATAGCCGATACTGAAATCATGGCGCACGGATTTGCCGTTACTACATGTCGAGCGATGCCATGCTTGAAGATTTCCGAGAGTGCGGTAAAGACCAATTCAGCAACGTGCTTTGAGCGTTCGCCTACTTGTTCGATCAGTCTTACTACGTCTGCGGTATCTACTTCACGCGCAGGCAATGCGCCCAGCTTGGGCAGAATCACGTCCTCGATATGGTGGCGACGTTGTTTTACTGTGCTGGTGGCAAGGCTAGGGAAAACCTTGTCCGAGTAGTCGTTCGCCAATTCGCGCAGACTCTTGGCGGCAGCGCGCTGGATACTCGCCTTTTGTTTTTCGCGGGCAACGTCAATGCCGTCTTGAATTTTAGAGCGGGCCTTGCGCGCATGCTCTCGCGCTTGGGTTAGAGACTTGTCGGGATATCGGCCTAACGTGAGTTCGCGTGGCTTACCCGCATAACGATAACGCAGCACCCATGACGCAGTGCCATTGGTGGACAGCGTGAAGGTCAATCCTTCGCCGTCAGCCTTTGCTAACGGCATGCCTGCCTTGATCCAGTGTCGGATTTGAACGTCGCTGAGCTTCTCAACTTGCTTGGCCATATCGCCCCCAGTTGTGTAGTTACGCATCTAGCTACACAAAGTATAAGTGATGATATGAGGCTTGGCGACGTTAATTGATACAAAAAACCCCGTAAAAACGGGGTGTTATGGCATGTCGTGGGATGTAGTGGAGCTACGTGAAATGTTAATTAACGTTCCAGGTGGCGAGTTTCATTGCGCCGGTGGCGGCGCGGGTTGCAAGCCTTCTGGCACTGGCGCGGGGGCCGGCGCCACCGGCGGCTTTGCTGCCGGCGCTGCCGCGGGTTTTGGTGCGACATAACCCGGAACCGGCTGCCGCGGATAACCGGCGGTGTCCAGCGTGTTATCCCAGGCGCCTGCTTCATAGCCCCTCAGGCGTTCGCTGCCGACAAACAGCAGCGGCACTTCCATGCCGCCGTTGGTCAGTTTTTTGTAGCCATCCACATCATCCTGCGGGCTTTTCTGAGTGAAGGGAACGCCGCGTTTCACCAGGTGTGCCCGTGCCTTGTCGCAGCCTTCGCCGCAGTTGCTGACATAGAGGGTGACAGGGAAGTTGCGCACGGCCTGCTGCACGCTGTACGGCAATGTGGAGGTTTCAATGACGCTGCCGCCGATGGTGCGCCGCTCGACTTTTTTGGCATTGGCGGGGGGCGGCGTATCGCGCCATTCGACCCGGCCTTTGTCATCGACCCAGCGATAGAGCTGCGCCGCCTGCGCCGGAACTGCGCTCATCAGCGCACTTATCAGTACAGCCAGCAGAACAACGATTCTCGTCATGGTGGTCACCTCGCTAACTACAGGAAATTCCGGCCCCGCTCAGGCCGATGCGCCGCTTTTCCGCATGATACCGCGGCCACTGCAATTCTTGCGCTCGCCGTCGCACTCACGAAATAATTGTTAACAGGCCCTAGGCGGCCTGAGCCATGCCGTTGTGGCGCAGCAGGGCGTCGATGTTCGGTTCCCGGCCGCGGAATGCAACAAATGATTCCAGCGCCGGGCGGCTGCCGCCCACGGCCAGCACTTCGTCCCAGAAGCGCATGCCCGTCTGCGGATCAAGCACACCGTTTTCTTCGAACAGGCTGTAGGCGTCGGCCGACAGTACTTCCGCCCATTTGTAGCTGTAATAACCCGCGGCATAACCGCCGGCAAAAATGTGCGAAAAATTGTTGGGAAAGCGGTTGTATTCGGGCGGAACTACTACCGCGACTTCACGGCGGACTTCATCCAGTAATTGCAGCGCAGTCTGTTTGCCCGCCGGATCAAAATCGTAATGCAGACGCAGGTCGAACACCGAGAATTCGATCTGGCGCAGGGTGTGCATGCCGCTCTGGAAGTTTTTGGCGGCGAGCATTTTGTCGAACAGTTCCTTCGGCAGTGTTGCGCCGCTGTCGGCATGGCAGGTCATCGGTTCGACGACGCCCCATTCCCAGCAGAAATTTTCCATGAACTGGCTCGGCAGCTCCACAGCATCCCATTCGACGCCGTTGATGCCGGATACGCCGAGGTAATCGACGCGGGTCAGCAGGTGGTGCAGGCCGTGACCGAACTCATGGAACAGCGTGATGACTTCATCATGCGTGAACAGCGCAGGCTTTTGTTTTCCTGACACCGGCGGCGTGAAATTACAGTTGAGATAAGCCACCGGCGCCTGCGTGCCCTGCGCCGTGCTGCGCCGGGTGATGGCGTCGTCCATCCATGCGCCGCCGCGTTTGGTCGGGCGCGCATAAAGGTCGAGATAAAACTGGCCGACCAATGCGCCGTTGCGGTCGCGGATCGAGAAAAAGCGTACATCGTCATGCCATTGTGGCGCTTCGGTCGGCGCGATGCTCAGGCCGTACAGCGTTTCGACCACTTTAAACATGCCGGGCAGCACGGTGGTTTCCGGGAAGTATTGCTTGACCTCGTTTTCGGAGAAGGCGTACTGCGCAACCCGCAGTTTTTCCGATACGTAGGCGTAGTCCCAGGCGGAGAGTGCGGTCATGCCCAATTCCTTGCGCGCGAAGTCCTGCAGCTCTTTCAGGTCGCGCTGGGCGTAGGGTTTGGCGCGCACCGCCAGTTCGCGCAGGAATTCCAGCACTTGAGCTGGCGTTTCCGCCATTTTGGCTTCCAGCGAATATTCGGCGAAATTGGCGAAGCCGAGCAGTTGTGCAATTTCGCGGCGCAGGCTGACGATGTCGGTGATCAGCGGCGTGTTGTCGAGTTTGGCCTCGCCGAATTCGGAGGCGCGGGTGACATAGGCGCGGTACAGGCGTTCGCGCAGCGCGCTGTTGTCGGCGTACTGCAGCACCGGCATGTAAGAGGGCGCATGCAGCGTGAATTTCCAGCCGGGCTGCTTGTCGGTTTCCGCGGCTGCGCGTGCGGCTTCCTTTGCGTCTTCGGGAAGGCCGGCGAGTTCCGCGGCATCGGTGACCAGATGTGACCAGGCATTGGTGGCGTCGAGCAGGTTGTCGCTGAAACGCGAGGTCAGCATCGACAGCCGGTCGCTGATTTCGGTATAGCGCTGCTTGCCGGCGGCCGGCAGATCGGCGCCGCCAAGGCGGAAATCGCGCACTTCGTTATCGATGATTTTTTGTTGCGCCGGGCTCAGCACGGCAAACCCGGAACCAGCACGCAGTGCCTTGAATTTGCGGTACAGCCCTTCATGCTGGCCGAGTTCGGTGTAGTACTGGGTGATTTTTGGCAGCACGGCGTTGTACGCCTCGCGCAGTTCCGGGTTGTTCATCACCGCGTTCAAGTGGCCGACCTGGCCCCAGGCGCGATGCAGGCGCTCGTTCGCATCCTCGAGCGGCCCGACGAAATTATTCCAGTCCGCAGTTGCCGTATCCGCGGCAATGCGCGCGATCAATGCGCGGTTTTCTTCAAGTAACTGATCAATCGCCGACGCAACATGCGCGGGTTTGAAATCGGCAAAACGGGGCAGGCCCGAAAAATCGAGTAAGGGATTCATGATTCGCTGTGGTTGTGGAGACGCTGGTGGTGTGACCACCGGAACAGCGCTTAGTTTAACAGACATTCCGTGGACGCAGTCCGCGAAATCATCATAACTATTTGTTTTTATTAACTATTTTTTCTCGTAGACCAGTGTGCCGCCAACCAGCGTGTGAGTCACGCGACCACGCACTTCGATGCCGGAAAACGGCGTGTTCTTGCCCTGGCTTTTGAGTGCCGCCGCTTCGATGCGCCAGTGGTGATCCGGATCGAAGATGCAGACGTCGGCGATGGCGCCGACGCCCAGGTGTCCGGCATCGATGCCGAGAATGGCCGCGGGTTTTGCCGTGATGCGTTCGAGGGCCGCAGTCAGGCCGAGTCCGGATTCTTCCGCCCACTTCAGCGCCAGCGGCAGCAGCAGCTCGACGCCGGTGGCGCCGGATTCTGCTTCGGAAAACGGTACTTGTTTGACGTCTTCATCGACCGGTGTGTGATCCGAGCACAGCGCATCGATGGTGCCGTCGGCGAGTCCGGCGCGCAGCGCATCGCGATCACGCTGGCTGCGCAGCGGCGGCATCAGGTGGCAGTTCGGGTCAAAGTAACCGATGTCCATTTCCGACAGGTGGGCGTGATGGATGCCGATGTCGCAGGTCACCGGCAGGCCGCGGGATTTTGCTTCCCGCACCATGGCCACACCTTCCGCGGACGACAGCCGGGCGATGTGGATACGCGCACCGGTCTCGCGGGCGATGATCAGGATCGTCGACAGTGCGACGGTTTCGGCGGTGACGGGAATTGCCGGCAGACCGAGGCGGGTCGCGACTTCGCCGTCGTGCGCGACGCCGTGGCGTGCCAGGGCCGGATCCTGCGCGCGCAGCCATACGGCAAAGCCGAAGGTTGCCGCATATTCCATTGCGCGCAGCAGCACCTGGTTGTCGGCGAACGGCGCCTCCGCCTGCGAGAACGCAACGCAGCCGGCATCGCGCAGTTCAGCCATTTCGGTGAGCCGCGCACCTTTCAGTCCGACGGTCAGGGCGCCCACCGGGTAGACATGCGCCAGATTCAGGTTCTTGGCGCGGAACTTGAGCATTTCCACCAGGCCCGGTTCATCCAGTGGCGGGTCGGTATCGGGCGGACAGGCGAGGCTGGTCACGCCGCCGGCAATCGCCGCATCCATTTCGGATTCCAGCGTGGCCATGTATTCAAACCCTGGTTCGCGCAGACGTACCGCGAGATCAACCAGTCCGGGGCAGACCACACGGCCAGTGGCATCGATGACGCGATTGGCACCGAAATTAGTCGGGGCGTCGCCCACTGCAACCACTTTGCCGGCGGCGAGATAAATGTCGCGCACAGCATCAATACCGTGTTTGGGGTCGATCAGGCGGCCGTTTTTGATATGGATTTTCATCGTGCGCGTCAGTTGCCCGCCAGTATGCTCATCACCGCCATACGGATGGCGATGCCGAAGGTCACCTGCGGCAGGATCACCGACTGTTTGCCGTCAGCGACGCTGGAGTCGATTTCGACACCGCGGTTCATCGGGCCCGGGTGCAGCACGATGGCATCGGGGCGGGCCAGCGCGAGTTTGTCTTCGGTCAGGCCGTAATATTTGTAGAACTCCTGCGCCGAAGGCAGCAGCGCGCCGTTCATGCGTTCATTCTGCAACCGCAGCATCATCACCACATCGACATCCTTCAGGCCGCTCTTCATGTCCGGGTACACCTGCACACCAAGCCGGTTGACCTGCGCCGGCAGCAGCGTTTTCGGGCCGATGACGCGGATTTCCGGGCAGCCCAGCGTGGTCAGCGCGTGGATCTGCGAACGCGCCACACGTGAGTGCAGGATGTCGCCGACGATCGCCACCCGCAGCTTGGTGAAGTCGCCCTTGTAGTGGCGGATGGTGTACATGTCGAGCAGGCCCTGCGTCGGGTGCGCGTGGCGGCCGTCGCCGGCGTTGATGACGTGGATATCCGGTGCGACATGCTGCGCGATCAGGTACGGCGCGCCGCTGGCGGCGTGGCGCACGATGAACATGTCGGCCTGCATCGCCGCGAGATTGGCCACGGTGTCGAGCACCGATTCGCCCTTGCTCTGCGAGGACACGTTGATCGCGAGGTTGATGACGTCGGCCGACAATCGTTTGGCGGCGATTTCGAAGGTGGTGCGGGTCCGCGTCGATGGTTCAAAGAACAGGTTGAACACCGCCTTGCCGCGCAGCAGCGGTACTTTTTTGACTTCGCGCTGGGTGACGCCGACGAAGGATTCCGCGGTGTCGAGGATCTGCCGCAATATGTCGGCAGGCAGACCTTCCAGCGACAGCAGGTGATGCAGTTCGCCGTTTTTGTTGAGTTGCGGGTTGCCGGGGTTGAGCCACATCGCGTTCAGTCCCGGGTCAGCTGCAGGGCCAGCCGGCCTTGCGCGTCGCGTGTGAGTTCGATGTTTTCGCCGGTGGGCACGGTGACTGCAGCGCCGGTGAACTCCGCGGCGATCGGCAGTTCACGGCCGCCGCGGTCGACCAGGGCGGCGAGGCGGATGCTGGCCGGGCGGCCGTAATCGAACAGTTCGTTGATGGCGGCGCGGATGGTGCGCCCGGTGTACAGCACATCGTCGACGATGACCACGGCGCAGCCATCGACGTCAAAAGGTATGTCGGAACTCTTGACGTTGCGGCGCAAGCCCTTCTTGTTGAAGTCGTCGCGGTAGAAGGAAACGTCGAGGGTGCCGAGGGGAAGCTGGATGTTCAGCGCCTGGTGCAGGCGTTCGGCGAGCCACACACCGCCGGTATGAATACCTACCAGCCCGGTGTTCGGCCCGATGGCGGGCCGCATCCGGTCGATCAGCGATGCGAGCAGTTGCTCGGCATCAGGAAGCGGGTTAGCCGGCATGGCGGGCCGTAGACTAACACAATAGGCGCGTCGCTAAAATGCCGGCGGCGCAGATTTCTGCGCAATCAGGTGGAATTTTCAAGCGGCGCGGTGAACCAACTGCGGAGGATTTCTGCGGCCGCCGCGGCGTCAAGCAGCGCGGCACGTTTGTCGGCGCGAACCCCGGCTTCCCGCAGTGCCGCTTCTGCTGCAAGGGAAGTCAGCCGCTCGTCGATAAAATCCACTTCAATGTTGAACCGGCCGTGGAGGCGCTGGCCGAAGCGTCGTGCCAGCCGTCCGGTTTCGTGGACTGCACCATCGGCATGACTGGCCACGCCGACCACCAGTCGCACCGGCCGCCATTCGCTGATCAGCGCGGCGATCGCAGCAAAGCGGCTGTCATTGTCTTCGGCCGCAATCATCGTCAGTGCATGGGGGATGGCCAGCTCCAGCTCGCCGACAGCGACACCGATGCGTTTTTCACCGAAATCGAAGGCGAGTACCGCGCCGCGTGCCGGTCGCTGACTCAAGCGTGGCCGGCCACGTCCGAGAGGGTGGCGTAATCGACGCCTAGAGCCTGCATGGCCGCAGCGAAGCGCTCTTCGGCCGGCATGTCGAACAGGATATCGCTGCGTGCCGGCACCGTCAGCCAGGCATTCTGTGCCAGTTCATGTTCGAGTTGCCCCGGCGCCCAGCCAGCGTAACCGAGCGTGACCAGCATGTCGGGCGGACCTTCGCCGCGGGCGACAGCTTCGAGGATGTCTTTGGACGTGGTCAGGCCGATTTCGGAACCCACGGCCAGTGTCGATTGCCAGCTACCCACCGGCTGGTGCAGCACGAAACCGCGATCCACTTGCACCGGGCCGCCGAAATGCACTGGCACTGCGCGAAAGGTATTGGTTTCCGGTGTGATTTTGACCTGCTCCAGCAGGCCGTGCAGATTGAGATCGGTCGGCCGGTTGATGATGATGCCCAGTGCGCCGTTTTCGTTGTGCTCACAGACCAGCGTCAGCGTTTTGGCAAAGTGCGGATCGGCCATGGCGGGCATGGCAATCAGGAAATGCTGGGTGAGGTCGACGCTATTCATGGGTTGCGCTGCTATTGTAAAGCCGGGGGGCGACCGCCACAATTGAATCTCCCCGAAAAAAATTCCGATGAACTGCGTCCCGATGAGCTGCGATGAGTCGTTTTGACACTGCACTGATGTGGTTTCGCCGTGATTTGCGCGTTGCTGACAATGCCGCGCTGTACGCTGCGTTGAAGGCGGCGCACCGCGTTTATTGTGCTTTTGTCTATGACACTGAAATCCTTGATGTTTTACCGTCGCGTGCGGATCGTCGCGTCGAATTCATCGTGCAATCGGTGGACGAACTCGGGCGCGAACTGGCGGCACGCGGCGGACAGCTGATTGTTTTGCATGGACGTGCTCGCGCGGAAATTCCCCGGCTTGCGGCAAAGCTGGGCGTGCAGGCGGTATACGCAAATCATGATTACGAACCCGACGCACTGGCGCGTGATGAAGCTGTGGCGCAGGCGCTGGGTCCGTGTGCATTCCTGACGCGTAAGGACCAGGTTATTTTCGAGAAAGATGAAATTCTGACGCAGGGTGGTACGCCGTTTTCGGTGTTCACACCGTACAAAAATGCCTGGTTGAAAAAACTCGAGCCGTTTTTTCTGAAACCATACCCGGTGGAGCAGTACGCAGGGAATTTGGCGAGGGCGCCGGGAAAGTTCAAGACTTTTTCGCTGACGGATCTCGGTTTCAGCGCCACCAAGCTCCAGGCACTGGGCATCGCCGGCGGCGCTGCTGCCGCGCAAAAACTGTGCGCCGATTTTGCGCCGCGCATGGCGCGTTACCGAGATGCGCGCAATTTTCCGGCGAAAAAAGGGCCGTCCTACCTGTCGGTGCATCTGCGTTTCGGCACCATTTCCATCCGCGAACTGGTGCGCGCAGCCTGGCAGTCAGTGCGGGAAGCCGGCGATAGTGGTGGAGAGGGAGCGGCCACGTGGCTCTCGGAACTGGTGTGGCGGGATTTTTATTTCATGATCCTGCACCACCATCCGCGTGTGGTGACCCGCGCCTTCAAGCCCGCTTACGATGCCATTCGCTGGCCCAATGATAAGGCCCTGTTCGACGCCTGGTGTGCGGGCCGCACCGGTTACCCGATTGTCGATGCGGCGATGCGCCAGATCAACCAGACTGGTTATATGCACAACCGGTTGCGCATGATCGCGGCCTCCTTCCTGGTCAAGGATCTGCTGATCGACTGGCGCTGGGGCGAAAAATATTTTGCCGACCACCTCAACGATTTTGATCTGTCCGCCAACAACGGCGGCTGGCAGTGGGCGGCTTCAACCGGTTGCGATGCGCAGCCCTACTTCCGCATTTTCAACCCGGTGACGCAGTCGGAACGATTTGATGCTGACGGTGCGTTCATCCGCCGTTACGTGCCGGAACTGGCGCGTTGTGATGCGCGGGCCATCCATGCACCGTGGACGATGTCGCCGGATGCGCAGCGCGCGGCAGGTGTGGTGATCGGCCGCGATTATCCGGCGCCGGTGGTCGAACATGCTGCGGCGCGGCTGCGGGCGCTGGAGTTATTCAAGGCGGTGAAGGCGTAAGCCTCATTTGCGGCAGTTTATTTGCGCCAGAATACCGGGGTCAAAATGATCAGCACGGTGAACAGTTCGAGCCGCCCGAGCAGCATTGCAAAGGTGCAGACCCAGGTCTGGAAATCGGTCAATACCGCGTAAGTGGTTGCCGGGCCAACCTTGTTCAGCCCCGGCCCCATATTGTTGATGCTGGCGACCACGGCGCTGAAGGAGGTCAGTTCATCCAGCCCGCTGGCCATCAGCAGCAGGGTCATGATCACAATGCTGGCGACATAGATGAACAGAAAGGCCAGTACTGAAAACAGGATTTTGTTTTCGATGGCCTGGCCGCCGATCCGGGTGGTGATGGCGGAGCTGGGGTGCAGCAGTTTGACGAACTCGCGGTAGACCTGCAGGTAGAGCATTTGCGCGCGGATCATTTTGATGCCGCCGCCGGTTGACCCGGAGCAGGAAACAAAGCTGCTCAGGAACAGCATCCACATCGGCGCAAAAACCGGCCACAGGTTGAAATCCGTATTGGCGTAACCGGTGGTGGTGGCGATGGAAATGACATTGAAACTGGCGAACCGTAATGCGCTTTTGAAATCCGGGTAAGTGCCCTGCAGCAGCAGATACAGCGCAATCAGCACACAGCTGCCGAGCATGATGCCGATGCACCAGCCGAGTTCAGGATCGGCGCGGTACGGTAGCGCACTGCGGGTGCGCAAGGCGAGGAAATGGGTGCCGAAGTTCACGCTGGCGATCAGCATGAACAGGATGGCCACGGCCTCGATCGCCGGTGAATCCCAGTAGCTGAAACTCGCATCATGGCTGGAAAATCCGCCCAGCCCCATGGTCGAGAACATGTGCAGCACGGCGTCAAACCAGGTCATGCCGGCCAGCCGGTATGCCACCACGCACGCAATCGAGATCAGCGCGTACACTACCCACAGCCCTTTGGCGGTTTCGGTGATGCGCGGTGTCAGTTTGGCATCCTTCATCGGTCCCGGTGTTTCCGCGCGGAAAATCTGCCGGCCGCCGATGCCGAGCAGCGGCAGAATCGCCACCGCCAGCACGATCAAGCCCATGCCGCCGAGCCAGACCAGCAGGCAGCGCCAGAAATTGATGGAAGGTTCCATCACATCCAGGTTGGACAGCACGGTGGCGCCGGTCGTGGTCAATCCGGAAACGGTTTCGAAATAGGCGTCGGTGAAAGAGAGTCCGGGGATGACCAGCAACAGCGGCAGCGTGGCAAACGCGGCACCGCCGCACCAGGCCAGCACCACCAGCAGGATGCCGTCGCGCGCGGTCAGTTCGCGCCGCCGCCGCCGTGTGGTGATCCACATCGTGCAGCCCACGGCAAAGTTGACGGCCATCGACACTGCGAAGGCGCCAGAGGCGCCATCCCCATGAGCCAGCGATACGCCCAGCGGCAGCAGATGCGACAGGCTCATCACCATGGCAATGAGCCCGAGCAGCGGGCACACCGTGAGCAGCGTGCTCACAAAAATCCCAAATTGACCTGGAACAGCTGCTCCACTTTGGACACCATGCGTTTGTTGATCACAAACACAATCACATGGTCATCGGATTCAATCATGGTGTCGTGATGCGCGATCAACACCTGGCG
>JAKFUS010000053.1 GCA_021732605.1 Betaproteobacteria bacterium | reverse complement strand
CTGGGTGCTGGCGGGGGTGATGGTGCTGGGTGCGGGGTTGGCGCGGTGGCAAAAAAGGGCAACTTAGTCTTCAAGGTCGCTGAAGAGTTAAACAGTTGCTACACTGATAATCTCAAATCGTCCTTGGGGGAGCGACGGCTGCAATTTAAGCAATTGCAGCGTCGAATTTATATGCCAGTGCAGCTGTGGACACAAGAACAATTAAAACTGGCATTTCATTTGTACTTTCAATTGCCGTTCGGCAAATTGCATTATCGTAACCCAGAGATTATTGAACTTGCCTCCTTGATTGGGCGTACTCCCGGCGCAGTGGCGATGAAGTTAACTAATATTGCTAGCTTAGACCCGAAAATCACGGGCACTGGACGAAAAGGATTGAGCGGTGCGTCCGAGCTTGACCGACAGGTGTGGGCTGAGTTTCACAAAAATTGGGAGAAGTTAGCTACTGAATCGGAAGAACTGAGACGGAAACTAGGTGGCTCAACATCAGTGTTCCTTCAAGATATCGAAGACAGTGACCTTTCTGAAAATTATGCTGGGGAAACTCGGGCTAGATTAGTGAATCAGCGTATCAAGCAAGCTCTTTTTAGACGTGTTGTGCTGAGCGGATATGGTGAAAAGTGCTGTATGTCAGGGTTATCAGAGCCGCAACTCTTGGTGGCGAGTCATATCGTGCCATGGAGTAAAGATAAGGCGAACCGTTTAAATCCGAGTAATGGGTTGTGTTTATCGGCAATACACGACAAGGCCTTTGATAAGGGGCTCATCACAATATCTGATAACTTTAGGGTGGTCGTTTCGAGGAAATTAAGGCAGAAAAAGGGCGATTTCCTAAGAGATGTTATTTTGTCGCTACATGAAAAGATGATTTCGTTGCCAGATCGTTTTTATCCAAAGAGAGAATTTTTGGATTGGCATCGTACTAAATGGTTTATCGACAACCGAGGTGCTTGATGATTAAGTGTATTACGCTGCATGAGGACACTTTTTATGAGCACTTTAAGCCATATCGTCATCCCAAAAGAAAATACAATGTATGGGACGGTTATGGGCTTGAAACTTTCGGCAGCGATTTTGATTTGATTCGTTGTCACCCACCTGATTATGTATGGACTGTTCTGGAGGATGGATTTTGTGATGACTACTGGATAGTTCCCGAGATCCATTATGTAAACAGAATTTGTTATCTGTTGACCGAGTTGCCGCATTATTCGATTCCCGTTGAATTCCGAGTCAAATATAGACCAAAGTTATTCAATCTAACTTCGCTTGGGTTATCTCGGCAGGTATCTCAAATAAAACGGTTGCAATCTGAACGTCAAGCATTGAACGGATAATTGCTTCTTGATGAACCACGCCAACCCCAACCGCTCCGGCGAACTCGCCCGCAACGTAGCCGTAGCCCTGCGTTTCAAGAAAAGCCAGGGCACAGCGGAAATGCCGCAGGTCGAGAAGGAAGTCCTCGCGCCCAATTACGACCGGGTGCGCGGCGGCAACCTGCATCTGGCCAACAATGCCCGCGATCAGGGCTGGCCGCATCCGGCTTTGTACTTACGCGCGGCGCTGCCTGACCGGGTTGATGTGATGGAGCAGGTGATTGCCGACGGTGATCGGGTGGGGTTGTTGTTCCGCGTCACCGGCACCCACACCGGCAATTTTTTCGGCATCCCTGCCACTGGCAAACGCATCGATGTCTATGAAGTCGCGCTGCTGCGCATCGTCAACGGCCAGATGGTCGAGGGCTGGTACATGATGGATGAGGCCGATTTGCTGCGGCAACTGGGCGCGAAGATGCCACCGCGGCCGGACGGAAAACGGATTGCGCCGCCCTTGCCGCAGACCGATGATGCCGCGACCTTCATCAAAAAGCTCGAAGCGCAGCCGGCGCTGACCGCGCTGGCCCGCAATAAACTCACCGCGGCGCGCACACGGTTGTCGACGCAGACCAAGGAAGGGCTGGCAGCGAGCCATCACAATCTGCGCTACGGTTTCGAGCACACGCGGGGCTACAGCAAGGCGCATGGCCACGGTGAACTCAATCTCAATGCGGCCTTTGCCGAGCGACGTTATGGGCTGGATGTGCTGATGGCTGAGGGCAATCAGGTGTGGGTGCGTTTCAACGTCAACGGTACGCACACGGGGCCGTTCTGCGGCATCTCACCCACGGGTGCGCGCATGGGTGTTAACGCAGTGGCGCTGCTCAACTTCGACGATCAGGGTGCGATCACCAGCAGCTGGACCTTTGCCGACGAGCTGGGGGTGTTGCTGCAGCTCGGCCGGCCGGATTTGCTCATCAAATAAATTATCAACAAAAACAATAACTTACGATTAATCTTTCGCGAAGTACAGCGAAGTTGCTACAGGGTAGTGTTTTTCGATAACTTTGTTGCCACTGCAATCAGTCGGCCTTCACACCAACGGCCCTGACCAGTTCGCCCCACTTGTCTTTTTCGGCTTTGACGAAGTCGGCGAACTGCTGCGGCGTGGTGGCGGTGAAACTCAGGCCCTGCTTCGGCAGTTGTTCCTGTACTTCAGGCAGGCGCATCACGCGCAGCACTTCAGTATTGAGTTTGCTGATCACCGCCGGTGGCGTGCCCGCTGCGGCGAAAAATCCGACCCAGTTATCGACCGCAAATCCTTTCAGTCCGGATTCGTCCAGCGTGGGGATTTCCGGTATGGCTTTGGAGCGCACCGCGCCGAGCACGGCGACCGGGCGCAGCCGCTTGGCCTGTGCCTGCGGCAGTACGGTGGCGAGCGTTGCGAACAGCATCGAGGTCTGGCCTGACAGCAGGTCGGTGATGGCGGGCACGTTGCCTTTGTACGGCACGTGGGTCATTTTGACCTTGGCCATGCTGCTGAAGAGTTCACCGGCGAGATGGCCGGCGGTGCCGGCGCCGGCCGAGGCGTAGGTGAGGTCACCGGGTTTGGCGCGCGCCAGTGCGATCAACTCCTTCGTCGTCCTGACCGGCAGCGACGGATGCACCACCAGCAGGCCGTCGGCGATCAGCAGCAGCGCGATCGGTGAAAAATCACGCACCGGATCGAACGGCAGTTTGCTGAACAGCGCGGCATTGACGGCATGGGTGCCGATGTTGCCGATCAGCAGCGTGTAGCCGTCGCCGGGACTTTTGGCGACGATGTCGGCGCCGATGTTGCCGCCGGCGCCGGGCCGGTTGTCGATGATCACCTGCTGACCCCAGGACTGGGTCATCTTTGCGCCGACGATGCGACCATACAGATCGGCGATGCCGCCGGGCGGGAAGGGCACGACGACGCGGATCGGTTTGACGGGATATTGTTGAGCCGATGCGTGCTGGGCGTAAGCGCCCGACGCAGCGACCAGTACGGCAAGCAGGGTGTGGGCGATACGGTGGCTGTTCATGGGCGGACTCCGTGGATGTGTGAGCTAGAGGGTCATTTCGGGCAGAGTGACGATTTTGATGCCTTGCGCTTCGAGGGCGGCGCGTACTGCGCCGGCAACGGCAACGCCGGTCGCTTCGTCACCATGCGCGCAGAAGGTATGGATGCGTGTCGGGATTTTTTTGCCGTGTTTGCTGATGATGGCCTGTTCCCCGATGAACGACAGCACCTGGCGGATGGCCTGCTGCGGGTCATGAATCATCGCGTCGGCATGGCGGCGCGAGGTGATGTTGCCATTGTCTTCGTAAGTGCGGTCGATGTAGGCCTCCGCCGCCACCGGCAGACCTTCGCGCTCCCCGGCCAGCACCATTTCCGAACAGGCGTTTGCGACAAAAATGATGTCGCGGTCCACGGATTTGATCGCGCGCGCGATCGCCGTTGCGTATTCAGCATCCTCGTGCGCCATGTTGTTCAGCGCGCCGTGCGGTTTGACGTGGGTGACCTTGGTGCCGACGCCGGCAGCGATGCCCTGTAGTGCGCCGATCTGGTAGGCCACCATATATTCGAGTTCTTTGGCGTTCATGCGGATCGGCCTCCGGCCGAAACCGCCGAGGTCGTTGAAACCGGGATGTGCGCCGATCGACACGCCGTTGTCGCGTGCGAGCCGCACCGCATTGGCCATCACCGTCGGATCGCCGGCATGAAAACCGCAGGCGATGCTGGCGGATCTGATGATTTTCATCAGCGCAGCATCGTCGCCCACCGTATAGCGGCCGAAGCTCTCGCCCATGTCGGAATTCAGGTTGATCTGTGTCATCCGGGTGTCCTGCCGCTGTTTCGAGGTTGCGCTGCAACAATAGCACGGGGTAACCGGGCTTCATCAATCTATATAAAAGCAGGCGCCTGCGGCACGGGAATATTTTGTGGCGAAGGCGCGTTTATACTGCACACGCGTCATCCCGCATTCACCGGAGGGTTCACATGAATATGACCAGAATCGGCATCACCATAGCAGTTGCACTGCTCTCGCCTGTGGCTGCGGCGCAAGCGCAGAAAGTCTCACCCGACATGTCGTTTTTTGTGACCAGTGTGGGACTTGGCAAGGGCGCCGACCTTGGCGGTCTGGCCGGTGCCGACCAGCATTGTCAGCAACTCGCGACGGCTGCCGGTACCGGTAAAAAACAGTGGCGGGCCTATCTGAGCACGACGGCTGCCGGTGGCACGCCAGCCGTCAACGCGCGGGATCGCATCGGCAAGGGGCCGTGGTACACCTTTGAAGGGCGGCTGGTGGCACGCAATGTCGATGAACTGCATACGCTGAACAGCATCAATCGCATGACGGCATTGACGGAGAAGGGCAGCAAGGTCAACGGCCGCGCCGAATCGCCGAACAACATGCATGACATCCTTACTGGCTCTAAACCTGACGGCACTGTTGCCACTGGTGACAAGGACACCACCTGCGGCAACTGGACCAAAAGCGGAGAGGGCGCGGCCATCGTCGGCCACCATGACCGCTGGGGTCAGCGCGATGATGAACCGGCGCGTTCATGGAATGCTTCGCATCCGTCTCGCGGCTGCAGTCAGGATAATCTGAAAGCCTCCGGTGGCGCGGGCATGTTTTATTGTTTCGCGGCGAACACGCGCTGACGACTGCGCAGCTGATTACGGAAAAACGGCGGGATGTTTTCCCGCCGTTATTTATTTCCCTGCCTGCGGAAACCCGGCCTGCGGCCCGATGGCATCGGCCTCGAACAGTTCCTTGAGTTGCGTTGCGGCGTCGCGTGCGGTCTGGATCATCTGGGCCTCGTCGTGATGCACGGCGTACTGCGCGCTCAGCTGCTCTTCGTCATGGTGCTTGAACAGCGTGATTGCGCGTTCGGCAGCGGCGACACCGAGGCCCAGTTGCAGCAGCGCGCGGTGTGCGGCTTCGAGGCTGGACGGGAAAGTCTCACGGAAAATCGCCTTGATGCCGAGTCTGCGCAGCTGGAAGTAATGCAGGCGGTTGCGGGCACGGGCGAGGATCGGCAGTTGCGGGAAATGTCGGCGCACCACCTGCGCGGTGCGCACCGAGGCTTCAATGTCATCAATGGCCAATACAAACAGTTTGGCTTCGCCGGCCTTGGCGGCTTCCAGCAGTTCGAGGCGCGAGGCATCGCCGAAATAAACCTTGTTGCCGAAACGGCGCACGAAATCCACCTGCTGGTAATTGGCTTCAAGCGCGGTGAAATGAATGCCGCACATGCGCAGCACCCGCGACACGATCTGGCCGTAACGGCCGTAACCGGCAATGATCACCGGGCTGGCCGGGCCGTCGATGGTGTCGTATTCGGGGGGTGCTGTGCGTTCCAGCCAGCGTACGAGCAGGCGATCGTGCAGCGCAAACATGCCTGGTGCCAGCAGCATCGAGATCGTCACCACCAGGATCAGCAATTGCGCGGTCGGGCGGTCGAGTACGCCAAGCGTGATGGCGGCGGCAAAAAGCACGAACGCGAATTCGCCGCCCTCGGACAGCATGACCGCGGTGCGTTGCGCAGTTTCATTGTCGGCGCCGCGCAGGCGGGCGATCCCGTACATGATCGCGGCTTTGGTCCCCATCAGGCCCAGTGCGAGCCCGATCACCAGCAGCGGCTGCGCCCGTAACAGACCGATATCGGCGCTCATGCCCACCGCCATGAAAAACAGCCCGAGCAGCAGCCCCTTGAAGGGTTCGATGTCGGCCTTGAGTTCATGGGTGAATTCGGAATCGGCGAGCACCACACCGGCGAGAAAGGCGCCCAGCGCCATCGACAAGCCGATTCTTTCCATGATGACCGCGGCGCCGACCACCACCAGCAGCGATGCCGCGGTGAATACTTCGCGGCTGCCGTGGGTCGCGATGAATTTGAGCAGCGGGTGAACCACAACACGTCCGCCGACGATGACCACGGCGATCGCGGCCAGTCCCTTGGCGGCGGAGATCCAGTTGGCATCAGCCTGAGCGTCGCTGCCGAGCAGCGGCAGGAGTGCCAGCAGCGGAATCACCGCCAGATCCTGGAACAGCAGCACCGCGAATGACTCGCGGCCGTGCGGCTGGCTGAGCTGGCCTTTTTCCGCCAGCGCCGACAGCACCAGCGCAGTGGAGGACATCGCGCCGGCGAAACCGGCGATCACGGCGGCCTGCCACGACAGGCCGAGCGCCATGCCGGCCCCCGCCAGCAGCAGGCCGGTGACACCGACCTGCGCACCACCAGAACCGAATACCGGGCGACGCAGTGCCCACAGCCGCGCGGGTTCGAGTTCGAGCCCGATCAGGAACAACAGCAGCACCACGCCGAATTCGGCGAAATGCAGCGTTGTTTCGACTTCGGCGACCACGCCGAAACCCCAGGGGCCGACCAGTACGCCGGCGGCGAGGTAACCCAATACGGCGCCCAGTTTGAAACGCTGGAACAGCGGCACCAGCAATACCGCGGTCAGCAGGAAAATGGCGGCTTGTTCAAGTAGGGGCATATGTATTTCCGTTGGAAAATCCGGATCCGGCGCCGGTTGATATTACCGCGCACAGCTTCGTGCGCAAGCCGTATGATCCGGCAGAACCGCTGCCGCCGACCGCTGCGGGGTGTTGCCACGGTCGGCATCCAGACAAGGTTAGAATGGATTTTCGTCAGGCTGAGATCCGGAGGAATGATGCCCGTGAAACCTTTGCAGCTGTGGTGCTGTGTGCTGGCGTGCTTGATGTCGTGTTTTGCGCAGGCGCAGACTTATCCCAACAAGCCGGTGCGCATGATCGCCCCTTATCCGCCGGGCGGCACCAGTGATGTGATGGCCCGCCTCGTCGCGCAGAAGCTGTCCGATACCCTCGGCAGACAGGTGATCGTCGACAACCGCCCCGGCGCCGCCGGCAATCTTGGCCATGAAATCGCCGCTCGCGCCGCCCCCGATGGTTACACGCTGCTGGTGACCAGCGGCGCAGCAATGGTCACCAATGTTTTTCTCTACAAGCGCCTCGGCTTCGACCCGTTCAGGGATTTTGCCCCGGTATCCATCGTTGCCACCGCGGCGCCGATGATGGTCGTCAACCCGTCAGTGCCGGCGCGTACGGTGCAGGAGTTCATCGCGCTGGCGAAAGCGAAGCCGGGTGAATTCAATTTTGGTTCGGGCGGCGTCGGCACTACATCGCATATCGTCGGCGAGGTGTTCAAGGCGGCGACCGGCGTCAATATTGTTCACGTGCCGTATAAGGGCGGCGGCCTTGCTGTGCTTGATGTCGTCGCCGGACAGATTGCGCTGTCGTTTGCCGATATGGTGCCCTCGGTGCCCCAGGTCAAGGCGGGGCGGCTGCGCGCGCTGGCGGTCACCACGCCGCAGCGTGCAACGGTGCTGCCCGAGGTTCCGACCATGGCCGAGGCCGGAGTCGATGCGCTGTTTCCGGGTCAGTGGTGGGCGGTGGTCGTGCCGCAGCAGACGCCGCGCGCGGTGATCGTGTTCCTCAACCAGCGTATCGGCGAATTCATGCGCACGCCGGAGATGCAGGAGCGTCTCAGTGGCATGGGCGCGTTTGCCGCGCACACCACGCCGGAACAAGTCACCGAAACGATGAAACAGGGCACCCAGCAGATGGCTGCGGTGGTCAAAGCGGCGGGGATTAAACCCGAGTAACTGGTGACTGGTAATTGGTAAATAGTAAGTGGTGATCAGTAAGCCGGGGCCGGGGGCTTGCGCTGTTCGGCGATGAAAGTACGGATCTCGCTGACCAGTCGCGGGTCGCCCTGAATCCCGGTTTTGCCGGTGTGTGACACGCCTTCGAGCAGCACCAGTTTCATACCGGGACGTATGGCTTTTAATGCCTGCATGGCTTTCAGCGTGTGGTCGAGCGTGCCGACGATGCCCATGGTCGGCACCTTGACCGCAGCCATCTGTTCCGCAGTGACCGCCTGATCTTTGTAACCGCGCAGCGATGCCGCGACTGCCAGCGGGTCGAAGGTCTTGTCGGCGCGGCAGGCGGTGATGCGCTGCTGGATTTCTTCTTCGGTGGGTTTCATGCCGGCGGGGGCCTGGCGCATGGCGCGGCTGCGGCTGATGCAGTCGCGGGCGATTTCGGCAGCTTCGGTTTCGATGCGTGGATCGTTGGCTTCCTCCGGCGTGCGGCCGGCGCCGGCGACCTGCACTCCCGTCAGGAAGCGTTCGGGATGCAGCGTCAGCAGTTGCGCGACGGTGCTGCTGCCCAGCGAGAATCCGATGATGTGCGCGCGTTCGATTTTCAGCACATCAAGGATACGCACCACGTCCAGCGCCTGCTGCCGGCCGTAGGCGGCCGGATCGCGCGGCGAGTCGCTTTTGCCGTGGCCACGGGCATCAAACGCAATGACGCGAAAATCTTTCGCCAGATTGTCGACCACGCCGCGCGAGGTCCAGCTCTCGAGGTTCGATGTGCCGCCGTGCAGCAGCACGATGGCTGCGCCCTTGCCGGTGTCGATGTAGCGGATCTTGACACCGTTGGCGTCGAGGTATTTGTCTTCCTGGGCCAGAGCCGGTGCAACTGCGAAACACAGCAGTAAGGTGGCGAAACGGATGACTGGATTCATGGTCCTCTTTCTTGGATGAGCTTGTTGTTATTGAATTTATCGTTATTGAATCTGGTTAAATCTTAGCGAAATCCGGGTTGCATAATGGGGTTGTGAAGCGGGGTGCTGTGCAGGGGGTGTGCCGTCAGGCTTCAATCATCAGTTTTTTCAGCAGCGCGGGATCGGGATCGACGCCCAGACCCGGCCCCTGCGGAATCGCAATGCGGCCGTTGTGCGGATTGATCGCATCGCCGAACGGATTTTCGGCGAAATCGCAGTAGAAGCGTTCGACCCACACTTCGCGGGATTGTGCCGCGCTGACATGGATGGAGGCGAGCAGTCCCGGCCCGAAATAGGCTGAATGCGGCACGATGCGCACGCCGTTGGCTTCGCCCAGCGCAAACACCTTTTGCATTTCGCTGACGCCGCCGACTTTGGTGATGCTGGGCTGCGCGACATCGAGCGCACCGCGTTCGAACAGGCGATGGAATTCATTGGCGCTGCCGACGTTTTCGCCGCCGGCCACCGTGATGCCGCCCTCGGCGCGCACGCGTGCGAGGCCGGCATGATCTTCCGGCGGCCATACCGGTTCCTCGATCCATTCCAGTTTGAGGTCCCGCAGTTCGCGGCAGATGGCCACCGCCTGTGCGACCGTCCACGGGCAGTTGCAGTCGACCATCAGCGGAATGTTTGCGCCTGCGGCGCGGCGCGCGGCGCGGATGATGTCGGGTTCGATTTCGTGAATCTTGATCAGTGTGTAGCCGCGTTCCAGCGCCTCACTGATGCGCGGTTCCATTGCCGCTGTTTTTCCGTAACGCAGCAGGCTGGCGTAGGCAGGCAGGTCGGCGCGCGGGCTGCCGCCGAGCAACTGGTAGAGCGGCCGGTTGGCAATCTTGCCGGCGATGTCCCACAAGGCGATATCGATCGCCGACAGTGCGTACATCAGCGGTCCGTTGCGTCCGGCGCCGTGCACCGCCCGCGCGAGGTCGTGCATTAGTGCTGCAATGGCGGTCGGGTCGCGGCCGATGCACAGCGGGGCGACCATGCGGTCGAGCGCGGTGCGCGTGGCCGGCCATACGCGGTGGCCGAAACCTTCACCCCAGCCGGTGACGCCGGCGTCGGTTTCGACGCGCACCAGCAGCGTTTCCATCGCAGTGCGGGCCTGGCCGCCGACCATTGGCGCATCACCGGTGATGAGCAGCGGCATGCGGATGACGAAGGTGGTGACGGCGGTGATTTTCATAAGGTTTTCACCGGATCAGGTGTTTCAGCCGCGGCGCGGCTCCAACACGAGTTTGACTGCCAGCGCGGCCAGTACGCCGCCCATCACATAGCGTTGCACGGTCAGCCACAAGGGATTGCGCGCGAACCACGTGGCAATGCCCGCGGCCGATAGCGCAATCAGCAGGTTGACTGCGAAACCCACTGAAATCTGCGTCACGCCCAGCACCAGGCTTTGCGCGAATACCGGGCCGCGTTCCGTGTTGATGAACTGCGGCAGGATCGACAGGTAAAACACGGCGACCTTGGGATTCAGCACGTTGGTCATGAAACCCATCAGCAACAGCTGGCGCGGCGAATCCGCCGGCAGCGCGCGCGCTTCGAACGGCGAACGCGCGCCGGGTTTGACGGCCTGCCATGCCAGCCACAGCAGGTACAACGCACCCAGCCATTTGAGGAGTTCATAGCCCAACGGGATGGCGAGGAGGATCGCCGTCAAACCGATCGCTGCGGCGAGCATGTGCACAAAAAATCCGCCGATGACGCCGAACAGCGAAATCACGCCCGCGGCGCGACCTTGGCAGATCGAGCGCGAGATCAGGTAAATCATGTTAGGGCCGGGCGTCAGCACCATCAGCAGCGCGGCACCGGCGAAAAGCAGCAGGTCGTGAAGGGGGATCATGGGTGAGTGTGCGGCTGACTGGGTTGCTGATTGGAACGCTATGTCCGGAGTTTACCGAAGATTGCGCGGGAACAAGGCCGTTCGCTGAACAATGTTGCGTCCAGTCATGCGGGGAGAAGCGCGTTTCGCATGATAAAATCCGTGCCCCAGCCGGTAACCCCCGAACAGCCCCCGCCCATGACCATTTTTGCTGAAACTCTCGAAACCACCGATCCCGAAATTTTCCGCGTCGTGCAGCAGGAAGCGCAGCGCCAGGAAGATCACATCGAGCTGATTGCATCGGAAAACTATGCGAGCCCGGCCGTGCTGGCTGCGCAGGGTTCGGTGCTGACCAACAAATACGCCGAGGGTTATCCCGGCAAGCGCTATTACGGCGGCTGCGAGTTTGTAGATATTGCTGAACAACTGGCGATCGACCGCGCGAAAGAATTGTTCAAGGCCGGCTATGCCAACGTGCAGCCGCATTCCGGCGCGCAGGCCAATGCCGCGGTGTTCCTCGCGACGCTGCAGCCGGGAGATGCCATCCTCGGCATGCGGCTGTCGGATGGCGGTCACCTGACGCATGGCTCCAAGGTCAACATCAGCGGCAAGTACTACAGTGCCGCTTCATACGGGCTCAATCCGGAAACTCAGGAAATTGATTACGACGAAGTGGCCGAGCTGGCCAAGGTGCGCAAACCGAAGCTGATCGTGGCCGGTGCTTCAGCGTATTCTCTGGTGATCGACTGGAAAAAATTCCGCAAGATTGCCGACGACACCGGTGCGCTGCTGATGGCTGATATGGCGCATTACGCAGGGTTGGTGGCCGCGGGGCTGTATCCGAGCCCGGTGGGCATCGCCGATTTTGTGACTACGACAACGCACAAGACCTTGCGCGGCCCGCGCGGGGGCCTGATTCTCGCCGATGCACGGCATGAGAAGGTGCTGAACTCTGCCGTGTTCCCTGGCTCGCAGGGCGGTCCACTGATGCATGTCATTGCCGCCAAGGCGGTCGCGCTGAAAGAGGCGATGTCGAAAGACTTCCGCAGCTACCAGCAGCAGGTGCTCGACAACGCGCGGGTGATGGCGAAGGTACTGCAGGAGCGCAGTTACCGCATTGTTTCCGGCCGCACCGATTGCCACCTGTTTCTGCTTGATCTGCGCGAAAAACCGGTGACCGGACTCGAAGGTGAGCAGGCACTGGGCCGCGCCAACATCACGGTCAACAAGAATTCAGTGCCCAACGACACCCGCACGCCGACGGTGACCAGCGGTGTGCGCATCGGCTCCCCGGCGATGACCACGCGTGGTTTCAAGGAACATGAAGCTGAAAAACTTGGTCACCTGATTGCCGATGTGCTCGATGCGCCGCAGGACGAGGCCGTCATCAGCCGGGTACGTGGCGAGGTCAAGGTGCTGTGCGACAAATTCCCCGTTTACCAGAACTGACTGCACAGCATGAAGTGCCCTTTCTGCAAATCGGATGAAACCCAGGTCATAGATTCGCGCGAGAGCGATGACGGGGAGAGCATCCGCCGCCGCAGGAAGTGCGTCTCCTGCAATAAGCGCTTTACAACCTACGAAACCGTCGAATTGCGCATGCCGCAGGTGGTCAAGCAGGACGGCAGCCGCGCCGAGTTCGACATGGCCAAACTGCGCACCAGTTTCATGCGTGCGCTGCACAAGCGCCCGGTGCCGACCCCTCTGGTCGATGAGGCTATCGGCGCGCTGACCAATGAGCTGCTGTCGCTGGGCGAGCGTGAAGTGCAGGCGCGCCGCGTTGGTGAAATGGTGATGCGCGAGCTGAAAAAACTCGATGAAGTCGCCTATATCCGCTTTGCTTCGGTCTATCGCAGCTTCCAGGGCGTTGATGATTTCACCGATGCCATCAAGGAAGTGCGCAAGCCAGCCCGCAAGTAACTTCAGTCGCTGCCGTGTCGATGGTTTTGAGTATTACAAAAAACAGGGCAGCCTCCTCAGAGGCATGTTTTTCTCACTCTTAATGTAATTTTCAATAATTTCATGTTCACACCTGACGATTACCGCCACATGGCTTATGCGCTGGAACTCGCAGCGCGAGGCCTGTATACGACCACACCCAATCCGCGCGTCGGCTGCGTGATCGTCAAAAACAATAAGGTGGTCGGCGAGGGCTGGCATGAAAAAGCCGGCGCGGCGCATGCCGAACCGATCGCTCTGGAACTGGCGCGCAAGAAAGCGACCGATGCAACGGTTTATGTCACGCTGGAACCCTGTGCCCACCACGGCCGCACGCCGCCCTGTGTCGATGCGCTGATCAAGGCCAAACCGGCGCGGGTGGTGGCTGCGATGCGGGATCCAAATCCGAAAACTGCGGGTAAGGGATTTGATCAGTTGCGTGCCGCGGGTATCCAGGTCGATGTCGGCCTGATGGAAATGGAAGCGCGCGAACTGAATATCGGTTTTATTGCGCGCATGACCCGCGGCACACCGTGGGTGCGGATGAAAATCGCAGCCAGTCTCGATGGCCGCACCGCGCTGGCCAATGGCCAGAGCCAGTGGATTACCGGGGATGCCGCACGCCGCGATGGCCATGCCTGGCGCGCGCGCGCCTGCGCGGTGCTGACGGGTGTCGGCACGGTCAAGGATGACAATCCGCAACTGACGGTGCGTGACGTGGGCACCACCCGCCAGCCGATGCGGGTGGTGGTGGATAGCAGGATGCAGACGCCGCTGACGGCGCATGTGCTCGGACCTGGCACCTTGATCGCCGCGGCCGGTGCCGATGTGCCGCGCAGTGTGGCTCTGCGCGCCAAGGGCGCCGAAGTTGTGGTGCTGCCCAATCATGACGGCAAGGTGGAACTGCCGGCGCTGCTGCAGGAACTTGCGCGCCGCGGCTGCAATGAAATCCATGTCGAGGCCGGATACAAGTTGAACGGATCACTGCTCGCTGAGGGTCTGGTAGACGAGCTGCTGATCTACATGGCGCCGTGCATCCTCGGCGATACCGCCAAGGGCATGTTTCATCTGCCGCCACTGGCCAGCCTCGGAGACCGGCTCAATCTGAAGATCACGGATATCCGGCAGTTCGGCGACGATATACGCGTGCTGGCGCGGTTTAATTAATGTTCACCGGCATCGTTGCGGCAGTCGGCCGTATTGAAACCATCTCCCCGGCACCGGGCGGTGTACGGCTGCACATCGCGGGCAATGGACTGGGCATGGAGGATGTCACGCTGGGCGACAGCATTGCCGTCAGCGGTGTGTGCCTGACGGTGGTGGCCTTCGATAAAAGCGGATTTGAAGCCGAAGTGTCGCAGGCGACGCTGGGCAGCGTTGCAGGTTTCGCGCAGGGCACCGCGGTCAACCTCGAAAAAGCGCTGCGCCTCGCCGACCGGCTGGGCGGGCACCTGATGACCGGGCATGTTGACGGCACCGGCACGGTATCGTGCTTCGAGCCGGTAGGGGATAATCGGCGCCTCGTGATTACGGCGCCGTCAGCGATTTCGCGTTACATCGCGCGCAAAGGTTCGATAACGGTGGATGGTGTCAGCCTGACTGTGAATGCAGTCGAGGGCGACAGCTTCGAAGTTAACCTGATCGCGCATACGCTGGGTGCGACAACGCTGCAACAGTTGAAGCCGGGTGCAAGCGTCAATCTTGAGGTGGACCTGCTGGCGCGTTACATTGAACGTCTGCAGGAATCCGCCTCAGGCAAGTGATAAAGCAAGTGATAAAGAGAACAAGTTTTGAAATCAGGTAAAGACGACATGGCCATCAGTTCCACCGCCGACATCATTGCCGACATGCGCGCCGGGCGCATGGTGGTGCTGGTCGACGAGGAAGACCGCGAGAACGAGGGCGACCTGGTGCTGGCCGCGGAATTTGCCACGGCCGAGACCATCAACTTCATGGCACGTTACGGCCGTGGCCTGATTTGCCTGACGCTGACCGAAGAGCGCTGCCGGCAACTGAACTTGCCGCTGATGGTCAGCAACAACCGTTCGCCGATGGGCACCAATTTCACGCTGTCGATCGAAGCGGCTGAAGGTGTCACTACCGGCATTTCAGCGGCGGACCGCGCGCGCACGGTGCAGGCGGCGATCCGGCCCGATGCCGGTCCGGCCGACATCGTGCAACCGGGTCATATTTTTCCGTTGATGGCGCAGAACGGCGGTACCCTCGTGCGGGCAGGGCATACCGAAGCCGGTTGCGATCTGGCGCGGCTGGCGGGTGTAATGCCGGCGGCGGTGATCTGCGAAATCCTCAAGGAAAACGGCGAGATGGCGCGGCTGCCGGATCTGATCGAATTCGCCGCCGAACACAAACTGAAAATTGGCACCATCACCGATCTGATCCAGTATCGCAGCAGTACCGAATCACTGGTAAAGCGTGCGACCGAGCGCGACATCGACACCGCGCACGGCACCTTCCGGCTGGTCGCCTATACCGAGGCGGCCAGCAAACAGACGCATCTCGCACTGGTGCGCGGAAAATTCACACCACGCGATGAAGTGCTGGTGAGGGTGCATGAGCCGGTATCGCTGATCGATCTGCTCGACACCGGTGCAACCAGTCATTCCTGGAATCTGCATGACGCCATGGCGAAAATCGCCGAGGAGGGACGCGGCGTGATCGTGCTGCTGCACCGTCAGGAAACTGCAGCGGAACTGCTGGAGCGCGCACGGCCGCGGCACGAACGTGGCGGCCCGGCAAAAATCGTGCTCCGGAATTACGGCATCGGCGCACAGATCCTGCGCGACCTCGGCGTCAAGAAAATGCGCGTGCTGGCACAACCGCTGCGTATGCCGAGCATGGCGGGTTTTGACCTGGAAGTGACGGGTTATCTGCAGCCGCCTAAGGCCGTGATTAAGTAATTAAGTGACTGGGTGAGGGTATGGCAAGTTACGACGACATTGAGGAACTGGAACCGGAACACAATGGCGCGGGCCTGCGTATTGGCATCGTGATGGCGCGTTTCAGTATCGACATCGGCGACGGATTGCTGTCGAGCTGCACCGCGGCGCTGGTCAAACACGGCGTGGCGAAAAAAGACATTTACATCGTCACCGTGCCCGGTGCGCTGGAAATTCCGCTGGCTCTGAAGGCGATGGCGATTAGTGGCCAGTACGACGCGCTGGTGGCGCTGGGCGCGGTGATCCGCGGTGAAACCTATCACTTTGAGATTGTGTCCAACGAGTCTGCGCGTGGCATCACCGACGTGCAGCTCGAAACGGGCGTGCCAATTGCCAACGGCATCCTGACTACCGAGAACGATGACCAGGCCGAAGTGCGCATGGCGCAGAAGGGTCTTGATTGCGCGCTGGCGGCGATCGAGATGGCGCATGTGCTGAAACATTTCCGGCCTGCCGTCGAAAATATATAAGTATTTGATTTTAAACAGTTATTTATTCTGCATCTGTGCAGCAGCCTCACCGGAACATCATGAAATCCAGCCGCCGCCGTTCGCGCGAATTCGCGTTGCAGGGCCTCTATCAGTGGCAACTCGCGGGCACCGATCCTGAAACCATCGCGCAGCAGCTGAGCGATGCCGAAGGTTTCAACAAGATTGATGCCGAATATTTTCAGCGGCTGCTCGCCGGCGCCGTCGCTGGCGCCGTGGAGATGGAGCAACGCATTGCGCCGTTGCTCGACCGCGCCTACAAAAGCCTGTCACCGGTGGAGCGCGGCATTCTGCTGCTTGCCGGATTTGAATTCGAGAAATGTCCGGACGTGCCCTACCGCGTGGTGATCAATGAAGCGATTGAACTGGCAAAGTCGTTCGGCGGTACCGACGGCCATAAATATGTGAACGGCGTGCTCGACAAGATGGCAATGCAGTTGCGCTCCACCGAAGTGCAGGATGGTCGGAAATGAGCGGACGGAAACAGGGGGGTGTGGTGTGATGGATCTGGAAAAACTGAAAAAACGGATTTATGCCTTTTATTTTGCCGGGACCATCAATCTGTTCCTCGGCTGTTATGTGCTGCTTTATGGCGGCGGTGTCGACCCTTCGACGCGCAACATCATGCTGCTGTTTTTTTTCGGTTTCACCATCCTCGATTTCTGGTTCCCTTCGCACCTGAAGAAAAAATTCATTGAGCAGCAAAATCAGCTGATTGAGCAACTGAAGGCCGAGGGCAAGTGGCCCCCGCCGGAAGCTGCGAAGACTGAAGAGCCCAAGGGCTGACCCATTGATTTTTCCAAAAACATGACAGCCTCGCCAGAGGCATGTTTTTGTCATTATTGATGCAATTTTCAATAATTGCGCCCGCTGCATCCAAATCCACACCCCTTGTGTAGTATCAGACAGAAACCATTTATCCGGCATTGCCGGGCCTGATGACCATGACGACCGCCCCCGATGATTTGCCACTGGATTTCGAGGCCGCTCTGCTGCGTTGCGCGCTGGGCGATCAGTACGCCTTGCGTGCGATTTACGAACGTGAACGGCGCTGGCTGATGGCCACGGTGCTGCGCATTGTGCGCCGGCGCGAACTGGCCGAGGAAGTCCTGCACGACGCATTTCTGCAGATCTGGCGCAAGGCCGGTACTTACAACCCGAATCTGGGTTCAGCGCGTGGCTGGATTTACACGGTGGTGCGCCACCGCGCATTAAACGCCTTGCGCGCGCTCAGCAATTCTCCGGAGCGTGATGATGAGCGTCATGAGGAGTTGCTTGAGGCCCATGCTGCCTGGCAATCGGTGGATGACTCCGCGGAAAAGCGTGCATTGGCGCAGTGCCTCGAACGGCTCGAAGAGCAGCGCCGGCAGTCAGTGTTGCTGGCTTTTGTCGATGGTTATTCCCATGAACAGGTGGCGGCCCAGCTCGGAGCGCCGCTGGGCACTGTCAAATCCTGGATCCGCCGTGGCCTGATCGCGCTGAAGGAGTGCCTGTCATGATTCCCGTCGATCCGGTCGAACGCGCCGCCACCGCCGCTGAATACGTGATCGGTACTTTGACTGCTGCCGAGCATATTGAGGTGGCACAGGCTTTAGCCCGCGATGCCGGCCTGCAGGAGGATGTGTATTTCTGGCAGGACAAGCTGCTGGCGATGACGCGCATGCTGGCGCCGGTGGAACCATCCCCGGCGGTATGGTCACGCATTGAGCACAGCCTCAGTCTCGCCAAAGCCGGCCATAGTGCCGTGGCGGCGCAGCCGTGGTGGGAAGGCCTGACCTTCTGGCGTTTCGGCGCGGCCTTTGCCTCGGTGCTGGCCGTGGTGCTGGCCTTGCAACTGCGGCCGGTGGATGCGCCGGTACCGGCGACGCGTTATCTGGCGGTGCTGCAAAGCCCGGACAAACAGGATGCCGGCTGGATTGTCGAGGCTTCCGTCGGCGGCAAGCTGCGCCTGATTCCGCTGGGCAAGACCACGGTAGCGCCGCAAAAAGCACTGCAGTTCTGGACCAAGGCGCAGGGCGCCAGCGGCCCGACATCGCTGGGCCTGGTGCCGCCGGACCGGGTGACCGAAATCGATGTTGCCAGCCTGCCGACGCTGGAGCGCGAGCAGCTGTTCGAGCTGACGCTGGAGCCGGAAACCGGGTCGCCCATCGGCCGTCCGACCGGCCCGATCCTGTACCTGGGTCGCACGGTGGTGGCCGCAGCAAAATAAATTTTTCCCGGCCTGCATCCAGGGCTGCAGCCGGGGGGTAGTGATCAGTGAGAGGCCGCCATCCGGCAGCTCGCCCACTGACACTACTCAAGAGGACACATCATGTTCAAAGCCACACTGAAACCCGTTGTTTGCGCAGTCCTGCTGGCCACTGTCGGCGCCGGCTGTGCCTCCATTGACTATAATGCCTCACTCCCCGAACCGGTGCGCGTGCCGGCGGGCCACAGCGTGTCACTGGAAAGCGTAGGCGTTGGCGAAATCACCTACGAATGCCGCGATAACAAGGAAAAACCCGGCGCATTTGCCTGGGCGTTTGTGGTGCCGGTTGCCGTGCTGAATGACATGCAGAACAAACCCATCGGCAAGTATTACGGCGGACCGACCTGGGAAGCCAACGATGGCTCGAAAGTGACCGGCAAGCAGGTCGCGATCGCGCCGGCATCCCCGGGCAACATCCCGCTGCAACTGGTCAAGGCCGAGCCGGCAATGGGCAAGGGTGCCATGACGGGGGTCAGCTACATTCAGCGCCTCGAGACCAAGGGCGGCGTGGCGCCGGCCGCGACCTGTGACGCATCCACCGCGGGCGCCAAGCAGCAGGTCGGTTATCAGGCCAAATACGTGTTTTTCAAGCAGAACTGAGATTAATTGTCGCGTGATTCGGCAATGCCGATCCCGCGGTAATGCGCAATAAAAAAGGGCCGTGCAATGGCCCTTTTTCATTTGCTGCGGAGATTTTTATCCTTGCTCCAATCCGATCGCCTTGGTGAGGCGCGTCATCTTGTGGATAACAGATTTGATGAAGGCGGCATACTTCGCGGCGAGGTGCCTTTGGGTTCAGGCCGAGTAGTGCGAAACGTTTGAAACCTTCCTTGGATTGATTGCTTGGATCGGCAGCTGCTGGCCGTTCATGCGGTTCACTTCAGGAGCGCCGTTGCCGGGCACCCTCTGCTGCTTGAGCATCGCCGATTTTCCGCACCGCGCTGCGCCTGTCCTGGGAATTAGAGGGCTTTGCTTTCACCAGTCGAGGTATCGCGACCGGATCAAAATCCACCCAGTCACCGTCGCTCCATTCACCATCCGCCTGCTCAATATCTGCCGCACCTTCAGCGCGCAAAGTTTCGATCACGCGATTTTCATTCTGCGGATCCGCAATGCGCACGGAAAGGATAATGCCGCCGGGCCGGTTGTCGGGCGCATGGGGCTGATCTTCGCCCAGTCCCTGCAGTGCGCCGCCCAAAGATCCGACATAAGCGCCAGTTGCCGCAGCGGCGAGTGCAACGACCGGGCCGCCCAATGCGCCGATTGCACCTGCGGCAAGTCCCGCGCCCAGGGCTGTGCCCACCGCTGATTTTCCCGCGCCTTCTGCGTTGGGATCGGCATCTTCGTCTCCACCAAGGGCATAGGCATCGTGCTGACCCGGCGGATTATTGTGAAAAATGCAGATGTCAGTGGTGTCGATATATTGCTCAAGCAATACTGCGACGGCGTCGGCTTCGCCTTTGGTCTGGAATCGTCCTGCAATAATACGTTCCATGCATTCCACCTTTCACGTTGTTACCTGCCATGGGCAGGCCAGGAATAGGTTTATTGAACGAGGATCAAATATGTGGAGCAATTGTGCGTAAATGCATCAGCGATGTTCTGTTCGTTATCGTACGGAAATCAGCGATGATTCAATGTTTTTTTACTCGGTTCATGCCGGCCTGCGCAGCTCCACTTAACGCGGTCAGATTCGCATTAAGCGGTAATTTTTCAGGTGTAAAAAGCGAGAGCAGTGTGCTTAAATCTGCCGCGCCGCGCCATGACAGTGCCGGGGTGCCGTGGTAGCCTGAACTTTCCGCTGCCGCGTTCCGTGGTGACGGTCATCTCTGGGGGGAGACCACAATGAATACCGTTCGATCCGGTGTACGCCATGTCCTTGCCACCCTGCTTGCCTTCCTGATTCCTGCCGCATTGGTTACCGGTATCGCGCCGGTGTACGCACAGTATCCGAACAAACCAATCCGCTTCATCCTGCCGTTCCCGCCGGGCGGGGGTACCGACACGCTGGCACGCATTCTCGGCGGCAAGCTGGCCGAGGGCCTTGCCCAGCAGGTCATCCTCGACAACCGGCCGGGCGCCGGCGCCAATATCGGTGCTGAACTTGCGGCGAAGGCGCCGCCCGACGGTTACACGCTGCTGATGGGCAACATTGCGCACACCATCAATATGACGCTGTACCGCAAGCTCAACTACAACTTCGTCAAGGATTTTTCCGCGGTGTCGTTGCTGGCCTCAGCACCGAACATCGTCGTCGTGCATCCTTCGGTGCCGGCGAAGTCGATCAAGGAACTGGTGGCTCTGGCGCGGGCGCGTCCCGGAGCGCTGGACTATGCGTCTTCGGGCAGCGGCAGCTCAGCGCACCTCGCCGCAGTGCTGCTGCTCGAGCTGACCAAGACCAAGATGAACCACGTGCCGTACAAGGGCGGCGGGCCGGCGGTCGTGGCGCTGCTGAGCGGCGAGGTCTCGGTCGGATTTGCGACGACGCCTTCGGTGATCCACCACATCAAGTCGGGCAAGCTGCGCGCACTCGCCGTCACCGGCGCCAAGCGCTCGCCGGCCGCGCCCCAGTTGCCGACGGTCGAGGAAGCCGGTGTTCCCGGTTATGAAGTCAGCGGCTGGTATGGCATCCTGGTGCCGACTGGCACGCCGGCCGACATCATTACGCGGCTGCATGCCGAGTCGCTGAAGGTGCTGAAGATGCAGGATGTGCTCGAACGCATGGCGGTGGCGGGTTTTGACCCGGTCGGCAATTCGCCGGCGGAGTTCACCGCGTTCATCGCCAACGAAGTCGAGAAGTGGGCGAAGGTGGTCAAGGCCGCAGGGACACGCGTCGATTGAGTGGTCGATTAAGTTCGGCGCCTGATCAGGGAGAGGCGCGCGGGGTTACACGCGCGCTGGCTGAATTCGTCGTCGCAGCCCGCTGTGAATCCATACCTGATGCGGTTCGCCATGAGGCGGCGCGTTCGCTGGTCAACTGGATGGGCTGTGCTCTGGGCGGCGCGCACCATGAAACACTGGATGCTGCACTCGCCGCGCTGCTGCCGTTTGCGGGACCTGCGCAGGCTGGAGTGATCGGCCGCCGCGAGCGGCTGGATGCACCGACCGCGGCATTGTTGAACGGCATGAGCGCGCATGTGCTCGATTTCGACGACACACACCTGCGCACGCTGCTGCATCCCAGCGTGCCTGTCGCTTCGTCGTTGCTGGCGCTGGCCGAATACCGGGCGCAGTCGGGCGCTACACTCAGCGGCGCCGATTTTCTGCATGCCTTCATCGTCGGCGTCGATGTCGAGTGCCGCATCGCCAACGCGATCTACCCGACCCATATCGAACAGTGGTACATCACCGGCACTGCCGGAGTGTTCGGCGCCGCCGCTGCTGTCGGGCGTGTGCTCGGGCTGGACGCTGCGGGCATTGTCCGTGCCTTCGGCATCGCCGGCACCCAGGCTGCGGGTCTGCGCGAAATGGCGGGCACCATGTGCAAGAGTTTTGTGCACGGACGCGCGGCGCAGAACGGGATGTTGTCGGCGTTCATGGCGCAGTCGGGCTTCACCAGTTCGGAGCGTGTCATCGAGGCGCCACGCGGTTTTGCGCGCGTGCTGGTCGGTGACTGCGACCTCGGCGTGATCCTGGAAGGGTTGGGCGAACGCTGGGAGCTTGCGCTCAATACTTACAAGCCGCATGCCTGCGGCGTGGTTGCCCATCCGGTGATCGACGGTTGCCTCGAAGCACGCAATAAACATGGTGTGGCCCCGGCAGAGATCGCTGCCGTGACGCTTCGCGTGCATCCACTGGCGCTGAAGCTGACCGGCATCCGCGCACCGCGCGGCGGTCTGGAAAGCAAATGGAGTCTGTATCACTCCGCGGCGGTGGCGTTTTGCGACGGCGTCGCGGGCGAGGAGCAATACACCGATTCGCGCGTGTTCAACCCGCAGGTTGAGGCGGTGCGCGAGCGGGTGGTGGCCGAAGCCGACGCGGGATTGCGCGACGACGAGGCCCATGTCGCGGTTACGCTGACCGACGGTCGCCGTATCGACATCCATATCGGGCACGCGCTGGGAAGTGTTGCCAACCCGATGAGCGACGGCGACCTCGAACGCAAGTTCATCGGCCTCGCCGGCGACACGCTGCCGGCCGGCCGCGTTGAACAGTTGATCGAGCAATGCTGGAAAATCGGCACGCTGACCGATGTCGCGCAACTCGCGCGGCTGGCCGTGCCCTGATCAACGTCAATTTTCATTACTGCACCGGAGTCTTCATGCTTACCCGTATCGACCACGTCATGATCTGTGTGCCCGACCTGCAGCAGGGCATTGCGCAGTACAGCAAAATGGGCTTCAACATCCATGCCGGTGGTGCGCATCCGGGCAAGGGCACGCACAATGCCATCGCGCTCAACACGGATGACTACCTGGAACTGCTGGCGGTCCGCGATCCGGCGGAATACGCCGCATCAGGTACCCCAGGCAAGCCCGGCACCACCCATACCGGACTCACCGATTTCATCGCAGCGGGCGGCGGCATCCGCTACGTGGTGGTGCAAAGCGACGATCTCGCAGCGGATGTGGCTGCGATGCGCAGCCGTGGCGTCGACGTCAGCGACGCGATGGCAGGCAATCGGCGCACGCCGGAAGGACAGGAATTGCGCTGGAAATCCGCCGTGCTCGGCCCGAAAAATCCGTTGCCGATATTTTTCATCGAGCATCTGACGCCGATGGCCGAGCGCCGCAGGCAGGTGCCGGACGGCGGCGCTCATCCCAACGGCGTGTACAAACTGGAGCGTGCCTACATTGTCACCGATGACGCCGAGGCTGCGGCTGCGATCTACGCCAATGTGCTGGGCATGCCCAAGCCGACCCTGCATAAAGGCACGGTGGTGATGTCGCACATGGCGATTTTCGAAATTGGTCCCACCGGATTGGGCGTTGTCACGCCCTACGCGCCGGGCCCGGCCGCCGACGCGCTGGCGCGCCGCGGCCCCGGCCCGTTTCAGGCGCTGTACCGCACCACCAGCATGGGTGCGGCGGCGCGCTGGATGCAGGAGCATGGCATGCCGCCGCCTGTGCGCGGTGTGCGCAGCAATGGTGAACACGCCATGCTGGCTACGCCTGAATATACCTGCGGGGCGTACATCGGGTTTGTGGGGCCGGAGTGACGGCGTAGTTGTTCGGCATACGAAGCAAGGAAATTACAACGGTCCGCCGCTTAATCCACCTTCGCGCCGCTGGCCTTCACCACTTTCGACCATTTGGCGATTTCGTCACGGATCACCATGTCGAATTCTTCCGGCTTGTTGCCGTATATTTCCACGCTTTGTTCGGCAAACTTTGTCCTGACGTCAGGCGCGGCGAGTGCCTTGAGCAGCGCCGCATGCAGCCGATCCACGACAGGGCGCGGTGTTCCGGCGGGCACGAGCATGCCGTACCACGAGTTTGATTCGGTGCCTTTGATGCCGGATTCGGCCACCGTCGGCAGCGTCGGGAACGTGGGCACCCGCTTGACGCTCGCCACTGCGATTGCGCGCAGGCGGCCGGCCTTGACCAGCGGGGTGGCGACGACGAATGTGGTGATCGTGAGCTGGGTCTCGCCACTCATCGTCGATACCATCGCGGGTGAGGCGCCCTTGTACGGCACGTGCCGGATGTCGATGCCGGCACTCACCTTGAGCAGTTCAGTGGCCAGATGCAACGGCGTACCGTTGCCGGGCGATGAATAGGTGATATCCCCGGGTCGCGCCTTTGCCAGCCTGAGCAGGTCCTGCACGGTCTTCACGGGCAGTGAGGGGTTGATGAGAATGACATGCGGAACCGCGCCTATCATGGACACCGGCTGGAAATCCTTGACCGTGTCGTAAGGCAGCTTGTCGAACAGCGCGGCGTTACTTGCATGGCTCGCATAGGCCATGAGCACGGTGTAGCCGTCGGGCGCGCTCTTGGCGACGTGATCCGTTCCGATGTTGCCGCTCGCCCCGACGCGGTTGTCGATGATCATCTGCTGGCCGAGCGCCTCGGTCAGCTTGGGTGCCAGCAGGCGCGTGACCGAATCGATACCGCCACCCGCCGGAAATGCGACGACCAGCCGCACCGGTTTGACCGGGTAAGCCTGCGCCCAAGCTCCGGAGGGCACCGCGAAAGCGCCGATGAGCAGCGCAAGGGCTGCGGTTGAAGCAGCAAGGCAGCGCGGCGCGCGGAGTTCACTTTTGTTCATTTCGTGCCCCTGTTTTTCTCTGTGAGATGCCATTCGGGGTCAGTTTAGCTTTTTCGGAGTGAAATTTATATTTTTGTGGAAAACTGACGGAAGTGATGTTGGACTCGCTGCGCGTATTACGTCCTGCAGCTACAACTTCTATCGCAGCGATGCTGCGGTTCAAGGCACAATACCCCTGCCATGCCCACCGAATTCGACCTGATCCGCCACTACTTCACGCACGCCGCGCCGCGCACCGCGTTGGGCGTCGGTGATGATGCCGCGCTGTTCAGAGCAGGCAAGGGTCAGTTGCTCGCGGTGGCCGCTGACATGCTGGTCGCCGGACGGCACTTTTTCAAGGATGCCGATGCGGCATCCATTGGACACAAGGCGCTGGCGGTGAATCTGTCAGACATGGCGGCAATGGGCGCGACACCGCGCTGGGCGACCATGGGCATCGCATTACCAAAGGCCGATGCGCGCTGGGTGGCGGCGTTTTCCAAAGGTTTCATGGCACTGGCGCGCAAACATGGCATCGATTTGATCGGTGGCGATACCACGCGCGGCCCGCTGAACATCTGCGTGCAGATCATCGGCGAAGTGCCGGCACGCCAGGCGCTACGCCGCGACAGCGCCAAAGCGGGTGACGACATCTGGGTGTCGGGTACGCTGGGTGATGCCGCGCTGGCGGTGGCCGCGAAATCCAAGCGCATCAAACTGAAACCCGCTGAACTGAAACAGGCGCAGCAGCGCCTCGACCGGCCGCTGCCGCGTGTCGCGCTGGGTCTGGCTTTGCGCGGTGTGGCGCGCAGTGCGATTGATGTGTCCGATGGCCTGGTCGCGGACCTTGGTCATATCTGTGAACGTTCCAAGGTCGCTGCGGTTGTTGCCTTCGAACGTCTGCCGGTGTCGACCTTGTTGCGGCGGTATCTGCAATCGCCGGTGGCGCAGTCAGCGTTACTTGGTGGTGGTGATGATTACGAACTGTCATTCACTGCGGCGCCGGCGAAACGAGCGGCGGTGGAACGTGCTGCGGTGAAAGCTCGTGTCAAGGTGACGCGCATCGGTCGTGTGATTCGTGCACCGGCGGGGGTGTGCAGTGTGGTGGTGGTTGATCGTGACGGGTTGCCGTTGGCGCTGAAGCAAAAAGGCTTTGATCACTTTGGTTGAGAATTTCGAGCCGGGCCCTGAGGCTTCTCATCCGGTGTAGGATACGTATCGTTGACTGTTGATTTGATTGATTAAAATCCCATGCTCGACTTTACTTCACTGACCAAGGCTATTGCGTCGCTCTCGGCAGCGCTGGATGTCGCCAAAACGCGGCCCGGGGATGAGTTCGTCCGCGATGCGTCGATCCAGCGCTTTGAATACACCTACGAGCTGTGCGTCAAGTTCCTGCGCCGTCAACTGGAGGCCATGTCGGATTCGCCGTCCGATATCGATGCACTGGGCTACCGGGACATGATCCGTTCCGGCGTCGAGCGCGGTCTGCTCAAATCCGAAGAACCGTGGTTCGGTTGCCGTGAGCTGCGCAACATCACCAGTCATGTTTATGATCCGGCGAAAGCGGAGAAAGTGTTTGGCGCCTTGTCCCCTTTCCGGCGCGATGCCAAGGCATTGCATACGCAGTTGCGCAAGGTGGCGCAATGACCAGTGCAATGAAGCAGCAAGGCGAACTGGTGCTCGCGCCACGGCATCTCGCACTGGTCCGCCGGTTATTGCACACCCACGCACCGCATCACCGCGCTTACGCATTCGGTTCACGTGTCGTATTGAAACCGGGCGACCGCAACCGCCTGAAGCCGCATTCCGATCTTGATCTGGTGCTGGAGGGGCCGCCGCTGAAACCGGAGCAGTCGTTTGCGCTGCGCGACGCGTTCAGCGAAAGTGATTTGCCGATGCGGGTGGATGTGGTTGAGGCGGGGGATTTGCCGACGGCTTGGAATATTCGAGCCTGAGATATCCCGGGTTTTGCGGACACTTTTGAAGGTAGACAATACCTGCGGAGGTGTCAGATGGGCAAGGTCATGGAAAAGGTCAATCCTGGGCGCAAGCGCACCCGGTTCAGCAAGGCGTTCAAGCTGGAGGCGGTGAGGCTG
>JAKFUS010000032.1 GCA_021732605.1 Betaproteobacteria bacterium | reverse complement strand
CCCCTTGGGGGGCGCCCCGAAGGAAGTCCCCTTGGGGGGCGCCCCGAAGGAAGTCCCCTTGGGGGGCGCCCCGAAGGAAGTCCCCTTGGGGGGCGCCCCGAAGGAAGTCCCCTTGGGGGGCGCCCCGGAGGAAGTCCCCTTGAGGGAAAGGGGGAATTTGTTAGAGTCGAAGCTGTGCATAGTCAAATTACAGGGCAGGCGCAATGACCGGATTGATGTGGTACCTGATCGAAGCCTCGGTGGCCGTGGCATTACTGGGCGGCATTGTCTGGCTGACCTGGCCGCGCCGTGATGATGACGACACGGACGAATCAGGCAAGTCCTGATCCGCGGTTTTCTCCAGCGTGATCATGCGGAACCAGCCGCCGGCCAGCGCGGGCTGATCGTCGATCAACCGCAGCCCGCTGATTCCGGCCAGCGCATCCTCGAACACGACGTTGGTGCGCGTGGCGATGCGCCGCGTCAACGGATTGATCATGCGCCGCAGCCAGGCGGATTCGCCCTGGCGCAGGAATTTATCGAGTACGAATAGCCGTCCGCCGACCTTGACCACGCGCGCGGCTTCGCGCAGCGCGGCGCAGGTGTCGGGCACGATGGCGAGGATCAGGTGCAGCAATACATGGTCGAATGTCCCGCTGCGGAACGGTAGCTGCTGGCTGTCACCCTGCGTCCAGTGCAGGTCGAGACGATCTCCGCGCGGCAGCGCCCGGTCCAGCATGGCGCGAGTCAGGTCGAGCGCAGTGTAGCGATGCGTCGCTGGCAGCAGCGGCAGGTCAAGTCCGGTGCCGATACCGTTGAGGAGGATGTGCGCGTTCCCGGCGCGGGGCAGACGCGCGAGGCTTCTGGCACGCACCCGGCCAAGCGCCGGACCGATCAGCCAATCATAAAACGGTGCGATCAGCGTGTAACTGGAGCGAAGGGACATGCCGCAGGGAACGCAGGTCAGTGCAACACGCGGGGCACGGACAGCGCAAACTCCGGGATGGTCGCGTCAAAACGCGTGCCGTCCTCGGCCAGCATCTGGTAGGCGCCGCGCATGGTACCCACCGGCGTCGTCAGCACCGAACCGCTGGTGTATTCGAAACTTTCGCCGGGTTTCAGTTTCGGCTGCGCACCGACCACGCCCTGGCCTTTGACTTCCTGCACCAGGTTGTTGGCGTCGGTGATGATCCAGTGGCGGCTCAGCAGTTGCGCCGGCACTTCGCCGGTGTTGGTGATGGTGATGGTGTAGGCAAACGCGTAACGATCGGCATCGGCATCGGATTGTTCAGCGATGTAGGTCGCGCGCGGTGCGACGGTGATTTGATATTTGTGTGCGGTCATGACCGTATTCTCGCATCCGCGGCGCGCCTGCGGAAGTTCTGCATCGGTGCACGCGTAGAAAACGGCGGGAACGGGTAGAATCATCCCGTCGATACAATGGCTGAAACGGGTAGAATCACCCCGTTGCTATTCACTGTCATTGATCTGGATTCAGCCATGACCCATCGCCTTGCGCCCAGCATCCTGTCTGCCGACTTTGCCCGCCTCGGTGAAGAAGTGCAGGCGGTGGTCGCTGCCGGCGCCGACCTGATCCATTTTGACGTGATGGACAATCACTACGTGCCCAACCTGACCATCGGGCCGCTGGTGTGCCAGGCGATCCGCCCGCTGGTCAAAGTGCCGATCGACGTGCACCTGATGGTGAAGCCGGTGGACCGCATCGTGCCGGATTTCGCCAAGGCCGGCGCCAACATCATTTCCTTCCACCCGGAAGCGTCTGAACACATTGATCGTACCATCAGCCTGATCAAGGAACATGGCTGCAAGGCCGGCCTGGTGTTCAATCCGGCAACGCCTCTGGATTATCTCGACCACGTGCTCGACAAGATTGATCTGGTGCTGATCATGTCGGTGAATCCCGGCTTCGGCGGACAGGCGTTCATCCCGGGTGCGCTGGCCAAGCTCGCTGCCGTGCGCAAACGCATTGATCAGAGCGGCCGTGATATCTGGCTGGAAGTCGATGGCGGCGTCAAAACGGACAACATCGCGGAAATCGCCAAAGCCGGCGCAGATACTTTTGTCGCGGGCTCGGCGATATTCGGCACCAAGGACTACAAAGCCACCATCGCGGCGATGCGCGCAGCGCTCGCCAAATCCTGAACTCATTGGTAGTGCGGCGTCGCGGCAGGTATGCCGCGTTGCCGCGCCGTTTCCTGCAGCTGAATCATGAAAAAAACGTTTCCGATTGCCGTGCAGGCCGTGATGATTGATCTCGATGGCACCCTGCTCGACACCATCCCTGATCTCGCCGCCGCAGCCAACCTGATGCTGGAGGCGCTGGGCCATGCGCCACTGCCGCTGGATACCGTGCGTAACTTCGTCGGCAAGGGCATACCGCGGCTGGTTGAGCGTGCGCTGGCCCGTGATATCGACGGTCATGCCGATGCTGCGGCGATGGCAAAGGCGCTGCCGCTGTTCGAACGTTTTTACACCGAAGTCAACGGCCGTTACACCACGGTGTATCCCGGTGTCCGAGAAGGACTGGAGCAATTCCGTGCCGGCGGTTTCCCGTTGGCCTGTGTCACCAACAAATCCGGTGCGTTCACGCTGCCGCTGCTAGAACGCATGGGTATGGCCCATTTTTTTGCACAGACTATTTCCGGCGACACACTGGCGCGCAAAAAGCCCGATCCCATGCAGTTGCTGCATGCCTGTGCGCAGTTTTGTGTGGCGCCCGAGCGCATGCTGATGATTGGCGACTCGGTGAATGACGCGCTGGCGGCGCGCGCGGCGGGATGTCCGGTATTCTGTGTGCCCTACGGCTACAACGAGGGGCTGGAGGTGCAGAGCCTCGATGTTGATGCTATAGTAGGCGCGCTGACGGAGTGTATCCCTTTGATTATAAAAGGTTAATCGTGTCCTCTTCCACCTGTTCCACGAAGTCCGAAATTGCCGCCGATGGCCGGCGCTGGCGTTGCGATTGGCGTTGCTGATCGCATTTTGCCGGGCTGTTGTTTCGTACTCGTAATGATTTGTGGAGCAAGACATGACTGAATCTGAATTCGATCGACTCGCCGCCGCGGGTTACAACCGTGTGCCGGTGGTGCTCGAAACCTTTGCCGACCTCGACACGCCGCTGTCGATTTACCTGAAGCTTGCCAACCAGCCGTACAGCTATTTGCTGGAATCGGTGGTCGGGGGTGAGCGTTTCGGACGTTATTCCTTCATCGGCCTCGCAGCCAGCACCCGCATCGAAGTGCGTGGGCACAATTGCATCGAGGTCCGTGATGGGGTCGAGACATTGCGCGAAGAAGCCGATGACCCGCTGGCCTTCGTCGACAATTACCTGAAGCGGTTCAAGGTCGCGACCGATCCGCGCTTGCCGCGTTTCTGCGGCGGCCTGGTCGGTTATTTTGGCTATGACACCGTGCGTTACATCGAAAAGCGGCTTGCGCGCAGTAACAAACGCGACGAACTGGGCACACCGGACATTCTGCTGTTGGTGTCCGAGGAAATCGCCATCGTCGATAACCTGTCGGGCAAACTGTCGCTGGTGGTATATGCCGAGCCGGGAAAACCCGGGGCCTACGCCGCTGCCCGCGCGCGGTTAGCGGTGCTGTTGGAAAAACTGCGCGCGCCGGTGAAACTGCCGGAAAGCGCGCCGACTAAATCCGATCCTGCAGTGTCCGGATTTGGCGAGGCGGCTTATTACAAAGCGGTGGAGCGCGCGAAAAAATACATTTTCGAAGGCGACATCATGCAGGTGGTGCCGTCGCAGCGCATGAGCAAACCCTTCCACGCTTCGCCGCTGTCACTGTACCGTGCGCTGCGTGCGCTGAATCCTTCGCCGTACATGTTCTCATTCAATTTTGGCGACTTTCATGTGGTCGGCGCTTCCCCGGAAATCCTCGCGCGGCTGGAAGGCGACGTAGTCACGGTGCGGCCGATTGCCGGCACACGCCGTCGTGGCGCAACACCGGAAGAAGACGCCGCGCTGGCGGCTGAATTGCTGGCCGATGCCAAGGAACGCGCCGAACATCTGATGCTGGTCGACCTTGGCCGCAACGATGCGGGACGTGTCGCCCAAACCGGCAGCGTCAAAGTCACCGAGCAGATGATCATCGAGCGTTATTCCCACGTGATGCACATCGTGTCCAGTGTGGAGGCGAAACTGAAGCCGGGGCTCAATGCGATCGACGTGCTGCGCGCGACTTTCCCGGCGGGCACAGTATCGGGTGCGCCCAAAGTGCGGGCGATGGAAATCATCGACGAACTGGAGCCGGTCAAACGCAGCATCTATGCCGGCGCGGTCGGTTACCTCGGCTTCCACGGCAACATGGACGTGGCGATTGCCTTGCGTACCGCGGTGATCAAGGACGGACGTCTGCATGTGCAGGCTGGCGGCGGCGTGGTTGCCGATTCGCAGCCGGAAGCAGAATGGCAGGAAACCCAGAGCAAGGCGCGGGCCCTGCTGCGTGCCGCTGAAATCGCCGAAGCCGGCCTGGATACTCGACCAGATACGCTCGGCCTGAATTGAGGGGAACGCCATGTTACTGATGATCGATAATTACGACTCCTTCACCTACAACCTGGTTCAGTATTTCGGTGAACTCGGCGAGGACGTGGCGGTGCATCGCAACGACGAAATCACGCTCGCCGACATCGCGCGCTTGAAGCCGGAACGCATTGTCGTGTCACCGGGGCCGTGTACGCCGAATGAGGCCGGCGTCTCGGTGCCGCTGATCAAGGAATTCGCCGGGAAAATCCCCATCCTTGGCGTCTGCCTCGGCCACCAGAGTATAGGCCAGGCGTTTGGCGGAAAAATTGTCCATGCGCGACAGTTGATGCACGGCAAGACCTCGCCGATTCATCATGAAGGCGCAGGGGTGTTTCGCGGGCTGCCGCGGCCGTTTGCGGCGACGCGCTACCATTCGCTGGTGATTGAGCGCAGCAGCCTGCCGGAATGCCTGGCGGTGACGGCGTGGACCGATGACGGCGAGATCATGGGTGTGCGCCACAAGACGCTGGCGGTCGAGAGTGTGCAGTTTCACCCGGAATCGATACTGACCGAGCATGGCCATCAGATGCTGAAGAATTTCCTTGAGGAAAAACGATGACCGATACGGTGATGAAACCGCAGGAGGCTTTGGCGCGCATCATCGAGCACCGCGAGATTTTCCACGACGAGATGCTGTCGCTGATGCGACAGATCATGAGCGGCGAGGTATCGCCGGTGCTGATCGCCGCAATCGTCTCCGGCTTGCGCGTCAAAAAGGAAACCATCGGAGAAATTGCCGCTGCTGCGACGGTGATGCGCGAGTTTGCCACTGCGGTACCGGTGCCCGACGTGGCGGAACTGATCGATACCTGCGGCACCGGCGGCGATTCGGCGCATACCTTCAACGTGTCGACGGCGGCGATGTTCGTTGCTGCCGCAGCCGGCGCCAAAATCGCCAAACACGGTGGCCGTTCGGTCTCCAGTAAATCGGGCAGTGCCGACGTACTGGAATTGCTCGGCGTGAACATCAATCTGAAACCGGAAGCGGTGGCGGAGTCGATTGCTACCACTGGAATCGGTTTCATGTTCGCGCCCAACCACCACAGCGCGATGAAACACGCTGCGCCTGTGCGCCGCGAGCTCGGGGTCAAAACCATATTCAACATCCTCGGGCCGTTGACCAACCCGGCGGGGGCGAAACAGCAGGTGATGGGTGTGTTCCATCCCGATCTGGTCGGCATCCAGGCCCGCGTGCTGCAGCGGCTGGGCAGCCGCCGCGTGATGATCGTGCACGGACTGGAAGGGCTGGATGAGTTGTCGATCAGCGGACCGACGGCTGTGGGTGAATTAAAAGACGGGCAAGTTCGCGAATACATGGTGGCGCCGGCGGATGTCGGTCTGAAAACCCACAATAACGCGGCGATTCGCGTCGAAGGTATCGAGCAATCGCGCGACATGCTGCTCGCTGCACTGGACAACAAGCCGGGTGCGGCACGCGACATCGTCGCATTGAATGCCGGGGCGAGCATTTATGTCGCCGGGCTGGCGCCGACCCTGATCAATGGTGTCAAAAAAGCGCTGGCCGTGCTCGACAGCGGCGCGGCGCGCAAAAAACTCGACCAGTTCGTGGCGTTTACCAAAAACCATGGCTGACATCCTGCAACGCATACTCGTGGTGAAAGCGCAGGAAATCAGCGCGGCGCAGGAACAGGTGTCGTTGGCACAGATGCAGGCGGCGGCACGAGCTACTGCACCGGCACGCGACTTTGCCGGCGCGCTGCGTGCCAAAATTGCTGCTGGCAAACCGGCGGTGATTGCCGAAGTCAAAAAAGCCAGTCCGAGCAAGGGAGTGTTGCGCGAACAATTTGATCCGGCGACGATTGCCGCCACTTACGAGCGCCATGGTGCGGCCTGCCTGTCGGTGCTGACCGACCACCAGTTTTTCCAGGGCAAACTCGATGATCTGAAAACTGCGCGTGGCGCCTGCAAGCTGCCGGTGCTGCGCAAGGATTTCATGATGGATCCGTATCAGGTCTACGAGGCGCGTGCCGCCGGCGCCGATTGCATTTTGCTGATCGTTGCTGCACTGGAAGCCGGGCGCATGCTCGAACTGGAAGCCGTGGCACATGAGTTGGGCATGGCGGTGTTGGTCGAAGTGCATGATGGCGCCGAACTCGACGCGGCACTGGCACTCAAAACCCCATTGATCGGCGTCAACAACCGCAATCTGCGCACCTTTGAGACGACCCTCGAAACCACCTTGGGTCTGTTGCAAAAAATCCCGGCGGAACGTCTGGTGATTACCGAAAGCGGTATTCTCAAGCCGCAGGATGTGAAGAAAATGCGCGCCCACGCCGTGCACGGTTTCCTCGTTGGCGAAGCGTTCATGCGCGCCGCCGATCCTGGCGTGGAACTGGAACGTTTGTTTGGAAGGGCGGCCTGAACATGCTGCGCATCGACGAACTGATCATCGGTTTCGACAAGGGCCTGCGCACGCTGTTTGCGCCGGCGCGCAGCACGCGCGCGATGCCCGGCGCAAACTTGTTGGATGCTGAGATGGATGCTGCGCAACGCGCGCTCTCGGCGGCATTGATGCGTGTCAATCACAGCGGCGAAATTTGCGCTCAGGCTCTCTACCAGGGACAGGCGCTGACCGCGCGTGATTCAGGCGCGCGGGCTGCACTGGAAGCGGCGGCGCAGGAGGAAAATGAACACCTGGCGTGGACCGAGAAACGTATTGTTGAACTGGGTGGCCGCAAGAGCTTGTTGAATCCGCTGTGGTACGCCGGCTCCTTCGCGCTCGGTGCGGCGGCCGGTGCGCTGGGCGACAAATGGAATCTTGGATTTCTGGCGGAAACCGAACGTCAGGTCGAACAACATCTTGAAGGCCATCTCGCGCGTCTACCGGAAACCGATCAGAAAAGCCGCGCGATCGTGGAACAGATGTGCGCCGACGAAGCACGCCATGCCCGCAGTGCGCGACAGCATGGCGGGGCGGAACTGCCGGCACCGGTCAAGGCGGCGATGCAGGCGTCATCCAAGGTGATGACCGGGGCTTCGTTCCTGGTGTGACAGGCAGGGTCTAAGCTTCAGCTTCGCGAATTTCAAAGTCGTGGGTGATCGCCGCGGTCTTGCCCAGCATGATCGACGCCGAACAGTATTTTTCCGCTGACAGATGCACCGCGCGTTCGACTTGGGCCGCCTTCAGGCCCTTGCCGGTGATGATGAAGTGGAAATGGATTTTGGTGAATACCTTGGGATCTTCCGCAGCGCGCTCGGAGTCGATTTCCAGTACGCAATCGGTGACCGGCGCGCGCGATTTGCGCAGGATGTGCATGACATCATAGGCGGTGCAGCCGCCGGTGCCCATCAGCACCACTTCCATCGGTCGTGGCCCCAAGTCGCGGCCGCCGCCTTCCGGCGCGCCATCAATCACCAGCGCATGGCCGCTGCCCGACTCAGCGACAAAACTGACATTTTCGATCCACTTGATGCGTGCTTTCATTCCGGTCTCCGCGATCAACCCTGTAAAATGAGGCGCAAACGATACCAGACTATGCCGATGATTTCGTGGAAAAACAGCGCGCTGTCGCGCAGTGCGCGCGCGTCCGGCATGAAATCAAGAATGGTCAGCCGATAGCGCGTGGTGTAGCCCGTAGCGGCCGGGATGACCTTAAATCCGGCGGCTTCGAAAGCGAGCTGCGCACGCGGCATATGCCAGGCGTGGGTGACGAGAAAAACGGTGCGGATGTTTTCAGTGGCCAGCATGCGATAACTCAGGCGCGCGTTTTCCAGCGTATGGGCAGAGCCGCTTTCGGCCCAGCGCACCGGCACCGAAAATTCGTTCTGCAGCGCGCGCTGCATCAGTTCCGCTTCGCTTTGCTCACTGCCTTCGGGGCTGCCGCCGCTGACCAGGACAGGCAAGCCGGTTTGGCGTTGCAGATGGGCGGCGTAACGCAGCCGGACCAGCGAGGCGCCAATTATGGTGTCGCCACCATATTCCGGCGCGGCATGAGATTTACCGCCGCCGAGCACAATGATCGCAGACGCGCCGCCGTTGTTCGTGGCGGGTGATCTCACTTCCAGAGAGGAGAGCAAAGTACCTGCGATCAGCGGCATCGACAACACATACAGTGCGGCCAGACCGCCGGTGACCAGGCCCATACCGAGGCGTGGGCGCGTCCGGTGCAGCATCAAGCCGCCGGCGATGACCAGCATCAGCACGCCTGGGGGTAGCAGCAGCGCAGCCAGCGTATTGGTCAGTTGCCATGTCAGCATGACGTTAAACTATTGTTTTTAAACAATTATTAAGCTAAGCTCGACTGCTGTGCGCCATGTCGTGCGGGTGTTTGGAGTTTGACACATCCGCTTGATTTCCAATAGAATTCGCGGTTCCCTGAATCAGAGAACACGCAGGAACAAGCATGAAGACCTATTCCGCAAAACCGAGTGACGTTAAACGCGACTGGTACGTGGTCGACGCTTCCGACAAAGTGCTGGGCCGGCTCGCTGCGGGGATCGCACATCGCCTGCGCGGCAAACACAAGCCCGAGTTCACCCGGCACATCGACACCGGTGATTTTATCGTTGTCCTCAATGTCGAAAAGCTGCGCGTGACCGGTAACAAGGCCAAGGACAAGCTCTACAACCGCCACAGCGGTTATCCGGGTGGCCTCTACACCACGAGCTTTGAAAAAATGCAGGAAAAATTTCCGGCACGTGTACTCGAAAAAGCGGTGAAGGGCATGTTGCCCAAGGGACCGCTCGGCTACGCAATGCTGAAAAAGATGAAGACGTATGTGGGTACCGATCACCCGCATATCGCGCAACAGCCCAAGACTCTCGAAATCTAGGATCACAGACCATGGCAGTTCAAAAGAATTACGGTACCGGCCGGCGTAAAAGCGCAGTGGCCCGTGTTTATCTGCAGCCCGGCAAGGGCAGCATCGTCGTCAACGGCAAGCCGGTGGATGAATTTTTCTCGCGCGAAACCGGCCGCATGGTTGTGCGCCAGCCCTTGGTGCTGATCGAGAAGCTGGACACCTTTGATATCAAGGTCAATGTCACCGGCGGCGGCGAATCCGGCCAGGCTGGTGCAGTGCGCCACGGCATCACCCGCGCGTTGATCGACTATGACGCCGCACTGAAACCGGTGCTGCGCAAAGCCGGCCTCGTCACGCGCGATGCGCGTGAAGTCGAGCGCAAAAAAGTCGGTTTGCGCAAAGCGCGGCGGCGCAAGCAGTTCTCCAAGCGTTAAGTTTTTGGCAGAACAGTGTTCGGACAAAGCCGCCCTTGGGCGGCTTTGTCGTCTCTGGCGGAAATGTCGTCATAAGCCGACAAGTCGGCGGGCAGAGAGGGCAGGTAAGACATGACTCAGAAGACCATCAAGGTGGGAATCGTCGGCGGCACCGGTTATACCGGTGTCGAATTGCTGCGTTTGCTGGCGCAGCATCCGCATTGCGAGTTGCGCGCGATTACTTCGCGCAAGGAAGCCGGCATGCCGGTGGCCGAAATGTTTCCGAATCTGCGCGGCCGGGTCAGCCTGCGCTTCAGCGAACCGGCGGCGTCAGGTCTTGATCAATGTGACGTGGTGTTTTTCGCGACGCCCAATGGTGTAGCGATGCAGGAGGCGCGCGCGCTGGTCGATGCCGGTGTGAAGGTCATTGACCTTGCCGCCGACTTTCGCATTCGTGACGTGGCAGTCTGGGAACAGTATTACAAGATGAAGCACGCCTGCCCGGAGCTGGTGGCCGAGGCGGTGTACGCCTTGCCTGAAATCAATCGCGCCGAAATCAAAAAAGCGCGGGTGATTGCCAATCCGGGTTGTTATCCGACGGCGGTCCAGCTGGGATTCCTGCCGCTGATCGAGGCCGGCTGCGTCGATGCCGGTCACCTGATTGCCGACGCCAAGTCCGGTGTTTCCGGGGCTGGACGCAAGGCCGAGACGCATATCCTGCATGCCGAGGCCGCTGACAATTTCAAAGCCTACGGCGTGGGTAATCATCGTCACCAGCCGGAGATCGCGCAGGGACTGGCGCGGGTCGCCGGTCATCCAGTCGGGCTGGTGTTTGTGCCGCATCTGACACCAATGATCCGCGGCATCCATGCCACGCTGTATGCGCGACTGACCAAGTCGACCACAGCGGCCGATTTGCAGACCCTGTACGAAAAGCGTTATGCCGGCGAGGCGTTTGTTGATGTCATGCCTGCGGGCAGTCATCCCGAAACGCGTTCGGTGCGCGGCGCGAACCAGTGCCGCATTGCCGTGCACTTGCCACAGGGCGGAGACACCGTGGTCGTGCTGTCGGTGATCGACAATCTGGTCAAGGGGGCGGCCGGCCAGGCCGTGCAGAACATGAACATCCTGTTCGGGCTGGCCGAAGATACCGGCCTGACCCAAGTGGCGTTGTTGCCCTGATGATATGAGGCGCGCGCTCAAATCATTTGTGCGCCGTTTCGGCATCGACGCACCGCGTCTCGCGGTGCGTCTGCATATGCCTTGGTACTGGCGCTGGAGCGGCGTGGTGGCCGGCGGGATGCTGGTTGCCGTCGTGGCTTGGTTTACCTATGACTTCGGTCTCGAATATGCCGGGTTCCGCCAGGGAGAGGCGACGCGTCTGCGAGCGCAGCTTGACGAAACCGTGCGCCAGCAGCAGCTTGAGCTGGCGGAACTGAATGTCAAAACCGCGACAGCCGAGCGCCTGTTGCAGATCGAACGCGCAACCTACGGTGACCTGGCGCGGCAGGTCAAATCGCTGGCGCAGGAAAACGCCACGTTGAAGGAAGATCTCGCGTTTTTCCAGTCGCTGACCGCCGCGACCGGCAAGGAGGGTGCGGTCAGCGTCAACCGGTTCCGCCTGATGCCTGAAACGGTGCCCGGAGAATATCGCTACCAACTGCTGCTGGTGCAGACGGGGGAGCGGGCCAAGGAGTTCCACGGCCGTCTGCAGTTCGTATTGAATCTGCAGCAGGATGGCCGTAAAGTAGTCCTGATGCTGCCGCCGGATCCCAAGGTGGTATCCAAGGAATATCAAGTCAGTTTCAAGCTGTTCCAGCGCGTCGAGGGCATGTTCCGGATCGCACCCGATGCGGCGGTAAAGGGTCTGCAGGTGCGCGTGTACGAAGGTAATTCCGATGCGCCGAAACTGACCCACAATGTCACGATTTCATAGCGGGAGACGCCATCATGTTCGGTAATAAACCCAGCAAACCCCAGAATCGTATCGATTGCCTGATCGGTGCGGGTACCGTGATCAAGGGTGATCTGACCTTCGACGGCGGGTTGCGCGTCGATGGCCTTGTGCATGGCAATGTGACTTCGGTGGAAGGCAAACCGGGCACGCTGGTGCTTTCAGAAGCAGCGCGCATTGAAGGCGAAATCCGTGTTTCCCACGTGGTTATCAACGGCACGGTGGTCGGCCCGGTGCATGCCGCCGATTACGTCGAACTGCAGAGCAAAGCGAATGTCACAGGGGATGTGCATTACCGGACCCTGGAAATGCAGCTGGGCGCCGTGGTCCAGGGCCGGCTGGTGTATCAAGATGATGTAAAAGCTGACAAAGTCGTCAAATTCAAGCCCGCTGCGGTGGAATAAGCGTTTCGGCAGAGGCAGGGGACTATAATGGTCCCATTGGTAATGCAGCACTGAATCAGGAGTAAGCGATGAATGCAGTTGTGGAAATGATGCCGGAACCGCTGGTGTTCACCGAGAACGCCGCGGCCAAAGTGCGGCAGTTGATCGAAGAGGAAGGCAATCCGGGGCTCAAGCTGCGGGTGTTTGTCACCGGCGGCGGCTGTTCCGGATTCCAGTATGGATTCACTTTCGACGAAGCGGTGAACGAAGATGACACTTCTCTGCAAAAAGGGGGCGTCACGCTGCTGGTCGATCCGATGAGCCTGCAGTACCTGATCGGCGCGGAAATCGACTACCAGGAAAATGTTGAAGGCGCGCAGTTCGTGATCAAAAATCCGAACGCCAGTTCCACCTGTGGTTGCGGTTCGTCGTTCTCCGCCTGAGCTGAAACTTCAGCAGCAAATCAAACGGGGGCTTCTGCCCCCGTTTTGTTTTTTGAGTCGTGCATTAACGATCAATCAGGCCGGGTAAATCGCGCCCAGCACGCGTGGGCCGCGCGCTCCCGTGACCACCGGCAGATTGCCGGGTTCCCCGGACAGCGTACGGTGCGCCAGCCATGCAAACGCGGCCGCTTCCACCGACTCGGCAGCGATGCCCAGTTCGTCGGTGAGCGTCACCCGTCGAACCGGCAGCAGCGCAGCAAGGCGCTTGCGCAGCCTGTCGTTACGGGCGCCACCCCCGCACAGATAAACCTCCCGGGCATCGGCGCAATGCGCATCCAGCGCGCGGGCGATGGCCGTTGCCGTCAGGTCGCACAGCGTGGCCTGCACATCCACCGGACGCTCGTTGCCGGCCAGCACTGCCTCAAGATTTTTCAGATTGAACAGGTCACGCCCGGTGCTTTTTGGCGGTGCCCGTTCAAAAAATTCATGCGTCAGCAGACGTTCCAGCAATTCCGGCAGCGCGACGCCCTGCGCCGCCCAGGCGCCGCCAGCGTCGTAGGCGACGTTCTGGTGCGCCATGATCCAGCCGTCCATCAGCATATTGCCGGGGCCGCAGTCGAAGCCGATGACCTCGCCCCGCGCCGGCAGGCTGGTGATATTGGCGATACCGCCGATGTTGACCACCGCGCGCGATTGCTGCGGATGCGCGAACACTGCCCGATGGAAAGCCGGCACCAGCGGCGCGCCTTCGCCGCCGGCAGCGATGTCGCGACTGCGGAAATCACAGACCACGCAGATGCCGGCGAGTTCGGCGAGCAGCGCGCCGTTGACCAGCTGCAGGGTGTAGCCGGATTCCGGGCGATGTCGAACGGTCTGGCCGTGGCAGCCAATGGCGGTGACCCGCTCGGCAGTAACATGCGCCTGGGTCAGCAGCGTACGCACTACTGTGGCATAACCCAGTGCCAGTGCGTTCGCTGCCAGCGCGGCGCGATGCAGTTCATCGTTGCCGGGGTCGTTGAGTGCGAGCAGGGCGGTGCGTAACTGCGGCGAAAACGGCTGGTGGCTGTGGTGCAGCAGTGAGGGCGTGTTGCCGGGGTCAAGCAGCACAGCATCGATACCGTCCATGCTGGTGCCGGACATCAACCCGATATACAGACCGGGCATCGCGGATGTGCTTTAGCGGGCAGCCGGGGAGATTTGCCGCAGCAACGCGAGGCGTTCACTCGTCAGGCGTGTCGCCTCGTCAAATGCGGCGCGGTACTGTGGCGCCAGCGGCGGCGCCGGCGGCATCGCGACGCGCAGCGGGTCCTGATGGGCGTTGTTGATGCGGAATTCGTAATGCAGGTGGGGGCCGGTGGCGAGCCCGGTGCTGCCGACATAACCGATGACCTCACCCTGGCTCACCCGTTTGCCGCGCTGCATGCCTGGGGCGAAACCCGACAGATGGCCGTACCAGGTGGTGAATTTCGATTGATGCCGCAATACCACCAGATTGCCATAACCGCCCTGACGTCCGGCGAATTCAACAATGCCGCCGCTGGTGGCCTTGACCCGTGTGCCGGTGGGGGCGGCGTAATCGACACCGGTGTGGGCGCGCCAGGTTTGCAGCACCGGATGGAAGCGTGCCCGCGTGAAACCCGAACTGATGCGCGAGAATTCCAGCGGCGAACGGAGGAAGGCTTTGCGGATGTTTTTGCCGTCCAGCGTGTAATAACCGCCCTCGCCACCGGGATTCTGGAACCAGACTGCGTGAAAGGTTTTGCCCTGATTGGTGAATTCCGCCGCCAGCAGGCGGTTGGTCTTCACCGGTTCGCCCTGGTGGTACTGCACTTCGTATATGGCGGAGAAGCGGTCGCCGCGACGCAGATCGCGATGGAAGTCAATGTCGGTGGAGAAGACGTCGGCGATCTGAACGGCGACCGCGTCGGAGATGCCGGCGGCATCGGTTGCGGCAAACAGCGATGAGGCGATTTCGCCGGAGCGCATATGTATCTGGGTATCGACGTCGGCGGGGCCTTCCCAAACCTGCAGCGCGTCGCTGCCATTTTGGTCGATTTTCAGCAATTGCGCGCCATTCAGGTAACGCAGCGCCAGCAGACGGCCATCTGCGGTGGTCCGGGCGCGCACCGTGCGACCCGGGATCAGCCGGTACAGCGAACGCGCTTCGCGGGTATGCTGGAGCAGCAGCGCCGCGCCCGCCTCGTCAATCTGCAAACGCTGCAATATTGAGGCGATGGTGTCGCCGCGCTCGATGCGCGCTTCGCGCCAGTAGGTTTCGCCGGATGCATCGTTGACGGGCAGCACCGGCAGTGCCAGCTCCTCGACCACGTTCTCGCGCGCCACGGTGTCGGTCACCGTGTCGGGGGCGATGCCGAACGCTGCCATCACGCCGACAAACGGCAGGACCAGCGCGAGCAGCACGCGGCGTGCCGCAGTGCCCTGAAGCCAGCCCGAAAGTTTTTGCGCTAGAATCGCGAATCGCACTGACAACATGCGCTTTCCTTATGATTTAAAACGGGATTTACAAGCAATTTTCAGCCCGAAGCTTAGCAGAGTACCGGGGTCGGGAAAACCCGTTTTTTGCACTGTGAAATAACACACATAATGACCAACAACGTGACCGACATTGATCGCCAGATCGAGATCATCCGCCGCGGTTGCGACGAACTGCTGCGCGAACCCGAATTACGCGAAAAACTCGCCACCGGGCGACCTTTGCGCATCAAGGCCGGGTTTGATCCGACGGCGCCGGACCTGCACCTCGGTCACACCGTGCTGATCAACAAACTGCGCCAGTTCCAGGAACTCGGCCACCATGTATTGTTCCTGATCGGTGATTTCACCGGCATGATCGGCGACCCGACCGGAAAAAATGCGACCCGTCCGCCGCTGACGCGCGAGGAAGTCGCGCGCAACGCCGTGACTTATACCGAGCAGGTGTTCCGCATCCTCGACCGTGCGCGCACCGAGGTGGTGTTCAATTCGACCTGGATGGACCGCATGAGCGCGGGCGACATGATCAAACTGGCCGCTTCGCACACCGTCGCACGCATGCTCGAGCGCGACGATTTTTCCAAGCGTTACCGTGGCAACCAGCCGATCGCCATCCACGAATTCCTTTATCCGCTGGTGCAGGGCTATGATTCGGTGGCGTTGCAGGCTGACGTTGAACTTGGGGGCACCGACCAGAAATTTAACCTGCTGATGGGGCGCGAGTTGCAAAAACACCATGGTCAGGCGCCGCAGTGCATCCTGACCATGCCCCTGCTCGAGGGCCTCGACGGCGTCAACAAGATGTCGAAATCTCTGGGCAACTATGTCGGCATCCAGGAAGCGCCTAACGAGATTTTCGGCAAGCTGATGTCGATTTCTGACGAGCTGATGTGGCGTTACCTTGAGCTGCTGTCATTTGAACCGCTGGAAACCATCCAGCAGTGGCGCACCGAGGTTTCCGCCGGACGTAACCCGCGCGATATCAAGGTGGCGCTGGCGCAGGAAATTGTCGGCCGTTTCCATGGCCTTGATGCCGCGCGCAACGCGCTGGCTGATTTCGAGGCGCGTTTCAAACAGCATGAGATTCCGGAAGACATCGCAGAAGTGCAACTGGAGGGCGAGGCCGACGGCCTGGCGATCACTGCGGTGTTGAAACAGGCGGGCCTGACCCCGAGCACGTCGGATGCGCTGCGCATGCTGGCGCAGGGCGGCGTCAAAATGGACGGTGAAAAACTCAGTGACAAGTCGCTGAAAATCGCGCGTGGCGCGAGCGTTGTATTGCAGGTTGGCAAACGCAAATTTGCGCGGGTCACCGTAAGTTAAAAATATAAATAAAAACAATTACTTACGATAATTCTCGCGGTGTGCCGCGATAGCGCTGCATGAATGCCGTGTCGATGTAATCCTTCCATTGCCACACCCACGCGCCGTCAAACGCAAGCGGTCCGTACGACGCCACGGCATAACAGTCACCGGTAATGATCAACGCCAGCGCTCTGCGCTGCGGGCGATATTCCCGCAACGGCTCGCCCCGTAGCGCGCGCCGCAGGTTTTCCGTGAGCGGTGGTCCCTGACGCACTGCATAGACACCGGATTTCGGCCGCGGCGTTGCTGGCATGACCGCGATGTCTCCGGTGGCGAACACGCATTCGTGTGACGGTGATTGCAGATGCGCATTGACGACGATGAAGCCGGCGGCATCAGTCTGCAGTCGGGATTCCCGCGGCCAGGCTGGCGCCGCAGCGCCGGTGACCCAGATCACGTGGTCGGCGCGCAACACTTCGCCACTGCCCAGCACCAGGCCATCAGCCGTGGCGGTCTGCACCGGGGCATTGAGGCGCAGGGTAATGCCGCGTTCGCGCAATACCGCGCTGAAACGGCGCTGCACCCCTGCCGGATGTGCGGCCAGCAGCACCGGGCCGTCGCTGACGACGGTGAATTGCGCGCGGCCATTGTCGGTACGGATACGGTTGTGCATGGCTAATGCCAGTTCGATGCCGCCGGCACCGGCACCAACGATGGCGATGCGTAAATCGGTGATTGCTTTACGTGCGGCGGGGCGCAGTGTCGCCCAATAGTCGAGGAATGCCGGGACGGGTTTTACCGGTATGCCGTGTTGTGTCGCACCGGGAATACCGGCGATGGCCGGCGTTGAACCGCTGTCGACGGCAACCACGTCGAAGGCATGTTCCGTACCGTCAGCGCAGCGGGCGATGCGGCGCTGCAAATCAATACCGCTGACCATTCCCTTCACGCGCATGACGCCGGCGCTGCGGCACAGTGTTTCCAGATCGATATGGCAGTCTTCGAAACGGTAATGCCCGGCGATATAGCCGGGCAGCATGCCCGAATAAGCCGTATGCCGGTCGGGGCTGACCAGCGTTATCGCAACGTCCGGTTCTGGGTTGAGGCCGAAGCGCCGGATGACTTCGACGTGGCTGTGGCCGCCGCCGATCAGCAGCAGGCGCTTCTGCATCGGCGGTTTATTGGGTTTTCCACACTTCCTTCAGTCGCGCCGCGCGGCCGCAGCTGGTCTTGTAGTAGGAGTAGCGAACCGGGTTCTTCTTGTAATAGTCCTGGTGGTATTCCTCGGCCGCATAAAATTCCGCCGACTTGGTGATCAGCGTCTTGATATCGCCAGTGAACGGTTTGTCTTTCGTCAGTTTTGCCTTCGACGCTTCAGCGGCTTTGCGTTGATCGTCATTGTGATAAAAAATTTCACTGCGATACTGTGAGCCGTGATCGCAGAACTGGCCGTTGGCTTGTGTCGGATCGATGTTGCGCCAGAAGGTGTCGAGCAGCTGCACGTAGCTGACTTTCGACGGGTCAAAGGCCACCTGCACCACTTCGTTGTGCCCGGTGTTGCCTGCTGAAACCTGCGGGTAAGTCGGGTTTTTGCTGTGTCCGCCCATGTACCCGGAGATGGTTGAAATGACGCCAGGCACCTTGTCGAACGCTTCCTCGACGCACCAGAAACAGCCGGCACCGAATGTGGCCACTGCGGTGGCCGCCGGGGTTGCAGCGGGGGCCGCCGGTTTCGCGGTCTGGGCTTGAGCCAGCGCCGGTAACAGCATTGCGCTCAGCAACGCGAACCGCCAGAAAATACCTTTGAAAATCATGTACATCATTTGTGTCTCCCGGTTAAAACCAGTATATCGGATAATCGTTATTTACAGACCCGGCGTGCCGGGCTTCGTTCATTAGTGGAGAAAACATGCGGCGCATTACACTGACGCAGTATCTGGTTGAACAACAGCGGGAAAAAGGCGTTGTTTCCGCGGAACTGCGGTTGCTGGTCGAGGTGGTCGCGCGCGCCTGCAAATCGATCAGCAATGCGGTCAGCAAGGGAGCGCTGACCGGTATCCTCGGCAATGCCGGCAGTGATAACGTGCAGGGCGAGGCGCAGAAAAAACTCGATGTGATTTCCAACGAAGTGCTGCTTGAAGCCAACGAGTGGGGTGGCCACCTTGCCGCTATGGCGTCGGAGGAAATGGAGCATCCACACCAGATTCCCAACCGTTATCCGCGCGGCGAATTCCTGCTGCTGATGGATCCGCTGGACGGGTCGTCGAATATTGATGTTAACGTATCGATCGGCACCATTTTTTCGGTGCTGCGCTGTCCCGAAGGCTGCGAAGCGAACGAACAGGCATTCCTGCAGCCCGGTGCCAAACAGGTGGCGGCCGGTTTTGCGGTCTACGGCCCGTCGGCCATCCTCGTGCTGACGGTGGGCAACGGCGTTGCCGGCTTCACGCTGGACCGCGAACTGGGCAGCTGGGTGCTGACCGAGCCGAAAATCGAGATTCCCGCGGATACCGCCGAATTCGCGATCAACATGTCGAACATGCGCAATTGGGGCGCGCCGGTGAAGCGCTACATCGACGAGTGTCTGGCTGGCAAAACCGGGCCCTTGGGCAAGGACTACAACATGCGCTGGGTGGCCTCGATGGTGGCCGACGTGTATCGCATCCTGTCGCGCGGGGGCATTTTCATGTATCCGCAGGATGCAAAACACAAGGAAGGCCGGCTGCGCTTGATGTACGAAGCCAACCCGATGGCATTTATCGTCGAACAGGCTGGCGGCGCTGCCACCAACGGTCACGAACGCATTCTCGATGTCCAGCCGACCAAGCTGCACCAGCGGGTCGGCGTAATCCTCGGGTCACGCAACGAAGTCGAGCGCGTGACCGGATATCACCGCAAGCCCTAGACCGTTTGGCGTGCTGCTGTCAGGAATCGGCACTGCCGGTGACTGATGCGTGTTGACCCATTAGAAAGAGACATTCATGTCGGCTACTGTTGAAAATGCAGGTGCACGCGAAGTCGCCACCCTGGGCGGTGGTTGTTTCTGGTGTATCGAGGCGGTGTTTGATGGTCTGCAGGGCGTCGAGTCCGTCGAGTCCGGTTACAGTGGCGGCCAGCTGCAGAATCCGACCTACGAAGACATCTGCGGCGGTGATACCGGACACGCCGAGGTCATCCGCGTGACTTTTGATCCCGCCGTGGTGACGTACCGCGACATCCTCGATATCTTTTTCGCGATACACGATCCGACTACCCTGAATGCACAGGGCAACGACTTCGGTACCCAGTACCGCTCGGTGATTTTTTTCCACACACCGGAGCAGAAGGCCACCGCTGAAGCGGTGATCCGCGCACTGACCGAGGCGAAGGAATTCAGCCGGCCCATCGTGACCGAAATATCCCCGGCTCCAAAGTTCTATGAAGCCGAGCCGTATCACCAGGAATATTTCGAGCGCAATCCGCGTCAGCCGTACTGCCAGTCCGTGGTGTCGCCCAAGGTCGCCAAATTCCGCAAGCAGTTTGCCGCACGATTGAAAAAATAATCCGCTGCGGCATCACACCGTAAAGGAAACCGTGCGATTTTTCACGATTCTGCCGCGTACTGACGCTGCCGCGTGGCGGAAATAATCGCCTGCGCCAGCCTGATCAATGTCAGCGGCGCTGAACCTTCCGCTTTGTTGTTGGCAATCACCGTGCATTCCTGACCGGCCGCCAGCGCTGCGGTACATAACCGGGCGATGGATTCCCGGGTCGCGCTGTCCTCGTCAATCAGCCGGTCGAAGGGCGTAAAGCGCACTTTGGCCTCCTCATAGCTGTAACCCGCCTTCAGATTCCAGCGCACAATCAGCGGTCCCGGGCCGAATCCCGACATCGCTGCCGCCTGCGCCGCGACCGGCGGCATTCGCGGATGTACGCCGAGGCAATAACGCGCGCCGGCCTCTTTCAGCGCTGCAAAAAACCGCCGGGTGATCACGCGGTCATCACGCACCTCGACCGCGTACAGCGGCCCCTGCGGCAGCCGCCCGAGGAACTCCTGCAGTTGCGCAATGAACCGCTCCGGCGACCGCGTCAGCGTGCGTCCCAGCGGCGGAAACTGGAACAGCAGCGGTCCAGCGGTGGCGCCCAGGCCCTCGAGTGCAGGTCCGACAAACTGTTCAACGGCATAAGCGGCGTCGAGGAACACCGCATTGGTTTTACCCCGACCGCCATCCTCGCCATGGATCCACGGACTGGTCAGCAGGTTGGGGGCCTTGACGACAAAACGAAAGCTGACGGGAACCTGACGGGCGTAACTCTCGTATTGGCGCACCGACAGCGGCGCATAAAACGACCGATCCACGCCGACGGCACCGAACAGCGGATGCTGCGCATAAGCGGCAAGCCCGTATCGCGACAGGTCTCCCGGTGTTTCCGCGTCTGCCCAGACCATGTCGCGCCAGCCGGGGAAATGCCATGACGACGTACCCAAGCGCAGGCCTGGGGGTAATTGTCGTGCCAGATCACGTACTTCCTGCGTGACCGTTGCCGCGGCAATGGCCTGGCGTGGCGTGCCGGCGCGAGCATCGCCCTCGAACAATGAGAGTTGTCTGGCCATAATTATTGTTGATTTACCGGGGGAAATTGCGTCACAGCGTCACCGTGCGGCGACGCTTTGTGGGCCGTGAAGGGCTTGCTGATGTTGCAGATACACAATTCAAATTCCCCGGTTAGGTCATTGATTTGTTTCTGCTCTTGCGCCGCGGGCAAGGTTACGGATGCGGCGGGAGAGGGCGCCGCTATTGTGCGGTGAGTCGGCCAGACATACAAACGATGCGTATTCCGGCAGGGCAGCGGTCAGTAAAAGTCGGTTGCCTCCCCTGCTGTACGCTCTTATTTTCCCTCTGGCAAACATTGACAAAGGTGTTTTCCCTCGGCATCCTCTCGTCACCGTGCGCTATCACGGCAAACCAGACTAACTTGACCAACTAATCCAATCCGGACCTACACGGGAGAATAATCGATGGCTGCAAAGAAAAAAGCTACCAAGAAACCCGCTGCAAAGAAAAAGAAAACAGCTGCTAAGCGCAAGCCCAATGCAGCATTCATGAAACCCATGCAGCCGAGCGCAGCGCTCGGTGCGGTGATCGGCAACGGCATGATGCCGCGTACCGAAGTCACCAAGAAAATCTGGATGTACATCAAGAAGCACAGCCTGCAAGACAGCAAGAACCGCCGCAACATCAATGCCGACGAGAAACTGAAAGACGTTTTCGGTGGCAAGAAACAGGTGTCGATGTTTGAAATGACCAAACTGGTCAACAAGCATCTGAAATAATCTGCCTTACGGCAGGACTGTAACGGGGCGCTCAGGCGCCCCGTTTGTTTTTTGCAGTGTTGTTATCGTTTTGCACGGTTTAAATTCGTGCCCGTATCCCAACGGCTTTTTACCTCGCTTTTACACCTAAGGCCTGCTGACCCAGGCCCCTCCCAGCACTAGCAGCGCGGCCATAGCCCAGAACACCGGCGTCATGCCCAGCGTGGCGCCGAGGATGCCGAACAGCAGCGGAATGCCCACCTGCGTCAGGTTGAGCAGGAAGGTGCGCACACCCACCACTTCGCCGCCGCGACCCGGCGGTGCGGCGTTATACAGCAGCGCCATGATCATCGGCTGCGTGCCGCCGATCGCCAGTCCGAGCACAAACGCCACCACCATCAGCAATGGCACCTGTTCAATCAGCGGGAACAAGGCCATTGCCGCACCGGTGGCGAACATGCCCCCGATCACGAGCGGCCACTCGCGTACGCGGTGCGCGAGCAGTGGCAACAACACGCGTATCAGGAAAATCGCGCCGCCGAAGGCGCCAAGGATCAGTCCGATGGTGGATGCCGACAGCCCGAGGCTGGTGCCGTGAATCGGCGTGACAAAGGTGAACAGGTCCCAGGCCATCGACAGGGTCGCGCTGGCGATGAAGGCACGGCGCAGGCCGGGCATGCGGAACAGGTCGATGGCGCGTTTGCGAGGCGCGTTGTGGGCCGTGGTGGCATGCGCAGGTAGCGTGATCGGCCGTGTCAGCAGCAGTGCGATGGCGATCACCGGGCTCATGCCCAGCAGCAGGAAGGTCAACCGGTGGCCGATCAGGTCGATGGCAAAACCGGAAATCATCGGCCCGAGGAAACCCGAAGTCGAAAACGCCAGCGCAAGCAGACTGAAATTGCGTGAGCGCTGCTCCGACGGGCCAAGCAGCCCGATGGCATGGTTGACGCAGATATGCACCAGCATGAATCCGCTGCCGGTCACCACGCTGACGATGAACAGGGTTTCGATGCGCGGTACGGCGACGGCCAGCAGCAACGCGCCTAGCACCGCGCCGGCGCCAATGAACAATGGTGTGCGCACGCCGATGCGGTCAATGCTGCGCCCCCAACCCACCGAAAACACCAGCGGCACCGCGGCGAGCAACGAAATGAGTATGCCCACCGTCAGTGCCGATGCCTGCAGGTGCAGCGCAAACAGCGACAGCGTGACCCGACTGCCGGCAAAGGCCAGGTGCAGCAGTATGGTCAGCAGCAGCACCAGGCGGATGCTCATGTCTTGACCTTCAAGGGTTGCCGTTGCCACGACACCAGGGCCACGCCGAGGCAGGTGATGATGATACCGACCAGCGAAATCGCCGTCGGCACCACACCAAAAACGGCGAGTTCCAGCACCACTGCAAAAATCGGTGTCAGGTAAATCAGGCTGGTGACCCGCGTCGCCTGGCCGCGCCGCATCAGCGTATGCAGCGCATTGACGGCGAGGATCGACGCACCGATCACCAGGAACACGATGGTGCCCGCCAGCGTCCAAGACCAGCGCACCACTGCGCCTTCAATCCACCACGCGAGGGGAGCCAGGACGACCATATTGCCGGCGAACTGGATCAAGGCGGCCGTGCGCAGATCGACAGCAGGGCAGAACACGCGCTGGTACAAGGTACCGGCGGTCACACCGATCAGTGAAATCGTCACCGCCAGCAGCGCACCCAGCGTGGCCTCACGCACATCGATCTTGTGCCAGACGATCAGCGTCACGCCGGCCAGCCCGAGCGCGATGCCCAGCCATTGCCGGGGGCCGGTACGTTCACCCATCCAGTGACCGGCGATGATGGCCGTCAGCAACGGCTGGATCGACAGCAGCACGGCGGTGATACCCGCCGACATGCCGAGGTACTGCGTGTAATGGCTTCCGCCGAGATGTACGGTGTGCATCAGCAGCCCGGCAACGAGGATGTGGCCATATTCACTGCGTTGCTGCGGCCAGCGTGGCTTGTAAATCAGGACGATCGGGATCAGACACAGGATGCCGAAAGCAAAACGCAGTGAGAGGAAGGTAAACGGTGCCGCGTGCTGCAGGCCGATTTTGGTCGCGATGAAGCCGGAGCCCCAGATCGAGACGAAATACCACGCCAGCAGAGAATCGTAGTGACGGGCGGAAAGCGGGGAACCCAAGATGGCGGGGCGGCGGGGCCGTAAAGGCGTCGAGTATAACGCGGCCCGTAAGCGGCCGCGCGTGGAGGCGCAAAGGTCGTAATATGCGGCATTGGAGGTGCATGACATGACTTGGAAAAACGTAACTATCGCGCCGCACCGTTTGCTGCTGCTGGCGCTGTTGGTGTTGCTGCCCGGCTGCGCGACGATGAACGTGGTCTCAGATGGCGCTGATTCGCAACTGATGCTGCGCGGCAACGACCCGGTGGCGTATCACACCCTGGGTAAAGCGGTGCCGGGTGACCCGCAGATCAAGGCGCAACACGAGGGTTTCGCCTACCGTTTCGCCAACGAGGAACATCGCAGACTGTTCATCGCCGCACCGCAGCGTTATGTGCCGGCGTACGGCGGTTTTTGCGCCAGCGGCGCGCCCTATGCCTTGAAGTCCAATATCGGTGCCAATACCTTCAAAATTGTCGACGGCCGGCTCTACCTGTTCGGCGGTCCGCGTTCACGCCGGCATTGGGAAATGGACCAGCAGCAAAATATTGTGCTGGGCGACCGCTACTGGGAGCAGGAGACCAAAGACCGCCCGTTTCGGCCGCAAAACTGGTATCGCTATACCTTCCGCGTTCCGCACTACAAAACCGACGTCGAACTCGAGACCGAGTGGCAGCGGCGGTATGGCAATCCGGATGCGCCCCCGGCTAAGGCGCCAGCCGGCTGACGTTCCAGCGCTCGCCGGTGCGCGTATACAGCAGCCGGTCGTGCAGGCGGTTGCGCCGACCCTGCCAGAATTCCACAGCTATTGGTTTTAACCGGTAGCCGCCCCAGTGCGTCGGGCGGGCGGGTGCATCGCCCTGGGTTTTTTCGACTTCGGCAAAACGGCTTTCGAGTGCGGCGCGATTGGCAACCACCGTGCTTTGCGGTGATGCGATGGCGGCATGGCGGCTGCCCAGCGGCCGGCTGGAAAAATAATCATCGGATTCAGCAGCACTGGTTTTTTCGACAGCGCCTTCGATGCGCACTTCACGCTCCAGCTCGATCCAGTGGAACACCAGCACGGCGCGCGGATTGGCAGCAAGTTCGCGGCCCTTGCGGCTCAGGTAGTTGGTGTAAAACACAAAGCCGTGCGGGTCTGCGCCTTTGAGCAGCACGATACGCGCGCCGGGCGCACCGTCCGTGGCCACGGTGGCCAGCGTCATCGCATTCGGCGTCGGCAGTTCAGCGCGTACGGCTTCATCGAACCAGCGCTGGAATTGCGCCAAGGGATCGGCGGCGGCATCTACCTCGTCGAGGCTGGCGCGCATGTATTCGTTGCGCATTGCGGCTATATTCAAGAATATTTCCAGGCTGGTTTGTTGCAGTCGATTCTACCGCGCACTTTACCGCTCAGGCAGGGGAATGAATTCCGTTTCGCCGGGTACACCGGGGAAACGCTGCTCGCGCCAGCGGGTACGCGCGTCGTCAAGCAGTTCCCGGCTGCTGGCGACAAAATTCCAGGAAATAAAGCGATCCCCGTCCATGGTCGCGCCGCCGAACGCCATGATGCATGCGGCGGAGGTCGTGCTCACGGTCACCGGCACGCCGGGTCCGAATACTGCAACGGCGTGTGGCGCGATGCTTGTGCCGCCGGCGCTAACGTCACCATCGACCACGTAAATTGCGCGCTCGGCGTGTTCCGGCGGCAGATCGAACTGCGCCGTACCGCTGGCAGTGATGGCACCGTAGAACATCGGCGAAAAGGTTTTCACCGGCGCCTGCAGTCCCCATCCGGTGCCGGCAATCAGGCGCAGTTCCGCATTCGGCCATTGTTTGACCGGCAGCGAGGCCTTGGGATGATGCGCAAAGGCCGGATCGGTGCGTTCGTCGTTCTTTGGCAGAGCAATCCAGGTCTGGATGCCATGCAGGCCGCGCGCCTTGCCGCGTTCGTCATCAGGGCTGCGTTCCGAATGCACAATGCCGTGACCGGCGGTCATCCAGTTGACGTCGCCGGGGGCGATGCGCTGTTCATAACCGAGGCTGTCGCGATGCATGATCGCGCCCTCGAACAGATAGGTCACCGTCGCCAGGCCGATGTGCGGATGCGGGCGCACGTCGATGGCGCGGCCGGGTTCGAAACGTACCGGCCCCATGTGGTCGAAAAAAATGAACGGGCCGACCATCTTGCGCGTTGCCGCGGGCAGCAGGCGTCGCACTTCGAAGCCGTCGCCGAGATCCTTGGTATGGGCCTGCAGTATTTGGCTGATCATGACGGTAAATTGCCGCGTAAAAGAGTGCTGATAAGAGCGCTGATTATAAACTGCGTCATCGCCGGAAAATGCAATGGTGAAGGGCTCGTTATAATGAAGCGGATGCTGGTCCGGAGGGGAAATGGCATGACCCGCCGGACTCCATTTGCAATCAATGCTGCGCCCTGAACGATCTCACTAAGGAGCAACCATGGCCCGTATATCTCCCCTGCCGCTGACCGATGATCCGGAAGTCGGCGCAGCGCTCAGCAATTTCAAAAAGTCCCTTGGTTTTGTGCCGAATGCCGCGTTGATCATGCAGCACAAGCCCGCCATCGCGAAAGGCTTTGCGATGCTGTCGTGGGCGATGTGGGGCCCTGACAGCGAAGTGGATGTGGGTTTCAAGCGCTTGATCAGCCACGTGTCGAGCTCGGTACATGGTTGTCGATACTGAATGGCGCATTCTGCCGGAGCGTCGCTCCGGCTGGGCATCCCCGAAGACAAGTTCAACGCCGTGTGGGAATACCGCAGCAGTCCGCTGTTCACCGAGGCCGAACGCGTGGCTATCGAGTTCACGGTCGCGGCGTCCTCGCAACCCAATGAGGTGACGGACGAGCTGTTCGCGCGCATGCAGCAGCACTGGACGGACGGACAGATTGTCGAGATCACCGGTGTCATTGCGCTGTTTGGTTTTCTCAACCGGTGGAACGACACCATGGCTACGCCGCTGGAGAAAGAGCCCACGGAGGTCGGCGAGAAGCATCTTGCGAAACGCGGCTGGAGCGTCGGCCGGCACAAAGCCTAGGGCCGGTTAACAGGCCCTAGATTCCGCGTTCCTTCAGGAATTCGCCGAGGATGCGCGCGGTGTGCGAACGCGCGGATTTTTTTCCTATGGTCGCTGCCGGTCCTTCGGCGACGATGCGACCACCGCCGTCGCCACCCTCGGGGCCGAGGTCGATGATCCAGTCGGCTTCGGCCATGACGTCGAGGTTGTGCTCGATCACCACCACCGAATTGCCGGCATCGACCAGACGGTGCAGCACATGGATCAGTTTTTCGACGTCGGCCATGTGCAGGCCGACGGTCGGTTCGTCGAGTACATACAGCGTAAGCCGTCCCCTCACCCCCGGCCCCTCCCCCCAGGGGGGGGGGGAGG
>JAKFUS010000058.1 GCA_021732605.1 Betaproteobacteria bacterium | reverse complement strand
AAAGTCACGCTGGCTGATCTGGGCCAGGCCAAACGCATCGAGATCGGCAAGGAAGAAACCACGATCATCGACGGCAACGGCGACCAGAAATCGATCGAAGCGCGCGTCAAACAGATCCGCGCCCAGATCGAAGAAGCCACCAGCGACTACGACAAAGAAAAGCTGCAAGAGCGCGTGGCCAAGCTGGCCGGCGGTGTTGCGCTGATCAAAGTCGGTGCCGCAACCGAGCTCGAAATGAAAGAGAAAAAAGCCCGCGTTGAAGACGCGCTGCACGCAACACGTGCCGCCGTTGAAGAAGGCATCGTGGCCGGCGGTGGTGTTGCGCTGATCCGCGCGCGCTTGGGCCTCGGCAAACTGAAAGGCGACAACGCCGATCAGGACGCCGGCATCAAGATCGTGCTGCGCGCCGTGGAAGAACCGCTGCGCCAGATCGTCGCCAACGCGGGTGATGAGCCCTCGGTGGTGGTGAACAAAGTCGTCGAAGGCAAAGGCAACGTCGGCTACAACGCCGCGACCGGCGAATACGGCGACCTGGTGGAAATGGGCGTGCTGGATCCGACCAAAGTTACGCGCTGCGCATTGCAGAACGCGGCTTCGATCGCCGGCCTGATCCTGACCACCGCCGCGATGGTTGCGGAATCGCCGAAAGATGACGGCGGCCACGGTGGTCATGGCCACGGCATGGGCGGTATGGGCGGCATGGGTGGGATGGATATGTAACTCGCTTTGCGAGTTACATATCCGGAGCAGAAGGAGCGGGAATGAGGAGGAGCAGGAGGGAACCAATGGTTCCCTCCCGAGCCCTCCCTCCTTCGCGATAGTCGTAGTCAAGAAACCCCGCTTCGGCGGGGTTTCTTTTTTTGGTGTGCCCGTCGATTACAATGCGGCACCGGATTACTTACGCAAAGCCGAACATGCCCATCGAATACACGCTGCTGTCCATCCTGATTGCACTGGTGCAGGTCGCGTTGTACCTGTTTGTCGGTCGTGCGGCGCTGTGGATTTTTGCCGGCGCCAACCGCGAACAGAACTTCATCTACCAGCTGTTCAAGAAGGGCACCGAGCCGCTGATAAAAGCCGTGCGCGTCATCACCCCCAGATTCGTCATCGACCGTCACCTGCCGTTCGTGACCTTCATCCTGCTGGTGTGGATCGGCCTGTTCCTGATTTATATGCGGCGCGGCGTCTGCGTGGCGCAGCAACTGAACTGCGTCTGAGCGGCTATTGCCTTGACGCAAAACGGTTTTGAGGTTTAAATAGCGCCCTTTCGTCCAGCCGCAACGGCGGGCGAAATCCGATCCTCCCAGTTTTTGCAGTACCCCCGTAGCAAGGGGCCGGGTAGCTCAGTCGGTAGAGCAGAGGATTGAAAATCCTTGTGTCGGCGGTTCAATTCCGTCCCCGGCCACCAAACCTATCAAGCACTTAACGACTATATTTTTGGCTTTAATGCCAAATAAGAAACTATCCGTTGGCGGGGCCGGAGAAGGTACACTAATGGTCGATAAAGGGACTCCCATCATCGGGTGTCTGGCATACGCGGATGGAGCCCGAGCCACTAGGTACTAATTTAAAGTCGATATTTTTATGAGCCATCCCCACCTCAATAAAGCACCAATTGTCGAAGGGTTGATCGATATACGAGTAAAGCAGCGGTCAGAATTTTCTTTGAAAGAGTTAGAGCAACTCAAAGATGAGCTAAAAACAACATATCCAGTTGTGAAAGACCTTCATTCAATTGAGGCCGGAATACAGTTTGCTCAAGGGAAAAGTACCGGGCAGTCTTTTCAATCTACCCAAACCGGGTTCCGTCTCGAGCGAAAAGATCCTTCGTTTGTCGTTCTTCTGCAGCAAACGGGACTGACAGTTAGTCGATTAAAGCCGTATGAAGATTGGAATAATCTTATTGCGGAAGCCAAACCGATTTGGGGAAAATACCGTTCAATTGCCCGTCCAAGCGCGATTACCCGAGTAGCAACTAGATTTATTAATAGGCTTGAATTCCCAATCGAAAAACTCGATTTTGACAATTACTTACTTAGTTTGCCGCCAGTACCCAAGAATCTGCCAAATGAGCTGTCGGGATTTCTCGTGAGAACGCTTATTCCTGACCCGGATACCGGGGCCGAAATTGCTATTGCGCAGGCTTTAGAAAGCCCTAATATGCAGACAAGGACAGTAACTGTATTGATCGATATTGATGCGTTTAAAACGATTGAGATGGAGCCTGATTCAGGCGATGTTTGGAAACTGCTGGATAAATTGAGGGATCTAAAGAACCGTGCGTTTTTTGGTAGTATTACCCCGAAGACAGTGGAGTTATTCAAATGACCATGCTTGCTTGTAGCCATACGGCTCCGCAAACGTTTAACCCCTTTTGGGGAACCAATTCGGGAGTTAGCGATGATGCTTCCAGGTTGGGTGGATTATTTCGCACTGCCCTAGTTAAGCTGACTGAATCAGCAACTGGTAATAAGCGATTTGCTGAGGTGTTCCATTCTCTTGATGAAATTTCCGAAAGGTGTTCCGTTGAGAATTGGGATGGAGATGGCGCTGCTCCAGTGTCGCTAGAGGCGGTAGAAGAGGCGCGAGCATTACTAATTTCATTACCGCAATATATTGCGATGCCTGAAGTATTCCCTGAGGCAACTGGTTCAGTTGCATTTGAATGGTATCGTGGCAAAGGACGCCGATTTGTTATCACGACATTTGGAAGCCGGATTGTTGAGTTTGCCGGTCTTCTTGGTGCTGGAAATGCCGTTTATGGTGAATGCCGACTAGAAGGCGGATTTCCAAAGTTGATGCGTGAGCATTTAGATCACCTCTATAGTTAACTAGAGGTTTTCCTTGGTATTCGATTCTCCGCCTGGAGAGACACTTTCGCGCTTCCTAACGGATCGCGCCCAATATAGTTCTGCTAAAGGTGTGGTGAAACATACTGCGTTTCATCCGCCTAAAGACGGACGATTATCTGTGTATTGCGTTGCAGCTACTTCCGATGCGGAAATCTGGGATATCGGAGATACGCATGTTGCGCCTCAGCGTGGCCCTATACTTGGGCGTGCAGATTTTAATTCTCTCGTGGCTTATGCAAATAGATTGTCAGTTGATGTAACGGGAGTTCCTCATCCTAAACATGCTGACGTTATTGGTTGGGACGCAGAGCGACAGAAGAACCGTCTACAAGCTGTAAAACTCGCAGATGAATCTCAACTAGTAATGAAGCCTTAGGCGAGTTTGGTTTGTTGGCGTACTGTGCCAATTCTGTGCATAGAATCGATTAGAGGTAAGTAGTAAATTGTTGCTGTGGTTGAAAATCCTTGTGTCGGCGGTTCAATTCCGTCCCCGCCACCAACCCCTTCAGTTCATTCCCTTCCTACTAGACCGCAAACCGCTTTGCCCAATTACTTGGGAATCGGCTCAAACGATAGTTTCATCACCACGCCGCTCTTGGTCGTTTCATCCGTCGCCGCCGGCGGCTTGCCGGTCAGGCGGACTGGATCGAATTTGAAACGGTTGGTGAACGCGTTGGTGATGTTGGCAGCGCGCGCTTTGCCGAGATCTTCCAGTGCAGTTGGCGGAAGCGGCTGCAGCTCAACCAGTTTTTGATGCATGGCGATGTAGAGCTCACGATCACCGGCGCCGCGACCGACGAGTGCCAGCGCGGCATTGACGCGACCGGCTTCACGCCCCGCAGTTTTCTGAAATGCCGCGGCAAATTGTCCGGCGGCATCACCACCGCTGCGTTCATTCAGCATGTTCTCCAGCGCGCGCTGCACTTTTGCGCTGTCAAATCCGATCGGACCCGGATCTTCACCCGGCGTGAGTTTTAATCCTTCTCGGTTGGCAAGGTCGGCGCGTACCGCCGTGGCACGCAATCCCTGACCGTCGTTCTGCACATGGTAGCTGCCCTGCACCACCAGCCGGAGCTGCGCGCGCTTTTGCAGACCTTCGGCGACACGACGGATTTTTTCGTATTCAGTGGGCAGGATGCGTGCGCTGCCCGGATCGAACACGATGTCGCCCAGTGTTTCCGAGTTGGCGCCGAACAAGGAGCCCAGCGCGCGGAACGGTGCGGTCACGATGCGCGTGATGACGGTGCGGATTGCCTGCCAGATGACCTGGCCATAGGCGAATTCCGGATGGTCAACGTTGCCACTCACCGGCAATGCCAGGTCGATCTTGCCGTCGCTGTCGGTCAAGAGCGCAATGGCCAGATCCAGCGGCAGGTTGACGGCACCGGGACTGTCGACCCGCTCACCCAGCGTGAACTGTTCGAGCAGCACCTTGTTCTCGCCGGCGAGCTGGCTGTTGTTGATTTTGTACTGCAGGTCCAGCGACAGGCGGCCCGAGGCGATTTTGCGACCGGCAAAGGTGGCGGTGTAGGGGCTCAGTGGTGACAAGGCAACGTTACGGAACTCGACTGCGATATCGGTGAATTTTTTCGGGGCGAAGGGCTGAATTGTGCCTTCGGCGCGGGCCAGTCCGTTGTCTTCGATGCGGCCCTCCAGTTTCAGGCTGGCGCGGGATTCGGGCGCGGAGGAGAGTCCACTCGCCGACCCGCCCAGAGCCTTGATGTTGGTGGCAAACGGCAGGACCAGACTCAGGTCGGCGAAATCGAGCTCGCCGCGCTCGACGCTGACCCGCTCGACGGTGATGGCCATCGGAGCCGCAGCCTGATCCGTTGCGGCAGGTGCCGCTGTGGCGGCAGCGGGGCGCGGACGCATGATGGTGCCGAAGTTGGTCGTGCGATCCTTGGCGATGATCAGTTTCGAATAAGGCCGGGCGAAGTTGACCTGCCCCATGCTCAACTGGTTTTTTCCGGTATCGAAATCAATATCGGCGGCTTGCAGGCCTTGCCAGCTGAGCAGGCGTTCCGCGGAGTTTTCGATTTTCAGGTCGAGGTCGGCAATGCTGGCGCTGCCCCGGTATTGCACGACGAGGGGCTTGTTTTTTGCGCTCACGCTGACCCGTCCGGCGGCACCGGCTTTGCCCGAGGACAATATTAGCGTGGTGTCGCGCTTCAGCAGGGTGTTGAGCGGCGCCAGCGCGAGGTCGGTCACTTCAAATCGCGCATCGGCGGAGTGGCGCAGCATATCGAGCGAGCCCCTGGCCTGTAACGATCCGCCCTGTTTGACCCGCAACGCCAGTTCGAAGGGACTGGGGGTCTTGTTTGGTGGCAGTATAATTTTTGAAATGGTGCCATTGACCTGTTCCAGGTCGTAGCTCAGCGCCGGCTCGAATGATTTATCCGTCAGTGCCACCGTATAGCCGGCAATCTCCGCGCGATCCACGGTGATGTTGAAGCCGGCTTCCTGCAAAGGCTTTTCCTTGCGCGGGGTAAAAATGCTGACCAGATGCAGGCTGCCGTCAGCTTCGCGCATCGCCCAGGTTCGCCCGCCCGACAACTGTACCAGACCGGCATTGATGATTTTTTTCTGCAAATCGAAGGAAGCGCCGCTGACTTCGGCGGTGGCCAGTGTGACCGGCGGTTCTTTTTCATCGCCGGACATGACGCTGATGTCGTTCATCGTCATTTTTCCGTCGTTGACGGTGACCTGGGTTTGGTCGCCAATCGCGGCGGCGACGCCGAGATTGATCTGGGTATTGCCTGTTGCGAGGCGCAGCGGTTTGACCCGGCTGTGATCCACCACGGTAAGCGCCAGCGGACCGATGCTGATCTGCGGCAGCGCGATCTGCCAGGGCTTGGTTGGCGGAGTGGAGGTCTCTTTGGTTGCGGGTTTGCTGTCCGTAGTGCTGCTGCGGACCAGTTTCGTCCAGTCCGGTACGCTGTCTTCGTCGAGAACGACATTGAGCGCGCCATCGCCGATGCGGATGTCCTTGAAGGCCAGGCTGCGCTGGGCGAGATTGAGGCTGCCACCCTCGAAGGCGATCGTTGCCAGTTTCGCCAGCACCGCGCCACCTTTCTGCTGGGCGATCATCAGATCCTTCATGCGAAAGCCCAGATCATCAACCTGCGCGTCCAGCGCGCCCTTGCCGTAACGCAGGCGGTAGCGCAGCCCCAGTTCATAGGTGCCGGTGGGTTCGGCAATCGTCAGATGATCCTGCACAAACTGCCATAGGGTCGCAAGCCTGGCTTCTTTCAGCGTGATCGATCCGCTGGAATCCAGCGGCGACAGGCCGATTTTGCCCTGCCATTGCAGGCTGCCGCCGCCGGGCAGGCGTGCGCTGAGCGCGTGTTCGCCGCTATGGTTGGGCAGCGTCGAGATGTCGTGGATTTCAAAATTGAACGGACTGACCTGGGCGCGGGCTGCGGGTTGCAGCGTATGGTCGGTAAAGCGGAGGGTGCCGCCGGTGATGGCGACATGCTGCAGCAATAACCGCGGCAGCGACGCCGGTTGTGCGGGAGCTGCTGCAGGCGCTGCCGTTTTCGGCGTCAGCAGCCGCAGCAGATTCAGGCTTTCTTTCGCATCCAGCTCGGCATTGAGCGTCGGTTGTTCAATGCGGATTTCGCTGAAGGTCCAAGCCCAGCGCAGCAGGCTGCTCAATTCGAAATTGACCAGCACGCGGCCGACCTGCAATACCGGCGCGCCGTTTTTTTCGGCGATCACCAGATCCCTGGCATCGAAGATCAGCAGCAAGGGATTGATGTACACCGATCCCACCGACCCTTGCGCGCCCAGGTGTTTTTCCACCAGACCCGGAAACTGCTGCCGCACCAGCCACGGCGCCAGCAGAAAACCGCAGACCGCATAAATCACCAGCAGCACGCCGATGATCTTTGCCGGGCGGGTCAGCAGCAGTACACGCAGGCGGGCGAGACGGGCGGCGATTTTGCTCATGGCCGAGCCGGAGCTTAGTCGTCGTCGGCGCGGAGGATGGCGAAACCGGCTTGCAACGCACGTTCGATGCGCGCTTTTTCCCTTTTGATTTTTTCGTCATCCCAATCCCACATCCCGGCCTTGACCTTCATCCCCGTGCGGCCCTTGGCCACCAGTTCTTTCAGCCATTGGGGCGGCCCTTGTTCGGCGTGCAGGTGCGGGTACAGCGCGCTGGCGACGAGATCATGCGTGTCCCAACCGGACATCTCCTTCTGCATCATCGGCCCGCAGGCAATGAAGCGGAAGCCGAAACCATAACGTACAGCGGTATCGATGCCTTCGGCGTCGGTGACGCCATCGGCGATCAGGTACAGCGCTTCGCGCATCATCGCGTGCTGCAGGCGGTTGCCGACAAAACCGGGCACATCCTTCTTGACCCAGATCGGCGCCTTGTCGAGGTCTTTCAGCAATTGCACCAGTTTTTCCGCGACCCTGGCATCGGTGTGCGATGAACTGACGACTTCAACCAGCGGTACCAGATGTGCAGGCATAAAAAAATGCAGGCCGGCCACGCGCTCTGGATGTTTGAGTCCTTTGGCGATGTCGCCAATCGGAAAATTCGAGGTGTTGCTGGTCAGCGGGATGTCCGGTTTGGCCAGCGCTTCCACTTCCGCAAACAATTTCTGTTTCAGCGGCAGGTCTTCGGTGGCGGCTTCGATGACGATGGCGACATCCGCCCACGGGATCGATTTGAGGTCAGCGTAACAGCGCACGGCGGCGGCATGACTTGCCGGCGCGCCGAGTTTCGCGAGGCCGCCGGCCAGACGCGCTGGCAGCGCTTCGCGTGTTTTGGCGGAGGGACTCATGACATGCACGGTCCAGCCGCGGGCCGCGAACAGGGTGGCGATGTCGCCGCCCATGATGCCGCCGCCGATGACAACCGCGTGTTGGGAGATGCTGTGCATTTATTGATTTCCTTGAATTATTTTGGGGGGGCCCGCGCGAGAATGAGGAATTATATCGCCCGCGGCCGCGTACTTTGCGCGTCACGCCGGCAGGAATGGTTAAATGTGGTGAATCAAACCGGATGGAACCAGGAGGCACACATGCTGCAGCGAATTCAACGATACGCCCTGCTGATGGCACTGATGGTGCTGGCCGCGCTGCACGCGCAGCAACTGCAGGCCCAGTTTGATCCGGAGCGTGCCTATAAGCAAAGCGCGGAAGTGCGCCAGCGGTATCCCGACCCGCAGATTGCCTATGACACGCCGGGGTTCAAGCCGGGGCGGCAGGATTTCACTTCGCATGAGGAAATGCTTGCATTCACCGAGGATCTGGTGCGCCGCTCCGGTGTCGTGAAGCTGCGCAGGATTGGCACTTCGCAGGAGGGCCGGGCGATGCCGGTGCTGGTGCTTTCGGCCGATGCCGTGCAGACCGGCGCACAGGCGCGGCGTCTCGGCCGACCGGTGGTGGTGATGGCCGGGCTGCAGCATGGCAACGAGCCGGCGGGTGGCGAAGCGATGCTGGCGCTGGCGCAGGAACTGGCGATGGGCCGCCTGCGGCCGCTGCTCGACAAGCTGACGGTGGTCATCGTGCCGCACTCCAACCCCGACGGTGCGTATTATTTCCAGCGCTCGCCGTACAGCACCACCGACATCAACCGTGACCACGTCAAGCTCGACCTGCCGGAAACCCGCGCGTTGCACCGCGTGATCAACGAATTCGAGCCGCAGCTGTTTATCGATGCGCACGAGTTCAGCGTCGCCAACCGCTGGATCGAGAAGTTCGGCACCATCCAGTCCTACGATTTGATGGTGCAGTACGCAACCAATCCCAATGTACACCCGTCGCTGACGGCGCTCGCGGACGGCAAATTCATGGCCGGATTCCGCGACGCTGCCGGTCGCGCGGGGTACAGCCATTTCTGGTACTACACCACCAGTTACAACATGAAGAACCTGCTGGTGTCGATGGGCGGCACCACGCCGGACATCGGCCGCAACTTCGCCGGCCTGCAGAACGCGGTGTCGTTCCTGATCGAGAGCCGCGGCGTCGGCATTGGCCGCGAAAGTTTCGGCCGGCGCGTGCACAGCCATGTGGTGTCGATCGCCAGCCTGCTCGATACCGCGGCGGCGAACGCCCGCGAACTGATGGACACCGTGGCCGCCGCGCGCGCGGATACGGTGCGCCGCGGCCGCGATCCACAGCCCGGTGACACGGTGGCGGTGCGCCTGAAAAGCCCGGTGGTCAAACAGAAGCTGGACATGCTGGATCCGGCGAGCGGCGCCATCAAGGCGGTCGAGGTTGACTGGTCGGATTCGCTGAATGTCGCGGTCGACATCGCGCGGCAGCGGCCCTGGGCCTACCTGTTGCCGCCGGTGTTCCACGATGTTGCCGAGCGTTTGATGATGTCGGGCGTCGAGGTGCGGCGGCTGGCAAAACCCGTGGAGCTGGAGGTAGAAAGTTTCCAGGTCACCGAACGCCGCGCCAGCGCCACCTTCGTCGAAGGCCGCATCACTCATCAGGTCAGCACCGAGGTCGTGGTGAAGAAAGCGCGTTTCCCCGCCGGCAGTTACGTATTTCCGATGGCGCAGGCCAATGCCGGAGTGATTATCGTGGCGTTGGAGCCGGAATCGCCGAGCAGCTTCGTGTCTTTCGGGATGATTCCCGTTGACCGCAAGGGCTCACCCGCCACCATTGCCGCGCCCAGCGAGATTCCGGTCTACCGCTTGCTGCGTCCCGCGGAACTGGAGTTCATGCGCGGGACGCGGGCACCCTGATCGGCTACTTGACGAGATTGGCGCTCCACGACGTACCCTGGGCATCGGGGCGCGGCCGCATGGTGCCTTGCATCACCGGGCCGCTGATGCGGCCGGTGTAAGTCGCAGTGCCGGCACTGAAGCTGATCTGGTCGCCGCGCAAGCTGGTGTTGGTGAGCCGGTAGGTCATGCCGTCGGCGGTGGTGTAGGTGCCGTCGATGTCCTGGAATTTCTGTTTGAATTCCACCGAGCCGTTGCCGATGGTCCATTTGCCTTCGACCTTGGCCGGCACGATCCACAGGTAGGCGGTGCGACCCTCGGTGGAATCGGTCTGGTCCGGCGCCCAGTCTTCCATCGTGAACGCATGCGACACCACGCGCGTGCCGGGTTTCATGTTGAGGATGGTCGGCCGCAGTTTCAGGTTCAGGTACGGCAGCAGGTACATGGTGACCACGGTGGCTTTGCTGAAGTCGGTGGCGAAAATGTCGCCGCGGATGAATTCCGCCTTGTCGGACACGCCCTCACGCTGCGCATTGCGTTTGGCCAGTTCGACCATGTCCGGGTTGTATTCGATGCCGGTGGCGCGGATGCCGTACTGCTTGGCGGCGGTGATCACGGTGATGCCGTCGCCGGAACCGAGGTCGAATACGACGTCGGTGGATTTGACGTCGGCCATTTTGAGCATTTTTTCGACCAGGCTTTTTGGCGTCGGCACCCAGATCACATCCTTGCCGGCCTGCCCGACCTGGGGTTTGAATTCGGTGGTCGCGGTCTGTGCCTGCACGGGACCGGTCAGTGCGGCGGCAAGGAACAGCGACGTCAAAAGTGTGTGACGGGGAAACGAAAACATATTGATCTCCATGGAGGGGGTCAAACGATTATGCCTGAATGAAAACTACAGGGAAAAATAAGCGGTGTTGCTTCAGTCCGGTTTTGCGCCGGAGGCTTTGACCACGGGCGCCCAGCGCGCGATCTCGGCCTTGATGTGTGCGGCAAACTGCTCCGGCGTATTGGCAACCGCTTCGGCGCCGTCGGCGGCGAGTCGGTCTTTGACATCGGCGCGTGCCAGCACCTTGACGATGTCGGCGTGCAATTTCATTACGATGTCGCGCGGCACGGCAGCCTGCGTCAGTACGCCGTACCACTGATTGGCGTCATAACCGGGCACGCCGCTTTCGTTGATGGTCGGAATCTCCGGCATGATCGTGAGGCGTTTCATCGTTGCCACGCCCAGCAATTTGAGACGATTGGATTTGACATGCGGCATCAGTGCGACCATGCCGGTGATGGTCATCGTGGTCTGTCCTGAAATCATGCTGATCATCGCCGGGCCGGTGCCTTTGTACGGCACATGCACCATATCGCTTTTGGTCAGCAGTTTGAAATATTCCCCAGCCAGATGCGAGGCGCTGCCGCTGCCGCCGGAGGCATACAGCAGTTCGCCCGGCTTGGCTTTGGCCAGCGCGACAAAGTCGCGCGCGGTTTTCACCGGCAGCGACGGATGTACGGCCATGCCGTTGGGCACGGTCGCCAGCACGGTGACCGGCGCGAAATCTTTGATCGCGTCATACGGCAGCTTGGGATACAGCGTCGGATTGAAACCGAAGGTGCCGACATGGCCCATGACAATGGTGTAGCCGTCGGGTGCGGCGCGCGCCGCCAGTTCAACGCCGATGGTCCCGCCGGCACCGCCGCGGTTTTCGACGATGACCTGCTGGCCCCAGGCTTCGGTGAGTTTCAGTGCGACCAGCCGCGCCAGCAGATCGGTGCTGCCGCCGGGCGGGAACGGTGCGATGAAACGCACGGCCTTGTTCGGATAGTTCGCCGCACCCTGCGCCCAGGCCGTGCCGCCAGTCACGCTGACTGCGAACAGGACGATAGACAGTAAGCAATTGATTTTATTCATTATTTTATGCATTTCGCTTTTTACCTTTATATCCTCCGCGCTGCGGGGTGCTAGGGCTTGGGCCGACCGTCCAGTGTTGCACCGCTGGCCAGCAGCGCTTTGATTTGATCCTCCGACAAGCCCGCCTCGCGCAGCACTTCCAGACTTTGTTCGCCGATTTTCGGGGCAAAACGGAAATCCGTGCGTGCGCCGCGCGACAGCTTGTTCGGCAGTTTCATGTTCCAGATGTTGCCTTCGGTCGGATGATCGAGCTTCTCGAAAAAGCCGATATCTTTCAGGTGCGGATCTTCCATGATCTGATCCAGCGTCTGGAACGGCATTGCCGGCACATCGGTACGGTCAAAAATTTCCATCCATTCCGCGGTCGTCTTCTTTTTCAGACCTTCAGCGCGGATGCTGAAATATTCCGGCGTGTTCTTGAAACGCGCGGCAACGCTGTGGAAGCGCGGATCGGTTTTCAGTTCCGGTCTGCCGATGGCGTCGAATACCGCAAAGGCCTGGCCGTCCGTGTTGGCAGATACGCAGACCCAGCCATCCTTGGTCGGCAACGGCCTTGACTGAGGATCGATCAAGCGCGGATCGCCGACATCGCCCAGCGGCGGATCGAAAGTTTTCAGGTACATATGTTCTTCGAGCACCGACTTCACCATGTTCTCGAACATCGGTAGCTCTATCGACTGGCCTTCACCCGTGCGTTCGCGGTGCAGCAGCGCCATCAGAATCATCTGCACAGCGATCAGGCCGACAGTGCGGTCGGCCACCACCATCGGCAGGTAGCGTGGCTCACCGGTGGCCATGTAGTACAGCGCGGCGATACCGGCCGAGCCCTGGATGATGGAGTCGTAGGCCGGTTTATCACGGTAACGGCCGTCCTGGCCGAAGCCGAACATGCCGCAATAAATGATTTTCGGATTAACCTTGCACACGTCTTCGTATGACAGCTTGAGCCGCGCCATCGCCGGCGGTCGCATGTTCCAGATCAGCACATCCGCGGTTTTCAGCAAGGTCATCAGTGCGTCGTAGGCACCGGGTTTTTTCATGTCCAGCACCAGCGAACGCTTGTTGCGGTTCAGGTGCAGATATTTGGCGGACATGCCGGCAGTGCGGCCGCGGCCGGCGAGGAAGCGCACGATGTCGCCGCCGGGCGCTTCGATTTTGATGACGTCTGCGCCGTGGTCGGCAAAGGTCTGTGTCGCCAGTGGGCCGACCACCACCGACGTCATGTCGATGATCTTGATGCCTTCGAGTGGTCCGCCGGCCATTACCGTTCTCCTGCCGTGCAGCCATCAGGCTGCCGGTAGCTGATACCTCCCCTCTCCCTCCGGGGGAGGGGTCGGGGGTGGGGGAGCGCGAGTTTCGGGATCGCCATGCTGATGCTTCTCATACAAACTCCGCTTCAGCAGTGAGAGCAACCGCGCCGCTGTCATCCTGCGCCCACAGTTTTGCGGTCTTGTTGTCGATGGAAGGTTCGCCGCAGAAAGTAATGGTGCGGTTAACGAACAGCGCGCGCACATTGCGCGAGGACATGAACTTTATAGGGGTTGTACCGTGGGTGCGCGCCAGCTCGTAGGTCAGCAGCGTCGTCAACCCGCCGTTCATGATCAGGTCGGGATAACCCTCGGTGCCGGTCACGTACGGCTTGTCGTAATGGATGCGGTGGCCGTTGAAGGTCAGCGCGGAGTAACGGAACAGCATTACCGGATCCGGCGTGACCTGATGCTGCCAAACTGCTCTACCGGGGGCCGGTTGCGCAGCGGGGGGCGGCGCGTTTTTGTCGGGCTCGCCGCGATAGACAATGTCCTGTTCTTCGCTGATGGCAATGCCGCGCGGGCTCTTGATGTCAGTTTTCACGGTGACAAACACCATGCGCCCGCTGCGGCCGTCCTTGATGGTGACGTTCTGGATCATCGACTCGCGCTGAACTTCGTCGCCGACCAGCAGCGGCGCGATGAAGGTGGTGCGTTTGCCGGCGAACATGCGTCGCGGCAGCGGCACAGGGGGCAGGAAATCGCCGCGTTGCGGATGGCCGTCGGGACCGATTTGCGAATGACGCACGATGCGCGGGAACAGTATGGCGTGCCAGCCGATCGGCAGCGGGTCGCCCATTTTGGGGAACGCATCGTCGCGATCGAGCGTTGCCGACAGGCGGTCGACGGCGGGGACGGTGACGTAATCGATTGCGGTTTCAGTGCGGCCGATCCATTGTTTCAGGGATTCCAGATCTGCAGACATGCTTGATTGACCTTGGTTGTTGCAGGGAGGAGCGTAATTTTACGACAGGGACCGCGCGTGGCGGCGGGTTAACGCCCCAGGCGGAAATCAAACTCCACACTGTGAAAAGGCAGCGGCAGCCGGTAACGTTGTGCCAGCGCGGCGTCGCTGTCGAGACGTGTCTGCACCAGCAGCGATTCGCGAACGCCGAACACGGCGTCTTCGTCGATGTACTGATCGTCGGCAAAAAACACTTCGGTGGTCAACGACCGGCACCCTGCTGCGCTGACAATGAAATGGAAATGCGCGGGCCGCCAGGCGTGACGACCGCCGGCGCGCAGCAGATCACCGACCGGGCCGTCATAGGGCACGGTATACGGCGCGGGACGCACTGTGGTGAAGGCATACATGCCGTCATCGCCGGTGAGCATGCGAAAGCGCAGGTTGTGCGGATCCTGCGCCGGATCCTGCTGCCAGTATTTGCCGTTGATCGCGGCCTGCCAGAAATCGAGCTGTGCGCCGGCGACAGGACGGTTTTGCTGATCGAGCACACGTCCCCGCACCAGCATCGGTTCGCCGTCGTTGTCGTGCTTGATGTCGCCGCCGACTTCGATCAACGGCGAGCCTTCGGCGTGGAACGGTCCCAGCGCGCTGTGTTCGGTGCCGCCGGCACTGCTGGCGAGCAGGTCGATCAGTGATGACAGGCCCAGAATATCGGAGGTGAGTACGAACTCGTTGCGTGCTTCATCTGAGATTTTGCCGGCGCGATACAGAAAATCGATGCCGGCTTTCCATTCCTCCGGCGTTAACTTCACGTCGCGGGCAAAGGCATGCAGGTGATGCGTCAGGCGTTCAATCAGGTGTTTGAAACGCGGATCGGCGGCGCCATCGAAGGACTTTACGACGGCCTGGGTAATACTGGCAGCGGAGACGTTGCGCATGAGTCGGGGTCAGTCGACGCGCGCGCCGGACTGTTTGACGATCTGCGCGTATTTGGCAACTTCCGTTTTCAGTTGTGCCGCGAATTCAGCCGGTGTGTTGGGGGTGAATTCCAGCGACAGCGCAGCCAGACGCTCTTTCGCCGCGGGTGATTGCAGTGCGGTAGTGAAATCGCGGTTGACCTGATTGACTACCACCGCAGGAATGCCAACCGGCGCGAATACCGAGAACCAGGTGCCGTCGTCAAATCCCGGAAACCCCGACTCGGCCACCGTAGGCACGTCGGGCAGCACCGCAGAACGTTTTGCCGAAGTGACAGCGATGGCCCGCAGACGTGCGCTTTTGACAAACGGCACCGCCGGCGGCATCGAGGTCGAACCCACCGGAACCTGATTGGCGACAACGGCGGTGGCCGCCGCCGCCGGGCTGTATGGCACATGGGTGATATCGACTTTGGCCAGTGTCTTGAACAGCAGCTCCATATCGAGATGCGGCGTGGTGCCGGTACCTGATGAGCCGTAACTGAGTGGTTTGGTTTTCGCCAGCGCGATCAGTTCCTGCAGCGTTTTCGCTGCCACCGACGGATGAACGGTGATCAAGTTGGGTGTGGTCGGGCCCTGCAATATCGGCATGATGTCTTTCATCGCGTAACCCGGTTTGGCATACAGGCTGACATTGACCGCGATCGCCGAACTGTTCATGAACAAGGTATGGCCGTCGGGATTGGCGCGCAGCGCGACCTGGGTGCCGATGTTGCCCGAGGCGCCGGGACGGTTTTCGATGATCACGTTCTGGCCCCAGATTTCAGTCAGGCGTTCGCCGACCACACGCGCCACGATGTCGGTGGAACTGCCGGGCGGGAAGGCGACGATGATGCGCACCGGTTTGGTTGGAAATTTTGCGACGGGCTGGGCAAAAATCGGTGATGTTGTTACGGCGAATGCGACAACAAGCAGCAAACCATTGATTTTATTAATATTTTTCATAACTCCTCCCAGAGGGATCGGTCAGATCCCGGTAATCAGCAGGTCCAGCGCCGAAATGATCGAATTGCGTTTGTTTGAAAGATTGCCGATTTGTTCGCCGAGTATTTTTCTGGAAACGCCCGCGAGTTCGGGCGTCAGCATGGCCATCTTGCGGCCTTCGACCTCAAACAACGGATTGAGCCGGTCAGCCAGCTTGCCCTTGAGCACTTCGGGTTTGCACAGGGGCACGACAACCCGCGTTGCCAGAGGGTCGAGCAAGTCCGACTGAACGTCGAGCAGATAAGGAATCCGCGCGCGGGTGGCGGGATTGGCGTTGCGATAGAGGTCGAACTGCGCCATCAGAACGAGCGCAACCCGTCGCTGAACACGCCGTGTTTTTCCACGTGTTCGTTGTAGGCGTCAAGTGCAGCGCGATTTTTTTTGAGCCATTCTTCGCCCTGGCGCTGGCGGATGGCTTCGGTCAAACCGGCTTCGAACACTTGTGACAGGTTCAGCTTGAGGCGCTTGGCCTGTTCCAGCAGCTTGTCATCAACGCTGAGGTTGGTTGCCTTCTTGCGTCGGCGCGGGGCAATGGTTGGCGTGAACATGGGCAAGAGCCTGAACTGATTAATGCGCATAGCTTATGCGCATCATGGGGTGGGTGCAACAGCCCCAGGGCCTGGGCTGGCTCTTCAGTCTTTCATCGCCGCCAGGGTTTTTGACTCGCGCGCAGTGATCGCATCAAAACGTTTGAGCAGGCGTTCGGCGCGGACGATGATCGGGATGTCGATCATCTTGCCGTCCAGTGCGAAGGAGCCGCGGCCGGCTGCGGCGGCTTCCTTGTCCAGCGCGATGACCTTGCGCGCGTAATCGACTTCGGCGGCGCTGGGTTTGTATTCCTCGTTGACGATGGTGACCTGGCCCGGATGAATGCAGCCGGCGCCCATGAAACCGAAATCGCGTGAACGACGCACCATTTTGCGGAAATTGTCCCAGTCACCGAAGGTGGCGACGCTGTCGACAAACCCCAGCGGCATGATGCCGGCGGCGCTGGCGGCAAAAACCATGTGCTGTTTCGGGTAGAACAGCGCGTCTCCTGTCGGCTGCATGTTGCAGTTCAGCGCGAAATCCTCGCCGCCGATGTTGCAGGCGATGATGCGGCTGCTGGCGGTGGTGATTTCGCGGATCTTGAAAAACGCTTCCGGCGTTTCGATCATGGTGATGAATTTGGTGTGGCCCACCGTCATGCCGCGTTTCTGTTCCAGTTCGCTGACCAGTTCGTCGAGCAGTTGCAGGTGCGACACGCCGGAGGCCTTGGTCACGGCAATGCCATCGACATCGGGGCAGATGGCCTGTTCGATGTCGCGCACTGCCAGCGACAGCGGCTGGTTAATGCGCACCACGACGTCGGCACCACCGCGTTTGACGCGCGCAGCGTTTTTTTCGATCAGCTTGCGCGCGTTGGCTTTTTCCGCTGGCGGCACACTGTCTTCGACATCAAGCTGGATCACGTCGGCGCCGCGGGTGTGGGCTTTGTCGACGAATTTTTCGACGTTGACCGGGACGTACATCAGCGAGCGCCAGACGGGAAGTTCACGATACATGACTGAATCCTTCAGCAGTGGTTACAGGGGCGGCAAGGCCGCAAGGTCATTCTTCGGGGGCAGGGACGGTACCGCCGGCGCAGACGATGCCTGCGGCCAGCAGTTTTTGGTACGTCGCTTCGTCGATGCCGAGTTCGGCGAGCAGCGCGGCATTGTGTTCGCCGATTTTCGGCGCCGGTGTGCGGATGGATGCGGGCGTGCCCGACAGCCGCGGCACGACATGGTGCATCGGATAAGTACCCATGTCGGCATCGGGGTAGTCGGCGATCAGTTCGCGCGCCAGCACATGCGGGTCTTCGACGATCTGCGAAATGTCGTAGATCGGACCGATGGTGACGTCGGCTTTTTCAAAGAAGGTGACGTTTTCCGCCTGGGTGCGCTGGGCGATGAACGCGCCGATGATGGCGTCGAGCTCCGCGGCGTGTTTGACACGGTCGGCATTGGTCTTGTAACGCGGATTGCTGATCAGGTCGGCGCGGCCGATGGATTCGAATACGCGCTCGGCCATTTTCTGGATCGACGCCGACAGGCCGACATATTTGCCGTCCTTGCATTTATAGGCATTGCGCGGCGCGGCATTGGTCGAGCGGCTGCCGGTGCGCTTCTTGACCTTGCCGGTGAGCCGGTAATTGGCGGCCTGTGGTCCGAGCACCGCAAACAGCGGATCCAGCAGCGGCAGGTCGATGACCTGGCCCTTGCCGCCGTTCTGTTCGACTTCGCGCAGCGCGATCATTACCCCGGTTGAACCAAAGAGTCCGGCAATGGTGTCAGCGAGGTACATCGGCGGCAGCACCGGTTCGCGGTCATCAAAACCGTTCAGTGCAGCAAAGCCCGACATGCCTTCGACGAGGGTGCCGAAGCCCGGACGCTTTTTGTACGGACCTTCCTGCCCCCAGCCGGAGATGCGCACGATGACCAGCTTCGGATTGCGCGCGAGCAGCACATCGGGCCCCAGCCCCATGCTTTCCAGTGTGCCGGGACGGAAACTTTCAACGAACACGGCGGCCTTGGCCACCAGCTGCAGCAGCAGTTCGCGCGCCTCGGGTTTGCGCAGCTCAAGGCCCAGGCTTTTTTTGTTGCGCGCGTACAGCTTCCAGTTGGTGTCGACTTGCTCAACTTTCCATGCGCGCAGCGTGTCGCCGGCGGGCGGTTCGATTTTGATGACCTCGGCACCGAAGTCACCGAGCACCTGAGTCAGCGTGTTGCCGGCGACCAGACGCGACACGTCGATGATGCGCACGCCGTCGAGTGCGCCGCGGGCGTTTGCATCGTAAGCGCGCTTTTGGACGGCCATCGTCCGCCTACTCCGGCTTGATGCCGGCGTCCTGCGCGACTTTGCGCCAGCGCGTGATTTCGTTTTTGACAAAACCGGTGAACTGCTCGCGCGTCATCGTGCTCGGTTCGGCGCCCTCAGTGGCAAACCGCTGCTTCAGTTCGGCGGACTGCAGGGCCTTGCCCAGTTCGGTGGTCAGGCGGTTGACGATATCGACCGGCGTCTTGGCCGGCGCAGCGAGGCCCCACCAGAATTCAGCCATGTAACCCGGCACGCCGGATTCGGAAATGGTCGGCATGTCCGGCATGAATGAAGAACGCTTTTCACTGCCGACCGCGAGTGCCTTCAAGCGTCCAGCCTGTACCGAGGTCATCGCCGAGGGCAGGCTGGTCATCACCATCTGTGTGTGTCCGCCCATCAGGTCGGTCAACGCCGGTGCGACGCCTTTGTACGGTACGTGAACGATGTTGATGCCGGCCATGTGGCGGAACAGTTCCGTCGCCATGTGGTTGTGGCCGCCGGTGCCGGTCGAGCCGTAGTTGATCTGTCCCGGCCGGGCCTTGGCCAGTGCAATCAGTTCGCGGATGTTTTTCACCGGCAGCGATGGGTGCACCACGGCCAGCAGCGGACCGCGCGCCATCATGCCGAGATAGACAAAATCGGTGAACGGGTCATAAGCCATTTTCTGACGCAGCGCGGCGTTGGCGGTGAACGAAGCCTGCACGTTGACTATGGAATAACCGTCGGGCGGTGATTTGGCCACATTGTCGGTGCCGATCATGCCGCCGGCACCGCCGCGGTTGTCGATCACAATAGGCTGGCCGAGCCCGGGGCTCATGGCTTGTGCGGTGATGCGGGTCAGCACGTCGTTGCTGCCACCGGGCGGATAAGGCACGACAAAGCGGATCGGTTTTGCCGGCCAGACCTGCGCGTACGCAGTGCCGATGGATATTGCAGTGAAAAAGAGGGCACTGAGCCCAAGTCGCATGCACTTCATCGCCACCTCCTCGTATCGCCGGGTGCTGCCGCGGGTCGTGGTGCCCGCTGATGGGGGCCTGTTAACAATGATTTCGTGAGATGCGTTGTGGCCAAAATCGTCAGTGGCAAGGCGCTTGCCGCAGTTCATATCGAGAATATGGGCAACTCATTTGCCAAATGCGGCAACGCAGCCAGTGGCGATTTTGGCCTCAACCCGGAGGGACGGGACGATTTGGCCCCAATGCGTTGTCGCGCCTTCGCTTGTTTGCCAACGGGCAAACCGCGCTCGACACTCCTAGCCTTGAGGCCAAATCGTCGCCGTCGCACTCATGAAATCATTGTTAACAGGCCCCTAGTTTTACCGGATTTCCATGCCGTTGGCGATCTGGCGCTCGATGAGGCGCGATTCGTTGCGCAGCAGGGTCGACAGTTCCTGGATGCGGCGGTCAGCCATGCGGCTGGAAATCGCCGAAATCGACAGCGCTGCAAACGGCACGCCGCTCTGGTTGCGCAGCACCTGGCCGAGCGAGCGCACGCCCGCCAGTGTCGGGGTTTCGCGCACGGCATAACCGAGTTTTTGCGCCTTGCGCGCCTGCGACAACAGTGTGGTGCCGTTGAGTCCGTGTTCCTGCAGCCGCGGTTCGTTGCTGGTGATGATGCTGCGGAATTCATCTTCGGGCAGCGCCGCGAGGATGGCGAGGCTGCCGGTGCCCACGCCCAGCGGCCGGCGCACGCCGACTTCGAGGGTGAAAGTTTTGATCGGGAAGGTGCCTTCGTGGCGGTCGATGCAGACGGCATCGAGTCCGCTGCGCTGGGTCAGGAATATGGTGTCGCCGGTGGCTTCGGCGATACGCGTCATGGCCGGGTGGCAGATTTCGCGCAGGTTGAAGCGCGGTGCTGCGGTCAGTCCGAGTTCGAAGGCCATCGGGCCGAGGAAATAGCGGTGGGTTTCCGAGTCCTGCTGCACCATGCCTTCGTGTGCCAGGCATTTCAGCATGCGGTGTACGGTCGGCCGCTGCAGGTTGGTGCGAGTGGCGAGATCAAGCAGCCGCGAGCCGGAACGGTTGTGGGCGGCGATTTCGCGCAGCAGCAACAGCGCGCGTTCAATGCTTTGGGTGCCGGTCAGACGACCTTGATTGTCGTCGTCGGAGTTTTTCGCAGTGGCCATGGGTTATTTATCCGAATGAGTCCGAATCGTGAGACTTGGGAGGCTGGATTATGCCACCGTGTCTGTCCTAGCGGAATAGCCTGTCCTGTGCTATCTTTTCAGGGACTATTTCTCACCCGTAAACCCGTTTTGTCCAGATACCGGACAGCAGTCGCAGGCTGTCCTTTCCCGCACACCCCCATTTTCCATTCGCGTCCACATTCCGGCAGCCCCTGAGGCTGCCGTTGTCATACAGGAGCCCTGACCATGACCGCCTCACTTCCTTCAGCCACCGCCCTCCAGTCGGCCGGCGCCCGGTTCCGCGCCGCAGTCGCCGCTGAAAAGCCGCTGCAAATCGTCGGCGCGATCAACGCCTACCATGCCCGGCTGGCCGAACGCAGCGGCTTCAAGGCCCTATACCTGTCTGGTGGCGGTGTCGCCGCCGGTTCGCTGGGCGTGCCCGATCTGGCGATCACCACCCTCGATGATGTGCTGACCGACATTCGCCGCATCACCGATACCTGCAATCTGCCGCTGCTCGTTGACGTCGATACCGGTTTTGGCGGGGCCTTCAACATTGCGCGTACGGTGAAGTCGCTGATCAAGTTCGGCGCCGCGGCGATGCATATTGAAGACCAGGTCATGCAAAAACGCTGCGGCCATCGTCCGAACAAGGAAATTGTCAGCAAGGACGAGATGGTCGATCGCATCAAGGCCTCGGCCGATGCCAAAACCGACAGCAATTTTGTCATCATTGCGCGCACCGATTCGCTGGCGATCGAAGGCCTGGACGCCGCAATCGAACGTGCAGTGGCCTGCGTCGAAGCCGGCGCCGACATGATTTTCCCGGAAGCGATCACCGATCTGCCGATGTACAAAAAATTCGCCGATGCGGTGAAGGTCCCGATCCTCGCCAACATCACCGAGTTCGGCAAAACTCCGTTGTTCACGACCGGGGAACTCGCCGGCGCCAACGTCGCGATGGCACTGTATCCGCTGTCGGCGTGGCGCGCGGCCAATGCTGCGGCGCTGCAGGTGTATCAGAGCATCCGCAAGGAAGGCCACCAGAAAAATGTGGTTGGCCTGATGCAGTCGCGCGACGACCTCTACGACTATCTGGATTACCACGACTACGAGCAGAAACTCGACGCGCTGTTCAAGCGCGACAAGTAATCAGGTGCACTCCATTCATTCTGCGGGAAAGTAAATCGCGATGACCGGCATACTGTTGTCCAAGGGTTTTGTGGCGCAATTCGGCACCGAGCTGCAGGCGGCAGCCCAGGCAGCAGGCGTCACGCTGAACATCATTCATCTGCCGGACGACGCTTCGCAGCGTTTGTCGGCGGCCGATATCGCCAAAATCGAAGTGGCTTACCTGACCCGCGATATCCGTTTCTCCGACCTTTATGTCAGCTTCGGCGACACGGTAAAAACGGCAGCGAATCTGAAGTGGGTGCATTTCACCAGCACCGGCATCGATCAGCATCCGTTCATGCCGGCACTGGCCGAGCGCAAGGTGCGGCTGACCACGTCAGCCGGCACCAACGGCGAACCGGTCGGGCAGACCGCGTTCTGCAGCATGCTGATGCTGGCGCGCGGTTTTCCGCGCTGGATTGCCGCGCAGCGCGAAAGGCGCTGGGATCCCGCCCGCGGCAAGGACACGCCGCGCGACCTGCAGGGCCAGACGGTGGTGATCGTCGGCCTCGGCACCATCGGCGCGACGGTGGCCAAGCTGTGCCGGACACTGGGCATGAAAGTCATTGGTTTACGCCGCAGCCCGAAACGCGATGGTGATCCGGTTGATGAAATGCACACTTTAGACAAGCTGCCGCTGTTGTTGCCACAGTGTGACTGGTGGGTACTGGCCTGTCCGTACACCAAGGAAACGCATCAGCTGATCAATGCCAAAACGCTGGCGCTGCTGCCCAAACACGCGCACCTGATCAACGTTGCGCGCGGCGCAGTGGCGGATGAAAAAGCGCTGATCGCTGCGCTGCAAAGCAAACAGATCGCCGGCGCCTATCTCGACGTGTTCGAAAAAGAACCGCTGCCGGCTGATTCGCCACTGTGGGACATCCCCAACGTGATCGTGTCGCCGCACAATGCCTCGGCCTCTGACGGCAACGACAAGCGCGCGGCGAAGATATTTGTCGATAACCTGGAGCTTTTCGCGGGCGGCAAAAAAATGCACAACGAGCAGGGTTGAACGAAAAGACGGGCGCGGGCAACATGAAAAAGTGGCAATGTATCCTCTGCGGCTTTATTTACGACGAAGCCGCCGGCCTGCCCGATGAAGGCATCGCCCCCGGCACCCGCTGGGAGGACGTGCCGGCGGACTGGACCTGTCCCCACTGCTCGGCGACCAAGGCCGACTTCGACATGATCGCCATTACACCCTGAGAAAGGGTGTGGCAGTTTCTAGGCTGCCGCAGGTGTGACTTCGCGTTCAATGCGCTTGGCGTTGGACTGTTCGGCGAGCCGCAGGTCGTATGCCGCCTGCAGGTTGAGCCACGACCGCGCATCCCCGCCAAAATAACGCGCCAGCCGCATCGCCGTGTCGGCGGTAATGCCGCGCCGCTCGCGCACGACGTCATTGATGCGCGGCGCGGGAACGTTCAGCGCCTTGGCGAGCGCATTCGCGCTCATGCCGAGCGGCGCCAGATAATCCTCGCGCAGTATTTCTCCCGGATGCACCGGGCGCATGCCATTTTTGAACATGATCATTCTCCGTCAGTGATAATCCACGATTTCCACGTTTTCGGGGCCGGATTCCATCCAGCGGAAACACAGCCGGTATTGATCGTTGATGCGCATGCTGTGCTGCCCGGCACGCTCACCTTTCAAAAGTTCCAGCCGGTTGCCCGGCGGCGCGCGCAGGAAGTCCAGCGTTTCCGCGGCATCCAGTTGCGTCAATTTCCGCATGGCCACGTTTGCAATGCCGGAAAACCGCCGGCTTCGGCCCGTCTCGAACAAAGCTTGCGTATCGGAGCAGCGGAAGCTTTTGATCATGGCTCAAAGAATATAACGAATAACGTTAAACATCAAGCCAAGGTTTAAAAATAAATGTAATATAATCAAATAGTTAATAGACATCACCCCCGGCAGCGGCGGCGGCGCCTACGCCGTCAAATGCATCGAAGGCACGGTCAACGGCTTCACCAACCCCGCCTTCAGCTACGACGCCAACGGCAACATGACCGCCGGGCTGGGCCGCACGCTGACCTACACCAGCTACAACATGCCCGCCCAGGTGGTGGGGGTGGGCTACTCGGGCGGCGCGAGCACCACCTACAACTACGTCTACAACGCCGAACACGAACGCAGCAAACTCGTCCACAGCACGCTCGGCACCTTCATCTACCTGCACCCGGCGGGCAAGGGGCAGCTCCTATATGAAAAGCAGACCGAGGCCAGCCCCAGCACCCGCATCGAGCACAAGTACTACATCAGCGCCGGCGGCGCCGCGGTCGCCGTGCACTACGTCCGCGAAAACCCGAACCTGACCGAGACCACCACCGCGACGCGCTACCTGCACCAAGACCACCTGGGCTCGATCACGCTGATCACCAACGAGGCGGGCGGCGTCACCGAGCGGCTGGCCTACGAGGCCTACGGCAAGCGGCGTTACCCGGCGGGGACGGATGACCCGACCAACGGGCTCTTCGGCCAGGTGACGGACCGCGGCTTCACCAGCCACGAGCATCTGGACGAGATCGCGCTGATCCACATGAACGGGCGGGTGTATGACCCGGTGCTGGGGCGGTTTGTGACGGCGGATCCGTTCCTGCAGGATCCGGGCAATCTGCAGAGTTACAACCGATACAGCTATGTGCTGAATAACCCGCTGATGTATGTGGATCCGAGTGGGTATTTCAGTTTGAAGAAGGTGTTTAAGGCTGTGGCGATAGCGGCAATTGCCTATGTGACCTATGGAGCCGTATCCAGTGCCATGCTGAGCTCCGCAGCGACGACAACGGCGGGCGCGATGGGGATTGCAAATACAGGGTTGGCTATCGCAACATTCGAAACGGTGACATTGACTGCCGCAGGTTCAGCGCTAGCTGGTGCGGCAAGTGGATTCGTTGCAGGAATGTTGGCCGGTGGTGGGGATTTGAAAGCTGGTTTTTATGGTGCGGTCGGCGGTGCATTAACCGGCGGTATTTCGGGTTTTTATGGCAGTCAATATCCTGTAGAGAGAGTGGCGGCAAATGCTTTTGCGGGTGGTGTTCAGTCTAGGTTGCAAGGCGGCTCTTTCGCTGAGGGGGCGCGAAGCGGGTTTAAGTTTTCAGCGCTCGCATACTTGAACGTCCAGATGCGGAATGAAATGATTGCACAATCGCGACTTGATGCTCGGAATGACGGAAGTGGGTTAAGCCGGGGGATGTTTGGTGATTTCTTCAAACTTGCAGGAGGGCGGTGGGATCGATTACTAGAAGAAGCCGGTGCTGCACAGTGCAGTTCACTCGGCTGCATGCAGGCAGGCCCCGGTTCAATTTTTGGCTTAAGGTATAGCAAAGGCGGTTTTATCGACATGGTTGTTGAGGCTTTTGCTGGGCCACACGATAAAGCAAATTCCCCATGGTTTTACGATTCGAATGGACTCATCAGAGAGATGTCTACAACAAGTAAGTTAGTTTTAGATTTGACGACCAACTACACGACTAGTTTGATATTCGCAGCGCCGTTTGCCGCAGGATCAATCTATGAGCAGGGACATTTCGCGTCGATTCGGGCTGCTAAGAGCGGACGACAATGAAAATCAGCCACATCCTTTCGCGCTTGGTAGCGGGGGGCTGTTATTGTTTTATCTTGGCATCGTGTACAGCGAATGATGATTACATGTTAAGTCAGCCGCCAAACTATGACCGCCTTATCGGTAAAAGCTTTACTGAATCGATTTTCAAAGGAAGGCAAGTCTATAAAAAAGTTCGAGAAACTGAATCTGTGGAAGAGCTTGAATACCGAAGAGGGGACGGATGCATTCTGGTTTTTGGTGTTCGAAAAACTGATGACATCATTCAATATTGGCGTGTGGATTCCGGTCCGGGGACTTGTTATACGCGTCGCAGGCCGATTAATGTCTGAACAACAAGGGTCAATGGCAACAATAAATGGAACAATAAATGGGGTCAGACACTACGAGCCAAAGGTACCGGAGTCGAATTCTTCCCCCAGCCAATGACCAGGCTAGGGGTCAGGTCTAGCAAAGTAGCATACTTCCTGTTACCCTCAGATCGCCATGTCCCGCCCCATCCGCATCGAGTTTCCCAACGCGCTCTACCACGTCACTTCCCGTGGTGAGGAGAAGTGGCCCCGTTTGTTTGAACACAGATAAATGGGGTCAGACTGAGGCATCCCGGTTTCCACGCAGGGCACTCAGGGTCAGGTCTAGCAAAGTAGCATACTTCCTGTTACCTTCAGGTAATCATGTCCCGCCCCATCCGCATCGAGTTTCCCAACGCGCTCTACCACGTCACCTCGCGTGGTGATCGGCGTGAAGACATCTTTGAGGATGATGAAGACCGGCGCGCGTTTCTGCACACACTGGGCCAGGTGGTGGATCAGTTCAACTGGCTGTGTTTTGCCTGGTGCCTGATGGATAACCACTACCATCTCCTTATCCAGACGCCCGATGGCAATCTGTCCAAGGGCATGCGCCAGCTCAACGGCGTCTATACCCAGTTGAGCAACCGCCGCCATCATCGCGTGGGGCATCTGTTTCAGGGGCGATTCAAGGCCATCCTGGTGGACAGCGATGCCTACCTGCTGGAATTGGCACGTTACGTCGTGCTCAACCCGGTGCGCGCCGACATGGTCAAACGGCCCGAGAACTGGGCCTGGAGCAGCTATCGTGCAAGCCTTGGGCTTGCGCCTGCAGACGGGTTCCTGGCGGTTGATGCGCTATTGGGGCAGTTTGCCCAGCGTCGTGCCACGGCCCAGGCACGTTACGCAAAGTTTGTGGCTGAGGGTATGGGGGTACCGTCACCTTGGCTGCAGTTGAAGGGGCAGGTATTTCTGGGCGATGAGCAATTTGTCGACCGCATGCAGAAGCGCGCTGGCCGGCAGCAGCGCCAGGATGTCCAGATTCCCGCAGCACACCGAAGACCACCGCCGGCGCCATTGGCGAGGATCGAGAAGGAGGCGGCAGACCGGGATGCGGCTATCGTACGTGCGCACGCCACCGGTGCGTATTCGTATCAGGAGATTGCAAACCACTTTGAGATACACTTTACGACGGTGGGGCGGATTGTCAGGGGCAATCGATGAATGCTACTTTGCTAGACCTGACCCTAAGACTTTCTTAGACCTGACCCTAAGACTTTCTACTAAGACTTTACTAGACCTGACCCTAAGACTTCTACTAAGACTTTGCTAAGACTTCTACTAAGACTTCTAAGACTTCCTTGACCGGTTCGGTGATCTAGGTTGTGGCAGGCGTAATTTCGCGTTCGATGCGCTTGGCGTTGGCCTGTTCGGCGAGACGAAGGTCGTAGGCCGCCTGCAGGTTGAGCCACGAACGCGCATCCCCGCCAAAATAACGAGCAAGTCGCATCGCCGTGTCGGCGGTAATGCCGCGCCGTTCGCGCACGACATCATTGATGCGCGGTGCGGGGATGCTTAATGCCTTGGCAAGAGCATTCGCGCTCATGCTGAGCGGCGCCAGATAATCCTCGTGCAGAATTTCACCCGGATGTACGGGGCGCATGCCATTTTTGAACATGATGCTTCTCCGTCAGTGATAGTCAGTGATTTCCACGTTTTCGGGGCCGGATTCCGTCCAGCGAAAACACAGCCGGTACTGATCGTTGATGCGCATGCTGTGCTGCCCGGCACGGTCGCCTTTCAAAAGCTCCAGCTGGTTACCCGGTGGCGCCCGCAGGAATTCCAGCGTTTCCGCAGCATCCAGTTGCGCCAGTTTGCGCGTGGCCACGTTTGCAATACCGGAAAACCGCCGGTTTTTGCCCGTCTCGAATAAAGCCTGAGTGTCCGGACAGCGGAAGCTTTTGATCATGAGACACAGGGTATAACGCTTAACGTTAAACATCAAGCCGGTCCGTCGGTGTCAGCCCCTGTTTTCACGGGCTGCGAACACATTCCGCGGCTGGCGAGGGTGGCGGTAAGCGGTTAAAATACAAGGCCTTTTTCGGGACCCCCGGTCTCGAAACCTGTTCTCGGGATCAGCCTAGCCGCCATGCCGCTTTTTGCCTTCGGATTGAACCACCAGACCGCGCCGCTGGACGTGCGCGAACGGGTGGTTTTTGGCGCCGAACAACTGACCCAGGCGCTGCGTGA
>JAKFUS010000068.1 GCA_021732605.1 Betaproteobacteria bacterium | reverse complement strand
TTCTCCCCGACGGCCGCATGCTGGTCACCGAACGCGCGGGGCGGCTACGTATCGTTGACCGCGATTTCAAGCTCGATGCCAAACCGGTCGAGGGATTGCCGGAAGTCGTCGCCACCGGGCAAGGCGGGTTGTTCGACGTGGTCCTGCATCCGCAATATGCGGACAATGGCTGGATTTATTTTTCCTGGAATGCACCGGGCCCGGGCGGTTGGGGCACGGCGCTGGCGCGGGGCAAGCTCAGTAGCGACAAGAACGGCCATCGCATCACTGACATGCAACTGCTGTTCAGCATGGAACCCAAAACCCGCAGCGGCCAGCATTTCGGCGGACGCATCGTGTTTGATCGAAAAAACTTTGTATATCTCACGCTGGGTGACCGTGGCGACATGCCGCGCGCGCAAAAACTCGACGACCACGCCGGTTCGGTGATCCGGCTGCACGACGATGGCCGCGTGCCCGCTGACAATCCCTTTGCCAAACGTGCCGGCGCGAAGCCGGAAAAATTCACGCTGGGCAACCGCAACATGCAGGGCGCTGCGCTGCATCCGCAGACCGGCGAGCTGTGGACCCACGAACACGGGCCGCAGGGCGGCGACGAAGTGAACGTGATGCGGGCCGGGCGTAACTATGGCTGGCCGGTGATTACCTACGGTGTTAATTACGGCATCGGCACCAAGATCGGCGAGGGCAATGTCAAAGCCGGCATGGAACAGCCGCTGCATGTGTGGGTGCCGTCGATTGCGCCCTCAGGCATGGCGTTTTACACCGGCGACAAATTTCCCAACTGGAAAAGCAGCCTGCTGCTCGGTGCGCTGAAGGATGACATGCTGGTGCGGCTGGAACTGGACGGCGAGAAGGTGGTGCGCGAGGAGCGCTTGATCAAGGATGTGCTCGGGCGTATCCGCGATGTGCGGGTGGGGCCGGACGGGTTTGTTTATGTGCTGACGGATGAGCGGGATGGGGTGATTGCGCGGTTGGAGGTGGTGAAATGAGGAGGCAGGCGCTGCATCTCCATCGAATTGATGCGGTGCGTGATACCGCCCTATCATGGGCGTCAGTTTGGTGCGAAACGTCAACCAAAAATAGCATCTAAGTTTGGTAACTAAAAATGTCAAATATTTCACGTTAGGCCTTCGCTGTGACTCCAGACTTCTCCTCTTGGCTCAAATTTGAAGCATCCCTCGCGGACTGGATGAGCAAGTTCGAGAGGCCGGGCCTTACATTCAAGGGTGGGCGTCAAGCAATTCCAGGGTTTCCGTCGAGCGGTTTCAGGGCTGACGGCCTACTTACGAACGGAAATATTTTGCTTGCTCTCGAGGTCGAAGTTAAACAAACCCATCCAGATACCAACGTCGGAAAGTATTGGCTCCTAAAGCAACATAAGCAGTACGAAAAAATTATTCTGTTTCACGTTTACACACCTGCGTACAACTCCTATGGTTGGCGCAAGACGCTTGGTGAGTTTTATGCGTCAAGGATGGCTATGGAAATCCCTTTTGAGTACCATGTCCTCGATATGCGAGATGCAATCAATACTGATAGTGCGTTCGGTGAGGTAACCAATAAATTAGGGGAGCGCATAAGTGTTGAGTTTGGCAACGAGAAAGCTAAATGAAATCGGCCTAACCCTACACAATAAATGGGGTCAGTGTAACTTTTCAACCCCGGTATTTTTTTGGGGGCCTTTGGCTCATCGCGTTTCGTAAACGCTCGATCGGTGTCCGACCTTGACCACAACGACGACCAAACGGTCGTCGTGGATTTCATAAACGATGCGGTATACGCCCTGACGCACGCGATAGCGCTCCTGTCCTGCAAGCTTCACGCAATCTTCGCCACGCGGGTTGCTTGCGAGGGTTTCGATGCGGTCCAGGATGCGCCGGACATCCGCGTTGGGAATGGCGCGCAGGTCCTTGGCCACCGATTGTTTGATGGTGACCGCGTAGACCTTATAACTTGCCATGCTGTTTCAGATCAGCAAGCAGGGCCTCGTAGGTCATTTCAGGTTCGGCGGCGCGCTGCGTAAATGCAGCGAGGTCTTCCTGGTCTTCGCGCATCAGCAGTTTGACGGCCTCGTCCACCAGTTCCGACAGCGAAACCTGGGTGCTGGCCGCTCTTAACCGCAGGGCGCGATGGATCGCGGGGTCGAAGTAAATCGTTGATCTTTTGGATAAATCGCTCATGGTTGCTCCTGATTAGTGGCGACATTATAACGTTATGACGTTATAGCGTCCAGGTGCGTCCGCCGGGCATCTCAGGCGGTTTTGCGCTGCCCCCGCAGATCCGCCAGATGCGGATACTTCTCCGTCAGCAGCGAGCCGTGATAGTAAGTCGTGGCATAAGCCATTTCGGCGCGGATCGCCTCCAGCCATTTTGAAACCGCGGGCTTGTCGGCCCAGCTCGCGTGCAGGTTGATGTCATCCATGCGCACAATGACCGGCATCAGGGCGATGTCGGCGAGGGTGAGCTGGTCGCCCATCAGCCAGGTGCCGCCGCCCTCGAGAATCCACTCGTTCATGCGCACCACGGCGCGGTTCAGGCGGTCCAGCGCCTGGTCCATTTCAGCTTTCGGAAAACCGGTGCGCCCCATGCTCAGCAGGAATTCCTTGCGCAGGGGTTTGGAATTGGCGAGCGTAATGAAGTCTTCCTCGGTCATTTTCTGGAAATGCGGCAGGAACGCCAGGTTGTACGAGGGCACGCGGATCGACGGGGTGGGAATTTCGTCGATATAACGCATCATCCAGCGCATGCGTGCCCGTGCCACGGGATTCGCCGGCGTGAAGGACATCCGGCCCTCGCGCGTCTCGTCGAGGTATTCGATGATGACTGCGGAATCGAGGATCACCTGTCCGTTGTGCAGCAGTGCCGGGACCACGCCGTTGGGGTTGATCTTCAGGTATTCCGGTTTCAACTGGTCGCCGGCGAACAGATCGAGTTTGTGTTCGGCGAAATCAAGGCCCTTGGCATTGAGGACGAAGCGCACGCGCTGACTGCAGGTTGATTGCGGGGCGTTGTAGAGGGTGAATTCGGGCATGCCGCGCGTCCTGTTTTTATGTGAAGGTTCGTATTATGGTGTCGGTGCATGAGGGCGGGCAACTGACGGCGTTATGATCAATGGGCAGTCTGCAAAATCAGTCCATATTTTGATGTCGGCCGGCGTCGCGACCGTGGCGGGCAATATATAATGAGCGCCATCGCATCTACCGCCGTAGCAGGAGTCCGCCATGCCCCAGATCGCCTCGTTCGACGACGTCAAAGCCACCCGTAAAGAACGCCAGGTGCCCACCGGTACCGCGTGGCGCACCAATTTCATCGATCCTGAAGAAAATAATCCGGTTTCGGCACAGGCATTTCTGGTGGAGGGCACGGCTGGCCGCGTGATCAAGACCCACTTTCACGATTACGACCAGTATCAGGTGATCGTCAGCGGTGGCGGTGTACTGGGTAAACATGAGCTGCAGGTCAATGCGGTGCATTTTTCGCGCAAGTACACGCCCTATGGCCCCATCGTGTTTGGCGAGCAGCAATTGGGCTTTCTGACCTTGCGCGCGCACAAGGATCCCGGAGCACAGTATCTGGAGGATCCGGAAAAGCGCAGCAAACTGATGACGCTGGAAAACCGCAAGCCGTGGCAGGCGACCGAGTTGCCGAAGTTCCACCCGACAACCCCGGACGCGGCATTACATACCTTTACTGATCTCAAGGCTGAGGATGGTCTCGCCAGTTTTTCGCTGAGCGTGGCGTCGAACGCCAGGGCGCTGGCTCCCGATCCGGCGCACAGCAACGGCCAGTACCTGATCATTGTCCGCGGCAGCCTGCATTACGAAGGCAGGGAATACAAGGCGCTGTCCGTGGCCTTCGTCAAACCGCAGGAAGGGCCGTTCGAACTGGTTGCAGGCAGCGAAGGACTCGATGTGCTGGTGCTGCATTTCCCGCGCGAAGTTGTCGCGAAGGCAGCAGCTGCACCGCAAGTCGCCAAGGGCGCGCCCGGCACCCGTACCTGGCAATGCATGCTGTGTGCTTTTGTGTATGACGAAGCCACGGGCATGCCGCACGACGGCGTCGCCCCGGGCACGCCCTGGGAAGATGTGCCGGAAAGCTGGTTCTGCCCGGACTGCTCGGCGAGCAAAAGCGATTTCGTGATGGCGCTGGTGGAGTAACACCGCTCCGGCGCTCGTCCCAGATCGCCATGGTTTTGCCATTGCAAGACACACCGGCCGCATGGACTGCGGCTGCATTCGAAGCCGACCGTCCGCGCTGGCTGTTCACACTCGATGACCGCGCGCGTTGTGACCTCGTTGCCGCGCTGACCCGCGCGCTGGATCCCGCCAAAACCCTGTTCGATTACCGCCGCGATGATTTTGATCTCGGTTCTGCCGCGCCGGTGATTGCCGCGGCCTTCGCCGAAATGCAGCGCGGGCGCGGTGTGGCGCTGATCCGCGGTCTGCCGCGTGAAGGCCTGGATGAAAAAGATTTCGAAGTCCTGACCTGGTGCATCGGCCTGCATCATGGCGTCGGCCGGCCGCAGGGCAAGGCCAGTCATTACATCTCCGCGGTGCGCGATGCCGGCAATGCTTACCGTACAGGAACAGGTCGTGGTTACAACTCGAATGCCGAGCTCGATTTCCATACCGATTCCACCGACATCGTCGCACTGAGTTGCTACAACAAGGCGGCTTCCGGCGGCATGAGCATCACCACCAGTTCGGTGGCGGCATATCAGGCGATGCGGCGTGAACATCCGGACCTCGCTGATTATCTGCACCAGCCCATTCATTTCAGCAGGCAGGGTGAGCAGGCGCCGGATGAGGCGCCGTCCTATCCGCATCCTATTTTCGATACGCGCGACGGCAAACTCTTCAGCAAATGGAACCGCAATCGCGTGACTTCGGCGCAGAAAATTGAAGGTGTGCCGCAATTGTCAAAGCAGCACTGGGAAGCGCTGGAGGCTTTTGATGCGCTGGTGCGGCGGGCCGATCTTGCGCACTCGATGTGGCTGCAGCCCGGTGATCTGCAGATCATCAACAGCCATGTCACGCTGCATTCGCGCACCGATTTCGCCGATCATGAGGATCCGGCGCAGAAGCGCTTGTTGTTCCGTTTGTGGCTGGCGCCGCCGGATGGTGATCAATTGCCGGAGAGTTGGAAGGTCCTCTACAAGGCCATTGGCAAGGGGACAGTGCGCGGCGGCATCATCGGCCAGCAGCACGACGCTGCGCGCAAAGCCTACGAGCAGCGGCAGGCCGCAACGCTCGGCATGCGTTTGACCGACTGATTAAAAAACCAATAAAAACAATTAGTTACTTGATATTGCCGGAGAGTAACTGGAATTGCTGGCAATGGGTTTCACGACATCCGGCTGTTTCAGGCGCAGGGATTGCAACATCTTTTCCGCCATCTGCAATTCATTGCGCGCCTGAGCCCATGCCCCCTGATCGACCAGTTTGCTCGCCGCAAACAGTCGGTCTCCGACTTTTTCCATCTCAGGCAGGAACAGCGGGTTGCTGGCCTGGGCTTCAAAATTCTTCGCACGCAGAATCCGCCACTGCCGGTAGAGTTCTTCCATCGCCACCCGCGAGGCTTGGGCGTCATCCTTGCCGGTGGCGGCAATGGTTGTCGCCAGTGCGCTGCTGACGATTGCCAGATCGCCGGCGAATTCGCCGGTCATTTGTGCGCGTGCCTGCTGCACGCCGATGGCCAGGGCGGCGCCCAGGAACAGGATCTGCAGCCATTTGATGGTGGAGAACATGGTGGGAAGCGTGGCAGGAAGCGTGCGGGTCATTGAATTGCCTCAGTCAAGGGGGCGTGGGGTGTTGTGCAAGATGTACCGGCGTTCATACCCATTGGAGCCCGTTCAGGGGCAAGAGTTCAAAGCCGCATCGCCTGCGGTGCACGACCGCATCAGCAACAGGGGCCGTGACGGCTTGTTGGCCTTCTTTAAGGGATTTGGGCGACGCCAGGCGCGCAGGCAGCAGTGCAGGCTTCAGCTTCGATCTGCAGCGTCACATGGTCTATACCGAAACGTTCACGCAGGGTGTTTTGCGCTTCGTGCAGGATGTCGCTGGCGCTGCGTTCGCCGCGGGTGACCAGATGCGCGGTCAGCGCCGGTTCCGCAGTGCTCATCGCCCACACATGCAGGTCGTGCACGGAAGCGACGCCGGCAATGGCCTGCAGACAGTCGCGCACTTCCGGCAGCTTGATGTGTTCGGGCACGCCGTCGAACAGAAGGTGCAGTGATTGCCTGAACAGCGACCAGGTGCCGATGATGACCACGGCAGCAATCACCAGGCTGGTCAGCGGATCAATCCAGGTCCAGCCCCGCCATAAGTACAAGGCGCCGGCGATGACTACACCGACGGATACCAGCGCATCGGCCGCCATGTGCAGAAAGGCGCCACGGATATTCAGGTCAGATTTTCGGCCGGCCATGAACAACGCGGCGGTCGCGGCATTGATCAGCACGCCGATCGCGGCGACGATCATCACCGTACCCGCGGCCACCGGCGAGGGATTCTGGAAGCGCTGTATGGCTTCCCAGCCCAGCGAACCCATGGCGACCAGCAGGATCAGGGCATTGATGAAACTGGCGAGGATGGAACCGCGGCGCCAGCCGTAAGTCTTGCTGTCGCTGGCTTTAAGTCGTGCCGCGGCGAACGCAGCCCAGGCCAACAACAGCCCGCCGACGTCCCCCAGGTTGTGCGCGGCATCCGCCAGCAGCGCCAGCGAGCCGGTGATCCAGCCGTAATACGCCTCGATGATGACAAAGCCGACATTCAGCGCAATGCCGATGCCGAAGGCGCGGCCCTGGCCGGGCAGGGCATGCTCATGGCCGTGGGGGTCATGACCGTGATGCGCATGGCCATGGTTGTGGCCGTGATCGTGATTGTGCGGGTGGCTCATGCAATCACAGGATACGGTATTGCGCGGATCAGGCGGGCTTGGCGCGCGCAGCGATCAGCGCATCGATCACCGGATGGATGGTGTCCGGTTCGACCGGGAATTTTTCCGGCATGCCCATTTTCACCATGTCGCGCAGCATCGCGATGGTGTTGCGTGTGTTGCGGTCGCTGGAACCCATTTCGTGCAGCAGTTCCAGACATTCCTTCATTTCATGGATCCGCCGCCCGCAGTGCACCGCGGTGCCGCCGATGTAACGCTTGATGATTTTCTGGAACGGGATGTCGTTGAAGGTGACCGAGGTATCCTCGATCACTTCGTCGAGGATGTTGCGCCGGCGCGCGGCTTCCATGGTTTCGAGCAGCAGTCCGGCCAGCCCTTTCATCAATACGCTGCGGATCAGTTTCATCGCGCTGGCGTCGCCGGGATTGGCGCCGACGACATTGATGACCATGCCGTGCGGCACCATCAGGTCGCGGAACTCCGCGGCATGGGGGCCGCTGGCGACGAAGGGCACCTTGATGCCCATGATGTCCACCGGGCCCATGATCGAGGCATCGACAAATTTGGCGGTGGCGCCGACGAGCGCTGCGGCCTGTTCCATGTTGTGCGCTGAGTTGCTGCTGGCATCAATATAGAGGTGATCGGGGCGCAGGTGCTTGCGGATTTTTTTCAGTGCCGGCAGTGCGGACTTGCCTGGCGTCATGGCGATGATGATGTCGGATTTCTTGGCCAGCGTGCCGACCGTTTTGACCAGGGTCACGCCGGCGGCCTGCGCGCGCTGGTGGATCGGGTCGCCGGGCTGCGCTTTGGCGCCGCTGCGGCTGTAACCGAGGATATTGGTGAATCCGGCTTGGGTGAAATCTTTGGCGAGGCGGCCGGCGGCTTCGCCGAAACCGAGGAGACCGAGACGGGGGTGGCTTGTTGTCATGGTGTGATTCCGAGAGAGTGGATGTGATGCGGTTGTTGTGCTGCGCCTGGTCTACTGCGACTGACCGGGTCGCTGGGATCCAGTGCGGATGGTATTACGTCCTGAGCCCGGCGGGCGCCACTGGCCAAATGGTGGGCGTCGTCAGCGCGCCCCCGCCCGCTGCAGCAGCCGGGCAATGGCGTCCTGGCCGCGTTGCGTGGCATGAGCCAGAGGACGCACGCCTTCGCTATCGCCGAGGTTGACGTTGGCGCCTGACTCGATCAGCAGCCGGACGATTTCAACATGTGCGGGGCCACCGTTGCCGAGGATGATGGCCTCCAGCAGCGCAGTCCAGCCGAGGTTGTTGGCATGGTTGAGGTTGATGCCGGATTTGACCAGCAGGCGCACTGTATCGACATGGCCGTAGTGACATGCGGGAATCAGCGCGGTGCCGCCATACCGGTTGGTGCTGCCGAGATTGGCGCCGGCGGCGAGCGCCATGCGCACGATCTCGGTGTGTCCGCGCGCGCCAGCGAGCAGGAAGGCGCTGTCATGGATATGGTCCTTGGCATTGACGTCGGCGCCGCGTTCGATCAGCAGGCGCGCTGCATCGATCCGGCCTTCATCGGTGGCAACGAGCACGGCATTGCGGCCGCGTTCATCCTGGCCATTGACCGGCGTGCCGGAGGCTAGCAGTTTGCGGATCACGGCAGTGTCGCCGCGTTCGGCGGCGGTGAGCAGGGCCTCAGTGGAAGACAGCGCCGGCAACGGCAGCAGCAGGGCTGCGGCAATCAGATAACGAAAAATCGGGCAGCGGAAAATCTTTCGATGGAGCAGGTTCATGGTCGAGGTATGCAGATGCATGTCTGGATCGGGGTTTGGCGATTGTACGCTGATCAGAAAACAAAACGGCCTCGCAGATTGTTCTGCGGGGCCGTCGATGACGCCAGTTTGAAGACTGTGTTATTCGGCCTTGACGTTGGCGGCCTTAACCACTTCCGCCCACTCCGCCACTTCTCGTTTAAGTAAGGCCTCAAAGGCTTCCGGTGTGCCGCCCGCGGGTTCGAGGCCATCCTGGGCGATGCGCTTGGCAAAATCCGGATCCTTGATCGCCTTGTTGATCTCGCTGTTCAGCCGGTCAATGATCGCCTTCGGAGTGCCCTTGGGCGCGATCACGCCGTGCCAGTTGTTGACCTGGTACTTAAAGCCGCTTTCCATCACGGTCGGAGTGTCGGGCAGCGCAGGCAGGCGCTTGGGAGAGGATACGGCGAGGCCACGCAGGCGCCCGGTTTGCATGTGTCCGATGACTGCCGACACGGCACCGACCATCATCTGTGTTTCGCCGGCGATGGTGTTGATGACGCCGGGACCGGTACCCTTGTAAGGAATATGCGTGATCTTGATGCCGGTGCGCAGCGCGAACAGTTCTGACGCCAGATGCGTAATGCCTCCGTTGCCGGTGCTGGCATAGTTGAGCTGGGTCGGTTTGGATTTGGCCAGAGCCACCAGCTGCTTGACGTCTTTTACCGGAAGCGACGGGTGGACCGAGATTACATAGGGGCCGTTCTCGGTCTGTATCACCGAGGCCATGTCATTCAGCGTGTCGTATTTAAGATTTTTGTAGAGGCTGGGCGAGGTGGTGTAGCTTCCGGAGATCAGCAGCAGCGTGTAGCCGTCGGCGGGCGACTTCAGCGCGATTTCGCTGCCCAGCGTACTGCCGGCGCCCGGCCGGTTGTCGACCACGAATTGCTGACCCATGGCCTTGCTCAACGGTGGTGCAATCGCGCGGGCGATAAAATCGGAGCCGCCGCCCGGTGCGAAGGGCACGATGACGCGCACGGTTTTGGCGGGGTAAGTCTGTGCCTGTGCGAGGCCACCGCACAGACTAAGGACTGCTGCTGCAATGATTCGTTTTTTCATAAGCTCTCTCCGGGGTGGGTCGTTTGTTATGGATGCAATGATAGCTGCAATGCAGTATTGTGGGAGGGCAATACAATATATAAATAGACCGGAGGAAACAATGCGAATCATTGCTGGCTGTCATAAAACATTACCTTTGCTGCTGGTGGCGTTGGGGCTGGTCCTGCCGATGGCGCCGGCGCAGGCGGCGGACAAAGCGGCGAGCAAAAGGGTGGACAATTATCCGACCCGTCCGGTCCGCATCATCACCCCTGCAGCGCCCGGCGGCACCACCGATTTTCTCGCTCGTCTGCTTGCAGCGCAACTGACGAAGGTCTGGAACCAGCAGGTCATTGTCGATAACCGCGGCAGCGCCTCGGGCGTGAACGGGGCGGAAATCACCAAGGACTCCCTGCCGGACGGCTACACGCTGTTCATCCCCTATCACCAGCACACGGTGAACGCGGCCATCATTCCCAAGCTGCCCTACCACCCGGTGAACGATTTCACACCGATCACCCAGATGACGTCGGCGGGGCTGCTGCTGGTCGTCAATCCGTCGCACCCGGCGAAAACCGCCAAAGATTTTGTGCAGTGGAGCAAGGCGACCAAGGACCCGATCAACTTTGGCTCGGCCGGCATTGGCAGCGGCGGCCATCTGGCGGGCGAACTCTACAAATTGATGGCCGGAGTCCAAGGCCAGCACATTCCGTATAAGGGCACCGGGCCGGCTTCCATCGCCCTGATCAGCGGTGAATATCATTTCAACTTCATGGGATTGACCGGCGCCTTCGGCCAAGTGCGTGCCGGCAAGCTGCGCGGCCTCGCTGTGACCGGCCCGAAGCGGCTGGCGACGGCGCCGGACATTCCGACGATGAATGAGGTGATGCCCGGATTCGAGGTGGTCGGCTGGTACGGTGTGGCTGCACCTGCGAAGCTGCCGAAGCCGCTGCTGTCCAAAATTCACACGGATATCGCGACCTACGTGAAGTCGCCGGAGTTTGCCAAGGTGGCCGATAACAACGGTTCCGAGGCGGTGACCAATTCACCCGAGGAATTCCGCGTGTTCATGCTCGAGGACATGAAAAAATGGGCGGACGTGGTGAAGCGCAGCGGCGCGAAATTCTAGCGAGTGGTGTTCCACGGAAACCAAAAAGGGGCGGAGTAATCCGCCCCTTTTTTATTTCCGCAGCGGCGCTTACTTGAACTTCACCACTTTCGGATCGAACTCCAGCCCGAGGCCAGGGCGCTGCGGCACTGTCAACTGGCCGTCTTTGGGCTGCGGCACGTCGCGGAACAGCCGTGACGACCACGGCATGTATTCCACCGTGAGGCCGTTGGGAATCGCGGATACCAGGTGCACGTGGATTTCCGGCGCGAGGTGGCTGACCACCGGCAGGTTGAAGGCTTCGGCCATGCCGGCGATTTTCAGCCACTGCGTGATGCCGCCGGCGCGCAGCACGTCGATCATCACGATATCGACCGAACGTGCTTCGAGCATCTGCCGGAATGGTGCGATGCCGTAGAGGTATTCGCCGCCGGCGATGGGTGTGTCCAGCGCATCGGCAACCCGTGCGATGCCGTCGTAATCGTCGGCGGTGGTGACGTCCTCCAGCCAGAACAGCCGGTACGGATCGACCTGCTTGCCGATGGAGATCGCCTGGCGCACATCCCAGCGCTGGTTGATGTCGCACATCAGGTCGACTTCATAACCGATGGCTTCGCGGATCACGCGGATGTGTTCGACTTCCTTCACCGGGTTGGTGTCTCCGGGGAGCGCCAACTGGGTCTTCATCTGCTTGAAGCCGCGGGTTTTCAGCAGTGCCGCGGCTTTTTCCAGGTGCGCCAGCGGAAAATTGCGCATCAGTGCGCCGCTGGCGTAGGTGTTGATGCGGCTGCGGTGGCCGCCGGCGAGATTCGCCACCGGCTGGTTATGCACCTTGCCCTTGATGTCCCACAAGGCGATGTCGATGGCCGACAGCGCCAGCGTCATGATGCCGCCGGGACCGCTGGGCGCCGCGGCGGTGCGCAGTTTGCCGATGATGAATTCAATGCGTCGCGGGTCTTCGCCGATGGTCAGCGCGGCGAAGGATTCGACGGCGGCGAACAATGCGCTGTCGAGCGCGCCACCGAAAAAAGTGAAACCCAGACCTTCGATACCCTGGTCGGTACCGAGTTTCAGTGCGATGAAGTTTTTCGAGCCGGGTGTGGTCGGGCCGTCGGCGAGCGGTTCATCATGGGGGAGGGCGACGAGGACGGTGCTGGCGTGGGTGATTTTCATTCTGGTAATTGGTGACTGGTGATTGGTGATTGGTAATTGGCGAAGAGCGGAGATTCTACCAGTCACCATTTACCAATCACCAGTTACCGGTGTTTCAGGGTCTTAAAGCGTAGACCTCGTCAAAACGGCGCTCCAGTTCAACATGGGTGCCGCGCAGCCGGTCGACCACTTCCTTGGCCCAGTCAAAATACTGGCGCTTGCGTTCCAGCGACCAGCCATCGGGCGCGCGGGTGCCGAGGTCGCGCACGTTGCAGATCTTGTCGGCGAGTTTGACCAGCCGCGCCTGTTCACTGGAGTGTTTGGCCTTGGCAACCTGCAGGCGCTTGCGCACTTCTTTTTTGATCCACTGCGTGTCGGTGACTTCGAGTACGATGTCGGCGATTTCCTCGCCGAATTCGCCGCGCAGCTCCTGCCACGAGGTTTCGGTGTCTTCCAGCGTGTCGTGCAGCAGTGCCGCGGCGATCACCAGCGGGTCACGCACTTCGCCTTCGTCCCACAGCACATGCGCCAGTTCAATCGGGTGATTGATGTAGGGCGAGGCTTCCTTGTCCTTGCGCCGCTGGTCGCGGTGCTTATGCGCAGCAAAGGCCACGGCGCGCAGGACGAGGTCCGTGGTGCCGGGATCGGTGCGGGGCAGTTCGCGCAGGTCCATGGTTTGTCGGGGCGTTCGTTGGTTGGCCACCAGGCTGGCTTCAATTATGCGCTGCGTAATCGCAGCGCGCGGATCAGTCCAATGGCGGCGAACGGTACTCCTATGCCTATGATCAGTTGCACGATCAGGAGTTCACCGAGCTGGCTGTAGTCGGCCGGGACGGTAACGGCCCCGCTCTTGTCTTTGACCTCGCGCGACACAATATAAATCTGGTTGAGGTACTTGGTGCCGAGTGCCGAGGCCGACAGCGCGAGATTGGTGAATGAGGCCATCACCGCAAAATAGGTGGCTTTGAGGTGAGCGGGTGCGGAGTTGGCGATCCACGCCAGCATCGGGATCATCGCGATCTGGCCCAGCGGCGACTCCAGCGCGGTATTGACCAGTGCAATGAAGCGGGCGTCGACCACGCCGCCGGTGGCTGCAGCGGTCCACTGGTGCAGGCCAAAATACATGCCGACATAGGGCAGCGACAATAGTCCGCCGAGCAGCGTCAGAAAACCGACGACATAGGCGATCGAGTGGTCGGCCATGAAGCGGCGGAACAGGAACATCCCCGCCAGTGTCAGCACCGAGCCGATCAGCGACAGCACCGAGATGAACTGCTGGTCGAATTTGAGTTCGTCGATGAACCACCAGGTCACGCCTTCGCCGGGACCGGGAATGGCGCGAAAGACAAAAATGACGATCACGGTGCCGAGCAGGGTCGAGCGCACGTCAGCATCAAGCTCGCGCGTCAGCCGCAGCAGCAGGAAGGCGATGATGCCGAAAGAGCCGGCGAAAATGATTTCCTGGTTGTATGGGACATCGCTGAATCCCATGCCCAGCGTGAAGGCAACAAATACCAGACTGCCGCCAAGGATCCACCAGTTCGGCGGCGTGATGCCGGTGCGACCACTCAACAGCGTTTCGATTTCGGCAGCGCTGCGGCCCTGAGCGCGCAGCCGCTTTGCGTTGCCGCGCCAGGTCCACATTGCTATCACCACGCCGGCCACCGAAATCACCGGGATCACCATCGCCATCTGGTAGATGCGGCGGTAGAGGTCAACTTTCTGCTCTTCCGGCAACGCACTGGAACCGCTGAACACGTAGATGTTGATCAGCGCGACCAGTACACTGCCGCCGATGATGGCGACGCGGCCCAGTGTTTGCATGGTCGTGTTCATCAGCTTGCGTTGCGCGGGATCGATGGGATTGCCCTGCGCATCGACGCGAGGCACGGCTTCGACGGTCATTGCATCGGCGACGACGTCCTGCACCACATAACCGACGGTGGCGAGCAGCACGCTGGCGACGTACCACGCCCCCGGCGGCAGTATCGCGCTCATCGCATCACGGTCCGTCAGCAGGCCGAGCATGATGCCGAGGCTGGCGGCGATCATGCCGGCGCCGAAAAACACCATGACACTTTTCCAGCGCCAGATCAGATCGACGAGATGGCCCAGCGGCATTTTCAGCGCCCACGGCACACCGGCCCAGAAGCCGAGTGCCGCGAGGAATGCGGCCGACAGTCCGAGATAATCCTTGACGAAAAAAGTGCCGACGATGCCGGTCAGCCCGGAGATGCCGGCAGCCATATAGACCATCAGCGGCGGCAGGTAAGACCAGCGCATTTCGCGGCCGAGGGAGAGGATGTTGCGGTCCAGCCATTGCCAGAGTCTGATCATGGGCGGGTATACGTGTATTGTTGTAAGTATTTGATTTTATTAATATTTATTAAGCAGGCAAAACCATTCATAAACCCGCTTCACGCCAGCAATTGACCGTGTAACGCTGCACTTCGACCGCAGCATCCCAGAAATCAGGCGGCAGTCCTGCCTTGTATTTGAGTTGTGCCAGAAACTCTTCCGGATCCGCGTACTGGGACCAGGTTTCCGGGAGAAAAGTGCTGTGGTGGTGGCCGTAACGAAATACCAGGCCATCGACGCCGGTGCGCAGTTGCGCCAGCACGGTGGCTTCGCTGCTTGCGGCCAGATTTTCCAGCGCCGACAAGACGCTCACTTCGATCAGGGTCATTTCCAGTTCTGCGGCGGTCATCGGTTTGAAGCGCAAATCGCGAAAGGCGGCGGCGATGGCGTTGGCGGTTACGTCTTCGCGCAAGGGGCGCACCGGAATCAAGCTGCCGTAGCGGCCGCGCAACTGGCCGTCGCGGGTCAGCGTGACGAATGCCGAGCCGGGTTGCTGCAGCCAGTCTGCTGCGCTGGCGGGCGCCGGCGTTGCCGGTGTGATGCCCAGTTCGCGCGCGATGGCAGCGCGGGCGAGCGGCGGCAGAATGTGCCCTTGATCAACAGACATGCGGGTGGTTTCTCCTGGCGGCGCAGGGCTTTTATGCACGACTGCTACAATCCGCCTGCCCGATTTTACGACAACCTGAGTCCGATAATGCCGCGTTATGTTGCACTCATACCCGCTGCCGGCAGTGGTTCCCGCATGCGGACCGAACTTCCCAAGCAGTACGCGCTGCTCGCCGGCAAACCCCTGCTGCACCATGCCGTGCATGTGCTGTGCGCACATCCGCGGATCGAGCAGGTTTTCATCGTGTTGGCGCCGGGTGATCAGCGCTTCGGTGAATATGACTGGCGCGCCTGCGGCACCAAACTGAATGTGTTGTACTGCGGCGGGGAGACCCGTGCTGCCAGCGTGTTCAACGGCCTGCTGGCAGCGAACGATGCGATTGACGGCATGGACTGGGTGCTGGTGCATGACGCGGCGCGGCCCTGCCTGCGCACCACGGACGTTGACCGGCTGATTGCTGAGGTCGGCGACAGCGAGACCGGCGGTTTGCTGGCGGTGCCGGTGGCCGATACGCTGAAGCGTGCGAATGCCGGCGGTGAAGTGTTGCAGACCGAGGCGCGTGAGCATTTGTGGCGCGCGCAGACGCCGCAGATGTTCCGCTACCGGGTGCTGATTGAGGCCCTTCGCCGTGCCGACATCGCGACGGTGACTGATGAATCGAGTGCTGTTGAGCAGACCGGCGCGAAACCGAAACTGGTGCAGGGCAGCGCGACCAACTTCAAGGTTACCTACCCTGAGGATCTGGCGCTGGCGGAACTGATATTAAAAGAGCGTGGATGACTATGCGTATCGGACAGGGTTTTGACGTACATGCGCTGGTGGCCGGGCGCAAACTGATCATCGGCGGTGTGGACATTCCTTTCGAGCGCGGTCTCGCCGGGCATTCCGATGCCGATGTGCTGCTGCATGCGATCTGTGATGCGCTGATCGGTGCGGCCGGGCTGGGCGACATCGGCAAACATTTTCCCGACACCGATCCGCGTTACAAAGGCATCGACAGCCGTGAACTGCTGCGTGCGGTGGCGCGCTTGCTGAGTGAGCATGATTATGCGGTGGTCAATGTCGATTCGACGATCATCGCGCAGGCGCCGAAAATGGCGCCGCATATCGCTGCGATGCGCGCCAACATCGCCGCTGACCTCGGTGTGGCGGTGGACGGCGTCAATGTCAAAGCCAAGACTGCAGAAAAACTGGGTCTGGTCGGCCGCGGCGAAGGCATCGTCGCCGAGGCGGTGGCACTGATCACATCACGGACGGCAACTCCACGCGTGCCCTGAGTCCGCCGCCTGCGCGCGGCAGCAGTTTCACAGTGCCGCCGTGCAGGCGCGCAATACGCTCAACGATGGCGAGTCCAAGACCGGTGCCGCTGGTGGAACGTGCGTTGTCCATGCGCGTGAACGGCTGCAGCATGCGCTCTGCGTCAGCTTCCGGAATGCCGGGGCCACGATCCAGGACTTCAATACAAGCGGTTTTTCCTTCGAGCCCGGTGCGGATGTCCACGCTGTCGCCGCCGTGGCGCAAGGCGTTGTCGATCAGGTTGGTCAGCAGTCGTTGCAGGGCCTGCGTGCGCAATGCCAGTTGCGGCAGCGGCATTGCTGTGAACTGCACCTTCTTGCCGTGGCGTTTGTAACGCTCGACGACCCCCTGCACCAGCGCATTAAGGTCGGCATCAGCAATCACCGTCTCAGCGTCGATTGGACGCGCGAAATCGAGGAACTGGCCGATCGCCGCGTCGATATCGCCGATGTCCTGCGCGACGCCGGTCTTGAGATCGGCTGCGCCATGGTCATCCAGCATCTCCAGCGCCAGCCGGATGCGCGCCAGCGGCGTGCGTAGATCGTGTGACACGCCGGCGAGCAGCAGCGCGCGCTCTTCATCCTGGCGCTGGATGTCGGCGGCCATGTTGTTGAAGGCCTGCGCCAGTGTACGGATTTCCACCGGGCCGGTTTCGGTGATGCGCGGAGGGGTTGCGCCGCGACCCAGCTGTTCCGCTGCGCGGGTCAGTTCGCGCAGCGGCCGGTTGATGCGGGCGACGATCAGGAACGCGCCGACTACCGCCAACATCAGTACCAGCGCCCCCCAGCCAATCCAGCGCAGGGAAGTATTGCGTTCGATGCGCGAGCGCGGCAGCGACACCCAGAATTCTTCGTTGTCGATACGGAAACTGACCCAAACGCCTTTGACGCCTTCGCGTTCGACGGCGAGGCGGGTCTGTGATCCCAGATCCTGCTGCAGCCGACGCTCCATGATGCGCAGGAAAGGCCGGTCGGGCAGCGGGGGTGCAACATCTGTCGGATCGCCGGCATAGACCTGGATACCTTCGCGCTGCGCCAGTTCATCGAGCAGCGCAAAACGCCGACTCGGTTCGGCGGTGACCAGGGCGGCGCGGGTGAGGTTGACCACGCTGACGACCTGCTGCGCGGCCTGCAGCGCGCGCGGTTCGATTTCCGAAGCACGGAAAATCTGCAGCCAGGAGAGGTGGGCGACAACCAGCAGCGCGGCGATCAGCAGCACGCTGCGCCACAGTAGAGTGCGGGGCCAGAGGGTCATTTGCTGCTGACCGGTGATTGGTTACTGGTGATTGGTGACTGGTAACTGGTGACTGGTAATTGGTTGAGATGCGCGGTAGTCATGTTTTTCCCAATCACCAGTTACCAGTCACCAATTACCGCCTTACTGCGCTTTGCCGTCGGGGATGAAGACATAACCAAAGCCCCAAACAGTCTGGATGAAGGCTGGCTTCGCTGCATCGGGCTCGATGATCTTGCGCAGCCGCGAGATCTGCACGTCGATTGAGCGGTCGAAGGCGCCGAATTCGCGGCCGCGCGCCAACTCCATCAGTTTGTCACGTGACATCGGTGTGCGCGGATGTTCGACCAGCACCTTGAGCAGGGCGAATTCGCCGGTGGTCAGGGCAGCTTCGACGCCGGCGCGGGTCAGCGTGCGGGTGCCGAGGTTGAAGCGGAATTCGCCGAACTCGACAACCTGTGCTGCTGCGCCTGGTGCGCCCGGTGGCGCCGCGGGCGGCTGCCGGCGCAGCACCGCCTGGATGCGCGCCACCAGTTCCCGCGGGTTGAAGGGTTTGGGCATGTAGTCATCGGCGCCGATTTCAAGGCCGACGATGCGATCGACGTCGTCACCCTTGGCGGTGAGCATGATGATCGGCATCATTTCGCCGCTGCCGCGCAGTCGCCGGCAGATGGTCAGGCCGTCTTCGCCGGGCAGCATCAGGTCGAGGATCATCAGGTCGTAACGTTCACGGCTGAGCTGGCGGTTCATTTCCACCGCGTCGGAGACCACGCGCACGGCGTAACCCTGCTCGTTGAGGTAACGGTTGAGCAGCTCACGCAAGCGTGCGTCGTCGTCAACGACCAGAATCTTGGTTTTGGTCTGTGCAGGTTGGGTCATGGCGCCATCGTACCCAGTTCGGGAGTGGCTGACCATGCCTTTGAAACAATCTCTTACAAAATGGCTGAACTGCGGCTGACGGCAGCCGCGTAGCATGGGGTTGTGGCAGCGCGGCGGGCCGCATCGGATAAGCCGGGTGATCGATGGAATTGCAACAACTGCTTAGATGGTTGCAACAACTGCTTACATAGGGGCCTCGGTCTGAAACATTGTGCTTACAGGCGGCAATGATGATGGCTGCAACGCTCCGCCGGGGCGTGCGAGGTGTGGAAGGGATGGCGATCTCCGGCATACTGGCGGGAATCATTTAACTGGAGTGCGGCGGATGAAACGGTGGTCGACAATTCAGCTGGCGGCCTTATTGGCGATAACGGCCCTGCAAACAGCGCCGGCGGCAGCCGGGCCGTGGCGCGAACTGCGTGCGGCGCAGGGTCAGCCGGACCGTTTCGAGCGCGGTCCGCAGCGCCAGCGGGATGCCGGCCAGCCCGAACGTTCTCAGCGGCAGGAGCGTCCGCAGCGCCTCTCCGACGAAGAGCGCCGTGAACTGCATCGCGATCTGGACAAGGCGCGACGGGAAATCTACAAACCCCGCCGTGATCGCTGAGCCGAACAATATTTCAAGGAGTCAATCATGAAGATCAACAGGATGCCGCTTTTTCCGATGATTTTTTCGATGTTGCTGGCATTGCCGGTGTTTGCCGCCGAGGGCGTGCCCGGTGCAACCATCAACAAGGAAGGCGCCAAGCCGTCCCGTGGCGCGATGGGCGAAATGTGCAAGGCTGATCCGGAAAAATGCAATGCCGCCATGCAGGCGCGCCGCGAAGCGTGCAAGGCGGACCCGGAGAAATGCCGGCGGGAGCACACGGCTATGCGCGAAAAAATGTGCGCGCAGAATCCGGAGAAGTGCAAGGAGATGAAGGCGAAGATGGAGCAACGACGCGCCGACTGCAAGGCTGATCCGGAAAAGTGCCGCCAGCAACACCAGGCGCGCGCCGCTGAGCATTTCAAGAAGGCCGATGCCGATGGCAATGGCATGTTGTCGCGCGCAGAAGCGGAGAAAGGTACGCCGCGGTTGGCGCGTCAATTTGACGTCATTGATACCAACAAGGACGGCCAGTTGTCGCGCGATGAAATGAGTGCGGCACGCAAGGCGCATCACGGTGCGAAAGCGCCGGGAAAATCCTGAGTCCGCGATGACGGCGGAAGTGCGATCCGGCAAGTGGCGGCGCGCGCTGGCCGTTGTGTTGTGCGGACTGGTCACCTTGCCGGCGCTGGCCCGACCGCTGGGTTATGACGATGCGCGGCACCTGCTGAACCGCACCGGCTTTGCCGCCAATACCCCTGAAATCAATGAATTCGCGCAACTGACGCGCGAGGCCGCGGTGGCGCGCCTGCTGAGATGGACGGACCAAGCGCCTGTAGTGCCTGCGCCGGAGTGGACGCAGGCCCCTTATGAGCTACCGCTGCGTCCGGCACTGATGAGCGATGTCGAGCGCCAGGAGTATCAGCGTCGCCTGATCAGTCAGGGGCGCGACCTGAAGGCGTGGTGGATGGCGGAAATGCTGATCACGCCGTCACCGCTGACCGAAAAAATGGTGCTGTTTTGGCACAACCATTTCACTTCGAGCCTGCGCAAGGTGCGCATGCCGCTGCTGATGTACCGCCAGCACATGACGTTGCGGCGGCATGCGCTGGGCAATTTCCGTGAGCTGCTGCAGGCCATGGCGCGTGATCCGGCGATGCTGATCTATCTGGACGGTGCGGCCAGCCGCAAAGGGCAGCCCAATGAAAATTTTGCGCGCGAGCTGATGGAGCTGTTCACGCTGGGGGAAGGTCGTTACGGCGAACAGGATGTCAAGGAGGCGGCGCGTGCCTTCACCGGCTGGAGCATCGATCGCGACAGCGGTGAATTCCTGTTCCGCCCCTTGCTGCACGATGACGGCGTAAAAACCGTGCTTGGCGTCAGCGGTCTGCATGAAGGGGCGGCAGTGCTCGGGATATTGCTGGAGCGCCCGGAGACCGCCGAATTCATTGTCGCCAAATTGTGGCGGGAATTTGTATCAACGGAACCCGACATGAGAGAGGTGCGGCGCATTGCCAGCGTGTTCAGGACCAGCAGTTACGACATTCGCGCGGCGCTGCGCGAGCTGCTGACTGCGGATGCGTTTTACGCGCCTCGGAATCGCGGCAATCTGGTCAAGTCACCAGTGGACCTGGTGGTGGGTACGCTGCGCCAGTTCCGCATGGCGGTGGCTGATCCCTTGCCATACGTGCTGACGGTCGGGCGCCTGGGCCAGGATTTGTTTGCGCCGCCTAACGTCAAGGGTTGGCCCGGTGGCGACAGCTGGATCAATGCGACGACCTTGTTGTCGCGTCGGCAATTCCTTGAAAACGTTTTTCGTGGCAGCGAGCCTGAACCCGCGATGCGGGTGGTGGCGATGACAGGTAATCGCCCGAATGATCTGCAGTTTGATGATGCCGCCTGGTTTCGTCAGTTCGACGGCAAGGCCGTTGATGACTGGCAGCGCGTGGTGTTTGCGACGCGGCCGGTGGCGGCGGTCGCGGGACGCGATGCTGCGGCGTTGAGAATGGCGGTGCAGGATCCCGCCTACCAGCTGAAATAAGGCGGAGGAACGCCAATGAACAGACGCGAATTTCTGGCAGCAACAGGTGCGGCGTCGGTGTCGGTCTTGTGGAGCGCACAAGCGGCGCGCGCTGCGACCACCGGTTACGGCAATGTGCTGGTGCTGGTTGAATTGCAGGGCGGCAATGATGGACTGAATACTGTCATACCGTTTGCCGATCCGGCGTATTACGCGCTGCGGCCGCAACTGGCGATTGCGCGCGAGCAGGTGTTGGCGCTGGATGCCGCGACTGGCCTGCATCCGGCATTGCAGCCCTTGCTGGCGTTGTGGCAGGCGGGTGAACTGGCAATCGTGCAGGGCGTGGGTTATCCGGATGCCAACCTGTCGCATTTCCGCTCCATCGAAATCTGGGATACCGCATCGCGCAGCAACGAATACCTGCAGGATGGCTGGCTGGCGCGGTCGTTTAAGGCGTCGCCGGCGCCGCGGGAATATGCCGCCGACGGTGTGGTGGTGGGCGGCGGTGCCATGGGGCCGTTTGCCGGCGGCGCACGTGCAGTGGCCATCACCAACACCGAACAATTTCTGCGCCAGGCGCGGCTGGCGCAACCGGCTGCGGCCACAACAGGCGGCGGCGCGCTGGCGCATATCCTGAAAGTCGAGCGCGAAGTGGCGCAGGCGGCGGCGGGTTTATCCGTCGGCCATGCTTTCAGTACGGTGTTTCCGGCGGGGGCATTTGGTAACTCGGTGCGCACCGCGGCGCAGGTGATTGCTGCGCAACCGGGTGTCGCCGCGGTAAAAATCGGATTGGGCAGTTTTGATACTCATCGCGGCCAGCTGGTCACGCACGCGCGCTTGTTGCAGGAACTGGCGGGAGGACTGGTGGCGCTGAAAGCTGCGCTGATGGAGTTGCAGCGCTGGGATTCAGCGCTGGTGATGACTTATTCGGAATTTGGTCGCCGTGCCGCGCAAAACAGCAGTGGCGGTACCGACCACGGCACCGCCGCTGCGCATTTTGCGATGGGCGGGCGGGTGCGCGGCGGTTTATACGGCCAGCCGCCGGAACTGAACCGCCTCGATCGCAATGGCAACCTGGCGTATGCCGTGGATTTTCGCGATCTCTATTCCACCGTACTGGGCGTTTGGTGGGGCGTATCGGCCGAGCAGGCGCTGGGCGGCCGGTTTCAGCCTGTCGGATTCGTTCGCGCATAGCGGTATGCCCCCGGCATGCGGCGTTTTGCCAATCAATTATTTTAAATATAAGTAGTTGATTTTATTGAGTAATTTTTTGTCCTGTGCCTGCGGAGCCCGCTGAGTCTCGCTTTTCCCCATGGGCGAACGCTAGAATGACAGCCGCAACCCATCCGGCGTCCTGTGGAAACCCGAATTTCCGCGATGCGCCAAGTACTTACAACAAGATTAAAGGGGACCAGGCACCATGCTGGCAACGCGCATCAGACAAAAAGACAGCGTTTTTTATTTTGCGAGTTATCCGGCAAAAGAGGTGCTGGAACGCGTGCGATTCATCAGCCGCTTTTATGGCGACGGTGAAGAAATTGCGCCGCAGAATCTGCCGCAGCATGACGAAATTGCCCAGTTTATTTCGCGCGTTGAACGTACCGATGAAGCGTTTCAGCGCCAGATGTCGAAATCCAAGGTGCGCCAGCTGCGCAACTTCTACGAGATGGCGGTCAGCCAGCCGCCGATTCCCGGTACTGTGCTGTTGTTCACTTCCGATGAGCTGCGCTTCAGCGCATTGTCGGGACAGGATGCCATCGGCAATCTCGGCGAACCCACTGCCAAATACCTGATCATCGACGGCCAGCACCGGCTGGCTGCGCTGAAGTTTTATTTGCAGGAGCATCCGGCCGAGGCGGCCTCGATCAATGTGCCCTGCGTGATTTTTGACGGCCGCAGCGAGGACTTCGCCGCGGAAATGTTCGTCATCATCAACTCGACGCCGACCCGTATCAATAAAAGCCACTTGGTGGATCTCTATGAGCGCGTGTCCTGGGCAGACCCGGACAAGCGATTTGCCGCGCGCATGGTGGAGGACCTCTACACCGAGGGCGACAGTCCCCTGCGCTACCGCATCAACCGCTTGGGCGGGCGCAGCCAGAAGGACAAATGGATCCTGCAGGCAGAGCTGTTCAACGAACTGCACCGCTGGATCAGCGGCGATTGGCGCAAGATCAGCCGCACCAGCAATCTCTACCGCGAAAGCGAGCGTTTCTACGAAATCATCCGTGATTTTCTGAAAGCGGCGCAGAAGGTATGGGGCGAAGCCTGGGCGCATGACGCTTACCAAATCACCAAACCGGTGGCGCTGAAAGCGATGATCCGGGTGTGCGCCGACCTCGCGCGCACGGATGCCGAACCGGCGCAGGGCCGCATCAAGCGCTGGGAAGATCGATTGACGCCGTGGGCGGCACAACGCGCCCAGTTCAAGGGCGATGGTTTTTACGAACGGTTCCCGGCCAAGGGCCAGACCGAGCGGGTGACCCGCATCCACCGCGATCTCGCAAAGTGGGCCGGCATTGAAGTCAAAGCCAAGGCGCGCGCCTCCAAAACCTGAGGCGCGTCACCTTAAAAACAAAAGCGGCGCATCAAGCGCCGCTTTTGTTTTTCAGGCCCGTCAATGGCCGTGAGTTGATGCCGCGAGGTTTTAAGGCCAGGCGATGAAGTCTTCGTCTCGTCCTACTTCGCGGCCTGCACCATGATTTCCACCAGCGTGTCCGGCGTACCGAGCCGCGCTTCAACGCAGGCGCGCGCCGGCAGGTTCTGCTGATCAGCCCAGGCAGCCCAGGCTTCGTCCATTTGCGGTTTGGCGCGCATGTCGGTGACCCAGATCACCGCAGAGAGCAGCCGGGATTTGTCAGTACCCGCGGCTTTCAGCATGGCATCAATCTTGGCGAGGATTTCCGCGGTCTGTTCGCGCATGCCCTTGCTGCGGTCATCGGCGGTGATGCCGGCGAGATAGGCCACGTTGCCGTGGGTGACGGCGCGGGAAAGACGTTTGTCGCTGTTGAATCGTTTGATGTCGCTCATGGCGTCATGCTCCGCAAGGTGAGGTTTTCAAGAAAATTATTGTTGCGTCCGGCGTACGCCGCGGTTCAGATCTGGCCGGTGGTGATCAGCCGGCCGAGAAAGAAAATGCCCGTGGCAATGAAGGCAAACAGCACAAAGTCGGGAATCTTGCTTTCGCGTTTACCGCCGATCTGGGCACCATACAGGCTCTTGGCCACAAAAATCGCGGCGATGATCAGGATGATGGTCATCACCGGGGCCTGGTACTGCGCCCTCCACAAAGCGCCCAGACCCTGGGAAAACCAGCCGTCATCGCGGAACAAATGGTAGGCGATGCCGCCGATGCCGAGAAGTATCAGTCCGCCGACCAGAAACGCCCCAAGCGTGGTTAATATGGCTCTCATCGATAGGTCCCGTAACTCTCTAATTTAGCAGCGGAATAAATCCCGTGGTCAGTATAACGCAGGTCATGCGGCATCGCTGTGCCGGGATAAGATGATCAGGCGTCGCCTCGGCTACAATCTGCCGTGAACGCAGACTGAACATGAATATTCTTGCGCTGGACACTTCTACGGAACATTGCAGCGTCGCCCTGTGGCGGGACGGTGTTGTGCATGAGCATGCGGCGCGCGCCGGGCAGGCGCATTCGGTCATGCTGACCGGCATGGTGGATACCGTATTGGCTGAGGGCGGTCTGCGGCTGGCCATGCTCGACGGCATCGCCTACGGGCAGGGTCCGGGTTCCTTCACAGGGCTGCGCATCGCCTGTGCCGTGGCGCAAGGGCTGGCGTCTCCTGCCGCTATTCCGCTGGCCGGTATCGGCACCTTGCACGCGATGGCGCTGGCCTGTGGTGCGGCAAAGGTGATGTGCAGTCTTGATGCGCGGATGCAGGAAATTTATCACGCGGCCTATGTGCTTGAAGGCGATGCTTATATCGAGGTGTCGGCGCCGCGGGTCTGTGCGCCGGCCACAGCTCCTAAACTGCCGGGCGATGGGTGGACCGGATGCGGCAGCGGCTTTGCGGCATACCGTGATGTGTTGCAGCAGCATTATGGTGCTGCCCTGGCGACTATCGATGACACTGTGTATCCGCACGCCGGCGACATTGCGCGACTGGCAGCACCGCTGTTTGCCGCCGGGCGCGGCATCCGGGCGGAGGAAGCCGCGCCGCTCTATATCCGTGACAAAGTGGCGCTGAAAACGGCGGAGCGATGAGCGCACAACTTGATGACATGCCGAGATTCAGGCGAATGGTGGCGCAGGATCTGTCCGCTGTTGAGGCGATCGAGCGCAGCGTGTACACGCACCCGTGGACCATCGGCAACTTTACTGATTCACTGGAGGCGGGCTATCACTGCTGGATCCTGGAGCGCGAAGGCCGCGTGGCGGGCTATAGCGTGGTGATGATCGCGGCGGGGGAGGCGCACCTGCTGAACCTGAGCATCGCGTTGCCGCTGCAGCGCCGGGGACTGGGCGGCGAACTGCTGCGTTTTGTCGTCAAACTGGCGCGGGATCACGCTGCGCTGACGATTTACCTGGAGGTGCGGGAGTCGAATACGGCCGGCCGCGCTCTGTATGCACAGTATGGTTTTGCCGAAATCGGCCAGCGCCGGGGCTATTATCCGGCGGGCGCCGTGCGCGAAGATGCCGTCACCATGGAAAAGAAACTGCAATGACTGACAGTTTGCGGCGCGATAGAACATGAACGACGGCTCAAATGCGCGCCGTGAACAACTGCTGAAGGAAATCGGCATCAGCCCGGTATGGCGGTTGCGTGATGCGCCACAAGCAGTGGCTGAGGCTGAGGGGTTTGTTCCTACTGCAGGACTGGCGGCACGGGAGCCTGAGGTTCCGATGGCGGCGCACACAGTTTCGGCGAACGGTGATGCCGGTTCGGTCACCGCCATGGACTGGCCGGCACTGAAAGCCTGTGTCGCGGATTGCACGGCCTGCGTCCTGCACCAGAAACGCAACAAGACCGTATTCGGGGTTGGTGATGAAAATGCCGACTGGCTATTTGTCGGCGAAGGTCCCGGAGCGGATGAGGACGAGCAGGGTGAACCATTTGTCGGGCAGGCCGGCAAGTTGCTCGACAACATGCTGGCGGCGATTGCGCTTGAGCGCGGTAAAAGTGTGTATATCGCCAACATCGTCAAATGCCGTCCGCCGGGCAACCGCAATCCGCAGCCGGAAGAGGCTGCTGCCTGCAGCGCTTACCTGCAGCGGCAGATCGAACTGATTCAGCCGAAGCTTATTGTTGCACTGGGCAAGGTGGCTGCCATCAATCTGCTTGGCCGCGATGCCAGCATTGCCAGCCTGCGCGGGCAGCAGCACGCCTATCGTGGAATCCCCCTGCTCGTCACCTATCATCCGGCCTACCTGCTGCGCGCACTGACTGACAAGGCGAAAGCGTGGGAAGATCTTTGTTTGGCGGTTGAAACCATGCAGCGCTTGCAATCGGCGGAGACCGCCGCAATCTAAATTCGGTGGCTTAACCAGAAACCGGAGATCACTGTGAATAAACAAGCTGTGAATAAAAACGCTTTAAATAATCGATTCGTCCTTTTGATTTTATTGGTATTTTCCGTCCTCGCCGGTGGTTGCGGATACAACACGCTGCAGACCACCGACGAGCAGATCAAGGCCAGCTGGGCGGAAGTGGTCAACCAGTACCAGCGCCGCGCCGACCTGATTCCGAATCTGGTCGAGACCGTGAAAGGATTCGCCGCTCAGGAGCGCGATGTGCTGCTGGGCGTCACCAATGCCCGCGCCAAAGTCGGTTCCATTCAAGCCACACCAGAACTGGTCAATGACCCGCAGGCCTTTGCGCGGTTTGCACAGGCTCAGGGCGAGCTGTCTTCCGCGCTGTCGCGGCTGCTGGTGGTGTCGGAGAATTATCCACAACTGAAGTCCGACGCCAATTTCCGTGACCTGCAGGCCCAGCTTGAGGGCACCGAGAACCGCATCACCGTTGCACGCAATCGTTACATTCAGGCGGTGCGCGAGTACAACGTCGTCGTGCGTTCGTTCCCGAGCAATCTGACAGCGATGCTGTTCGGCCATAAGGAGAAGCCGCAGTTCACGGTCGAGAACGAGAAGGAAATCAGCAAACCGCCTAAAGTCGATTTCGGCAAACCTGCTGCAGCGCCCGCGCCGGCTGCACCATCCAGTCCTCCGAACGCGCCATCCAGCCCTCCGAACGAGTACACGGTGCCGGCGACCAAATAACCCATGTCCGCGATGTTGTTGCCGCGCGCACTCGTCGCCGCGGCGGTATTGTGTTTTGCCGTCTTTACCGCGTCGGCGGAGGTGGCGGTGCCTCCCTTGAAGGCGCGCGTCACCGATCTCACCGGCACGCTGTCGGCGGAGCGCGTTGCCGAACTTGACCGACAGCTTGCCGCCTTTGAGGCGAAAAAGGGGGCGCAGATTGCTGTATTGATGGTGGCCACGGTGCAGCCCGAGACCGTCGAGCAATATGCTGTGCGTGCTTTTGAGCAGTGGAAGCTGGGACGCAAGGGCGTTGATGACGGCGTGCTGCTGGTCATCGCCAAGAACGATCGCAAGCTGCGCATTGAAGTCGGTTACGGACTTGAAGGCGCGCTGACCGATACCACTTCAAAACGCATTATCAGCGACGATATCGTGCCGCAGTTCCAGCGCGGTGATTTTGCCGGTGGCGTGACGGCCGGCGTCTCGCGCATCATCAGTGTGGTCGGCGGTGAGGCCTTGCCGCCGCCGCAGCCGTCAGCGGCTCCCCGCAGTGGCAATCTGCCGTTCAATCCGGAATGGTTGATTGCCGGCTTTGTGTTGTTCACCCTCATCAATCGCGGGCTGCGTGCGGTGCTGGGCAAACTGGGTGCCGCGGGCGTCATGGCGGGTGTGTCCGGGTTTATCCTCTGGCTGGTCATCAGCAGTGTGGCCGTATCCGCCATCGTTGCCGTTGTAGCTTTCGTCATCAGCCTGGCAGCGGGGCGGGCAACGTTCGGTGGCTAC